>JAIORD010000033.1 GCA_021108275.1 Methanococcoides sp.
AACTTATCGAAATGATCCAATCGGCTTCACAATTTGCAAAACTTGAGAGTTCGGAAAATCTCAATCTCGAGTCACTGGAAATTGTGGAAGTAATCAATAATTCCATAGATATATTGGCAAACCAGGCAGCTGATAAAGAGATAGAAATAGAGTTTATCGAAGATAGAGACTATTTCGTTCTTGCTAACAATATCATTGAAACCGTGTTCACGAACATCATCTCGAACGCTATCAAATACAGCCCTGAAAAAACAAAGGTCATTATCGGGATAAAAGAGAACAATGTGCACACCGAGATTACGATCACTGACTCTGGAGAAGGTATTGATGACGCATATAAAAAGACGGTATTCGAACGTTTCGAACGTGTTAATAAGTCCGGTGTGAAAGGATCAGGACTTGGACTTGCCATTGTCAAAAGAGCCATCGAATTGCACAAAGGAGAGGTGGGGGTAAGGGACAATCCTGAAGGCCAGGGTACTGTTTTTTGGATCAGGTTGAATAAATTGTCCGAAAGGTCCTCCGAATAACTGCCAAAACTTATTAATTTGAGCAGCCCAATGTTAAATACGGGACTTATTGCAGAGACATAATTTTATAAACATATTTCTGAACTTCCAATATGGATATTATCGAGCCTTCCAACGTTGGTTGTTGCAAAAACGAATGGTGTGTGGAGGTACCATAAATGAAAAATGTACTTGACAAAATGCTTAGTAATCTGTACAAAGGTATATGGGCCGTTGATGCAAATAACAAATTCATTTATTTTAGTAAAGGGATGGAAGACATTACCGGAATTTCAGAAGAAAGGATAATCGGTAAAGATATTAAGGATTTCATGGAAGTTGCACAACTAAGCGTTGGTGACGAAACACATTTTACTGAGCTTTCCCTGCAGGTAAAAGACAAACTAAAACCTACCAGATACCACTCCCTTTCATTCCTGACACCTGAAGGAAATCTCAACCTACTTAGTGGGCATATAATTCCAATGCTTAACGGTTCAGATAAATACACAGGGTTCATCTGCACCGTGGAAAGTATATCAGAACAAAATATCCGGGAAAAGACCTTCAAGGACATGATAACTTCAAAGAAAAAACTTGAAGAAATATATAAGAACAGTCCGGTAGTTGCTTTTCTCTGGACAGCTGAAAAGGACTGGCCGGTAGAATTTGTCTCCGACAACATTACACAGTTCGGATACACGCCGGAGGATTTTACTTCAGGGAATCTGATATTTGGTGATATAGTACACCCTGAAGACCTTGATTTTGTGCGTAATGATGTTACAAGACTTGAAATTGAAGGTCGTCAATTCTTCTCAAAGGAATATAGGATACTGACCCGAGCAGGAGAAACGAGATGGGTCGCTGAAAGATCTTTACTGGCATCTGATGAAGGTGGGAGACCATCTTACTACCAGGGAATAATTATCGATGTCACTGACAGAAAAATGGTCGAACAGACATTACTGGAGACTGAGAAAAAGTTCAGATTAATATTCGAGAACTCTCCACTTGGCATCTTCACTTTTGATAAAGACGGAATAATAACTCATTGTAACGACAACATTGCAAAGATAATGGGTGCTTCAAAGGATAAGATCATTGGATTGAATATGTTGAGAGGCATCAAAGACCAAAAAATGAAAGACGCTGTTAAACAGGTGTTTGCAAGAAAGACAGGCCATTATGAAGGTAAATATGCATCAGCGATCAGCCAAAAGGTCACGCCCATCAAAGCAGATTATAGCCCGAACATCACGGAAGATGGCAGCATCCTTGGCGGGATCGGAGTCATTGAAGATATCACAGTTCGTATAGAATCAGAAGAGGCATTGAAAAAATATGCAGAAGATCTTGCCACTGCCAATGAGGAGCTAAAGAGCCTCGACCAGATGAAAGACAGGTTCCTTTCAAATGTCAGCCATGAACTGAAAACACCACTTACATCCATCAAAGGATATACTGAACTCATTTATGACGAATCGCTTGGAACTTTGACCGAGCAGCAAAAAGAAATGGAAAGAACGGTCCTTAGAAATGCAAATCGATTAAAAAGACTTGTTGATTCCCTTCTCTACATAAGCAGAGTACAGTCAGGCAATGTTCAATATCTGTTCGAACCGGTTTCTGTTGTAGAAATTGTCGAAATGACACTACAAGACCTTAAGATCCAGATAGAAGATAAGAAACTAATTGTTGAGAAGGATATAGCCGATAACATCCCAATCATCAACGGAGACAGGGATAAGCTCACCGACATGCTGACCAATATAGTGGACAATTCCATAAAGTTCACACCTGAAAGTGGTTTGCTTAAATTTACCATTGAGGAAGAAGATGAATTCATCCACATTGTGTTAAAGGACAATGGTATTGGAATTCCACCCGACATGATCCCCATGCTATTCCAGAGATTCTATCAGATCGATGCTTCAAGGACCCGCAAATATGGTGGCACAGGACTTGGACTTTATATATGTAAAGAGATAGTCACCGCTCACAAAGGGAAGATCTGGGTTAAAAGCGAAGGAGAGAACAAAGGTACAGAGATGCACATCCAGTTACCTAAATAAGCATCATTCTTTTTTTAGCTAAGTTTACGGAATATTTTAAGAAACCGATTCGTTTTTAAGGTTTTGTGGCATACCACGCTACATAATCAGTGTATCCCATATATTTTAAAGATAATTTAGAGGTATTCAAGTGAGCGATATTTTAAGAAGAGGGCGACTTGCATCTGTTCCTGATGAAGAGATAATTAATTTTACTTCATCGATGAACGCTGACAAATGGATTTTCAAAGCAGATATCCTGGTAGATCTTGCACACACGATCATGCTCAAAGAGAGAAAGATCATCAAAGCAGAAGACTGCAAGAAGATACTGGAAGGTTTACTCACAATAAGAGAGGAGGGTATCGAAAAACTTGACCACACTTATGAAGATATCCACATTTCACTTGAATCAAGGCTCATTGATATGGTCGGGGAAGATACAGGTGGCAGAATGCATTCCGGTCGCTCACGAAATGATGAGGTAGCGACATGTATCCGACTCACGTTGAGAAATGAGCTGTTACTGCTCATGGAAGATCTTATCGCCCTAAGAAATACTCTTAACGACATCTCATCAGAGAATCTCGACACACTTATGCCGGGATTTACACACCTCCAGCATGCACAACCAACTACCCTCGCCCATCACCTGACAGCCCATGCAAATGCCATAGGCCGTGATCTCGAACGTACGAGGGACTGCTATAAACGTGTGAACCTGAGCCCCCTTGGTGCAGCTGCCTTTGCATCCACAGGTTTTGATCTCGACCGAGAGAGGACATGTAAACTCCTTGGTTTCGATGGCCTGATCGAGAACTCAATGGATGCAGTAAGCTCACGTGATTTCCTTATAGAATCAGCATCCGTCTTTGCAAATCTTATGATAAACCTGAGCAAGATGGCAGAAGAGATCGTGATATGGTCCACCTCGGAGTTCGCATTCATCGAGCTGGATGATAGATATGCATCCACTTCATCCATAATGCCACAGAAGAAGAACCCGGACACCGCTGAGCTCCTGCGTGGAAAGAGCGGGGCTGCAATAGGTTCCTTAATGTCCCTTTTAGCCATCTGCAAAGCACTGCCTTTAAGCTACAATCGAGACCTCCAGGAAGCCACTCCGAACATCATGCGTTCCCTTGAGACCACAAGAGCATCGGTCAGGATCATGAACGGCATGATGGCCACCATGAGTATAAACAAGGAAAATATGGCAGGCCTTGCAACTGCAGGATTCACAACAGCCACCGAACTTGCAGATACAATGGTACGTGTATGTGACATACCATTCAGGACCGCACACCAGATAGTAGGCGTGCTTGCCCGCGGAAACGGGGAACCAACTCTCGGAGAGATAGATGCGGTCGCACACAATGTCATAGGTGAAAGCCTAAGCTCCAGAGGTCTTACAGAAGACATGGTAGAGGAAGCACTTGATCCGATACTCAATGTAAGTAAGAGAAGTGTTATCGGCGGTCCATCTCCGGACAGTATGGAACGGCTCATAGAAAGCTCAAGGGAAAGAATAGCCAACGATACAGAGATCCTCGAGTCCCTTATAGCTAACCGGGACAGTGCGATCGAAGGCCTCTTTTGTGAAGTTGAAAAATGCATAGATGTGTGATATATTACAATTATTTTGATGAGTGATCATAATGGATTTTGAACTTGGCGACAGAATAAGGATAGAAAAGGACGGGAATACCTATGAAGGCGTTGTGATGCCTTCGAATACTGACCATATTGTCGTAAAGATGGTAAGCGGCTATAATGCAGGAGTTGATCCCGAAGGAGCGAGCATAACGCTTCTCGAGAAAGCAGGACCAAAAAATGCTCCAAAGGCTAAGCCTGACAAGGCAAAAGGACAAAAGAAGTTGCCCAAGGTGACCATACTTTCCACAGGCGGGACCATTGCCAGCAAGGTAGATTACCGTACAGGAGCGGTCACTGCACAGTTCTCCGCAGACGATATCGTTGATGCGATACCGGAATTGACAGAGATAGCAGATATCAATGGAAGGGTACTCTACAACATTCTGTCCGAAAACATGAAAGCAGAGTACTGGACAGAACTTGCAGGAGCTGTAGCCGAAGAGATAGAGAATGGTGCAAAGGGCATAATCATTGCACATGGTACTGACACCATGATGTATTCAGCAGCAGCACTATCTTTTATGCTGAAGACCCCAGTACCGGTAGTCTTTGTCGGTTCCCAGAGAAGTGCAGACAGACCAAGCAGTGATAATGCCATGAACGCCATCTGTGCAGCAAAGGTTGCTGTCAGCGATATTGCAGAGGTCTGTGTTGTCATGCACGACACCACCAACGATGACAGATGTGCCATCCATTTTGGAACGAAGGTCAGGAAAATGCACACCTCAAGAAGAGATGCATTCCAGTCCATCAACTCAGACCCGATAGGCTACATCGACCATTCGACCCATAAGATAGAGACGATACTTCCATTTTCAAAACGCGGTAGCCAAAAACTTGAGCTAAAGAACACCCTTGAACCAAGATGCGCCCTTGTAAAGTTCGTTCCGGGTGCTGATCCAGATATTCTTTCCTACTATATTGATTCAGGATACAAAGGCCTCGTCATAGAAGGGACCGGACTGGGACATGTTTCAACCGACTGGATCCCGAACATCAAGCGTGCCAATGAGAGTGGAATTCCGATAATAATGACATCCCAGTGCCTGAACGGTCGTGTCTGTGACAGAGTATATGATACTGGCAGGGATATTCTAAAAGCAGGTGCAATCGAAGGCGATGATATGCTTCCCGAAGTCGCATTGGTAAAACTTATGTGGGCTTTAGGACAGAGCGATGATTTCGAAGAAGTTAAAGATATGATGAGATCAAACATTGGTCATGAAATGACCGATAGCACATTGAAGTGAAAGATATCGCTTCAATCTTTTTTTAGAATAATAATTTAAAAAAAGAAAGATATTGGCGCAGTCATGCGCCATGTTCTTTAAAGATTTTAGAACCTTACTTCGAGGTCAGCAATCATCTGCTGAGTTGCAACATCGACAATCTTGATAACTCCTGTTGTGCTTGTAGCCTTGAGATCTTGGTTTGAACCACTAGTATTCTCAGCGCTGTCAAGGAAGTAAATAGAGTTTTCTTTAATGAGGTATAGCGAATCACCAGCTTCGAATCTAGTTTCATCGATAGTGTCCATTGTTGCACCAAGAGTTACGGGAGTGCCATCAAAGGTAATCCTTGAGCTAGTTGTATTAACTACTACTGCATCCCCGCCCTGATGCTCAATTACGGCACCATTTACGGAATCGATTGTTGCTGCACTTGCCTTAACGCTTGCCTGTGGTGCAACTTCAGGTGCTCCCATTCCAAACACGAATGCTGCAATGACAGCAGCAAGGATAACAGTGATAGCGACCATCAGGATAACACCGATGACCGGAGACATAACGATTCTTAAGCCTTATTTTGCTTATTAAAGGTAGCTTTGACCATATTTTCCCACATAATCACCTTAAAATAAATTAAAGGTGAAAACATGGCAAAGGAAGCAATGAAAAATTTAAGTGCATATGTAACGTATGAAGATTTTTTGAAACTCGAAAAAGCTGCTAAAGAGTATGAGGAAAGTACAGTATTAAAAAAAGCAAGAGCTGGAGAGTATTCATTATTAATTCGGATACTATTTTTCACAGGTGCACGGATTGCAGAAGTGGTCGGTAATCCAAGAAGAGTTTTTACACAATGCTTATTCCCAACTAACAATAAAAGGAAAGGAAACTGTCCAAAATGGAGTAAGGTAAGAGATGATGCCGTTTGTATCGATGCTGAATGTAAATATTTTGCAACCTATGTTCAGAAAGAGCATCATGGAATACGTGTTAAAGATATAAGCAAAGATAGACTTATAGCGGTCTACGGAAAAAATGTAAAATCAAATGAATTGAAACCAAGAACGGTCATAATCGACAGCAAAACATTTGAACTAATCCAAGAGCATATCAAGAAACATGGTTTAAAACCAAATGATAAAATAATAAATCTCAATGAAAATGGTTCAAAAATATTCATTGAAAAACTCAGGAAACGAGTAGATATGCCATGGATATCGGCTCATAAATTCAGGCATGGTCACGCTATTTACTGCATCCAAGGGGGAATGGACATAAGAACCCTTCAACAACAATTAGGGCATGCAGATTTGGGAACTACAGCAGTATATTTACAGTTCGCTGTTGATGATAGAAAAAAGGTCTACGATAAAGTTTTCTGTTCAAAACCAAATCATATAAAGGTTCAATGTCCGAGCTGTGGATTTTCTTTTAGATTGAAGAAAACCCGAGAAATTGAATTTGAAGATAAACTCCGAACAATTTTTGATTAAATGAGGGATTATGATGTTGTTCCAGAAAAGATTTTAAAAGATACCCCACGTATCTTTTTTATATCATTTGTCTTGCGGCAATATCCGAACTTGTCGTTGTCGATTATTTATAGGTCGTTTGTTCGACCTATTAAATCCACTATAGTTGCTATTAGTTCGATTTAGTTTATTTACAACTTTATTATATTCAGTTAATGTAAGCTCTTTTATATCGTAACTTTCAGCTTTAGGATTGTTCGGATTACGTGTATAATAGAATCCTACACCATTCGAAGTTGGTGAACAGGCTAAATACAATGGTTTATTTTTAGTCATTTCAGCAAATTCAACATATTCAGCATCTTTGTTTTTGACATAACTTCCAGCAGAAGTTTTAGACATTAATCTAATCTGACCTACTTTAAAGACCATATCTTTCATGTTTTTATGAACAAGCATACGGACAAAACGATGCGTAATTTGGTCAAAATCATCTTCCGATACTTCCTGTCCAACTTTTTCTACAAGAACAGAATGATATTTTACATCAGTAGATTTTGTAGATTTACCAGATGACGAAGTGACTGTTTTCTCAACTATTGTGAATTTACCTTTTTCTTGTTGCAGGTTATGTTCCAAATCTGATTTTTCATCTTTTAATTTTTCAATCGTGGAATCCTTTTCTGCAAGTTGTCTTTTAAGTTCAACAACATTGAGTTTGTCTGTTGTTTCATCAGATTTATCATCCGCAGGTCTGTCGTTCTCATCTCCCAAATCACGACCAACTGGCTTTTCAACGACTTGTATACTATGACTGCCATCACCTTCGGTATTTACAAAATGATGTTGTATATACTGATTCTCCCATTCTTCATGTTCTTCTCTTTGTTTACGTCTATAATATAGGGGGTCATTTATCGCTTTTTGAACACCATTATCATTAAGAATATATCTGTATGAACCTCGTTTCCCGATACGGTTCACGTACTGTAATTCTGGCTTGATGATTCTCCTACCATTTTCTGTTACAGCACCATTCGCATATTTTGACAGATTACTTTTGAAAGTGGTTAATTTTCCTTTATAATCACACAAATTATAAAGCTGATTTAATTTTAATCCATTCGGGTGATTCAATGAAACTGTCAAAATTTCTTGCTTTGCTTCACAATCCCTATCAAAATATTTGAGAGATTTTTTACTCTCTTCTTTCTCTTGATTTTCAATTCCCACGCATATTTCATTCCCCATTCTTTCATTAAACATAATTTTTCACCTTCATTTTCACCTTTGTTTTTACTCGTAAGTTTGTCCTTGACCATGAGTTGCCGTCTATGTACAGCAACTCCTATGTGTAGGGGTAAATCAATCCAAATTTCGAAAAAGTAGGACAGATTGCATCTCAATTTCAAAGAACAAAACTACTATCAGTAGTCAAATTATAGACCATAGACTTTTTATTCAGCTTCTTTGACATTTGGCATCGGTATATCCCTCAACTATTACACCAAATTTCCAATATTTTTATATAATTATTATAATGGAAATAGTAATTTCAATGGTTGAAGTTACACCAAATTTCCAATATTATCATTAATTTTTTCCATCTCTCTATTAATGTCTGCCACAGATACATCCAGATACTTCATAGTGGTGGATAGGTTCTTGTGTCGTAGATATTTACTCACAAATGGTAGCGGTAGCCCTCTATCCAAAAGATGTTCCGCCCGTGACCTTCTCATGGTATGCGTACCAAATTTTCGATTTAAACCAACATCTGCACCTATACTATTGATTACCTTATAGACGTGAGAACGATGTACTTGCTTGGACTTTTGCGAATACATTATATAATCAGATGGTTTCAAATCAGAATGTTCGCAGTATCGCTTTATTCTCTTTAAAATACGAATGTCACATGGTGCTTTTTGAAGTTCAGAAATGTCCTTTCCCTTTCCACCCCACACATCAATGCATTGGTTCTCGAAATTCAAATCGAGAACTCGCACATTTCGGGCTTCACTAACCCGCAATGCTGGTACGTATAACAAAATGAGCCACATTTCCCATTTTTCTGAAATATCAGGCTTATTCAACATTAGTTCAAGTTCTTCTTCACGTAGCCATTGTTTGCTATATCTTGTAAGTGGTTTATACTTTTTAGCAACAGATTTTTTATTATATTTCATAATATATAAAAAGCAACAGATGTTTATAAAGGTTGCCTTTTCACTGTAAACTGTTTGAGTGCATCATCTGCCGATGGTGAAAATGAAAATTGACAAAACGATTATTTATTGATAAGAATACATTGTAATCCTTATGTTGCATTGTATAACTGTTATACAAAATAATGAAACATTGTAGATTTAACAATAATTATTGTCATAGAAGCGATTTAAGAGTATTTTTGAGTTAATGATATAAATTCATCAGTTTGCAAATCAAATCGCAAATTCGGGCGGATTTTCACGATGTGATGGAGAAGATAAAGGATATAGATTTGGTCTGACGTGGAAAAATGCGTCAGATTTCAATCTTTTTTTGTGATTGGTGTAAATTGTGTCAATGATTGTTTTGATGAGTGTAAAAGGCTTCTTTTGGGTTTATCAACAGGATATGTAGAAGCCGCCCGAACAATGCAGATACCAACATCGACCATGTACAAATATCGTGATATTTGGATGAAACAGGATAAATTGGAGAAGGTTAAAAGCATCTAAAATAGGCTCTGTAGAAATCCTCGATATTCGGACACTAATCCAATTTGAAAAGATTATGGGATGTGTTGCATGATGTTGGAATATAATTCCAATTCCAGTCTATATATGTTGATTTTGATAGGTTTTCTACAGAGCCAAAAAATGAAAACATTTATATAATTTTACAATAAAGTGAGTCTTGGTTTTTCATATGACAACAAAAAACAATAATAAATCTGTAAAATGTCCAACCTGTAAAGGAAAAGGGGCTGTTAAGTGTCAGGTATGTTCAGGAAAAGGAAAAATTGAAGACATAATAAACACTTATACATGTAAAGATTGTAAAGGAACTGGTTTACTAAAATGCCCCAACTGCAAGGGAAAAGGTCTAGTTTAAAAAAGGAATAATATGTCAGAAGTTGATAAAATAATTGAAGCGTTCCGATTTATAGCTATACTTATGATTTGTGGCTATGTTTTAGTCAAAATAGCAGAAACATTTGGATATCTCTGAACATAGATTATTATGGATTTAAACAACCTCTTATATCTTTTTGTATTTGTATTACTTATCCTTGTAGCTTCACGTTTTATGAAAGGTGAAGAAAGACAAATACTACCTCATATAAACACCAATTCACCTAAAGCAACAGCTAATTCTGACACTTTTAAACATCCCAAAAAAGTATCAAAAATCGATATTGCTTTCGATAACATAATTGATTTTATTCAAAATGAAGTTTCATTTCGTTATGGTAAAAATAAAAAAGAAAAAGATTACCAGCAAGACTTAGAAGGGATGTTGCTTGTTCTGAAAGAAAGATATGGGTATATGTCTAATTATGAATCAGTTAATGGTAAACATAGAGTTGATTTCATAGTCAATGAAAATATTGGAATTGAAATGAAAGTTAATCGTGGTGGAACACAAGTCCAAAAGGAATTATATAACCAAATAACAGATTACTCAAATTTTTGTCCTAAAATGATTGGATTGGTTGTGAATATTACAGACAAAAATCCTGAAATCTTACGAAACGAAATCCTGAATAAACTGAAATATCAACATGCAATCCATGAAAATGATTATGAAGTAATTGTTTTAGATGTAAACAAGAGCTAATTGGTTTTTGTTCAATTTTGATACCCTACAATTTTCGCCCAGCCTTCCAATCTCTCCCTTACATGAACATTCAATGTAAAGGGCTTATCATCCTTTGCATTCTGCTTCATGTAATGCAATGTACCCTTCGAAAATCCCATTTTCTTCAATTCGGCATCAGTTCCAAACTAATAAAACTATTTTTATTAATTTTACAATAATTACAATAAGTTTATATCTATGAACATCATGTTTTAAATTATGACTTCAATATATAATTCAAAACAAAATACAAGAGGAGTTACAACGCCTAAAAGATTGTTCGGAAATCTTGAAGGTGCATTCCCTTTGAATGGTACAATTTATGATAAATTATCTGGAAAATCTGGTGTATATGTAATTACTGTGGTAGGATGGGAATGGAGAATTCCATATCCTTGTAGTAAGAGTAATATCATATATGTTGGTCAATCAGAAGATATTGGAAAAAGGCTCAGGCAACACAAATCTGCTGGAATGAATCATGAATTGAAGGTATATGCAGATGGTTGTTCTTTAAATGTCTATTATAGAAGTGTCTTGAATGTTTCGGAACTGAAAATGTATGAAAGCCAAATGATTCTCCAATTTGAGAATAAATATGGTGGAATACCTATGTGTAATAATCAAACACCGAATGTTGATTGATGGGATGTGAGGAAGAAAGATTATGGGGAATGTCTCATGATAAATTCCCATATTTCCAAAAGAAAGGTTTCTTTGGATTTCTACTAAAACGATAGATACATCAAGATTGATAATAAATGGTTTAAATCTGCATTATGAGATACATTGAAAAAGCTATGCTATATCTCATAATAGACGATTCATTGAGATTATTTTACAATTCTTACAATTGGTTCTGGATTCGCTTTCGTTTCTGCTTTTGCTTTTGCTTCGTCTTTTAATATGATTTCATATATAGAATCAATATTTACAATCCCAACTGTCAGTTCTTTGAAATCATCGACAAACTCACCATTTACCAATACTTTTGAATTTTTGCCAAAAGGCATCTCTATTAATTTATCTGATGATTTGTATTGCAGGTTAATCTTTGTATTTTTTGGGTACGATTCAAAGGATTTGTTTTTGCCCTTCAAAATAAACCCAATGTCTTTCAATATTTTTTCATAAACGAGTTTTGCAACATTCGCTTTGCTTTCATTTATAAGCATCCATAAACGATAGGATGAACCAATTTTTTCGATTACGTATGGCAAATTGATACTATCAAAGGATAATTTTAAAGCACTTATGTTATATTCAGAAGGTGTTTCGAACATAACGCAATTCACTTTATTTTCAGGCATCAAGAATTTGAAACTGAGATTGTGGTCACCATCTATATGTTGTGCAAGTAATTTGTCCGTCAAAATCATATCTTTTTTAGACGATTTTTTTCTTACGCTAACATCATTATCGCCAATAATTAAATCAAGCAAAGAACTCTTCGAATTTTTTTCAAATTCGTTATTCTCTATTCTCCCATAGTAATAGGTATTATATGGGTGTTTGAATGGTAATGAATTTAAATAATTTTTACACAGTATACTTCTTATAAGAGTTTGTTTCCAATCTACTTCTCGTCTGTGCTTTGGTCTTGAAATTTCTTCACCATTTATGCGAACGTTTATATATTTGCTTTGACCCTGCCCATCGGGGTTTATAATTTCAACTCCCCTATCAATTCCCCATGTCACAATGGCTAATATGTCTCTTTCAACACAGCCAAGAGCAAAGACAATTGATTTTTCTTTTCCGTTTGGGTCTTTTACACGGCTTAATGCTTGAAAAACTTCAATATGCATCATTTCTTCTCGTGCTACCTGAGCTTTTTCGGCAGAATCACGCATTGGGTCACATGCATGGGCTGGAAGGTGTCCTAATCCTATGAGTATGCAAACTCTTTTTTCGGAATCGACACCCATAACGTCAGGTGCTCGGTAATAGGTCACTTGTGGAGTGTATTTGGGTTTTTTACCATCTTCAGAATAATTTTCCCAATAATCTTTCCAATAAATATATTCACTAATGTTTCTGCAAATGATGAGACAATTATTAGAACCATGTAAGTTCATAATTTGTTTGCAACGAGTTTGTATTTCAATTCTACAATTATAAGTAGAATTTCTACCAAATGCACTATATGATTTTGTATCGCACAATATTGTCAATTTGTCATTGGTATTTAATGGGTCTCCAAAATTATATTTATGAATATCCGTTCCAGATTTGAACAATCCACTATAATTAAAATATGTAAATGTTGCTGATGTCACTATTATTTTACTTTTTTTATCAAATTGCTTCGTTTTAAGGAACTCAGATATTACAGACAAATACTCTTCATTGACAGTACAAATATCTGTCAGTGTGTCGTATGTGTTCTTATTTTTTATTTTTTGGGAATGGAGTGTAATTTTATCTGTTTTCACAATATTGATTATGTTAATTATGAAAGAGATATCTTCAGTTGATATTTTTAAACTTTTATGACAATCAATCAAACTAATGAGTTCTTGCAAAATCTTACTTGATTTTTTCCCAATTTCAGTTTCGCTTATTTCATATTTGTCAGTTTTACGATTATAATATGGTTTCGTATTTCTGTCTATAAAAGCAATGTTTTTCTTTGGATTAGGAATGGTGCAAGATTGATTTTTACTATATGATGAATACTCTTTATCATCTACGTGTGTATTCAACAATTTCTTTTGTTCCAATACGTCTTTGTTTTTGATTATTTGAATATAATTGAAAATGAGTTTGCGGAGATTTTTATATTCACCTTTGCTTTTATTTAATTTTCTCATTATATATTGAGCATAGCCGAAATCGTGGTTATTGGTCATGTCTAATGACATGACTTCATCAAATGCTAAATTATGGGCTTCATCAAAAATGACAATATCAGATGCAAACAGTTTATCTAAAATTTCTGATGCATTTGATTCTGGATACAGTTTAGCCGTTTTCATAGTTGCTACTAATTTATGATAGGTAATAGCAATGCCATCATAATCTTCATCTCTAAATATTTTTGTTACAGAACATTTATCATAATGCTTGCACTCATCACCGCAACCATTTGGCAATGGTAAATATGGAAGACAACTCAAATATTCATTCTCTTCAATTTTTTCTTTATTAAGTATACACTCAAAATTGCTTGGAATATGAATAATATTTGGATTTTCTTTTTGAGATAATCTTCTTACATTTCCCAATATTGTATCTTTGATTATTTTGTTTGTAGGTACAACAATTAAAAATTTTAGATTCCGTAATAATGATGCGAGGCATAAAGATGTGGTTGCACCTGCTCGTGTTGTTTTGAATAGTTGAATTTCGTTATGGTTACTATCAATTACACCTAAAGCTCTTTGCAACCTTATATCTGTGGCACTCATTTGCACCACTCACCGTTTACATCGCTTACAATATATTTATATATAATTATGTAGATTTTATTATTGAACATGTTTTCTCCCAGAGGTGTGGATTTTGCAAAGGGGTTCACACACCTGCTATTTTATCCTTAAATTTTCTCCTCGAAAAAATCGTTAAGTATGTAATTTACAAAAATTGACCTTGGAATAGTCTTTCTGTAATCATCGAGTTTTTCAATTACTGCTCTATCCAGTGAAAATGCAACTACTGGCTTGCCACGCTGTTCATTTTTAGTTTCGCTATTTTGTTTCATTTTAATGGTCTCCTAATTTATTATTACGTTGTAATATAATTTTATAAATATACCTCCGTGCATATAAACATTCCGATTGAACTGCAACGCAGCATAGCGAAATTGAATACGGCTCAAACAAACACCATTTGCTAAAAAAGTGAACACTGTTTGGTTGTTCAATTTTAATTTAAGGACAATAAATAACATTCTGAAAAAAATAAAGAACTTTGCATCGGAAATTGTCGATGACGGCTTGAATACGTCTTATTTAATCCTGCATTATAAATACTTTCATTTCAATAAAACTTTTTTATTTAATTTTTGAACATAGCATAATGCCCCACCAATATTTGAAATCTATATCAGATTCCAAATACACAAAACAATTTATTTATTAGAAAAGCAGATATTCTTATTAGCACAGTTCAACTAAGATTGTTGTGCGGAAAATCGAGGTGAATTACGGGGTTAATAATCAAAGTATCTTACAACATAGCGTCTGTTGATGCTATGGAATACGCAAAATAAGGTCAAAAGCAACACCTGAAGGTCGCTGGAGTTGAATTTAAAAAAAAAGAATGATGCAGTCATGCACCATGTTCTTTAAAGGTTTTAGAATCTGATATCCATATCAGCAATCATCTGCTGAGTTGAAACATCGATGACTGTTACTTCGACAATGTCACCAGTGCCTCCAATTGCTGCAGTGAAATTCGTTACATCAGATGGTGAGCTTGAAACGAAATAATCTGTACCTTTAAGTCCAAGATAAAGACGTTCTCCAGCACTAAACTCATTATCAACAATTGCATAGCTCACTCCAGTTCCACCAACAAGGAATTTGGTGTTTGATGATGAAAGTACAATCCCGTCTCCACCTTGGTGCTCAAGCATAACAATAGCAAATTCACCAGCACTAGTTGCTTCAGATGCACTTGCCCTTACACTTGCCTGTGGTGCAACATCAGGTGGTGCCATTCCAAACACGAATGCTGCAATGACAGCAGCAAGGATAACAGTGATAGCGACCATCAGGATAACACCGATGACCGGAGACACTGCATCTTCATTTCTATTCATTTTAAACATTTTATTATTCCTCCATAAATTGTTACTAATCAATTAGAATCAATTTGTTGCTTTTTCTGCACTACTTTTTCAAGCTTGCGAGTCCACATCTCATCATTCATTTCAGTGTACTCACACTCAAGATAATGCTGAACCGCTATGCTCAAAGCTTCCTTTGTAGACGGTTCATTTGACTTTTTCTTGAGTTCTTCAAGCTGGTCCTCAGTAAGTACAGTTTGAGCATGTACTATTTTCATGAGAACTTCTCCTGATCAGTTTAGCAATGTGAATATACACACCCCCACCCTCATCATAATAATTATTATTGTATATATCATATATAATGCTTTCGGCATTATAGAATGAGGAATATAAAAACAAATGAAAAGAATCCTCCAGATAATGAAAATCAATAAATAAGAATACAAAATAAAAAAGAGAAGAAAGAGAAACTCCCAAGGAGCTTCAAAATATCCAGATTAGGTTATGATCTTATCAAGCTGGCCGGATTCTATTGCACGGCGTACCTCAAAGGCAACACGTCTTCCTGTGCTCATAGGTTTGCGCCATAAGGTATTGGCGTATGGGTGACCAACGGACATGTGGACGTTCGTTCCGCCACCAACCCTTGGAGCAACATCATATATGTGGAAGTTCAGATCTTTATCAATGCAGGTCTGGAGGCAGAAAGGACCAATTACACCGGGGTCATAGAACTCCTTGGATGCCTTGATATACAGTTCTGAAAGTTTGAAAACCTCCTCAAGGAGAGATTCACGAAGTGTTGCAGAATTGTGACCACATACTGTGTACTCAGGAGTTAGCTGGTGCTCAGCGAGATTCATCTGCTGTGGTGCAGGAAGTCTTACATGACCGTCCAGACTTGTCTCGAATCTCCAGTCAATACCAAGGATCTCGGTCTTGTTCATTTCTTCCTCGATAGGGGAATAGAACATGTCAAAATTGAAGACCGGGCCAATAATATAGCGCTCGATCCTTGCTTCTGCAAGGGCTTCCCTTGTAATAACACCCTGTTTGATAAGGGACTCGGATTTCTCTACATATTCACTGTAAGTTCCGGCAGTGAAGAAGCCACGTTCAAGTTTCTTTACTGCATGAGGGAGCTTTACCATTACAAGCTCATCAATATCTTCAGGATCGTTTATCCTTTCAGGGAATGGAAGACCAGCCTTCTCAAGAAGCCAGTAATAGTCCTGGTCCATACCGCGCTCCTCACTTCTGAGCATGTTCCTGCTTCCGACCATTGGCACACGGAAATCGTTCTCGACCTCATCGATGTCGCAGTAGGAAGTAAAGGACCTGTTGGGTATGAAAAGAACGTTGTCATCCACAAGCTTCTGCTGGTTCTCTGGAAGCATTAGCTCATTGAACTTATCATATACAACATAATCATCAACGATACCGCGCACAACATTGCCATTAGCGTCCCTTTTTGACTTGAAGTACTCGGTATATGTCTTTTCACGACCAGCCTGGCATATTGCAAAGGTCTCGAAGTTTTCCTCGATAGCACCGTCAAATACATCCAATCCTGAGTGAGAAGCAACTGTACCGATCTTTATGTCATCAGTATAATAGCTCTCCGCAATCTCAATAATCTCTTTCCTGTCGATCATCCTTTTTGTTCTCCGGGTTTTTGTGATACAATGGAACATGCGTTATAAAAGACTTATTCTTACTACAACAAGAGAAAGGGCATAATTCTAAAAGATGACGAAAAGGTCAGATCGACCCGGTGAACAATGCGATCAACAAAGGAGTTATGAAAGTTTCGATAGCCGCTGCCACCAAAAGCAAAGGAGCGATGAAGCGGAAGAAAACATTCAGACCCTGCAGGAACTCCTGTTTGAGAGCAACATCCCTACCAGCCAGTGCATTGAACACAAGCAGACCCATCCTCAGCCCCATTGCAGCCGAGATCAGTATCATGGGCAGTTCTATCACACCATGCGGAAGAATTGCTATGGCAACATAAGCAAGACCATTATCCATTGATTCGAGATAGGTGACCACGCCAAGGATATAACCGTTCAAGACCACGAACAACAGGGGAATAATGCCAAAGCCCAATCCGAATACGAACGCAATGAGGCTTTTTATGGCATTGTTGAAAAAGATGAAGAGCATTATTTCAAAAGCGTTCAGGCTCATTATAAGTTCTACAAGTTCCTCCAAGCCTTCAAGGGACATGGTAGAGGAAGAAGGATCAACTGCCGTATGAGCATAACCGACAATGACAGAGATAATGAACAAGAGAACAATGATACCTATTTCCGGCATGAGACCACGAAGATGCTCACACACATTGCAGCCACCATTGCAAGTATCACCCCTGCATTCGGCATCAACAGAAATATCGTTGCTCTCATCCATTATTATCAGATCCCGAGTGCCATTCTGATAGTGTTCCTGCACGCAGGTGAAAGACCAAGAATGATTATCACCATCTTTACGAACGTCCTTAACCTCTTTGATTCGTCATCGGCAACGAATTGCGTATCTATAATATAGATCACCGGAAGAAAGATGGCCAGTTTCAATGGGAACATGACAAGCGCAGTACCGGTCAGATCGATCAGATAAGCAGGAACAACGTGCTTTTCATAGTATCCAAGGATATCAACACCAATAAACGTAGATGAGGCATCCAGAAGATGAGACCAGATGATCATCATGTTCAGAGGGTCCTTTACAAAGGACACACCTGCCTTATTAAAAGCAACATATATTGCCCCTGCAAGGACCGTCCCCAGTGAGACGATGGCAACAAGAATGAACGGGCGAGTGATATCTTCCACTATGAGAAGGGTTATGATGTTAATTACGAACCAGCATAAGCCAAGTAATGCAAAAGGCACCTTCCAGTCAGATACCTTTTCTGAAGAAGCGATCAGCCTGGACAACAGCAAACAGAACACTGTGACCATGAACACAAAGAAATAGATATTTGGAGTGATGAACAAATAGCTCAAAGGTGCTTCAAAAACACCCGCATCCTCGATCACCCTTAAAGATGAGCCTGCGAGTATGAAAGGAATGATGGAAAATACAAACTTGTCATTAACCTCGACATTCCATTTCTCAAGCAACCAGGCAACCGCAAAAACACAAATTCCCAGTATCAGTGCCCAGGTAAGGGTATTCACTACATTGTATCCACTATCCTGAAAGATCGGTTCAAGATAATAACGGTTCACAAATTCCAGGATCTTATCTACATAAGGGCACATTATTTCTCACTGTTGCAAAAGCTGTAGGAATAACCTAATAACACTAATGCTTAATAATATATGGTGTCAGAAATACAGATAAACATATACACATGGATGTGACGCATGATATGAACGGACAAAAGAAATGGATGCAGCTACCAAGAAATGTTGTGATAGGAAATGGTGTCATCAACGAGGTAAGAGATGTCTGCACAGACCTGAAACTTATCGACAACGCATTAGTGGTCACAGGAAAGAGTACCAAAGGTATAGCAGGTGAGATTGTTCAGGATTCATTGCAGGATGTAGGCCAGAACGTCGAGCTGGTGATCTCGGAATCAGCATCCATGAAAGAAGTTGAAAGGATAAGGAAGCATGCAATAGAATCAGGCACCAAATACTTTTTGGGCGTGGGTAGCGGTAAGACTATCGATGTCGCTAAACTTGCTGCCACTGAGCTGGAAGTGCCGTTCATAAGTGTCCCGACAGCTGCCTCACATGATGGCATCGTCTCTTCGAGAGCTTCCATAAAAGATGGGAAGACCACGACCTCCATCCAGGCCAACGCACCAATGGCAGTTATTGCGGATACGGAGATCATAGCCAATGCACCTTACAGATTATTAGCAGCAGGCTGCGGAGACATTATCTCGAATTGTACTGCAGTGCTTGACTGGCAACTCGCAAGCCGTCTCCAGAACGTACAGTTCAGTGAATATGCCGCCGCACTTGCAAGCATGACCGCACAGATACTTATTGATTCAGCAGATTCGATAAAACCTGAACTTGAGAGCTCCGTCAGAATGGTCGTAAAGGCACTTGTCTCAAGCGGGGTCGCAATGAGCATTGCAGGCTCATCAAGACCTGCATCTGGCTCTGAGCATATGTTCAGCCATGCACTTGACCGAGTAGCAGATGAGCCGGCACTTCACGGTGAACAATGTGGTGTTGGTACAATATTGATGATGTACCTTCATGGCGGTGACTGGAAAAAGATAAGTGATGCTTTAAAGCTGATAGGAGCACCCACTACTGCCAAAGAGCTGGGTATTGAAGATAAGTATATATTAGAAGCACTTGTACTCTCACATACCATCAGACCAGAAAGATATACCATACTTGGCACAGGGCTGACACCTGATGCCGCTGAAATAGTCGCAAGGAAGACAAAGGTCATATCTTAAAAAAAGGTCTGAATTAAGGGACTATCAGTACATCTTTATCTCTATAAGAAGAGCGGGTTTGATAAACCCTAAAATTATTATATATTACGAAGGTCATTACGATCTCATAACACAAGGTGATTAAATGGAGGACATGGATACCACTATAACGCTCATTGGAACCAGACTCGCAAAAGAAGGTGCAGAGTTCTTCTTCGATGGAGAGACGCCGGAATGCGAGCAGTGCAAACTGAAAAACACCTGTATGAGCCTTGAAAAAGGAAAGAAGTACAGGGTAGTAAAGGTAAGGAACGATACCCTCCATAAGTGTTTTGTCCATGATAAAGGAGCGATGGTCGTCGATGTTGTTAAAGCACCGATCTTTGCATTACTGGACTCAAAAAAAGCTATCGAAGGTTCAAAGATAAGATATCAGGCACCAAAATGTGATGAGAAACTGGATGCTGAGACATATGAGCTTTGCTATCCAAAAGGACTTCGCAACGGAGAAAGGTGTACCATTCTGAAAGTGATGGGCACTGTAGAGATGGAAGCTGATCCTTCAGTTACATTGAAGAAAGTCGAGCTATTACCCTGACTCGAATGTCTTTTATATTAATACCGGAACATGTCCTGGATATACCCAATAAGTGAAAATTAAAAGAGGTACTAAAATGTCGGACACACATGAAAAAATCGACCATGAATTTTATACAACAGAGCGCTGGAGCAACTGGCTCGGTCAAGTGAAAGAAAGCGGATTCGAGTTCAAGGAAGAAGAGGAAAACTCCGGGAAAGAAGGTGCGATCTTTGTCACTATGGAAGATGACATAATTCTCGCATGCCTGAAGGTCATTGCAAAATACGAGAGTAAGACACTTCCTTTAGATGATGCGATCGCGATAATTAAGGATATCAGAGAAATTACACTTGAAGAGGTCGAACCTGTATCCGAGGACATTGATATGATGCTCGAGTCTGTACAGACAGCCCTTGCAGGAAGCTTCGCAGCATGCGAGTGCTACATAGCAGGCGACTTTGATAAAGAATCAAGCATCGAAGATCTCATTGCAGTAGCGATCGAATTTGAAGAAGCAGAAGATATTGACTCGGCAATAACCTGTATCGCACAGGTCGGAGCACTTATACTGGACGGTAAAAGTCTGCCAGAAGCTGCTATGGAAGATCTCCCATACGGCCTTGTTGCAGAATGGCTCGATGGTATTGATTCCGTTGAAGCTGCCATGATCGGAGCTGATGGTTACAAAGAGGATGACGGAGAAGACGACGGCTCCTGATCCTTTTTATTATTGATATTCTTTTTCTTATTTTATTGACTATATCATTACTTGATTTCCTGATATTGATTTCACTACTTTTTAATAGCTATGTTTCATTTCAGGGTTTGCCCATATTATCTTTACAGTATTTGTGCCCACAATAATTTATTTTTAAAAGGTATGCATAGTACTGACAAGAACAAACCCGAATTGTTTTTATGTAATCACAATATAGAAGTAACACAAACGGTGTACAAACGTATGAACACCGTGCCAAATTTAAGCTTCTCGAAAAATGGGATGAACAGATGAACATTGTTTGTCTTGAATTCATTTTCATCGAAAAGCGAAACAATTTGAAATTAAAATACAACACACTAGAGGTATAATAAATGAGCGAAAAGATAGGGATTTTAGCCATTGGCCACGGAAGCAGACTGCCTTACAACAAAGAAGTCGTATCAGAGATAGCAGCTACAATTGCAAAAAAACACTCTGACTATGTGATAAAAGCAGGTTTCATGGAGAACACCCTTCCAACAGTTATGGAAGCCCTTGCTGATTTCAATGGAACAGGCGTTACAAAGATCATAGCTGTACCTGTATTCCTTGCATCAGGAGTTCACATCACAGAAGATATTCCGGAAATACTCAAACTCGACCCTGAGACAAATGAAGGAAAGATCACAGTGGATGGAAACGAGATTCCGGTCACTTTTGGAAAACCACTCGGACACCACGAACTTCTTGCTGATCTCGTATTCGAGAGAGCAATGGAAGTAATGTAAACAGACCAATAACTATGAACGCAGGTCAGAAGGATGCGGTCGTGCTCGACCTGACGCACGCCGGAATTCCTGTTGCAAAAGAGATGGCAAGGCTTGGATATAATGTCCGTGCCATCGATGTCTATAATACACTGGACGATGCGACAAGATCTGATCTGCAACAATTTTATCCTGTTCTTTCTTCAAAGGACGAATTTGAGCTAAAACCTACAGAAACCGTTGTAGCTCCAGTTCATCTAGACCCGAATTTCCAAGTACTGAAAATTGCAAGAGAAAAGGGAAACCCTGTTGTCACGCATCATAAAATGGTGGGACAGCTTATCAATGAAAGTGAACGTCTTGCCGGACAAAAGGTCATTGAGATCACCGGTACAAAGGCCAAGACAAGTACTGCATCCCTTCTGGCAGATATTATTTCAAGGAAACAGACAGTGCTACTTCATACATCCAGAGGACTTGAATACTGGAAAGAGGGTATTGCCACAGTCATCCACAAAGGGCTTAGCATTGCACCCGGAAGCATCCTCATAGCCATTGGGATCATGGAAAAGGAAAGGCTCAGACCTGACGTAATTATTTTTGAAACATCCATTGGAGGCACCGGATGTGCAGATATTGGAGTTATTACATCACTGGAACTGGATTACAGGATAGCTTCGGGCACTGCCTGGGCAAGTGATGCTAAATTGCAGATGGTGGAAAATGCAAAGGCTGACAGTATTCTATTGATCAGTTCAAACGCAGAAAAAGCCATAGCTTCTACCCGAGAAAAGAATATCGACACGATAACTTTTAGCGATGAAGCTGACAATGTCGCCGATGTGAACGTAACTATAACAGAACATGAGGTTTCCATTCGTACACCAAATTCCACCATAAAAACGACCACAACAGAAGGATTCGATGTTTCTGCATATACCATAGCCATCGCTGCAGCTTCTGCAATAGCAATTGCGTTTGGGGTTGATGAGGAAGATATATCAGAAACAGTTAGTGATTTCAAGGGCCTTACAGGAAGGATGACAAAGAGCGAACTTGAAAACAGGATACTAATAGATAATTCCAATTCAGGAATGGACATATTGTCCGTGGAAAAAGCACTTGATTATGCCCTGACATCTGAAGAGGGAAAGGTTGTTATCGTACTTGGTGAAGAAGCAGAACAGGTCTGTGAAGGCCTCCCGCCTGAGAATGTGTCGGACCTCCTTCAGAGAAGGGGAAAAATGATGGACAAGGTCATTTTAGTGGGAACCCGTATGCGTGATATAAAATATGAGAACGCATATTATGTGCGCTCACTTGAAGAAGGAATAGACACTGCTCTGATAAATTCCACCGCTGGCGACATTATATTGTCGTGTGTCAAATGTTTCAGATAAAAAGGAATCATCATAAAATTTACGATTATACAGTTCATAAAAATCATACATTCATAAAATATACTATCATACATTTCATAAAATATACTATCAAAAATGAGGAACGATCATGGACAAGAATATTACGATCATACACCCACGACCAAGTTCCATCGTGGCTTCATTGTACACTTTAAGGGACCTGAATGTCGATGTTGCAGTACTGCACGGACCACCTGGATGCTCTTTCAAGCATGCGAGATTGTTGGAAGAGGACGGCATACATGTGGTGACAACTGCCCTTGATGAAACCGGTTTCGTTTTTGGAGGGCATGATGCACTCGTGAATGTGCTCCATAAAGTGAACGAGATGTTCAAACCGAAGCTAATCGGTGTTGTGGGCACATGTGCAAGCATGATAATCGGAGAGGAGATGCATGAACCGGTCATGGAAGCAGACCTCGATGTGCCGGTGATCGAAGTGGAAGTGCACGCAGGTTACAGGAACAATACAAAAGGTGTGATCATTGCACTTGAATCCGCACTCGATGTAGGTGTTATTGACAAGACAGAGTTCGAAAGACAGCGGGCCCTGCTCGAGGAAGCGACCAATGTCGAACTAAGACATGGTGCTGCAAGCCGGGAATATCTTGCGCCTTCACGCGGCGATGTGAAATACAAGGTTGCACAGAGGATAATCGAGTTGCTCAAGGAAGGTAAGCGCGGACTTGTCATCATGAACGCCAAGAAAGAGACAGGCTATATGTTCGCAGACATCACAGTTGCGATCAACGAAGTAGCTGAACAGCTTGGCAAAGCAGACAATATTGTCAATATGGCAAATATCGATGAGAAGCTGGGACTTCCAAGAGTTCGCCACCATGCAGAATGCATCGCGAACGACCTGAAGGAAAAGGGCGTTGTCATCAACGAGAACATTGGCGGACTTGACGAGTATCCTATTGCAGGGAATACTGTTGACCAACTGATAAAGGACAAGTACAGCAACTTCGATTTCGCTGTGATAAGCGGGGTCCCGCATGCAATCCCAATGGACCACATATCCAATATGGAACTGATATCCGTTACAAACGGACCAAGACAGGTATTACCCCTTAAGGAAATGGGACACGAACATGTGATCGTCGAAATAGACCTGCATCCAAAGACACTCGGTGTCAACCACATCGTAGAATCCGAGTTTGGTGCAACATTGAGAGAAGTCGCAAAAGAATCATTATAAAACGGAGCATTCACAGATGAGCATACAGAAAAGGATAGCTATCTATGGAAAAGGTGGCATCGGGAAATCCAGTACTGCATCCAACGTTGCAGCCGCATGTGCCGATGAGGGATACACGGTAATGATAATTGGCTGTGACCCGAAAAGCGATTCATCCATCACCCTTCTTGGAGGAAAACGCATCCCGACCATCCTTGATCTTCTGCATGAGGAAAAGGATGTGAAAGAGGAAGATGTCGTATTTACCGGTTACAATGGCGTAAAGTGTGTGGAAGTGGGCGGTCCTGAACCAGGTATCGGCTGTGCCGGACGTGGAATTATCGTGGCCATACAGACACTTAAGAAGATTTCAAAAACGCTGAACGAGATGGACCTTATCATCTACGATGTTCCTGGAGATATCGTATGCGGTGGCTTTGTAGCACCCATACGCAAGGGACTTGTAAAGGAAGCATATGTCCTGACATCCGGTGAATATATGCCCCTTTATGCAGCGAACAATATCTGCCGAGGACTGGCAAAGATAAACACTCCTCTTAGCGGGATCATATGTAATTCCCGCAGTGTGAGCCATGAAAAAGAGATAGTTACCAAGTTCGCTAGTGAGATAGGAACCGACCTTATGGCGTTCATACCAAAGGAACAGATCGTGCAGGATTGCGAGAGGGACGGTTTCTCGGTCATGGAAAAAGCACCTGACTCCAGCATTGCACAAGTTTATCGTGACCTTGCGAAAGCTATCATGCAACGCGATACTTCAGTTATGCCTGTTGCTCTTGACGACGAGCATCTCAGAGAGCTTACCAGATAAAAAGAGATATCATCATGCCATCCGCAGATAATAAAGAATTCAATATTCCAAGAGTGCTCCTTGCTGCTGACAGGTCATCTTCCGGAAAGACCACCATCACCGCCGGATTGCTGGCAGCTCTTAAGACCAGAGGATATAATGTACAGCCTTTCAAAGTAGCCCTTGATTATATAGACCCGAGCTACCATTCCGAAATAACAGGAAGAAGAGCACGTAACCTTGATGGATACCTCATGGGAGAGGAAGGTGTCCTTGATGTGTTCGCACATGCATGTGAAGTGGATGGCAAGGCCGAGATCGCTGTTATCGAAGGTGTCAGAGGCCTTTTTGAGGGACTGGAAAGCATTGGGGATATGGGAAGCACCGCACAGATAGCAAAGATGCTGAAATGTCCGGTGATCCTCATCATCAACGCCCGAAGCATCACACGTTCTGCCGCTGCACTTGTCAATGGATACAAGGACTTTGATCCTGACGTCAATATCGTAGGTGTCATACTCAACAATATAGGCGGCATGAGGCATGCAAAGAAGGCAAAGGAAGCCGTTGAGTATTTTACCAAACTTCCTGTACTCGGCATCATCCCCAGGGACAATGCCATGCAGATATCCATGCGTCATCTTGGACTTGTTCCCGCAATCGAGGAAAGACGCCGGGTCAATGATCTTGATGAACGTCTTGCAGCTATCGAGAAAAGGATATCGGAAGGCATCGATATTGACAAGTTCATTGAGATAGCTCAACAGGCACAGCCCTTAAAGAAAGCAGAGAACACCATATTCATACCCAGAAAGCTTGAAAGTGAAAGACCTGTGATAGGTATTGCACTTGACGAAGCTTTTAATTTCTATTATCATAACAATCTTGAGCTTCTGGAACTTGCAGGAGCTAAACTTGAATATTTCAGTCCCATCCACGATGAGAAACTGCCGAATATGGACGGACTTTATCTGGGCGGCGGTTATCCCGAACTTTATGCTGCTGAGCTGGAGGCAAATGAAAGCATGAGGGAAGACATAAGGAAAGCCTCAGAGAACGGACTCCCCATATACGGCGAATGTGGGGGACTCATGTACCTGACCGAGAGGATCACCACTGGTGTGAAAGATGAAGGAACATACCACATGGCAGAAATGCCGGAAGCCACCCATGAAATGGTAGGAGCACTTCCGGGACATTCCCTCATGGGCCACAAACGTGTGGTCAGTTACAATATAGGTCAGCTCGATGAAGATACGGTTATCGGCAGTAAAGGAAATTCGTTCATCGGACATGAGTTCCATCATTCAGAAGTGACCGAAATACCGGATGATGCTGAATTTGCAATCAAGCTATCCCGCGGAACAGGGATACGTGACGGATGGGACGGACTGGTCAGGAACAATACCCTTGGTGCATACGCTCATCTGGAAGCATCATCATATAAAGAATTTGCAGCATCCTTCGTGGATTCCGCCATCAGATACAGAGGTAATAAAGAATGAGAGCAGAGATAGTAAAGGACCGTGTACTTGTAGAAAAAAAAGCTATTAATGAGTTTTACAATAACGGGTACTACGGCAGGCCTAAACCAAACGGTCTTGAGCTCACACTTATCGAAGCTGTATATCTGGCATACCGCGGGAAGATAGAAGTGGAACATGAAGGAAAGGTTTCAAGGAAGCTTCCATCTTGCAGCCCTCCTTCGAGCTTAAATATATCGTTTACAAGGACCTGAGAGAACGAGGGTTCTACGTACAGCCCGGTGTGACCGATTTCCGCGTATACCCACGTGGCAGCCATCCCGGAAAGGGAGCAGCAAAGCAGTTCATCTATGTAAGGTCAGAAAGAGCACCAATGCCACTGAGGGACCTCTTGCGTTCCCTTGCAGCAGCTGAGAACGTTAGAAAGCAGATGATACTCGCCATTGTGGATGAAGAGAGTGACATTACATTCTACGATGTGAAAAGGCCACGCTTAAAAGGTGAGATGAAGGAACCCCTTTATCCAGACATCAATGCAGATGCCACTTTCCTTGAGGACAGGGTCGTCGTATGGGATGAGGAAGCTTCGAACACCCTTTTTGAGAATGGTTTTTACGGAAAACCATTGGATAGCCAGAGATTGCAGCTTTCACTTGTTGAATCCCGATATCTCCTTGAGAAAGGTGTCCTCAATATCAACAACAGACAGAATGAATCCATGGATGTGGATGCTTTTTCAAAGATGGCTTCGGAGATTGAACCCGAGTTCAATCTGAAGAGCAGTGTTTACACAGATCTTCGAGATGAAGGGGTCGTACCAAAGACAGGTTTCAAGTTCGGCAGTCATTTCCGTGTTTATTCACAGGTGGAATCACCAACAAAGATACCGCATTCCGAATATCTCATACATTCGATACCAATTGACCATGAATTTACACTGCCTGTCATGTCAAGGGCTATCAGGCTTGCCAACAGTGTAAGAAAGAGGATGCTTTATGCGATCCTCACCGATGATGGTGTCGATTACATCGATATTGGCAGATTAAAGATGTGAATATCCTTATTTGAATGAAAAACATTTATTAAGGATATTCCTGATTTTCTATTATGGAAACACTTTACCTTAAAGACTGCCAGCTGAAAGAGTTCGAGGCTAATATCCTCGATGTGACCGATGATAGATTCGTTGTCCTTGACAGGACGGCATTCTATCCAAGTTCAGGGGGACAGCCGCATGATACCGGGAAACTTGTCTGTGATGGTAAGGACTATCCCGTCATATTTGTAGGTAAATTTGACGGAAAGATAAGTCACGAGGTCACCGAGGTTGGATTGAAGGCAGGAGATAAGGTAAAAGGTACTATTGACTGGGACAGACGAAGCCTTTTCATGAAATATCACACTGCTGCCCATATTCTCAGTGCCATTATCCATAATGAGACCGGTGCGAAGATCTCCGGCAATCAGATCGCAGAAGAGAAGACAAGAGTTGATTTTAATCTTGAGGACTTCGACAGAGAGATCATAGGTTCCTATGAAGCGAAGGTCAATGAGATCATAGACAGGAATATCGATGTCGAGATAGATATCCTCCCAAGGGATGAAGCCCTGAAGATACCCTCTGTCGTGAAGCTCAAAGATGCATTCCCACCGGAAATAGAAGAGATACGGGTCATACGGATACCTGCTGTAGATGACCAGGCATGTGGCGGAACCCATGTTGCAAATACGGGCGAGATCCCACATATTGAGATATTCAAAGCCGAAAATAAAGGGAAGAATAACAGGAGGATCTATTTCAGATTCTCCTGATCATTTTTTGAACAATTCTTTTTTTATTGGCCTTTACTCTGGCCGCCTTGATCATTGCCATTGTTCTCTTCAAAGTACCTTCTCGTCAACAACACAAGACTTGAACCAACAAGTATCGCCAGGAAGAACGCGATCAATGTTCCTTCAAATGTGAGGTCCTGCCAGGAGTGTACGGATACCCACATACCACTGCGTGTCACAAAGGTAGCGAATATCACCAGTATGAACGAAACTATTGCCAGCATTGGAGCAAGGAATCGGTATTCACCATAACGCACCCTTGTTGCCGAATGCAGGAATGCGGTAGCTGTTATCCAAGGTATAAGGGAAGATGTCTCGACAGGGTCCCATGACCAGTACCATGCGCCCCATCCGAGAACCTCATATGCCCAAAATCCACCAAGACCTATACCTGCTGTGAGGAAAAGCCATGCCAGACGCATCCAGTTCCTTGTCAGCTTCATCCACCTGTCGTCATCTATAAGCAGTGATGCAAATGCTGCTGCGAAGGGTATAGTGAAGGCGGCATATCCCAGGAACAATATTGGGGGATGGACTGCCATCCAGGGGTTCCTTAGAAGCGGGTTCATCCCCTGACCATCGATGAGATGATAGACCGCAACAAAGGGATCCCAGTTAGAGGTCTCGATAGCTCCTCCGAAAACAGCGTAATAAGTCTCGAACGGATTCTTCAATACCAGAAGAAGGAGGAAGAAAGCTACTATTGTGAGACAGACCGCCCTTGTGATATTCATTAACTTTGTATCTGCAAGCTTTTTTGTGTTTCCTGTATATTGAATAACCAGAAGGATCATGAGAGTGAACCATGTCCAGAGCAGGAACGAACCTTCCTGACCTGCCCAGAGGGCAGAAAAGCGATAGACCCATTCAAGATCTATACTTGAATGCAGATAGACATAGACATAGGATGCCGATACTGTGAACAGATAATAGGTCAGCAGCATGATTGCAAATGTTGTTAGAACACTGCACAATAGCTCGAACTGTTTTGATCGGGAAATTAAGCGTTCATCGTTTCGCAAAAGACCAATAATAGCCAAACCTGCTGAACCTGTACCGAGAATGAAGGCCAACCAGATAGATATCATTCCGAAATTCATTTTTTAGCCCCCTTACTAACCTTAGAGCCGCTATTTTGTTTTCCATTAAGAGGTCTTTCTGCTTTTGAGCTGCTACTTTCAAGTGAACGGTCCACAAGCACAAGAGAGATGATACCGGCAACCATAAGGAAAAGACCACCCCAGATGAATGTTATGAACGGAACTGTTCTGACATAAAGGCTGACCTCACCACTGCTTTCGTTCAATGCCTTTGGAGCTATGAACAACTCTTCGAAGACACCTCGGTTAACATAAGTGGTAGTGAATGTCTGACCCCATTTGAAGTCAGTTATGTATTTGACCTGACCACTATCAAAATAAGCACCTTTCTTATAGACATCGAAACTAATGTGGGTTGCGTAGGAAGAGCCCGGATATTGCTTATATGGAGAACCTTCGAAAACAGAATGCATGTCTGTTACGGAAACTATGTAGTTCTGCCCTTCGAAATGTCCAGGATAGTCCACGGTTACAATATCAGAACCTTCTACCTGCATGTTCGAACTGGCAACAATGCCTATGAGAATGAAAAGAATGCCAAGATGTATCACATGAGCACTTATGCCTTTGAGCTTCAGTATCCATGATCCACGTTCCATTGCCATGTACATCTTATAGAATGTGGCTACAACCGCCATGCCTGTTAATGGAACTGTGACATCAAGCGGAAGGTTCCCAAAAGGTGAGATGAAAGCGAACACCAGAGACAGAAGGACAGTAAGACCCGCAACTACGAGAGCTTTCTTTGCACCGAAGTAACCATAAAGAAGACCTGTGGTGAGAAGTACGACCAATGCTGCTGTGGGTATTGCACTCCTGTCATTGAAATATTCAGCACCCATGCTTATCTCATTACCGGTGGTGAGCTTCACGACAAGTGGTGTAAGCATCCCCAGAGTGATGAGAGCAGCAAGCAGAAGCATTGTCAGCACACTTGCCAACATGATGTTACTGCTGTTTATGATGTCTTTGCTTTCTTTCATTGGATTCACAATCGTTATTTGTATTAAAATATGTATCGGTATTAATTTGAAGGTCCCGATACAGTCCTGACAATAGTAATTACACCTTGCCTATAAATTCCTTTACTTTTATGTAATTACCAAACAGCATGAAGTTGAAAGGTTTGATCCGCCTATCAAATGGATTCACTCTATTTATCACAATAATAGAACCATCCCATTATCCCAATCGTTAGAAACTAAAGTAAGAACTTCAGTTTCATAAGATTTTTGTAATCACATGGCCTATATTTAAAGGGTATTCAGGCTTCCGGAATAATTGGAACAAAGGTAGGGAGCGATACTCTGATAGATGTAAATAGGGGGTGAAAGCAGATGGTAAAATGCGGAATTTGTGGAGGAGAAGCACCAAAACGACCAAGTGTTACAGATGAAGGAAAATGTGACCAGTGCGGTAAGAAATTAGACGTGGCCAAGGAAGAAAAAGAGAAAAAGTAATTACTGTACTTCTGCGGTAATTTAACAAATTATTAATATGAGGGGGTGCCTGTTCAGAAGGTAACTTCCACATTTTTGCTACCAATATCCATTGATGTTTGAGTTTTGTTTGTCATTTAAAATGTTACCCTTTCTGATCAAAAAGTTCACTTTGCGATCAAATGGACTTTATTGTCAAAACCAGTAAGTTCTACAAACTTATAAAATACGACAACGGATACTATATAAAAAAGAAAAGCTAAAAGGCGGTGATAATTCCGCCTTTAAAGATATCTTGTATCAGTCTACTTTCTTGAACATTGAATGTACAGCTCCGCAGATCGGACAAACTTCAGGTGCTTCACCCTCCACAGTATTTCCACAGATATCACATACGTAATAGTCGACCTCTTCATTGCTGCCAATATTGTCCAGAGCTTTCGTATAGAGTTCAGCGTGGATCTGCTCGACCTGATTTGCCAGATCAAAGCTACGGACAGCTTGCTTGTTGCCTTCTTTTTCTGCTTCTACTATAAAGGCAGGATACATTTCGTTGAATTCCATGGTCTCGCCACTTATCGCTTCCTGAAGGTTCTCTTCAGTGCTCTTGACATCTCCTAGGACCCTAAGATGATTGTGAGCATGTACTGTTTCTGCAGCTGCTGCAGCCCTGAACAATTTGGCGATCTGTCCAAAACCTTCTTTATCAGCCATTTTTGCAAAAGCAAGATATTTCCTGTTTGCCATTGATTCACCGGCAAATGCTTCGTTTAGATTTTCAAGCGTACTCATGATATTCCTCCACATTATTTTGACTATACTGTAAGATAACTGGGCACATATCAAATATATGATTAATGGAAGGGTTCAATGAAAAAAGAAGGAGGATGAAAGGATGAGGTGCTCATAAAGTCCCTTATATTATAGGCAAACTCCTCAACCAAACAAATGTATCTATTAAAAATCGAAGAAATATTCGAATATAATATTTTTCAAATTGTTAACACTATTAACACAAACTTTAAATTCAATGGCATTAGTTGTTACGATTATTATTATTCGTGTGAACATGTTGGTTCAAATTCTTCAAAAATAGAATTGATAGATAGTACACAACCAACTATTACTAAAGGTGGTAGGCATTCGTTTTCCCTTGCATCTTTATTCCACACAATATGAAATATTCAACATATCTAACCTCGTAAAAACTGAATTGGAGTTTATAGTGTGAAAAAAGGAATGTATATAGGATCAATTGCAATTTTTTTAATTATCATTGCATCTTTTGGGCTGGGCTGTATTTCAAGTTCGGATAAATTAAATGAAGAGACTGTTTCAGAACACACAATAACAGATGGTCTTGGTAGAACTGTAACCATTCCTACAGACCCGGAGCGAATAGTTTGCCAGGGAGCCGGAGCACTTCGTTATATTTGCTACCTTGAAGCTCAGGATGCAATTGTCGGTGTCGAAGATATAGAACTGAGAAAAAATGAGAACCGAAGACCTTATGCTATTGCAAATCCCCAATTCCAGAACTTGCCATTGATAGGTGAATACCGAGGAAATACTGACCCGGAAAAGATAGTTGGTTTAGACCCGGATATCATATTCTGGACCTATGTTCAGTCTGCTAAAGATGCAGATGAACTTCAGGCAAAGACTGGAATTCCTGTTGTAGCTTTAAGTTACGGAAATCTTGGAGTCTATCGTGATGACATGTACCAAAGCCTTCGTATAATGGGAAAGGTCATGGACAAAAACGAACGGGCAGAAGAAGTTATTGGATACTTTGAGATGAACATTGAAGACCTTGAGAATAGAACAAAAGATATCACCAATGAAGAACCGAAAAACGTCTATGTTGGAGGTATAGCATACAGTGGCCCTCATGGATTCCAATCTACTGAACCGACATATCCTCCTTTCGAATTTATAAGTACAAACAATGTAGCGTCTTCGCTTGGAACAGCACACGCTGATGTTTCAAAGGAAGCAATAATCGAATGGGATGCAGATATTCTATTTGTTGATCTTTCAACATTAATGACCACACCCTCGGCAGTTGATGAACTGAAAAGTGACCCTGCATACACATCACTCAGTGCTGTTAAAAACGGGAACGTTTACGGAATTCTTCCATATAACTGGTATAGTTCCAATCAGGGTTCTGTCCTTGCAGCATCATATTATGCAGGAACAGTGATCCATCCGGAAAGATTTAGCGACATTGATCCAGCGATAAAAGCAGATGAGATATACATGTTCCTTCTGGGAGATGCCGTTTATGAAAATCTGACCCATGGATTTACCAGCGGTTTTGGGAAAATATCACTCGATGGTCAATTCTAAATGATAAAAATATTCAATCAAAATTGTAAAGAATATTTTATAATGATCTCGATGATCGGTTAAATGGCTGGATAATATGAGCTTTACGAGAAAAGAAACGAATGGGGTCGAATGCGAACCTCTTGCTTTAGCATACTCAGGATATATAAAGAAGAAAATGGCCTTTATGGTCATTTCATCAATCCTCCTATTCCTGTTGCTAATATATTCCATTTCCGTTGGTGCAACAAACATAGCATTTACAGACGTAATATTATCCCTTTTCGGATATGATCAAAGCAGTGCTTCCACGATCATATGGAATATTCGACTTCCACGAGCACTTGTAGCCATTGTTGCAGGAGTCGGGCTCTCAGTTTCCGGTGTTGCATTGCAATCAATATTGAGAAACCCTCTTGGTTCACCTTACACTCTTGGAATATCCCATGCATGTGCCTTCGGTGCTGCCTTTTCTGTAATAGTGCTTGGTAGTGGTACAATGAGAAGTACAGGTGCAGATGCGATCATGTTGAACAATCCATATATGACAACGACGGTCTCTTTCTGCTTCTCACTTTTAGCAACATTCACCCTAATTGCTATTGCAAAGTATAGAAATTCATCTCCGGAAGTGATGATATTAACAGGAGTTGCATTAGCATCTCTTTTTACTGCAGGTACGATGTTCCTTCAATATTTCGCTGATGATGTACAACTTGCAGCTGTTGTATTCTGGACATTTGGTGATGTCGGGAGAGCAGATTGGAATGACCTGACAATATTGTTCATTTTGACAGTGCCGGCAGTATTTTATTTCTTTATGAATCGGTGGAACTATAATGCGATCGATGCAGGAGATGAGACTGCAAAAGGACTTGGGGTCAATGTCGAAAAAGTAAGATTGTGGGGTATGCTCATAGCATCTCTTGTAACCGCTTTTATTGTTTCTTTCCTGGGAGTGATCGGTTTTGTAGGATTAGTGTGCCCCCACATGGCACGCCGGTTCGTAGGAGATGAACAACGCTTTCTATTACCGGCATCCTGCCTTACCGGAGCTTTGCTGTTACTTGGAGCAGACACTGCAGCAAGGCTTATGCTTGCACCTCATGAGCTTCCGGTTGCCATTCTTACTGCATTCATGGGTGCACCACTTTTCCTATATTTGCTTATCAGGGGGTATCAGCACTAATGTTAAGCGTTACAGAACTTGATTTTAGCTATAATAACAGAGAGATTCTGAACCAGGTACATTTCGGACTTAAGCCAGGAAAGATATTAGCCATTCTTGGTCCTAACGGAGTTGGAAAATCGACTCTTCTCAGATGTATCAATGCAATTCATCCCCCCAGAACAGGTACAATTATAGTTGACGGAGAAGAAGTATTAGCCCTTGAAAAGCATGAGATCGCAAAGAGAGTGGGATATGTACCACAGCGCTCAGAAGCAGGACGACTTACAGCTTATGATGCAATATTATTAGGCCGAAAGCCACACATTGGCTGGAATGTTGGAGAAAAGGATAGACGTGTTGTAGAATCAGTTATCAGAAAACTTGGACTGGAAGAACTGGCCCTTAGGCATATCAATGAGATGAGTGGAGGAGAACTTCAGAGAGTAGCTATTGCAAGAGCTCTGGTACAGGAACCAAAACTGTTACTACTTGATGAACCGACCAGCAGCCTTGATCTTAAAAAACAATTGGAGATATTACGTACTGTCAGACAAGTGGTAGAAGATAATAATGTCTCAGCTGTGATAACCATGCATGATCTAAACCTCGCACTACGGTTTGCTGACAATTATATTTTCTTAAAGGACGGAAAGGTCTTTGCACATGGAGGTGACGAGATCGTTGTGCCTGAAACCATCGAGCAGGTCTATGGTGTTGCTACAAGTGTTGAAAAATTTAATGGTTTTCATGTGGTTATTCCACATGAGTAATAGCACCAATTCTAGAATCTGAAAAGGATGATGCTGATGAGATTATCATCTAAGCATCATCTCAGAATAACTTGCTTTTTTACCACTATTCGCAGGATAGGTGAACTCCAGTCCTTTTGCACCAAGAATGCATGACATAGGCTTTGCTTTTTCATAATCCATCTCTCCATTATCGTTGAAGAACCTATCATCTACTTCAAGATTTACGACCTTTCCGATGATAAGAGAGAATCTATCCCTTGCGATCTCTTCAATAAAAGAAGATTCAGCCCATGCCAGACATCCTTCAACTCCGGGAGGAGCTATCATAGATGATCGTCTGGGAGAAAGACCGGCTTCTTTGAACTCATCTACATCTGCCTGGAAATTCTTTGAACTTATCATAACTTTTTCAGACATTTCCACTGGAGGAATATTGATAACAAATTCACCTGTATCTCTTATGTTATCAAGAGTATCACGTTTGATCCATGATGCCATCACGATTTCTTCAAGAGGTCTAAGGATCGGAGTTATGTTAGACCAGGGAGCCACATTCAACACCCCATTTTTTGAAATCGTAGATATCAATGCCACAGGCAATGGAAATTGTAGTCAATAGGACTTTTTGGGCAAGGCCGAATTATAGTTGATTTTATATATCAATGAAGCAGATTAGGACAAAACCTACTGAGTTGATAACACGATCGAGATAATTGTTCTTGCATTATGGTTAATGCTTCCGGCATACCTTCCAAATCCTTTTGCAGCACTGTTCGGTGGAGGAAGACCCATCGACAATGGCAAAAAGATGGCAGACGGAAGACGGATACTTGGAGATGGAAAAACGTACCGTGGTTTCTTTGTGGGACTCATATTCGGGGCACTCGCAGGGCTTATGCAGATGCAACTTCTTGAAAAGTACCCAATACTCTTCGGAGTGGAGCTCCCGATATTCGGTACAGGCGGTTCCAATACTACCATACTGATATTCGCACTTGCGTTCGGCTCCCTCTTCGGGGATATGTTCATGAGCTTCTTCAAACGCCGTATGGGACTTAAACGCGGGGCACCACTGCCGATAATCGACCAGCTCGATTTTGTACTTGGAGCATGGCTATTCGCATATCTTGCATCCCCTGTATGGTTCGCTGAGCATTTCACAGCCAGTGTAGTCATAGTTATATTAGTGATCACTCCACTGCTCCACCTTGCAACGAATGTTGTCGGCTATTTCATGGGAGTGAAAAAGGAACCGTGGTAAACCAAGGAGAAATTACAATGACAACAGCAAATGACAAGAATGAACTTATAGAAGCCCTTGAGGGTTGTGGCGCAGTAAAATTCGGTGACTTCACCCTTGCATCAGGAAAGAAAAGCAAGTACTACATCGATATTAAAAAAGCAAGTTCCAACCCTTCCACATTGAAGATCATTGCAAAACAGGCAGCTTCAATGGTAAAGAAAGTTGACATAGACCTCATTGGAGGCGTTGCTCTTGGCGGCGTTCCTATCGCCACAGCCGTATCCCTTGAGACCGATCTTCCCCTTTTGCTTATTCGCAAAGCTACTAAAGACTATGGCACAGGAGGACGATTTGTAGGTGATACAACTGAAGGTGACAGGATAATACTACTCGAAGATGTGACCACAAGCGGAGGTTCCGTTATCGAGGCCATTGGAGCGATCCGTGAAGCCGGATGTATCGTTGAAAAAGTGATAACTGTCGTGGACCGCGAAGATGGTGCCACCGAAAATCTTGCAGAGATAGATGTGAAACTTATCCCCCTTGTAAGTGCAAGCGAGCTTTTAGAAAAGTGTGGGTTATAAACAGGGCAGATATCACTGCATCTGACCCTTTTTTACTTATTACTGATCCTAGGTCCTTCCTTCTTAAATAGCTGAAAGCTCATAGAATATAGAGGAGTGGGAATTCAGTATTATTATAATACCAGTATCAAAAATGAAACTGGCTCTATAAATAGCAATATACAAAATATACTGGCTTGTAGTTAGTAATTGATGAATAGTGCTGAAGGACCTATATTAAAAGGTGATAATATGTTCTGTTACCAGTGTGAAGAAACAATGAACGGCGAAGGCTGTACAAAGAACGGCGTGTGTGGGAAGAAAGGAGAGGTCGCAGACCTTCAGGACGATCTGATCTATGTGCTTAAGAGTGTTGCATTCTACAACCAGAAAGCAAGAAAAGCAGGCATTTCCGAAGAGAGCACTGATGACTTTATGCTCGATGCACTGTTCTCAACTATAACGAATACTGAATTCAGAGCGACCGGAATTCAGGACCGCATTGACAGAGGGTTTAAGCTTCAGGATGAGATCAAGCAGAAACTTCTGGATAACAATGAACTTGATGAGAACGATCTTCCCGAGATCGCAACTGTGAGCCCGGAAAACCTCAAGGACAGGAATACCGGCATACTTGCAACAGAGAACGAAGATATCCGATCATTAAGAGAACTGATAATCTTCGGAATCAAGGGAATTGCAGCATACGGGCATCATGCAATGGTGCTTGGGCATACCAATAAGAAAGTTAATTCTTTCATAGAAGAGGGACTAGTGGCAACCACGGATGACAGCCTCACCGATCAGAAACTCATCTCACTTGTCCTGAAATGTGGAGAAAAGGGTTTTGATGTGATGGCACTGCTTGACGCGGCAAATACAGGTACATTCGGAAATCCAGAACCCACAGAGGTCAACCTCGGAACAAGAGACAATCCCGGCATTCTCGTAAGCGGTCACGATCTTAAAGACCTGAAACAACTGCTTGACCAGACACAAGGTACCGATGTCGATGTCTATACTCACGGCGAGATGCTACCTGCAAACTCATATCCTGAGTTTAAGAAGTACGAGCATCTTGTAGGTAACTACGGTGGCTCATGGTGGCATCAGACAAAGGAGTTTGAAAGCTTCAACGGACCTATACTGATGACAAGCAATTGTATCGTTCCTCCGAAGAAGACATACCTTGACAGGATATACACCACCAGCTCTGTTGGTTTCGACGGGGTCGCACATCTCGTTGGGAAGGACGGACAAAAGGATTTCTCAGCGATAATTGAACAGGCTAAGAAATGCGAACCACCTGTCCAACTTGAAGAGGGAACTATAATGGGTGGTTTTGCCTACAATTCCGTACTCTCTGTTGCAGACAAGGTCGTTGATGCCGTCAAAGCAGGCAAGATAAAGAAGTTCATTGTCATGGCAGGATGTGACGGTCGTCAAAAGGACAGGCAGTATTATACAGATTTTGCAGAAGCAATGCCAAAGGATACTGTCATACTGACCGCAGGATGCGCAAAATATCGCTACAACAAACTTGACCTTGGGGACATTGACGGGATTCCAAGGGTACTGGATGCAGGTCAATGTAATGATTCATTTTCACTGGTCATCATTGCACAAGGACTTATGGCCAGACTTGGATTTACGGATGTTAATGAGGCACCGATCTCGTACAATATCGCATGGTACGAACAAAAGGCAGTCATTGTGTTGCTTGCCCTGTTGAGAATGGGAATACAGGATATTACCCTCGGACCAAAGCTTCCGGCCTTTGTGTCACCTAATGTCCTCAACGTGCTGGTAGAGAAGTTCAATATCACACCGAACACCACGGTCGAAGAGGATATGGAGAGGCTGCTGAAATAACTACCCTGAAAATGGCTTTGACATCATAAACCTATCATTACTTTAAAGAAATGGAGATAACAAATGAAGATCATAGAATTAAGTAAAGCACCTGAAAAAGAGAATCCTCATAATGTAATTGCTAAAGGGCTCTATGACAGTGAACAGACACAGGTTGTTCACCTCGAGCTTAAGCCAGGAGAAGCACTCAAGCTGCACAAGACACCTATGAACGTATTTTTCTATGTTCTTGAAGGTGAAGGCATTGTTGTCATCGGCGATGAGGAAGAAAGCGTTTCAAAGGACATGCTCATTGAAAGCCCGAAAGGTATCCCTCATTTGCTCAGGAATGAGAGTGACAGCCTCTTCAGGTTCCTTGTTGTGAAGCTGAAAGAGTAAACTTATGTTTGCAGGACATCCTTAATATCCTGCATTCCTTTTTTTTATTTTTTTATTATATGAACTGTTTTAAACTGAGATCACCCCAATTTCGATATTCTCTTCCCGTATTGATACATAAGCTATGTTCCAGGGATGATAGTTTATACTCAGATTGGACGTTGCACCGCTATCGAGTGTGGCGTGCACAACATAACTTTCCCTGCCCAATCAAATAATGATGCTGAAAGCATTCGAAAAGACTTTTCCTGAGACCATGAACTACCAGGTTGCAATTCCTTTGTTGAACTAAAGATAGAGTTATTTTCAGAACCAATTATCTCCACGGTAACAACTTGTGCAACATCATCGGAATTACGCACTGAGAACAACGGGGTGGATGGACCTGCTATGAAAAATGTGAACCAATAAGGAGATAACAATATGATCAGTGCATTAGTTTTCGGTCCATACCATCCACTCTTTTCAATTTAAGAACATAAGAACGAAATAACAGATGCGTTCATCATATAATAGTTGACACTAAATGATATATTATTTATATACCCACATATTTTATTTTTACTGTATGTCCATATATGAGATATTCATACTTATACTATAACCCATAATATTGGAAAAGTATTTATTCAATAGTATAAGATTTAGCTCTCTAACATGAGACAACGTTATTTCTAAAAATAAACTGATCTATTATCAATATATTTCTTTTCAATTGAACGAGGCTAATAATATGAATGTTCTAATCATTGGTGGAGGCGGAAGAGAGAACGCTATTGCAGATGCCATTGCAAGAAGCGAACGCAACCCCACCCTTTTCGCAGTTATGGCAAAGAAGAACCCTGGCATTGCAGCTTTGTGCGAGGATTTTCTTCTGGTTAAGGAGACAGATGTGGAGAAGGTCGTGGGATACGCCAGGGAAAAGGGTATCGAAATGGTCTTTATCGGACCGGAAGCACCTTTGTCAGTCGGTCTTGCTGATGCACTTGAAGAGGCAGGTATCGGAGCGGTCGGACCTAGAAAGGATGTTGCACGTATCGAGTTCGACAAGGCATGGGCTCGCAATTTCATGAAGGACAACGACATTGAGGGATGTCCTGCTTTCAAAGTGTTCTCCGACAAGGAAGGTCTTCAGGAATACATTGAGGAATTAGGCAGTGTGGCCATCAAACCAGCCGGACTCACAGGCGGTAAGGGTGTAAAGGTAATGGGAGACCAGCTTCCTGACACCGGTACAGCTTATGATTATGCTGTGTCACTTCTTGATGGGGACAATGTTGTCGTTGAAGAGAATCTTGTGGGCGAGGAGTTCACAGTACAGGCATTCGTGGATGGAAAGAACCTTGCGTTCACACCATGCGTGCAGGACCACAAACGTGCTTTTGAGAACGACCTCGGACCAAACACCGGTGGCATGGGCTCATATTCCGATTCTGACGGACTTTTGCCATTTGTGACCATTGATGATCTCTACCATGCAAGGGAGATAATGAAAGCGACCATCACAGCTCTCGGAGAGACAGAGACAGCATTCAAGGGTATGCTCTATGGCCAGTTCATCCTTACAAAGAACGGACCTAAGGTCATTGAGTTCAATGCAAGGTTCGGAGACCCTGAAGCAATGAACGTGCTTCCACTTCTTAAGACGGATATGATCGATGTGATGTCAGCTGTTGTCAACGGTACTCTTGACGAGCTTGATGTGGAGTTCCTAAAACGTGCAACTGTCTGTAAGTACGCTGTACCAGCAGGATACCCTGATGAGCCATCAAAGGACAAAGAGGTCGTTGTTGGCGATATCGGTGATGCACTCCTGTTCTATTCAAGTGTATATGAGAAGGATGGAAAAGTATACACCACCGGCTCCAGAGCAGTGGCCGTTGTGGGTGTTGCGAGCAGCATTACAGATGCTGAGAAAATAGCACAGAACGCACTTGAGAACATCACCGGTGACCTTCATTTCAGAAGGGACATCGGTACACCTGAACTTGTCCAGAGAAGGGTCACTCACATGGAACAGATCCGTGGATAATTATCTGATATGAGCTGGTTAACATGAAACATCTAATATCAATGACAGATCTTACACAGGAAGAGATAATTGAGATCCTTGACTTGGCTGAGGACCTCAAAGAGAAAAGAGTTCGCGGTAAGATAACCGATCTGCTGAAGAGCAAGAGCCTTGCGATGATCTTTGAGAAATCATCGACAAGAACAAGGGTATCTTTCGAGGTTGCCATGAGCGATCTTGGAGGACATTCCATCTATCTTAATTCAAGGGACATACAGATAGGCCGCGGTGAGACCGTTTCCGATACTGCACAGGTCCTTTCCCGCTATGTAGCCGGTATCACCGCAAGGGTGAACAGCCACAAGACGGTCGCAGATCTTGCTAAGCACTCAAAGGTTCCTGTGATCAATGCACTATCCGACCTTGAACACCCCTGCCAGATCCTTGCAGATTTCCTGACGATCCGCGAGTACAAGAACCGTCTTAAAGGTTTGAAGTTCGCATGGATCGGTGACGGTAACAATGTCTGTAATTCCCTTATACTGGGCTGTGCCCTGGTTGGCATGCAAATAGCTGTTGCATGTCCGGAAGGCTATATGCCAAACCCTGAGATCGTGGCAAAAGGAAGAGAGCTCGGAGGCGACATACTGATAACCACCGATCCCCAAGAAGCAGCAGCAGATGCTGATGTCCTTTATGCTGATGTATGGGTATCCATGGGCGATGAGGAAGAAAGGGAGAAAAGGCTTAGCGACCTCGCAGACTACCAGATCAATTCCAACCTGGTGGAACTTGCAAAGCCCGATGTAATCTTCATGCACTGCCTGCCTGCCCACAGAGGCGAAGAAGTCTCCGCAGAGGTCATGGACGGCCCTCATTCAGTTGTCTTCGATCAGGCAGAGAACCGCCTGCATGCCCAGAAAGCACTTATCATGAAGCTGATGGCATAACCCCATCAGCTTTTTGTATTCTTTTCTTTAGCACATCTTATCTTTATCATATCGCCGTTTTAATGGCGTTGTACAATTTCAAAGCCATTGTACTTTTTAGACTTGCTTCCTAATTTCCATATCGGTCGCCAATTCGAAAGAGATTATGCTATATATCAACATCAACAATCTATAAATTAGATCAAGAGTTCCTGTTTCTTCTTCTCTTGATCGACTCCTTTACAACCATTTTTAAAACAACTCCAAAGAAACTCTTATTTAGGAGTTTCTAACTTTTTTATTAATACAACAAATTATTGTATTTAAGTAAATAAATAAAACAAACTGAATTGACTATTTTTTCAGGCTAAAACCAAATTTTTATATATATTGACACTGTTGTCCACCCCCGGTGAACACTATGTGGACATTTTCAAAATTAAACAAAGAAAATATGGATGAAATTAGCGCTGCAGAAGAAAAGCTTGGAATAACCCTTATCGCTTTCTCTGATGCAAACACAAAGTATGCAGAACTTGACGCCAACACTGTTAAAGAAATAAAAGAGCTGGAAGCAAAATTAGGCCTTTCCCTTGTAGCTCTTAAAGTAGATTAAAACCAGATGTGAGAAATCACATCCATTATTTATATTAAATGTATATGCCCCATACTTCCACAAATGGAGATAAATGACTATTCACTCTTTTTGATTTATTGCAACCAATTTAACAAAAGCAGTAGACATCCCATAAATTAGATCAAAAGGTCCTGATTCTTCTATTCCTCCCCTTTACAAACATATTTATAAAATACTCCCCAAGAAAACTCTTATTGTTAAGCCTTTCGGATTTTTTATTAGCTATTCACTAAATGTTGTCTACTAATAAATAAAATGAATATAATATAGAAGTCAAGTACTTACGGAATAAATGGTTAATGATATACTCCATTAACTATAATTGGAGAGAAAAACGAGGGTTCTATTTTCGATCATTGGTTTCAGGCAATCAAATTAAGGCGTTAGGCCTCCATAACCACAACCCTTAATAATGAAAAACACTACTATTGGCTATTATCGTGGAGCGAGAGTTGCCCAGCCTGGCCAAAGGCGCTAGGTTCAGAGTATAGCCCAAGATATGAAACAATACTTTTACACGTTTGCGGGAGTTGCCCAGCCTGGCCAAAGGCGTTAGGTTCAGAGCCTAATCTCGTAGGAGTCCGTGGGTTCGAATCCCATCTCCCGCATCAATACTTATTCTTTTTAAACTGTATCGGTTTAGTGTTGGGTGTGCCCTGCGTTCCAACCCTCGTATGAGTGATTGGTGTTCGACCTGACCAAAGGGGTTCAAGAGTAGTCAAGTTGCAAGGATCAATTGATAGAGTCCATAGAAAGGGGAGGAGGAAGTAAAAACCCCCAATATAATCTAATTAGCTACATCAGAACAAACAAAACTTTTCTAAAAATTGAGTGAAGGAAAGAATAGTTTATTGTTTCATACCATAACTGATCCTTTCCTCTATTGATAGTGTGATATACCATTCAAACATCTTCATGCTTGACCAATCATCTACATTCTTTGTACTCTCTCCACTGTATGACCTGACTGCCTGGACTATCTTATCAATTGTATCATTGGTTTCTTTGTAGTCCCCCCATTCATCCACGCCATCCACACCTAACAACTTCAACTGTGACATGATCGTAGTAAGTGCTTCTATGTTTCTATCACTTGCTACCTTGGTTTCATGCACCGCATCTTCACACAGTGATTCATTATCTAACCTATCATTAAATGCGGTGCTGTACTTGTCCCTAAGATCCCTGTAATGTCTGGCTGACAAATCAACCATGTTACAAAGATCCTTCTGTTTATTGTCTGTGTACTTCTCGAAAATGTAAACCAGATATGCCTTATCCTGTCCTTCTATTGTTTCAAACCCGGCTTGCATAGAATTTAATCTTGATGTGATGAAGAACGGAAACAACTGTTTTAATTTAGATGCGATCCTCATTTCTTCCTGATTCAAGTAACAATCCGATTCAACCCAATCCTCTAATTCAAGTATTCGCTGTGGAACATTAGACCTTGCGATAATTGTGGCCCGATTCCTTGCAAGTAGTGTTTTCACTTGTTCATCATCATATTTGCGTAACACATGCTCTGTAACATCCTTGCCCCATTGTTTCATTATGTACTCATCTGTCACCTGTGCTTCTACTAATGGTCCTGTGCTGCTCATGATTATACCTGCCTTATTTTCATTACCGCTTCTTTAGTTGCTAAAAATACCCTGCCTTTTGGAGTTATGGATAAGTAAACGGATTTATGCTGCGTGTAACGATCTATCATTTTGTACCTTTTCAGTGATATAAAGGGCTTTGATTGTACATGCCTACCTGGAAGTTCAAGAAGTCTGATTACATCGGACTGTCTGACTGGTTGATCTGCTTCTGCAATACATTTCAAAATGTCAAAATCGGTTGTGTAAGGTTTAAAAGTCATTATATCAAATCCTTGATACTGATGTCGATGTTTGGGTATGTGTTTCTACTGCTTTTTATACCAGATAACCCATAGAATAGGCTAAAAACATACATGTATAACAGCAACATTTAGAAAAAACGGTTATCCGATTGTGATTCATACAATCACTTCCACATTATCACCAATCTTAGTTAATTCGTTCTGAAGATCTGCAACGCTTACATTAAGATACTTCATAGTTGTTGCTAAATTCTTATGCCGTAAATATCGGCTTACGTGGGTAATGGGTAAACCCTGATCTAAAAGATGTTCAGCTCTGGACCTTCTGAACGTATGCGTTCCTATCTTCTTATCTATCCCTGCCTTTGCACATAACTCGTTTACAACACGGTAAACTTGCATAGAGCTTGCCTGTGGCTTGCATTGACTGAACATGATATAAGAAGAAGGTTTAAGGTCTGAATGTTCAGCATATCGCTTAATTCGCTTAATTATACTGCCTGGACAATGGACTTTTGATAACTCGCTGCTATCATGACCTTTACCGCCCCAAACGTCTATGGTTTCAGTTTCTAAATGTAAATCCCTTACTTTGACATTCAATGCTTCAGATACTCTCAAAGCAGGGACATATAGCAACAAAACCCAAATCTCGTATTTCTCTTTCAGGTTAGGCAATTGCATGATCCTTTTAATTTCATCTGGTGTAAGCCAGTTTTTAGCATACTTCATTATACTCAACTCTACATAATTAAGTAGTTCAATTATTACCATGAGTAATAAAGATAGAACTTGTATAAATGTATAACGGTTTTAAAAATACAAACACATTATGAATTGGTGATATGTGCCGACTGTGTGCGATATGTAGAAAAAGACAATTAAAACGTATAAAATAAAGTTATAAAAGGTATCTTTTCAAACGTTAATGAAATAATAAAATATGTTGAAGGATGGTGATAATATTAAATTGAATGGACCCCCCTTTCCCCCATTTTACCATTTGTATCACCTGATCCACATAATTAACAGAGGTATAAGCAACTAGAAAAAATACTACTCTTCTAAAAATTTGATTATATATAGGTTCGAATCTTACCCCTCGCATAGAAAGTCGGGGATATAGGTAAGCACGAAAAACACTACGCTTTTGTGTTAATACATAGATAGCTTTTTTCATTATCTTGCAACACACAGTTATTAAATATGATTACTGTTGATATTAAGCACTCATCATTTATTTTTGCAAACGTAAAAAAAAATATGTATTGGTATTATTATATCAAAGATAGTCTTTAATTTGTGGATAGAAGGTGGTAATAATGACTAGTGTTGGTCAAAAGTTTTCCAAATTTTTAACAAATATTCAACTTACAGATAAACAGAGAGAGGACGCACGGACTAAATATAACGGCATTTGCAAAAAACTTCATGACAAATACTATTCTACAACTTACGATGGTTCTACTAAATTTTTAGCTGGATCATATGGGAAAAAAACTGCAATATCCCCTCCATCTGATGTAGATGTCATTTTTATTATGCCAAATTCAGAGTTTTTAAAATATAGCTCTCACAATAGTAATGGTCAATCTAATTTATTAAGAGACATTAAAAATGTTTTACTTGAGAAATACCCAAATACAGATATTCGTGGAAGTGGGCAAGTTGTAATGGTAAATTTCAATTCATACAATGTAGAGCTAGTGCCAGGATTTTTAACTACTGATAATACTAAATATTTAATTCCTGATACTCACGATGGTGGCAAATGGAAAACAACAAACCCTAAATCTGAAATAGAAAATATTAATTCTTCAAATAAACTAACAAATGGAAATACTATAAAGCTAATTAAGATGATAAAAGCATGGAAACATAATTGCAATGTTCCAATAAAGTCTTTAGTAGTTGAATTAACAGTCATTGATTTTTTATCAACATATGAACATCAAGCCAAAGGATCTAATTTCTATGATTGGATGACAAGAGATTATTTTAAATATCTATTGACTAAAGTATCAAGCTACAGCTATATTCCAGAAACTTATGAAAGGATACCTTATGGCGACTCTTGGGAATCAAAGACTAAAACGGCTTTATCAGCGACCGAAAATGCACTAAAAAGAGAAAGTGAAAACTATCTTTATTTAGCAGGGGATGAGTGGAAAAAAATATTTGGGGATCGTTACCCATATGAATAAGAGGTTAATATATGGATGAAATTAACTTAAATGTTGTTAGAGAAACTTTTGGCAAAGTGGTTTACACACATAAAACTTATGAAAAAGCGGCGGATATTTGCTTGAATAAAGCCATATTGATAAAGAGAGCAAATGTTTTCTTACTTGTACTTACTTCAGGAAGTGCACTTGGGTCTATAATTAGTGTAAATAAGTTTATAGTTGCCACTTCTATTCTTTCAACTATATCTTTATTCTTTATCGTTTATCAATTACATTTTAATTATGAAAGCAAGGCACAAGACTACCGATACTATGCAAGAAAACTGTGGTTAATTAGGGAAAAATATCAAAATTTCATCGCTGACATTATGAACGAAAGATATGATTCACAAGAAGTTTCAGAATATCGGGATTTATTATTGGGTGAACTAAACGAAATTTTACAAAATGCGATTGCTACTGACACAAAAGCTTATTGTGAAGCACAAAAAGCGTTAAAAGTTAATGAAGAAATGACATTTGTAGATAAAGAAATTGATGCATTTCTTCCTGAAAAATTAAGGATCTCAGAAAATTAATAAGGACCTATTTTTAATAATTTTTTCATTAATTTTGTATTGAAATTCAATTTACGTTCCATCACATTTCCTTTTAATCGTATCAAATCACTTCTATGCCTAATCCCATACTCATTTGCTTCTTTGGGAGTGAGATTTAAAATCAATTGCTTAATTGCTTCAACATCAACAAACTCCTGAGCCTTCTTCACATCCAATTCCTGTTCATCAATATTGTTAGCTTCCTTCCCAATGTAAACCACACCATCAGCATGGACATGCTTTCTTTCAAGTACTCCAATATCACCATCAAACTTAGATTCAAGATGTTCCACATACTGCATTATTGTCCTGCTTAATGGCTTGAAATAATGAGAACCTTCCTTGATCACTCCAGTTCCATAATCAATAAACGGTTCATAAACAATACTTTGAGGATCATTTGAATAAGGAGCTAAAGGCTTTACTGCTTTACCATCCTCTTCAGCTACTTGAAACCCAACAAGATAAAAATTGAAAGGTTTTATCTGGTCTTTCCATTCCTTACCTTTATTAATCGTATCAAACCTATGCAAAACATTAGCTGTTGAAACCGTAAGTCTTGAGATTGCATACATGTTTGAATACTTCTCTTCAATATCCAATTCAGAGATCATTCCATAATGCAACTTGAGAATATCTTCCCATATTTCAGCCTGCCAATCATCAACAGCTTTTGGAAATGGATTTGTTAAATGTCCAAGTCCATGCAATTTGAATGATCTCTCTCCTTCCATGAACTTGATTTCTTCATTCTCATAAGTGTAAAGAGCATATCTTTTTGAAGAAATGCCATAAAACCACACATTCTCTTTCTCAGCTTTCAACAGATCAATATCAAGGCTGTAAGGATTAAGAGGTTGGAAATAATCTATGATCTCCTGAGCATGTTTAGGAGGAACAAAGATAGAATCAGTATCCATATATGCATGAACTGAACCAAGCTCTTTTACTTTAGCTTCAGCCATTGCTATGAATAATTTAGATCCTGCTGTAATCATAACAGCTAACAAAGGATGAAAATAATTCCCTGCCTTCTCAAACCTGTTCTCAGAAGTATTGAAATCCTCCAACCCATAAACCTGAATATCAGTTTTCTTATCTTCAGGATTTAGTTCAATGAATATCCCATAACTCATAGCATTAACAAGAATCTTGATAGCTTGTGCTCTACTTTTCAATTGTTGATATTCAGGCTTTTCCTTATCAATGTTCTTGAGTTGAATTTTAAGATTCTGCCTTTCCTCAACAAGTATCTGAACGAGATTATCTTTTGAAGGATCAATATCAATTCCAAGTATCTTACTTTTCCTCAATCCCTTCTGAACACCTTTTGGAACATACCTGATAGCTTCAATGATCTCAGGAACTTTGCCAGTTAAAAGAACTGAAGCGATAACATCAGGTAAAGCATACCATAATTCATTATCAGAAGTAAGGTAATTAACCCCTACATTATACCCTGTATTATTACCCTTATAATCCATCCTTACAGGTAAAATGTCATTGTCAGGCTGTAGCTTTACCATTACTACAAACTCTTTCCAGTTATCCTTACCTTGAAGATAATTAAGAGTAAGATTGTTTAACATCTCCTTAATCTCATCTGTAACAACATTCATTTCAAGAGATTCAGCTATCATGTATTTCCAGAGATCCATTTCCATAGTTATAGTTGGATACATGCTTGTAAAATCAAGGACTGTGACCTTTGTAGGTTGCTTTCTAATCTTACATTCACATCTTCCTCCATAGTAAGAAGTCATGATATTTCCAATGGTTTCTGAAGAAAACTCAGGATTAATATCTAAAAATGATTGAATCCCAAGTTGGCTGAGAGCATACTTTCCAATTGAAGCTGAACTAAATATCTTGGTTGTTGGGATGTTTATCTGATAAAGGTCAAGTTCATCAATAAGTTTCTCATAGACTTGATAAGTTGTTTTAACATCATCAATAAGATAATCAATATATCTCTCAGTCACTTTTCCATGTTCAATTCCTTTCATTTTCTTAATATTAGTATTGAGCTTTTGACCTGCTTTATCTAAAGAGATCCTTTTTGATTGGAGCAACACTTCAGCTAACTTTTGAGCATCAAGGAAATAACCTGAGAAATGATCTTTGCCTTTGTTTATCTTGGTTGAAGTAAGCTTGAATGTATGAGCATCACCTAATTTCTTAACAATAATGGGAGGATTGAATCTGTTGTCTGAAAGAGTAAATGTAAATCCTCCTTTGTTTCTTCCTCTTGAATCTCCAACTCTTTTTGAGATCCTGCTTATGTCAAAAGGAAGATTAAAACCAACACAAAGAGTTTTCAAACCAAAAACTTCAGGATAAAATACCTCATCAATAAACTCATTTAGGGTATAAAGTGGTATATCATACTTTGAGGTATATTCTTCACATACCTTATTTTCATTATCAGTAAGCATTGAAGTATCGTAAAACATACCTTCATGTTGAATATACCCATTCTGGTATATTTGAAAATACCCAATTTTGAAATTCTGATATTGATCTATTGTAGTTTCAGTATCAAAGACCAATACTCTATCATGCCTTAATGGAACATCTTTTGGTTTGTAAAAAGGATTACCTGAAGATTTCTTCATCTTCTGAGTATATCCTCTTACAGCAATCTTAGACATTTACAGTCATCTCCATTCCAACATTGATCAATCGCTGTCCAAGTTCCCTTAGCAAAGCTCCAATGGAAATAATGTTGAACGCTGTTAGATTTTCTGAAGATGCTTTTTTAGATCTTACTTTTGGACTGAGCTTGTTCTGTTCTGCTGTAATCTTAGCATGACAGTTCTTACAAAGAGGCTTTACCCAATCAGAATTATTCCTCCCATCAACATGATGCATCTCAATTACATTTTCATCATCTTCTCCACAATCAACACATGCAATAGGTGGTTTCTTGCCTTTCTTATACTTGCTAATATTCTTCCTGTAAGCTTCTTTATCCATAGTATCCACTCTCCCATTAAACGTATAATTCAAAGAATTCAGGCTCTTCTTGTGCATCCTGAATCTCATACAGTCTTTCCAAGTCGGTTACAAAATAATGCTCATTACCTTCAGCATCAATGACTTTTGCATTTTCAAATTTCTTCAAAAACTTAGAATCACCAGATTTCAAAGCTTTATTGACAGCATTGAAATATTCAGCAATTAAGCTCCTGTCCTTTGATCTTGTTGTAATGATTGAGATTAATCCCTCATCTCTCTCATAGAACATCATCTCAGATTCAATTTTATCTGAAGCTGTAACTTTCCATTTCCCTTTTGATTTGTACAGATATTTTCCAAGATTGCTAATAGTGTTCTTTTTGTTAGCTCCTGTTTTCTCAATTGCTTTTGAAAATGGAACTCCTTTTCTCATAAGCCTGAGAATTTGAAGAGATAGATTTCTATCTCTCTTCTGTTGTGCTTTCAGGATCTTCCATGAAGTTGTACTCAGGTTATGATCTTTGAGCCTTGTATTTCTCAATTCATTCAGGTTGAAAGTTGGAAACCTCTCATGAAATCTGATAATTCTTTTGGCATACTCTGAAGTTCTTGGCTGAGCTTTAAGCCAAGTACCATAAGTCCTATAATCCTTTGAGAATTGCTTGAGAGTCATTTCTCAGCCTCCCAAAGTTTTAACAATGCTATCCTGACAACTTCTGCCTGAGAGCATCCAAATTTGTCTGACATCTGTACTAGCTTCTCCTTGAGGTAAGGAGAGAGAGTTGCAAGAACTCTTTGTGTATCTTTTATTGAATCCATATTACTCAAGTTACTATATGTACCAATACCTATTTGTATCAAATTTAACCATAAGTTTGAGTATGAATTTGAATATAAATACAGATAATAATAACTATAATTCTTATAAAAATACTAATGAGTTTGAGTATAATGTGATTTCTATCTTACAAACTACCCCTTTTATAAGAAAACGGGATCTCATTGAAAAATTAAGAACTAAATTTAAGAAAACCAGAGGCTATAGCGTTGAAAATATTCAAAGAAAACTCTATGACATGCAGGGCAAAGGAATTCTACTTGTGTTGAAGTTTGAAGATCTCCAACAATTTGGAATAAAAGATGAAGATAAACGTTCTTGTTATGTTACATTAAGACGAACTGAAGAAATATTATCTCATTTAGATTCTGTCATTAATAAACTTAAATTTAATAATCCTATTCAGCAAAAAATGGCTTTGAAAGAGATTGAACATTATGGACAAAATTATGTTCTTAGTCCAAAGCAATTAGACCTGCTTGTATCTATTCTTAAAACTGATGATATAACTTTAATTGAACATATCCTCAGAATTCTTTATACTTACATTGATAAAAAAAATATTGAACCTGCTAATGAATCTGAGATAATTGATAAACTCAAATCGTTATTAGATAGATTCCCTGAACCACTAACAAGGCATACAAATCTTAGAACTCATATCATCTATTTACTTGGACATTACAATGATGCATCTGTTATTGAAAGACTCAAGAAGGATGCTGAGACTTTAGAAAATCTTCATGATATAGTTCATGATTATGAATCAGAGTACACAGCTAACATAATAGAAGAACATCGAGAAGAACTATACAATTTTGAAGAACAATTAAGGCTTGATGGTAAAGATGATCCTGCTCAATTCATTGCTGAGATTCGAGTTAGATCTCTTATTAATCTTGGCATGAAAGAAGATCCTTTTAAAGATAATGTGAGAGGATGGTGATTTCTAATGAAACTCCTACTTCTAAACGGTCATGGAATTAATATGCACGTTGATGGTGCTAAACTCCATATCAAAGATGGCAGGTTTTCAACCACTGAAGAACCTGAAGAGTATGTGTTCTCCCCCAAGAGAATGGATATTGATAGTATTGTTGTGTATGGGAGAAGTGGATCTTTAAGCTTTGAAGCTATCAGATGGCTGATTAAACACAATGTACAGGTTACTATGTTAGATTGGAATGGTAAGCTTCTAACAACAATGCTTCCTTCTGAAAGTACTAATGTTAAGACAAAGTTTGCTCAGTATCATGCTTATGAAGATCAGGATACAAGGGTAAAGCTTGCCAAGAAGTTCATTGAAGGTAAATTTTCTAAATCTGAGTCTGCCCTTGATTATCTTAAACAAAGGTATCCTGAAATTGAGTATGATTTCTCTGTTGATAAGGACAAACTTGAGAAAGCCAAATCCATCAGGGAGATACTTGGGATTGAAGGCGGAGTTGCTTGGAAGTACTGGAACGAGTATGCAAAAGTTATTCCTGATGAATATGATTATAGGGCACGGACTGATAATTACAGAAGGGCAAACAATTACAGAAGGGCAAACGGAGCAGGCGATAAAGTCAATGTAATGCTAAATTATGGATATGCTTTGCTTGAATCTGAATGTTTGAGAGCCATTAATTCAGTTGGTCTTGATGCCCATGTTGGTTTCCTTCATGAGATGAATCCAAGTAAGAACAGTTTAGCCTATGATCTCCAAGAGCCGTTCAGGTTTATTGTGGATCTTGCTGTATTGAACCTGATTGAAAAGGGAGTTATGGATAGTAAGGATTTTGTGAGGACTGAGAGCTTTTCATTGAGGCTTAGACCAACTGGAGCAAGGAAAGTTACTGAAGAGTTTAATTCTTTGATGAATAGCAAAGTCGAATACAGGAAGAAGAATAGTTCTTGGGGATCTGTCCTGTTGTTCAAGGCAAGGGAGTTTAGCCATCATCTTGTTGGGAAGAGGAAAGCTGTTGAGTTCACGAAGCCTGTTTATGTTGGGAAAAGATCTGATTCTGATTTATTGAGGAAGAAGATCATTGACATGTCTTATGTTGAATGGAAGAAGATGGGATTTTCTAAGGGTACTCTCCATTACATGAAACAGAATGCTAAAGCTGATGAGCCTTTTAGTTTGAATACTCATGTAAAGGAGAGGGTGGAGATGTGGGAAGGATGTTGATGAACAATAAATTAAACCCATCTCCTTTTTTTTATGTTTTTCAATTACTAAGGTTTAAGATTAAATTACACCTCTTCTACGTATGCCACATACATACATCTGCACCACCCCTCTCCGTAGCCACTTTGATTGTGTTTACAGTTCTTGTGTGGAATCGGCATATTTTTCAACGCTTCTTCAGTTGTAATTATCATGCCTTCAAATCCACGACATAGTTTACATGATTGGGATCCTGCAGTAATTATTTTAACTTTATCAATACCATTTTCAATACCATTTTTTTGATGATTCAACAATTGAAATCGTACAGCTTCTTGGAGTGATGGGAAATAATCTTCATTATTTTTATAAAGTCTTTGCGCTTTCTGGAAGTATTCCATTGATTGTCCATGTAAATCAGTTGAATTTTTGCCAGAGTCCTTCGTAATCTGACTTGTTTTCCCTTTCAAAAAATCAAATAAACCCATTCTTTGCATCCACCTTAATTAATTTAAATCAGAGTCCTGCACTGCTATGGCATTAATTGAATCTATATCAACATAACACTTACCTATTAGATCATTATCTAAAACAACGAAGTATTCTTCTACCTCAATAATGTAACCTGATAATTGCATATTGTAACTGTAGATCTTCACATATTCTCCCTTGTTCTCTTCAAGAATCTGTTTCATTCGACCATGAAATTCATTGTAAATGGTATAATCTCGCATAACTTCGATTGGTTCATCTTGAACAAGTCTAAATTGTACAGCATCATCTGATGATTCCACTTCTGTAACTGTTCCCGGGCTAGAAACGGATAGTTCAGTTGTTGGTGTTTCATCTGTGTTTCCTATACAACCAATTGCAGTGAAAACTGCAAAAATTAACATTATAGCTAATAGTTTTTTAACTAAATTCATATTATCACCTGAAGAAGAAGTACTATCAACAGAATTTTAAAAATATATAAAAGTTCTGTTTTGTAACTATAGTTTAATGGTGAATAGTTAAGCTCTGTAGAATTCTCTAACATTTGGCTGAAAATAAAAAATAAATTATAATTCGAACTATGCCGTTAAATTTTTGGGGTGGCAATATTAACATTTAAAATTTGTTCTTAAACATTATAATATTCAATTATTGTTCTAAAAAAATAACCCGTAGTGTTTTTTCAACTTACCTATATCCCCGCATAGAAAGTCGGGGTAATAGGTAACGTCAAAAAACGGAACTCCCCATATTTTTGTTATATGAGAGCTAAACAGATCAAAAAGTAGATCTCAATATTTCCATAAATCCACTGGCAAATTGTTATTCAGCTTTTCAACCATTCGTTCCATTTTGACTTTTTTCTGAAGTATAATTTGTTGATGAGTTTTTGTGCTGTCTTGAGAATATTGGTATAAAATCTCTCTAAGAAGGTTTCCGGCAAGATTCTCTGCTTTCATTACATAATATGGTAAAATATTATTGTCGAAATGGGCATTGTGTACAATGAAATTTCGATATCTATAAATTAATAATAAATCTTGTTTAATTTGTTTTAACCTTCTTTCTACTTCTGATTTCATAAATACATTATCACCATAAAGATTGGCTGCAAACTCAATTTTATCTTTAACTGCCTTTCTTGTAACATGAGGAGTTAACAAATTGAGATTTTGGATAAAATCTCTCAAATCAATTTCTATGTTTTCTTTTCGAGGATAAAGTTTGCACTTTATAAGACATTCCTGAGGTATATCTAAACTATTTTCCACGTCATATTTTGGATTTATACTCTGATGACACAAATTTAGATTATCTAGATAATCATAAGTCTCGTAGGCAACATTTTTCAAACTATAAGATAATTCAATGAAGGGCACTAGTTCTTCAATCAGAACAAATTTTTCTTCTTTATCTTTGTTTTTGTCTTTGAACACAATGTTTTCATTTTTAGAATCAAAAGTCAACAAATTTTCGATCACAATCCAATAATTAAGTAATTTGTCTTCTATTACATTTGTTTCAAAAGCTTTTCTGTACCAATGTAGAGAATAGATTAATTTTGAAGAAAAATGGGACTTAGCTATATTCTCGCTAAATAAAAAATTCTTTAAAGATATGAAATATTCTTCATTTGTTTCACTAATTAAGGATGATTTACTTAAATCAAATGAGTTTCTATCCTTCATAAATTTCATGCCGTCAGATGTAAAACTGCTAGACATGCGTAGATCATCACAATCAATAAGATAAAACTTATTGATTTTTACACGAAGTGGTGTTTCTGAAAGTATATGTAATCTAATAATGTCTAATGATTTTTCAATACTTTCTAATGCTTGCTTTTTTGCAGATTCAAAATCCCTATACTTGATTTTTACAGCTGCATTAACAAATGAAGGGTCGTTTTCATCATAAAAGTCATATTTCATTTCATCAAAATTGTCATATGTTTTTTCAAAAATTTTTCCAGATTTAAAATTGTCTTCATTTTTGGGCGAATAAAAGTTTACTTCTCCCACATTTATGTCTACATCGCCTTTTAGCCCTTCAATATGAAATATCCCATAACCATCAGATAATTCTTTATCAAAATAAAATTTAAGCTTGTCAATTCGATCAGAAATACTAAGAGAATCGATTTCAGCTTTCAAATCCTCATTATAAGCATTTTTATCAAATGAATCCTCTTTAACATAATCATTTGTATTCAAAGAGGTTGGATACTTAGTATTTACAAAATTGCCAGTATCTCGATTAATAATCTTGTATTTACTAAATATACTTTCAGGAATAGTTTTTATTTTTTCAATACTATAACCGAGTATAATTAATTCAATTATCAAATTTAATGACAACAAATACATTTGCTCGTTGTCTTGATCATTCGATTGAGTATCCAGAACTATCTCTTTTAAACAATCACAAGATTCATTGAAATACTTTCCATTTCGGAAAGATTCCATTGTTTGCTCACATAGTATTATAAAATACTCAAGCCTTTTTGATTGACAAGCTAAATCCTTCCTAATCAATGTAAAATCAGTATTGAATGATTTTTTAATCACAACATCTTTTTCTAAAAAATAATTTAATACATCTAAAAAATAAAAATTATTGCGACTCCTTTTTAATTTATTAAACTTTATTTCGTCTATTAGATTCATTAGAAGTAGATGTGGATTTATCAAGTCCTTGTCATATGCTTCCTTGCTGAAATCTTCAATTATTTCTTCCCACAAGTCAACCCAGTATTTAGTTTTCTCAGTAATTTCATCCTCTTGATAACCAGCCCAAAACTGAAGATTCATATCATGCTATATAGCTCAGCAACTATTTATAGTATTTTAAGAAGCCTCAAAGATAACAAAGTCAGTTTGTAACTATGAAGAGAATCTCATATATCAACTCTTTACCCATATCTCCAACCTATTCCTCACATGAGCATTCAGGCTAAACGGCTTCTCACTCTCAGCATTCTGCTTCATGTAATGCAAAGTACCTTTAGAGAACCCCATTTTCTTCCAGTATGAATAAGAAATACTAGGTATCTTTTCAAACATTAGAATAAAGTACTATTACACTCTTCTTTTTTTGGTGTTGTGTTGTGAAATATAGGACTAAAAAGCAAATAAAAAGTTATGCAATCATAGGAATCATATTTTTTGCAGGAATGTTTATAGGCACTGCTTATGGAAATGACATTAAGCAAATAATTACAGATTTAGACATGCCACAAATGGATTATCCTAATAATAAAAAATATTCTGTTGAAGTGATTAGTGTAAAAGAAGATTCATTCAGAACAGCGTTTGGATCGGAAGATATTGATGATGTAAAAATAAAAATAACAAATAATGGTGATGACAGTATTAAGCTTAGCCTTAAAAAACATGGCATTGTTTACGACGATAGTCACCAACAAGGAATTTTAACAACTACTATGAGTATATCCGTGCCAAACAAATACTTAGATTGGGATGATCCTGAATATTATGGATACTTCACCTTGTTCCCAGGTGGTAGCACAACACTTGATTTAGCATTTTCAAAAATAGACAAAACATCTGATCCAAAGTTAGTTCTTTCCTTCATAGAAAATCCAGATGTTGAAATAACAGATGTCGGAACACTTATTCCAAATATAGATATAAGTGGACATGAAGATGAATATATAATTCCGCTTGAACCGTATTTTTACAAGTTTTGAGACGAGAGTATATTAGAAGTGTGGGAATTTATCACATTGCTTTGATTCCCCATGCTTCGAAATCCATATTATATCTTACGGATTGTTACATTTGCTTGTATGGCATAGTTATGGAGTCTTATAATTATTGAGTATGGGTTATTGAAACAATCGTGAAATTTAAAGAGTGGTGATGAACATGGGTGTAATGGATAGGGATTATAGTAGTAATGATAAAGGGAACTTGCGCCCCTATGGTGAAGATACTAAGAATAGAAGAAAATGTTTCTATTGCGGCACAATTCCAGATAGCACAAAGAACCGTCGCTATACAGGAGGAAGAATGGACATCATGGAAGGTGTCCCCCAATTCCTTTTTAAATGTCATAGGTGTGGACATTCATACTGTGAAAAACACAGATTGCCAGAACAACACGAATGTATTGGATTACCACAGAATATTAAAAAAATGAATAGAATGGTTAATAACATTCTTACAGAAAACGAAAAAGAAACTCTCAAAAACAACGAAACAATACTAATCAATGTCTCAAAGGATTCTACATATCAGAATCAAACAGCGAAAGCTAATGATTTTGAAAAAAAGAAGAAAATGGTTAATTCAATCTTGACAGAAAACGAAAAGACAATTGCTTCTCATAAAAATAAAAAACAATCGAAAGTAAACAATTCAGTCAAGAAAACAAATACTACGAAAAGCAATGTTTCAGAAGAACCAAAACTTCATAGTAAAACGATAAATACGAATTTTGAAAAAAAGAAGAAAATGGTCAATGAAATCTTGACAGAAAACGAGGTTAAGATTGCACATAATAATGATAATTCTGAAAATAAAAACAAAAAAACAAAAGGCAAATACAAGCATAATAGTGATGAAAATAAATTAAATAATCAGAAAGAAAAAACATGGTATTCTACTAAAAGACTATTGGCCGCAATGCTGATCTTTGTTGTCCTTATGAGTGGTTCTTACATCGTATTTACAAATATAGGTGATTTTTCATTATGGGATTCTTATGAATCCATAGATGTTCCATCAATACAATTTATTAAGGCATCCGGTGAACCAATCGTATTAGTTGATAATGAATTTGCTCATGACGTAACATGGGATGAGTTAATTACTTTTATAAAATCAGATGATACTGATCAAATTGTGTATAATGATGGTAGTTTTATTTGTGGAGATTTTGCAGAAAGACTACACAACAATGCAGAAAAAGCAGGAATACAATCTGCTTTCGTATCAATTGATTTCTATGATGATGTAAATGGACATGCATTAAATGCCTTTGAAACTACAGATAAAGGATTAGTATATGTTGATTGTACTGGTCCAACGCAACCAATTGGAGAATTGGACAGTTACGATAAAATAGGATATATTGAAGTTGGGGAAGAATATGGTCTTATTTCTGCATATTATACAAAGGATCCAACATATACATTCTACGAAAATAGGAACAAAAATATGAGAGGGTTCTTTGAAAGTCCAGGAACCATTAAATCAGTTAATATATATTGGACTCAAAACTCGTTTTAATATTATTTTTGTATATTGAATAAAAAAAGAATGGGATTTATCACATTGCTTTGATTCCCCATCCTTCTAAATAAATTTTATATCTTACGAATTGTTACATTTGCCTTTGGTGCTTTCCTCTTTGTGTCACGTTTTAGCTTATCTGCTGTTGTCTTTGATAGCTTACCGCTTCGCATTGTGATGCTTGCAGTTACTACATATCGTGTTGTTGCCTTCCGTGTGGCTTTCTTTGTGGTCTTATGTGTCGTTCTTTTAACCGTTCTTTTTACCATGTTCTATCCACCTGTGTTATGATGTGGTAATTGTAATCGGTCACACACAGCGTTATACGAGCCAAAATAAAGCACATAGCGACGCTTTTATTACGCAATTGACTTGTACCATGCATGTAATTATGCCGTTTTTTAGTTTGTAATCCTTTTTTGATTGAAGTTATTAGAAATTAAGAAAATGTAGATGTGATATGTGACAGGGATCTGGCAAAGCAAGCAAACAAGGAATAGGTGATTAATGATCCCTGCCACGATAGGGGATATAATTAGGAGTTGGAAGTAAGGGATTACTCCCCTACATTTTCCGAGTTTATTCTTTCTTGAAGTACATAATAGAACTCAAAACAATTCCAACAATACTAATAACGGCTGCAAGCGAGATCATTCCACCAACGCTGCCCCAAAGGTCAGCACCGGTTGCGATGTCAGTATTTGTTGTAGAGTTCCACTGACTGTCGGCTGCAAGATCTCCGGTTGCAGCATCTACTTCTGATCCTATCATAGGGCCCCAATTGATGCTCCGATTAGCTGATTAAATCCATCTGCCATATTTTCATCACCACTCTTTTTAAAAGAGGTTACGATACAATAAATAACTAAAGGTTATAATCCAATGTAATTATTATTACTAAGGGTTATTATAACATATTCGGTTATGCATGTGAAACACATCTACTCAAGGGTGACATTCTTGCGGTCCAACTAGCACAACCTGGACCAATAAACAAAAAGGCGATTTTAAAACCCGTCACGAAGATTTAATTTGAAATTAATAGTAATGTATGCATTTTGCATGAAAATGGCAATATAATGTTGAAAATGAAAAAAATAGATACAATTTCACTATGAAGATCATAATAAAACACTGAAATCCCAACTATTCCAACTATTCCAACTATTCCAACTATTCCAACTTCGATTCCAACTTAAAAATCTCACATAAACGCAATCGGATGTATGTTTTTATGTGATTGATTCCAACTTCATTGCATTGTTTACTCTCTACTTCTTTTTTATCTATTTTTATCTCTTTTTTATGGTGATTATACAGTATTATAAAGTCTTTTTTTCTTTGAAGTAAACAATAGAGAATTAAGTTGGAATACATCACTAAAAAACGCACACAGCACACTCGGTTCCAACATCAAAAACGAAGTTGGAATTTCAGCGTGCCGAAGTTGGAACGTAAAAAACAACCAAAGTCTAAATTGCCAATATTTCCCAATCAAAAAAGAAGAAAAAAAACGGTATTCTGAATAAAAAAGATAGTATTATGCAAAAGCAATATTTGCATAAACTTGGTATTTCGTTGTATCGGATGGTGATAGTGTTCTTTTCGATGTTGACGTTTTTATACCAACTGTTTTGCATGCTGGCATAAACTTCTTTTTAAATGAGTTTGCATGCATCAATGTAATACCTCGATCCTTACAAAATATTATATATTCTGCATACACTGCGTCTTTCCCTATAAATTCGTATTCACGCTGTGCGATATGTTCCTCTATGAACATTGTTATAGGATCTGCTAATTCTTCCCACTTTGTCCTTATGTCCTCGTTGGTGTTCTCTGTAGAGAATGCGGAATTTTTTAATACAGTCTGTAACCCTTTGATTGCTTTATTGAGTATTCCTGATTTTTCAGCATCATTTAGACATTTGTCTGCAATGTGTACATCTCTTTCACTTGATCCCCTGAATCTATTAGGGAACATTAAGAAAATCCATCTATCAAAGAATCCAACACTTAGGTCTTTTGATTTCGGCATTTCATTAATTGCAAATGCCATTTTTGCATGATTTATAAAACTGAATGGAGCACCATACTTCACATCACAATCTATTCTATCTCTTCCACATCCCTTTTTAAATCCTTCTGTGTTGTTTATGCTGTTGTTTCCCATATCTCCGCATATATTTCCTAACTTCCCATACAAACCTGCGATTCTGAATGGGTGTTTCTCTTGGTCGGATATTTGTTCAAGGCTCATTTGTGATGTGTTCTTCCCACCTAAAAACTCTGTCATAATGTGTATAAGTGTACCTTTTCCATTACCACCTTCACCGATGAGCATTAACGCCTTTTCTAATGGATATTCCATATAAAGAGAGTAACCAATCCATTCAAATACAAAATATACCTGATCTTGTATCGAACGCCCACCATCTGGCAAAAACAATGAATTTAAGAATCCATCAAAGTTATGGCATGTTGCTTTTGGATCATACTTAACATCAACGAAAACGGTTATTATCTTACTTGGTGTATGTGGTTCAAGTACACCCGTGCATACGTTTAATATCCCATTCCTTACAACTATTTCACATGGATTCTTATTTACGTCTTCCCTGCTGATGTGTGAGCAATCCTCGATGTATGATAATACTGATGATACATACCCTGCATCTGCTTCCTTCAAGTCCTTAGGATCTTCCACATCATCCTGCATTTTTATAAACGTCTCTCTTATGATCTCCTTCAAGTCCAATGCGTTTTTTCTTGTTTTGATATTATTATAGACACCATTTTGATATAGGTAAAATTCTAATGAATCTTCCATTACAATTGTAGGGTGTGTCCTCAATATTTCCCTTGCACATTTTGGTGCTGTTATTATCTTTTTATCTTCCCCTTTGCTGTTGCCTTTGTCCTTCGATTTTGCAATTGGTCTTCCTGTTGCTTTTTCACCTGTTACATAGAATTGTGATAATACTACATCTGCTTTGATCGATTCGGTTTTTGCGGTTGCTTTTTGATTTACATGGCTTATTTCATACATTGATTGCTTTTCATCATACGAGTTACCAAACATCATCATACATGCAAGTACCAATTCTTCCGTTGTTGCCCCATTTGCTTTAAGCTCTGCGAATAAATACAATGACCTTTGTCTTCCATCACTATTCCGGAATACGCTTAGATCGTGGTACAGTGGGTTTGGGATGTTCTGTTTGTCCTCATCCTTGTCTAATGTATCCTCATCAAATATCATCTTCCATAATGTTGAAAATGTTGGCCTGCACCTATTCAAAGACATTTGTAATGCCTTGTATGTATCTTTTGTTTCATTCAATCTACGAATCACTACACTTGGCATCTCTGGTCTTTTTGCAATGTCACCCGTAAGCATGTAAATATCCCCACTGGCATGGGTTGAAGGTGACATAACAACATTGCCTGCTTCCCCTAACCAATCCATCCCTAACGCTTTAGCATGTGTTAATTTGAATGATTTATCATATTTGAATAACCAATGCCATCGGCCATTTGTACGCTTTTGTTTGATCCATCCAGAAGTATCAACGCCTAACAGTATGTTTTCCCACATTCCCTTTATGTACCAATCAACGTCAATTACCATTAAATCAGAAGCCTTGCCACATACTGCACCAATATTAAGCCCCTTTTTTTCATAGTATAGTTCAATTTCTTTGTCGGATTGTGGATCTGTTATCTTTGACCATCCCTTTTTAATAGGATTTTTGCCCGGACTTGTCTTAATGCTTGTTGGTTTGCTTAATGGATGTGTTATGATCCCTGCATCACGATATTTTAATGCAGCTTCCGCTAAGGTGTTCATGCGATCACCTTTGCATTAAAATTCATCCCACCTATTTTGAATGGTGTATAGAAGGTGCTAATATCAACTTCAACTACTTCGATTTCTTCAAAATCCGTTAAGTATATAAACGATACTGCGTGTTTCTCATGTGGAGTAGCAATATTTTCTTTGTGGTTGTCCTGATCGGCAACCCCATTCACTTTTAACATGACTTCAACCCCTTAGCTTGGGCTGTTTCTCTGCACTGATTGAAGCAAGTACATTCTTCGTAAGGTTCGGGTATATTCATGCTTCGATCCCCCAATCTGCTTTCACTTGCTCAACCGTTGTATTCCCTGCTTCTATATCTGCAAGGATTGCATTTACTCGCCTGCGTGCTTCCTGTTCGATTTTAAAAAAGTCTTGATAGAGCTTTGGGAGATGTTCAACTATATCAGGCGATAGTTCTTTAATGCTGGGTGTTGCATTATTCATTCTGGCACACTCCATAGTGTGTTGGCTCTGCCCCTGTTCTTGTATTTGCTTGACCGGCATCAAGTACAGGGGTTAAAATTATCTTATCGTTTCTCATTTCCATTTCTATTACTGTCCCTTTTTCAATTCCTAATAATCGACATGCTTGTGCTGGTATACCCACAAAATACGTCTCTCTACTCTTTTGTACTTTTCTTGTTAGCATTTTATCATCTCATGTGACTTACAAAAAAAACATTGCATACATTTTTGTATCTAAATGTATTTTTGTTTTGCAATGATAAATTACATGGCATAATCTATATGTATTTTGAAGTTAATTTGTAGATGTATACAAACACATATTTTTAAAAAAATGTATGTAGGTATTTTTATGACAAAGAAAACATTAGAAGAACGTTTACAATCAAATACGGTTGAATCTTTGCTATATATTGCAACAATGCAACCAAAAACACAAACGGATGCCATTGAGTTAATCTATAACAAAAAAAATATAAACTCATCGCCAGTCAAAAGTGCACGGGACATATTGGTAAGAGAAGGTGCTCTAAAATACGGTGAGGGGATTAGTAAAGTTCCATTAATCGCACAAGTTGATGTATTCTTAAATCACTTAAAAACAAAAAGTGATAATCGCTATTCTTCAAATGTTGTAGACAATGGATTAACAAAAAATGATTTGGCATATCTTAAGATGGTGTTAGATTCCGATTATTTCAGAGATATCTTTTATAGTAGGTATTTTTTTGAAAATTGTTATGGCGTCCATAGGGGTAGTGTTGTAAGGGAAGATGGAAAATTAGCAATGCGTGGTGGTGCATTTGGATATATGGAATTTGCATTAACATCGATACTCCTCTATTCACAATTCTTAAAGTATTCCGGATTATTTAATGATCTATATATCAACGATATAGAAGAAGTAGTATCTAAGTGCCGTGTTTCTAACAACGTTGTGAATTCGTTCTTAAAAGATGTAAACCCCAACGTATACGATATTTTGTTAGAATACCCACCTCTAAAACAAACCATGGAATATTGCAAACTTGAATATGAGCCACACCCATATGATAATATCAAACAAAAAAAAGGGTGTGGTTTTGAAAATTTTATAGATAAAGCTGTATTTAGTGGCTTCTTTTTACTGTTTCCACCGCCTTTAACTGAGAAACTAACTTTATTGAATCTATCATCAGCCGTATCAACATTTACGGGGAGATTTTTGCCGGAAGTTGTAGGTTATCAAAAAGAGTTGTGAATAATCACAACTACCTACCTGAAATAATTTTATTCGGTGTGCAATTCTTCTTTAATCATTGTTCGCATCATTTCCTTTAACATTGCTTGCATGTTTTCCGGTGACATTGCTGTTTTTGCCATTTGTTCGGTTTTCTCTGATGCTTCCTGCATTTCAATAGCTGCCTTTGCATCCAATACTTGACCACACTGCACACAAAACTTAGCATCAAAAGCATTCTTGACCTTGCAAGTAGGGCATTCTTTCGGCATCATCTCTAATTGTGGTTTAGGATCTTTCTCTGTGATGATTCCATGTATTGATAATATCTTACTTTCAACATCTGCACCTGACAAATGCAAATATGTAGCCGGCATATCGGAGTTGGTTTCCCATCCTGCAAATTTTCTTAATTCCATTTCATTCACTCCAAGTTTAGCAAGATCGGTTAATCTTCCGTGCCTGAAAGCATGAGGATAAATGTTTTTCTTTGCATTCACCTTTTTAGCTAACCCTTTGAGCATGTTACCTGCAGTATGCCTATGCAATCGTCTAAATTCGCCCTCATACTTCCTATCGGTTATAAAGACCGGTGCATTAGGGTTATCCCTGTCAGGATGATGATTAAGCCATAATCTGAGTTCAGGAACTGACATGATTAAGGGGATTCTTCGCATTCCCGTCTTTCCTGAAACAATGATAGTACCACCATATTTGTTAAACTCAATATTCTTCAAGTTCATATCAAGTATTTCGCTGATCCTTGCAGCACTATCCCACAACAAAGAAATTAACGCTCTATCCCTTTGTTTACTGCATCCGGATAGTAATTGCATAACATCTGATTCTAAAATAAGTTCTTCAACTGGAAGTGTGTTTTTAGGTGTTTTGTGATCCACATTATCAAATAGATCATTGTCAGGAAGTAACCATTTAAAAAACACTTTCAAAGTCACTATGTTATCATGGACCGTGGACGGTTGGCATGTATCACGCCTATGCAAGTAAAACGTTTCTATATCGTTCTTTGTGACGGTATGCATGTCCTTGTTATCAATGAACCTTAAAAATGATACCATCTGCCACATTTCACCGGTTATAGTGGATTCTTTTTTACTTTTTAGTCTGGCAGACAATACATAATTTTCAAGTATTGTTTTATTCGGTTCTTCGAATATGGGTTGATTTACTTTCATAATTAATAATTGTTTACATAGTTAATAAGTCTTGCTTCATAATATGGGCTATATTCAGAGCCTAGTCTCGTAGGAGTTCGAGGGTTCGAATCCCTTCTCTCGCACCAAAACTCTTTTTGATGAATATTGTTAAAGATTGAATGAGGATACTTTTTATAAATTTTGAGTGTTACGGAGTTCGGATTTTCCCCTCTAACAATAGTGTGGGGATATAGGTAACAGCAAAAAACGGAACTCCCTAAATATAACATTTAAGTTGGATTGAAGTACTTTTACAAAATAAATTGTTATTAATAGTGTGACAAGAAAAAGAGATTTCATAAATAAAAAATTTATTTTACTCCATATTTTTTATTCTGTGCTATTAATTCTACAGTTTTTTTAATCCTTCTCTGCCGAGTATCATCTTTCTTAGCAATATCCACCCAATAAACATAGGATAATTTTGCTGAAGGAGCAAGGTTTTCGAAGTTATTTAGTGCTTTCTTATTCTTTGCCAAAGCTGATTTAAGATCATCTGGAACAGAAAAATTTTTACTGGATGGAACAATTTCATTATTCTTGAATCCATTCTGAAATATCCTAAGACCCTTTTCTGTCATAAGCCCTTGCTTAATCATTTTTTTTGCTCTTTCAATATTGATTACAGACCAATGGCTTTTGGATGTTCGAGGACTATAATGCTGCATATATCTATCATCATCAATTTTCTTTTTCTGACTATCAATCCAGCCAAAACAAATAGCCTCCTCAACAGCATCGCTATAAGTAATTGATATATTTTTCGTGTGCTTCTTATAATAGATCAGCCAGACACCTTTTTCAGTAAGATGGTTTTTTTGTAACCATGACCGCCAATCTTCACGATTTTTAGAGTATATTGTCTCTAATTTTTCTTTCATTTATTTCCTCTGATCTTATCCAAATTGCTTTCCGCATTTTGATGATTTGGGACTGAAAAGAAGCCTTTTAACATATTGCAGGTTTCATATTCGTCACAACTCGCACATGTGCTGAAGCCCCTTCCCTTACAGCATTTCCTTATAGGACAGTTTGAACATCCTATAAAAACACTGCTTTCTGACCAGCAACCTTTACAATTCATATCTTTTAAAGTCAAATCCTTTCCAAGATATTCAGCATAAAGTTTCGACCATTCTTCCGCAGTTTTTTGTCTCAGCTTGTCATCATTATTAGCTATAGCAATGAATACTGGACATTCCTCACAATTCAACCCACAGCAACCTAAATTTTTTTTTCATGGTAGCACTCCCTTTTAAAAAAAAGTTTTTTATTGCTTATTAATTCACTCACCCTTTAGTGTGTAGAATACAGGCTCTTAAATTAAAATTAACAGAAGCCCTGTTTTCCCCATCTTTCCAACCTCTCCCTCACATGAGCATTCAGGCTAAACGGCTTATCACTCTTGGCATTCTGCTTCATGTAATACAACGTACCTTAGAGAAAACCAACCACACCCTTCAAATCCCCAGATTACTTTTGTAAAGAGAGCATTTATACTTCAGAAATGCCCCCTATATCTTATTCACACGACTGGAATGCATATATCAAGAATATGATGCTTTTCTGGATGTTCTTCAGGGGAGTTTAAATATATCTCATAACTTGCCCGGGATATGTCAATTTCAAGGTTGTTTTGTATCAGCCATTCAACGATCTTTTCCCATGCAGGACCATATTCTTCCGTTCCTGTCAGTTCTGCACGCATTACTACATACTTTCCTCCGGGAAGCTTTTGCTTTTTAATGTCTCCATCCACTTCAACATCATCATCAATGGTCATGCACACATCCAGCTTAAGTTCTTCCGGAGGGGTAACACCTGGATCATCATAATATGCAGACATGAAAAGAGTATCCGGTCCAAACAATTGTTTCGGACCTGCCCAGCCACAAAGTTTACCAAATAATTCTTCAAAGACCTTGGCATTTCCAATATAGTTACCAACAAAGGAAACATATGCTACATTTCTTTCTTCTATTTCTGTTATCTCTGGCTCTTTTATAATTTCCATACATATCACCTAACTTTAATTTCAAATCTTTCTATGTAAATATCTTTTCAAATATTACTTTTATAGCTTATTCTGACCTTTTTACAGAATCAGTTGTTTCAGATACGTCTCATAACGAAATAGACTGCTATTATTCCTGCTATCGCCATAAAGGTCACGAATCCCGGTGTGTCCTCACCCTCAGTTTCAACTTCAAGCGGGGCTTCAGCTATCCTGTCAATTGTTTCCTGTGAGAGGAACGAACCACCAGCACCAAGTATCACACCTTCACAACCTTCACAGAATATTTCAGTATTCTCGTGGCAGAATACACAATCCTTTGCTTCCGTGGTAGTTGTGTGAGGCACCCATTCAGCAAAAGCCGTATGTGTGGAATTGTTGTAAGAGGTGGTCATATTGATGAAAGGTTTGATAGTGCCATCTACAGACCTAGCAAGGTAGAACCTATCCACATCAATTTTATCCAGTTGACCTGTTTCAAGATGGCAGTTCTCACAAGTGATAGCCCAGCCGGAATGACAGGCTGAACAATCAAGTTTCCCATCATGTATGCTATGTGCAGGAATATCCTGAGAATACTGTGTAACATCCATACCCTTTACCGACTTTTCCGGATCACTATGACAATCAGCGCAGGTAACTTTTACAGCTTCCATCTGGGATTCGTAAGTAACTCCATCACCATGTATCTCTTCTGCTGTATGGCAGTCTGTGCAGTCAAGTCCTTTTTCATAGTGGAGATCTGCATTTGGAGCTACACCCTTATGTGCTGGAAGCTCTCCTTGGAAATATGATGTCTGCTTTTTAAAGTGGCATTGATCACATGTTTCCAGAGTTAGATCGCTTCCGTGCCCTCCCTCACCTGTATGACATGATGTGCAGGAAGTTGCATGACATGCAGAGCACCCCCTTTCCTCATAGAAAACATGCATATCAATTCCAAACTCACCTGCTGCCCCTTTCTCATATTCTCCTTTCATGCTGCTGCCTGTGTAATGAAGAGATGATGAAAAATTAGCAGTAATATCTGAATGGCAAGGTTCACAGCTTTCAAATTCAGATACTGGTTCTTCGATTGCAAAAGCAACATTTGTCGTCAGGATAAAAAAAGCTGAGACCATTACAAGAACGATACTTACGATATAATTTGTGTATAGTTTTTTCCCAGATGTATTGCGGAAATTTTGGATAAATTGGAACCTTTGGTTCATTAGCACTCCCCCTGCTAATATTAGATATGCATTGACATTTATTTAAGAGTGTTGCAATCATTGGAATCGCATTTTATTGCCACAGGTATAATTTGGCTCACGTTATCGTTTCCGATAAGCAGCATCGCAACCCTCTTCGATCATTTAACCATCTTCATAAAAATAATGAACGAAACAAACGTTCCTTTATTTATCAAAAGCAGGTTCAACTGTGGACTGTGAAATGATCAATTCAGTCTATTACCACTGGCCATGATCAATTAAGGTCTAAAAAGATTACGAAATTAAAAAACTCTCCAATCTCTTCCCTACATGAGCATTGAGAGAAAGATTGGAAGTGTGGCTATAATAACTATGTTCAATAGAGGGGGTACTACATGAAAAACGAAATATTGGCCAATCTGAGTAGGGCAAATATTTGAAACTTTGCCCTGTCCAAAGTGTAAAAAGCTCACTCGGAAGGGAGGATACAACAGCTTAACCTTGATTCTTTTTTAAATGATCGATCTGATCGTATATATTTTGAATTAATTCTTCGAACTTATTGATCTCTGAGAGATAATTTTCATAAGTATGTAGTTTAATCTTTTGTTCTTGGGTAGTGGCATTGCCTCTGTATTCTTCTATAAGAGGATCAATTTTCGTTTTTGCAATGTCTAATTCGGTTTCAAAGCTGTTCCTGATCTGGATAGCAAAAGCATCTAACAGATTTTTTTCCATATGCAGATATGTCTTGCGGGATCCGGGCTTATGCAACCTTTTTATACTCCAAAAATTCTCAATGTTTTTGATCTTAAGGCTTATAGAAGCAAGACTATACCCTGTCCTCTCTGCCAGTTCCTCCATACTTATTGCATCGGATTCAAAGTTAAGTATCGATAGGATTTGTGCAGTGGAATTATCAACTCCGTAGCCCTTAAAGATCTCATGACCAATGTCAATTATCTTTTTTTCAATATCATTCATTTTACTCATCCACGAATCTGAATGTTTTCTAATAAAATATTGGTGTAATGCATGATCAAGCTGATACCAATTTTAAACCACCGATCCCAACAGCAATCAGTCCAATGAAAAATATCCTTGATAAATTCATTGATTCGTTGAAAAGGACTACTCCCAATACTGTTGTCCCAATGATCCCAATACCTGTCCAAACTGCATAGGCGGTCCCAACAGGCAACGTTCTCAAAGTTCTTTCCAATAAATACATGCTTAAAATTAAAGTAATTACTGTAAACACTACTGGATAAAACTTGGTTAAACCATCACTATATTTCAGTCCAACTGCCCATCCAGTTTCAAATATTCCTGCAATTAATAAGTATATCCATTCCATGCATATTACCTTTTAGTGTTTTTAATAAATATTAAAAGCTAATAATACAGATGTTTTATTTATAGCCTTTGGCAAAATGAAACTGTTTAATTAGACAATTATGTAATGGAAAATAACTTTAGAAAAGCCCATTTTTCCATTCAACATAAGACATATCAATGATCTTCTTCCACAGAAGATTAGTATCATCTCTTTTACCCACATAGACAGGTCTTGCAAAATAACATACAGAACCTCACACAATACCAAGCAAGTTACGCATAGGAAACATTAATTCTAAATGGGTACAACACCCCAGAACTTTGTTCTGATCAATAGGATAAACAGTCTTTTATGCGAATACCTTTTATTTTTAATATGGGGGAAATCGATGATGAAAATATATCATATTGCATTTTTGATGTTGGCAGTATTTCTCGTTACTGCTTTTTCCGGGTGTACAGGGTATGGCCCCGAATACGGGTCCGAAGAGATCGAAGATTTCAATGGCGAGTATGAAGCAGGTAATGATACTGTTTTGATGGTTATCAATGTAAATGGTCAGGTCAAAATTAATAGCTGGGAAGGCGATACGGTCATATTGGAAGCTACAAAAAGGACCCGATATGGAAAGGACGAGCTTGATAAAGTTGAGATTATTGTTACTGAAAGCGATAATGAGATAAAGATCGAAACAACATTGAACGCTTTTGAGGATGCCAGGGTTTCTGTTGATATGGATATAAACGTTCCAAATAATGTTCCCGTTGATCTTGTGAAAACAACCAATGGAAATATACAAATTTTAGACACAAAAGGGGATACTACAGCAGCAGGTACCAATGGAGACATAGTGATAAGGAATGTTGATGGATATGTAAAAGCGAGTACAACCAACGGTGGAATAGATATCCGAGGAACAACAGGAATCGATGACTTGGAGACAACAAACGGAAAGATCGATGCACAGATATTTGACTTTAAAGATGATGTAGATATAAAATGTACCAATGGTGGTATTACTCTTTCTATAGATCCGTCACTCAATGCTGATATAGAGGCGAAAACAACTAATGGTGATATTTCAGTGAACGACATAGCATTGGTTTTAACGGGAATAGAAAAAACTCACATGGAAGCGATATTAGGAAATGGTGGAAATAAGATATACATAAAAACCACCAATGGAAATGTGAACCTTAACGAACTTGTCGTTTAATTAAGGTTCCTTCTTTTTCCATATTTACCTTGATCACTTGCTCCAACTCTGAGAGTGAAAGTGGTCGAAATTATGAGGAGCATAAAAAAGAAGAGAAGTTACTGTAAAGGACTTCGATAAACCCATGGTTTCAAACGATCACTATATGTGATCTAATGCAATCGCTTAAATTCTGAGTTTCTTCGAGATCCCCCTATAGTCTACGAAACGATTTAGCTTTTTAGCAATGTGGACCCTTTGACGGTCTCTTCTATTGTCAGTATAGGAGTGATCTTTGCGGTGTGATGCGTTAACATCGGCGGTTTTAAGAATTCCGAAATTGCCATCAAACTGTCTGATTCGAGGATGAAATAGAAAATATGCTCGTTAGGGCAAACATATGCTCCATTTATTTTTACACCCAGTTTCTCTGCTGAGCTTTTCATTTCCTCAGCCCATTGCTTCATTTCTGCCTTGTATTCGTCTCTTGCAAAACACTGTTCAGGCGTATGCTCAAGACTGATCATAAATAACATTCTTTATAACCCCCATAAATATTAAACAAGATTAGTATTTAGTATATTGGTTATGTATCTGTAGAAATATACTTCTGAATTTGGCTTTGTAGAAAGCCTATTTCTAATTTTTGCAAAAAAAGAACGACAGTAATCTGCTGAAACAAACGAACGTTTTATATGAAACTCATTGCATTTGATTCATATAGACCACAATTGTAATCATTTAAATAAATTATATTTTTAATAAAATCGTATTGGGAATATGAATGACAGTCGATGAAAATATAAAAAGGATCTTTAACGAAATTGGAAGAACAACGCTTGTCTGCGTCACCAAGACTATCGACCCTGAGAGGATAAACGAATCCATCAGAGCCGGAGCAACCATCATAGGGGAGAATAGAGTTCAGGAATTCGAGGATAAATGTGCTGAGATCCTTCCCTGTGAAAGGCACCTCATAGGAAATCTACAGACGAACAAGGTTAAAAAAGCCGTTCAGCTCTTTGATGTGATCCAGTCAGTTGACTCCCTGAAATTGATACAGGATATTGATAGAAAAGCCGAAGCCATTGAAAAGGTACAGAAGGTATTCCTTCAGGTCAACATAGGCAACGAGCCACAGAAATTTGGCTTTGGTTCGGATGAGATCGGAAAGGTGATAACGCAGATCCATTCCCTCAGGAATGTTCAGGTGAAAGGACTAATGTGCATACCTCCTTTTGTGTCCCCTGAGCAAACACGTTCATATTTCAAGAAGATGAAAGCACTTTTTGATGAGCTGAAGCAGGTAGATCAGGATAACATCGATATCCAGGAACTATCAATGGGAATGTCCAATGATTACAGGGTTGCCATCGAGGAAGGAGCTACAATGGTACGCGTTGGTTCTGCAATATTCGGGAATAGAAAATCCTGAATATACTATTAATTATCCAATTGGACAATCGTAACTGTATGGCAGATCGGAGTATTTGATGAAAGGATCATCGATACTCACGGCTTCCCGGTAAACTCCCGATATTTTCTCGCACCTTGTGACATTCCCTTATACTTTATCTTCTCAATTCCTTTCAGGCCAAGCTCAGCTTTCTCTGACTGGAAGGTAAGTTCAGCGGTCAATTTGTGGTAACTGTCAAGACGCTCCTGTGGGATAAGCCCTTGATGCACCGCTCTTTGGACAGCGCAATGAGGTTCATCATGATGTGTACAGTCCTTGAACCTGCACCCCTGGGCCAGATCAGTGATATCCGAGAATGTCCTGTCAATTCCGTCAGAGCTGTCTCCCAGTTGGATCTCACGAATGCCGGGATTGTCAATGAAGATCCCGCCGTTTGGAAGAAGGAACAGCTGTCTTACTGTGGTAGTATGTTTGCCTTTATCATCATCTTCCCGAACACCAAGGGTCTTCTGTATAACCTCACCAAAAAAAGCGTTGATAAGTGTGGATTTGCCAACCCCGGATGAACCGATGAGCGCCACCGTTTCAGCAGGGTCTATATAAGGAATCAGCTTGTCCAGCCCGTCCTTTGAAAGAGCACTTATAGCAATGACCGGGACATCACCTGCAATTTCCTGCGTTTCTCGTATCAGTTGTGCCGGATCATCAACAAGATCGATCTTATTAATAAGAATAACAGGGTTTGCACCGGATGAGTAAACGATAGTCAGATACCTTTCAAGTCTTCGCAAATTAAGGTCATTTCCAACTGCTGTAACAATGAAAATAGTATCGATATTTGCAGCTATCACCTGTTCATCACTGCTATCTCCAGTAGAGCCTCTTGCAAGACAGGTCTTCCGGGGCAGGATATCCACTATAGTGTATGAGTTGATCTCAGCCTGGTCCAGCAGAACAACAAAATCTCCGACAACCGGCTGCTTGCCAACCCTGCGCATTGCACCTGAGATCGCTGCCTGTACCATAGCACCCAGAATGAGAATATCGCAGACCGTCTTATGTTGAGCTGCAACTCTTCCAGCTATGTATGGACCCTTGTAAGCAGAGAATGCCGTTTCAAGCCCATCATTCCACCCCGGGATCACTTCAAGGTAAGGTTCATCAGGGTTTTCAGATTTTAATCGATCATCCATAAACAGTAATTCTTTTTTTAACAGGTATAGGTCTTTTGGGTTGTGCCATCGTTCCTTAACATATAAATAATGTAAAAGATGAATGTTATTGGGGAGTTTAGATCATCTTATTGACATAGACCATATCTTACATATCCCCACAGCTAAAAATAAATGGAGATGTAAGCCAATGCTATCGAAAATACCTATAGACATATCAAAGGTCAAACCTGAAGACATCAACAAAGAGATCCTTCGTGCAGCCATAATAGCTGAACTGGATGCGATAAATCTTTATGAGCAGATGGCTGCGCTGACAGATAACAAAGAAGTGAAAGAAGTACTTCTGGACATCGCAAAGGAAGAGAAGACGCATGTCGGGGAATTCCAGACACTCCTGTTAAGAGAAGATGAACAACAGGTACAGGAAATGGAAAAAGGCAAGCTTGAAGTTGATGAGATGACAAAGTAAAGGGGGAAAAGCAAATGATGTCAGAAATGCCGATCATACCCGAAAATCTAAGTAAGGAAGATCTCGACAAGGAACTTATCAGAATTGGCATGATAGCCGAGCTAGATGCTGTTAATTTCTATGAACAAATGGCCTCCCTTACAAAGGATGAAAACCTGAAGGCAGTGCTTCTGGAAGTGGCCAGAGAGGAAATGGTACATATCGCCATGTTCGAAACAGTATTAATGGAAGTTGATGACGTGTATCTCAAAGTTCTCGCAGATTACTCACTCGCAAGGAATTAAGTTTTCAGGAGATCGATCATGAAAGTTGTTGCATTTAATGGAAGTCCAAGAAAAGAAGGAAATACATCACTTTTACTCAAACATGTCCTTACTGAACTTGAAGACGAAGGTATTGAAACTGAGATCATACAGATAGGTAGCAATACATTGAGTGGATGTACCGCCTGCATGAAATGTTTTGAGAACAAAGACGAGCAATGCGTCATAAAAAGTGACATCGTAAATGATTGCATTAAAAAAATGAAAGAGGCAGATGGGATAATCATTGCAAGCCCCACATATTTTGCAGATATTAATGCAGAAACTAAAGCCCTTATAGAAAGAGCAGGATTTGTGGCGAAAGCGAACGATGATCTCTTCAAACGCAAGATAGGTGCTGCTGTTGTCGCTGCCAGACGGGGAGGTGCAATTCATGCCTTTGACTCGATCAATCATTTATTCACAATATCCCAGATGATAATTCCAGGTTCAAGCTACTGGAATATTGGACTCGGCTTTTTACCGGTAGATGTTGAGGGTGATATGGAAGGGATACAGACCATGCAAACCCTCGGTAAGAATATGGCATGGCTTCTGAAAAAGCTCAATGATTAAGCTGAACAAGATCATTGCGGGGATATAATGATATTAAAATTCAAAAACAAGGAACCTTCGATATCTGAAAACTCATTTGTTGCAGGGTCCGCAGATATCATAGGTGATGTAAAAATTGGAGAAGACTCAAGTGTCTGGTTCAATGCAACCATCAGAGGAGACAAGGATGAGATCATTGTCGGTAAAAAAAGCAGCATTCAGGACAATTGTGTTATACACACCGACCCTCCCTTTAAAGTAAGGATCGGAGACAATGTTAGCATCGGTCATGGAGCCATTCTCCATGGTTGCACGATAGGTAACAATGTCTTAGTGGGAATGAACTCAACTGTTCTTGATGGTGCAGAGGTCGGAGAGAATTGTATCATCGGTGCCAACGCCCTTATCCCACCTGGAAAGATAATCCCACCTAACAGTGTTGTCACCGGAGTTCCCGGGAAGATCAGAAGGGAAGCAAATGCTGAAGACATACAGATGATAGCTGAAAATGCAGCCGAGTATGTTAGATTGGCAACCGAATACAGAACAGCACTGAACGAATGAATTCAGATAGATGGTGCGAAGATGCCTGCTTTTCTCAGGAAAGAAGAGCAGGCATGGATAGACTGGGTCTTTGCTGAACTACATGCTCACCTGAAAAGATCCCAGTAGATAATTTTTTGATAATTGATGCTAGCTGATATTTTTTGCCATTCGATTTCTCTTCTTGTTAGCACTAAATAACAAAAACGAATTGAACTGGAAATATCCAATATTTTCATTACACATATTTTGAAGATGAACGTTAAGTTTATCTGCATTATGCATTATAATGCATAATGTGGGACGGCCAAGAAAAAGAAGAATGGTTAATTTTGACCACGATGTAAGGCATTTCAAACCCTCAGGCGTTTGCCTGAAAGATCTGGAAGAGGTCAACATAACCATTGATGAACTGGAAACCCTCAGGCTGAGCACTCTTGAAAAAATGAAACAAGAAAATGCAGCTCAGACGATGCAAATACACCAGTCCACCTTTCAAAGGACGCTCCAAAGAACATTACAGAAAATTGCAGATGCACTAGTAAATGGAAAATCAATACGAGTAGAAGGAGGAAATTATACAATGCCAGGAAAAGATGGAACAGGACCTATGGGACAAGGACCAATAGGAGGACAAAATAGAGGACAGAATGGAGGAATGGTCGGGGGACAGAACCAAGGCCGAGGACAAAGAGGATTCCGCGGTGGAAAAGGAAGTGGGATTGCCGGACCCGGAGGAGAATGCAAATGTCCAAACTGTGGTTATGAACAAACTCATCAGCTAGGAATCCCCTGCGCTCAGGCAAACTGCCCGGAATGCGGAAAACCTATGATCCGAAAATGATCATGAGGAACATTTAACTTCAGCCACACAAAAACAAAAGAAGAAAAATCAACAAATGGGATCAAAATGGGATCAAGGATAATCTACGGACCAATCCTTTCAAGAAGACTTGGAAGGTCACTTGGAATTGATATCATCAAAAAGAGTGAATTCAGGAAGAACTGTAATTTTGATTGTGTCTACTGCCAGCTTGGACATGTGGACTGGAAAATATCGACACCATCAGACGTTACAGATCTTGTAACAACTGAAGAAGTTATCGATAGCCTCGCTAACTATCACAAGAAAGTGGATGATCTTGATTATATAACATTTTCAGGTACATGTGAACCTACACTGAACCTGGACCTGGGTAACATGATCGAACATATAAGGAAGATAAGCGATGTTCCCATTTGTGTTATTACAAATTCATCACTCGTGAACAGAGAGGACGTCAGAAATAGCCTTTCAAAAGCCGATCTTGTAGTTGCTACACTTGTGTCAGGAAATGAAGAGACGTTCCAGTCCATCAACAGACCTGCAGAAGGGATCGAACTTCAGGATATCATCAAAGGACTAAGAGAACTGCAGAAAATGAAAGGCTCAAGGATTGCCATAGAGGTCATGCTACTTGACTCAAATAATGGCTACCTTACAAATTCAAGCGATCAGGAAATAGATAAACTGATCGAAGTTCTCAAGTTCATCGATCCGGATGAGATAGAGATATTGACCATAAGCCGACCGCCTGCTGAAGATCTTATCATCCCGGTAACTGAAACAAGGCTCAAAGAGATCGCGCAGAAGTTCGATGAGAAACTGGGAAGGGAAAGGGTAAGACTGGTACTCAAAGGTCTGAAAAGAAAGAGATCGAATATAGAACATGAGAACCTTCCAGACGAGGTATATGATCTCATACTTCGAAGACCCTGTACATTTGATCAGGTCGTGCGATCTCTTGACATTGATAAAGAAGAACTCTCCCCCATAATTGAAGGAATGGTCGAGGAGCACAAGATCATCGGCATAAGCTCAGAGAATGGAATGTACTACCGAGCAGTATAACTGAAAAATAGTAAAAAGGGATGTACATTACATCCCAAGCTGTTCTTTTTCAGAACCACATGTGCAGTAGTATCCGTGCGTAAGCCCCAATTTTTCGGTCACAGGGCAACCACCACAAATACAACCTTTTTCCTCGGTTATACAACTACTCTTACCAATTGTAGGGAAACAAAATCCTCCCGTCTCTCCCTATTAATCTTTAATACAATCTTTGGATCATTCATAGGAATATCCTCATATTCTGCTACAATACAAAACTGTGGAAAACTGCAACCCATCCGGTAACAGACCCGCCACAATATGCCTTCCCCAATATGACTTTTTAGATCATCATATAAACAGTTAATGGAAATTGAACATTGGGCATCATTCAGGAGGATATGAGGTCAGCATCTGATGATCATGAAAGAGATGTGAACAGATAGAAAATTGTCTCATAGAGATAAGTTCATATAATATTTCTACAGCGAATTTGCTGCAATTCTAAAAGAGCTAAAATATTCCATAGATGACACAAAGCAAGGTGAACACCAAATAAAACAATAGTTGTGTATTCATCCATCCAAAAGGTCTGTTTTAAGATCGTAAACTTAAAATCAAACCAAGTGCAGGCACAATTTGTGAAGTCATAAATTTTACCAGAATCTTGATGTTAAAAGGCCACACAGGAGTGTGACGGTTTTGTTGGTATATTTGTTTCATGAGTTCCAATTTCTTTACCATTTCATCGACTTCCTGAGGTTCCAGCACATCTGATCGATTAAGGATATCATAGTCCAGATGATGGATATAATGGCTAAGATGGTCCAACTGTCGCTTTACCCCTGCTCGCCAGGTTACCATGATCTTATGCACGCTCAATAAAGGCAAAAAGAAACCGGTAACTGCAAAAGGCACAAGTACCAATAGTAGTTTAGAGAATAGTGGTGCATACTCTTTTGCTTGGTAATAGTATTGATCATATAGATCATATGAACCGAGAATGATGCCAAGGATGATCCAGCCACCCAAATATATTGCTGGTATGGTAATGATCAGTGCATTCCACAAGCAAAGATTGCCCAATGGTGCAAGTCCTCCACATTTATCGACATGTCCTAACTGAGGCTCTAAACAGAACTCATTTCCTAACTGCCAGATCTTTATAGACACAATAACCATCCGCCAGACCATCAGTCCGATGATCATAGCTATGAATAACTCCAGAATTAACTGCAAGATGTGTATATCCCGTATGATCCACCAAGTAAATACGAGAAGACTGAAAAAAAACCCCATTGCCCATTGACCTGGATGATTCATTGATCTTTCAAGATCGTTGATATACTTTCTATATTTCTCTTCTAATTGAATGGAAATTGATGGATCGTCTGAAGCATTGATGTCTTCTCTGGCCATGTCCACATCAACAAAAAACATCGTAGGCTTGTCAACTATGATCTTTCGGGACCAAAGAGCACATAAGGTCTCACGGATACGATCCATGAGTAAATCCAAAGCGAAGAGGCTCAAAGCAGCAGCTACCATTCCCGTCGTCCACATTACTACCCCAACTGGGATATCTGTGAATCCGTAGATTTGTAGATTGACCACTACAATAACTAAAATGAACCAGGGTAGAAACAATAGAAACCTGCGTAGAATTTGGTTTTCGACCCCTTGAAAAGTCTCTAATGCCAAAGTCACCCCATCAGACATTTTTGGAGCGCCTTTTGAATGCTTCTTTTTTATTGGTATCCTTGGTAGCATTTTCAGCAACCCCCTATGAATTTATTTTCTATGCCGCATAAATAATATTTCCGATTTAATGCTATTCTAGAGACATCAAGGCTCTATACTTTATCTATAAATAAAAGTGCAAAAAGTATTCGAATTGAATTTATCGATCACTGATAATCAAAATCACTCCCAACACATCATAAATGTTTCTGAAGATTTGTTCAATCAAATTCCTTTAGATCGACTTTATCGTCAACTATTTCCATGTAAAAAAATTTATTATCATCACCAAATCCCCAGCTGCCTGTGTTTGCAACCTTTTTATCATTATTTATGTATGGATAGTGGGTATGACCATATATCAAAAAATGTTCAGGTCGTATATCAAGCAGAAAATGTTTGGTTTCTGCCCCTGCAAGTTCTTCAATAGGTTCAATAATATTATGCTTGTGACTGTTCCTTATCCTTGTCTCAGGAGGTTCCATCATTGATTTAAGCGCTTCATAAGGGTTATCTGGAATTCTTTTAAGTGCGTCCCATAGTGACTTATTCGATTGATGAAGTTTCCACAAGGCTTCAGCTGCATTGCCAGTATCATCCCCTGTAAGGCACATGTGTTCGCTGAAAGTTTCGTAGGTTTTCATTGATTTGTAGTATGGATTACACAATACTTCTAATTGATAACCGTGCATGAAATAAAATTCTTGAGATCTACTTTTAATTATGGTTGATTTTTTGACTTCAAAAGGAAAATTATTCCCAAAAAGTTCGCTAAGACGTAGTAAATAATAGTCATGATTCCCAACTACATAATGGACTTTGGTTTCACTTGCCAGATCATTTAGTAGTGTCAGTGATCTGGAACATTCAATGACCGCCTTTGTGAAATCACGCCTCCAGATATCAATGATATCTCCAAGAAGAATAAAATGTTCGATCTTTCCAAAATCCAATCCTTTTAGAAAATCAATGAACTTTTCCTCATTGGCTTCATCCATACCAAGATGCACATCAGATACGACAACAATTGACATCGGAATACCCCCTTACAAGATAATATTGGCAATTAATACCACTCCCATATAAAGAGGAGATTGCAACATATTTAAATTTATTTAATGCTAAATAAGTAATAAAAATGAGTTGCATTTGAAGAAAAATGGAAAGCAAAGTCCAGCCAGAAATTGATAGGAGCATACATAAATTTGTTCATCATAAACAAAGATATGAAAAAGTATCCCTTACCTAACAGAAAGGACAAGGTTCTCCAGAAAAACGGGGATAGCGGAGCTTTCTGGGAAGACAGGAAAGACCGCCGACATTGCGGAATCGACCTTTATGCACCTGAAGGTGACCCTGTTATTGCCATTGAGAACGGAGAAGTCACCGACGTTGGGATCATGACATCACCTGAAATGGTCCCTTACTGGAATATAACCTATTATATAGTCATTCGGAACCATTCAGGACCTTTCTGCAAATACGGTGAGCTTGGTTCCTCAAACGTAAAAGTCGGAGACACTGTTGAAGCCGGTCAATTGATCGGTCACGTCGGAGCTGTGCTGAACAGCAAGAAGATAGACAAGAATGCTCCCGAGTATATACAAAAACTAAAAGATAAGAATCCCAGCATGCTACACTTTGAGCTGTGGGAAGAGGCTCCTGTTGTTGAAGACAACGATTATCTTGGCGGTAACTGGTTTGGAGATAAAGGACCTCGGAAGCTCCTTGACCCTACTGAATACCTTAGCTCCATTGAAAGTTAACTAAAAATATCAAAGGACCCTGACCGTAAGGTCAAAGGTCTGTTCATATCCTGTAAGGTTAACCTCAGGCTGCATGTTTATGGCAGAGATATTCTGTTCACCAGCCGCAATTGCCTCGATCTTCCACTCATGCTTTCCATAAAGGGAGCCCTCTGATTGCGGAGTGAAATTATCCCTTTCAACCTGGAGACCTTCCGTCAATGTAATGTTCCAGACATATGTATCCGCTGTGGATTCGTGCAGTCTGATAAGCATCCACTCGCCTTGTTCAAGCTCGATCGCATCACCATAATAGTAGCCATCCACAATAAAGGAGGGATACAGTTCATTATCCCCTTCCACTATCAGGGTCATCTCGAAGTCGCTTGGAACAGAAGACTGACCATTCCATGAATTGTATTCCACCATAATGGACTTCTCACCAATGGACGGGGTCTCAAAGGTCCATCCATACACAGAATCATCTTCTACAGAACTGTAGGATGATGAATATCCATAACCTTCTTCTTTAACTGACAGATCATCCTTTCCTGAAAGATGCCAGTACCCTTCCGAAGGTGCATCAAGATCGATACGCACAATACTTCCGGCTTGAACCGATACTGTACTGCCATTATCCTCTTCAGTGAAAATATGGTCAGCTGGTATTTTCTCGATCTCAGGGAAAATTACCCGATCATCTTCTGTCGGGACCATTCCCACAGAAAGTGCAGCTATAACCACACCAACAAGCATCAACGGCAGAAGATAGCGTTTTACGGACCTTTTTGTGGAACTACTGGCATTGTCATAATAACGTCCTTTTAACATCATCAACATAACCGCAAAAAGGCATCCCAGGAAGAACCAGAGCCCTATGTTATCTGAAAGGTTCGAAAAGAATGTCTGTATGCTGTCCATTATCTGAGGACCAGCTGCTTCAGGAACTGCCTTTGCGACCTCTTCCACTACCTCATCAGCAGCAAGTGAAGGGGCCATATCCATGGGTGCATCGCGGAGAACTTCAGACTCCATAGCAACATCCATCATTAAAGGTTCGAAGGCACCTCCATTCTCTATTGGAACAGGTCTTGACAGGTACTGAAGTCCTGCAGCACCAAGGAATGCAGCACCTATGACACCGATATACTGTTGCAACATACTGATTATGGAAGCCCTGCTGACATTCATATTTCCCGGAGCTACAATGATAAGTTTCTGTACAGGCTCATAGAGTTTGACCTCACGGCCTTTGGCACTCCATTTGATCCTGTGTACCTTGATAAGATCGGATTCCAGCAAACTGTCAATGTTGTACTTGATAGTAGTGATGGAAAGACCGAGCTTTTTCGAGATATCCGTTGCAGACATAGGTTCTTCGGATAGAAGGTCCAGTATCTTCAGGGACTTCTCATTGGAGAGCGTCTGGGTGATCTTCTTTGAATCTTCGTTGAGCGGAAGTACAACTACATTTTCCGAACTGTCCAGATCTGCATCTTCAGGTTCATCCTTGTTCTTATTTTCAACGTCTTTAGTGACCATATTTGCACCAGGGGTTGATCTCATACAACCGTATTATTGTCTTCAGAAGAGAATACAACGAACCTGTTGGATGGTCCGTAGATATTCTCTTCCCCCTCCAGACCGGAGGGTCGGCTCTTTATCTCTACAAGATCGGACTCCATCAGGGCCATGATCTTATCTTCAACATCCACAAAGGGAAGACCGGTCTTCTGGGAAATTTCCCGGATGGGAAGGGGCTCTTCCGAAAGCACTTCCAGTATCTTGAAAGAACCTTCTTTTGAAAGTACTTCAGTCACAGTCCTTGACCCTTCAGCAATAGGCAGGATCAGGAATTTATCAATGTTCACGGGATTTGCTGCACATTCCATAAATATAGTCCCCTTTTTTCTTTAGATGTAATTATCAGATCATTTCCACATGAACATCAAGGTCATGTACCCCTGGTTCTGTAGGTACAGGGTTGTGCCAGGTACTGTAATAATCGCCATTTGAAAGTCTTCCATCACCATCAACATCCACATGGACTGAAAGGGAATATGTCATTCTTTCTTCGAGTTCAGGGTGGTTGATCAGATATGGCACTGGCTGAACATTATCTGTATCCATGGATACGCCAGCAATGGAATTTTCGGACATGGTCACAGAAGCTACGTCCTGAAGACTTACATCCTCAACTTTCAGATAGATGGTGGCATTAGAGAAGGATTCCACAGGTTCGTCAAAGATGATATTTCCCTGAACACCATCACCTTCTAATGCAGGTTCACCAGCATCCACTCCATCGTCCACCCCGTCAGTAACGGATTCAGAAGTGTTGTCCGTACAACCCATTGCAAAAGCGGATGCAATGAGAATCAATAATGTCAATCCTAATGTGAGAGATTTGTTTTTCATGATGATCGGTTCCTTAATGTGTCGATTTTATGAAGGTATAATATAACAAATAGCTCGTGGATATAAAGCCTTTATTTAAGCTACAAAGTAATTCGTAGTCTTAAGAAGCAAGAAATTCAACAAAAAAAGAAAAGATAAATAATGGATTTTCAGTCAATTGTTGACTTGAATATGTCTTCTTTAAGGATACCATAATCGTCAAAACTTGAGCGGATAGTCATGAATATACCGATGGTCACCGTCATCACAGTGGAAACATATATCCCGACCATTATGGCCATCTGGTACTTGATAGCAAGGATAGGACTGGAACCTGCAATTATCTGACCGGTCATCATTCCCGGCAATGAGACTATACCTATCGTGGACATGCTTGCTATCGAAGGTTTCAATGCAAGATTGATACTTTTTCGGGCATAGGGTAGAATAGCCTCATACTTCTTCGCACCCAGTGACAAACTGTATAGATAACGATTCTCGTTCCTCTTGATAGTATCATAAAAGTTGCTTATACTTACAATATTACCACGAAGAGAATTTCCAAGGAACATTCCGAATATGGGTATCAAATATCGAGCATCAAAAAGGTTCTCAAGATTCACCACGAATCTATTGAAGTAGAGAAGTAACAGAAAATTTCCTACTACAAATGAAACTACTGTCGGCAATAGCAACTTCTTCATATCAAGCCCAATATCGTTTATCGTAGCATGTGTCGCCATGAGGACCATTACCGAGATCCACAAAAGGTTCACAATGGAATTGTTCAGATCAAATAGCACTGTCAGGAAAAATCCCACGAAAATAAGTTGCAAGATCATCCTTGAAGCCGAAACAACGGTTTCGCGTATGATCCCAAGTTTAAGGTAGTGACTCACTAAAAGCGGAATTGCAAGCAAAAGAAAACATGCTACCAAGGCCAGATAGCTAATATCATAGGCTACCATTCAAACACCCACCGGTACGACTCTGACATTTTCCTTTTCCCACACATCATCATGGGAAATTATCACCAGGGTCCAATCCTTGCGTTCCAGAAAATAATTAGCGACCTTTTCCTTCAGTGCACTGTCAAGAGATGAAGTGATCTCATCAAGCAAGTAAATATCCTTTCCTATGAGCACTGACATGATTATCCCTATCCTCTGTTTTTCTCCACCGGACAGGTCTTCGAAATCCATATCAAGGACGTCTTTTTCAAACCCCAGATAAACAAGAAGTCTTCTGAGCTTGGTCCTGTCAAGTTTTCCTTCATTGAACGAATAGGAAAAAACCTCCTCGATAAATTCATTGACAGACCCTTCATAGATATCAAGGTCCTGAGATACATAAGCGATCCTTTTTCTTGCATCCCATACAGTATTGGCATCAAGGAGATTGTTATTAAAATAGAGACTGCCACTTGTTTGGTGGGCAAAACCCATTGGCATCTTCAAAAGTGTGGATTTGCCTGCACCTGATCTGCCTTTCAATAATATACGATCTCCTTTGTTAATATCAAGGTTGAAGTGCGACAAAACTTCCTTCTCGCCATACCGGAGAGAGATATCATTATATTTTAAAAGTTCCGAATTCATTAGCTATTGACTTCCTTCCGTTGTGGAATAGGTTTATGAGAATATATTTATAGGAATAACATTATTACCCCGAAAGATAATATGAAACTCCCTTTTAGTAAAGGATTTTGAATACTATTCCACACAAATATTATATGAAAGTATTTATTTAAAAATTATATTTTTTACATATTAATTAATACATATTTCTTATTTTGTGTTATTTAAGATAAGTCAAAATAACACGAATTGTTCCAAATTACACAACATATATCCGACATAAATGAAGGATAATAAGATCAAATTAGGCTTACTGAATGATAAATTTGGGATGTTTCTACTTGAAGACAATAGCTCAATACCCTCTTGTGTAGAAAAAAAGGATCTAATTATATCACAACAAAAGTAAAGGAACTATCTATATTCTGCCCACAGGAAAATATTGCTTCAGATATTATATGTGAAAAGGTTTGGAAATGTCTAAAGTATAAGGCAAAATTGATTTCTTGCTCAGAGGAAGACTGACATGAATAAGTGGTCTGCTTGCAGAAAAGAGAAATAGCAGCATTTAATTTCCACTTCCGACACTGACTGAATTCTTATTAAAATAGATTAACTGGAAAGAGCAATTGAAAAACTGGGATGTGAAGAATACAAAGTATTAAGGTCAAATAATTCCTGACGTTATCTATATATCATATCTTCCTGAATCGAGATCAAGGTCTTGAGCTACATAAGCGATCCTTTTTCTTGCATCCCATACAGTATTGGCATCAAGGAGCTTGTTATTAAAATAGAGACTACAACTTGTTTGGTGGGCAAAGCCCATTGGCATCTTCAAAAGTTCCGAATTCATGAGCTGTTAGATTCCTTCTGATGTGGAGATATGTTCTTATCCCCAGTTTTTCCATAAGGACAGACAAGGTTGCATATAGTACATGACATGAAACCACGATTGGAAATTCGCCGAATGTGTTTTTCCCATTTATCATCGAGATCTTTGTCAAATTTATGAGCCACAACACATTTGTCGTGGATAACCTTCTCCCCTGATGGCACTCCTTGAGAAGGACCTGGAATTATAGCCTGATATGGACAGCTTTTGACACATAGGGACTTCTTTTGACACATAGGGACTTCTTTTGGCAGAGGGGCTGTTCTGCACAAAGATCACGTGTAAATGGTTCATCAGGCTTGATCTCTGCATCGGTCAGCACTGATATCCAGCGCACTCTTGGACCATATTCAGGAGTTATTACTTGAGTATTGTGTCCGGTGAACTACCACCCATTAAAATGACTGGCTTCCTGCTTCATAGCCCAGACCAACGTCCGTGACTCCACAGGCCCTTCCCGTAGTCCCTACGGTGCATCGATTAAGAATATTGATTGCAGCATTAACATCTCTGTCAAGTTCAAGTCCACATTCAGGACATTTGTGAATCCTGACCGATAGAGCTTTCCTGACGATGTTTCCACAACTGCTGCATTCCTGTGATGTGTTGAATGGGTTAACCAATTCGACATACTTGCCAGCCTCTTCCGCTTTGCTTTTTGCCATCTGGATCAGTTGACCCCATGCAACATCATGTATTGATTTTGCGAGATGATGATCCTTAACCATGTCCTTGATATTCAAATCTTCGAACACTATTCTGTCAAACTTGTTGACAAGGACCCTGCTCAACTTATGGTTAAAATCAAGTCTCTGGTTACGTATCTTTCTGTGAACCTTAGCAACTTTGAGTTTTTGCTTAAGGCGGTTTGAGGATCTCATTTTCTTCTTGCTCAGTCTCTTTTGCTGGACTGCAAGGGATCTCTCCGACTTGCGGCAATATATAGGGGAATCGTACTGTTCCCCATTACTCAACGTGACACATGAGTTAAGCCCGACATCAATTCCTATGGATGTGGACGGTCTGATCTTTTCAGGACTTGCACCCATGTCAACAGAAAAAACTGCATACCACTGATCCCCTTCACGTTTGATGGAACATGTTTTGAGCTTGCCTTCTATCTCTCGGTGCTGTTTTATCTTGATACTCCCTATCTTGGAAAGTTTCAGTTTAGTCCCTTCTATCCTGAAACCAGATTGAGGATATGTGAAACTGTTGTACCTGTCCTTTCCCTTGAACCTTGGATACCCTGGTGTTTCACCTGTTTTGCACCTTCTGAAAAAAGCATCAAATGATTTTCCAAGTCTTCGCAAAACATCCTGTTTGATCTGTGAGAATACTTCGGTATTGAACTCAATATATTTGACCTGAGTAATCTGGTCAAATGTCGTTAATCCCTGGTTACATCGGTCATACGCATTCTTTCTGTCCGCAAGAAACTCGTTATAGATGTATCTGCATACGTCCAGAGTTTTGACCAGAACAATCTCCTGTTCTTTGGCCGGGTACAGACGGAATTTGTAGGATTTCCGCATATTGTAATATACGCTTTGATACTACTAATATATATCAGAAACAAGAACAAACAACTATTTACGCAATTCATCCACTCATTGAAATGGGTGGTATTCTTGCTTATTTAACTATAAAAAGGATCAAAGGTACATTCCTGACGTTATCTATATAACGAATCTCCCTGATAGTTTTTAGTATGACAAAATGGAAAAAAGCTTCTGAAGAACTTGGGGAACTTGTCGGGGAATATGTGGCCGAATACGATGCTGAGTTCAGGAAAATGTTCGGCAGTCCCGTTCATTTTGTGAAGGGGAACATGTTCGTAGGCGTTCATGGCGATGGCATAATGCTACGCCTTAACGAAGATGACCAGCAAAAATTGTATGCTGAACACGATGAAGCAGCACCTTTTACACCAAATGGCAGGCGAATGAGAGAATATGCAATGCTTCCGCCATCTGTGTACGATGATGAGATGGAGTTAAGGAAATGGCTGGATATATCCTATGCTTATGTGAGTTCCCTTCCAAAGAAGGAGAAAAAGGAGAAAAAGGAGAAAGTAGCTTCAAAGAAAACAAAAAAGGCAGAAGATTGATGCGATCTGCATCATCCCCATCCTTTTTTAATATCTTTTACAATAAGAGTTGCAAAATCTCTATTTTTTTCATCTAAGGTTATAGGATTGAATGATGAAGTATGCCTTTTTCGATAAAATCTCGGCATATCATCGATTTTGAAACGTATTGTTCCTTGAATCCACTTTTGTATCCTTGTGCCATTATCGTTTGGTTCAATTATTCCACACCCATAATGACCTCTTTTTATCCATTCAGCAAGTATTGTTACTTTTTGTTCATCATATTCTCTGAAAAATTGTTCATCAGGATTTCGATTAGATTCTCTTAATTGTACATCATTCCACAACTTCTTCATACTATGTGGTTTCGGAACACTTGATTTTGGATTTTCTTTTGTTTGGTTATTATTATGCACGTCTTTAATATGCTGCTCCAAACCATTTGCTGATTTGAACTTTTTATGACAATATTTGCATATGAGATGGCCGTCTTTAATGTGCTTCTTCAAATTATTTATTGATTGGAACTCTTTCTCACAAAATTTGCATATGATGTGGGTATCTTTAATATGTATATTCAAGAGAATTTCTGATTGGAAATATTCTCCACAGTATTTGCAGATGCTATGTTTGTCTTTAATGTGCTGCTTCAAAAGAATTTCTGACTGGAAATTCTTATCACAATATTTACAATTGTAATGCACATTTTTAAGATGCTGTTGCAAAATATCTTTTGATTGGAAGTATTCTCCACAGTATTTGCATGTGGCATGCACGTCTTTAATATGCTGTTTCAAGAGAATTTTTGATTGGAAGTATTCATGACAATATTTGCATATGACATGGTCGTCTTCAATATGCCGTTGCAAAATATCTTTTGATTGAAATTTTTCATCACAATATTTGCAAAAATAAGTATTCAGGATATTAGAAGAATATGCTAGGTGCTTCCCTTCATCCTCTACATGAATTGTTGGTAGTGGAGGTTTCACAATTGATGATGATACTGTCTTTGCTAGACCAAGTTCATCTTCATCTTTTACGTTTTTAACGTTTGAATAGGTCATACAATTGCTACAAAAACCATTTGATGCAACCTGCTGCCCACAACTTCTACACATTAACATATTATGACCTAGCACATAAAATTATATAATGGTACCTAAAAATTACCAATGTGTCATGATTGGATAAATATCTTTAAATTCGATTGTTGACCCTTTTTTTGTAGCAAAACCTTCATGGATCAAAATTGAATCCACATATGAAGCAAAGAGGAGTTTTCGGAATACTTTGTAATAGGATGTAGGATTATCATGCATTTAATAATGCATTCTCGAAATATATTTTGTATTAGTATTTGTAGATAAACAACGTTTCTACATTTCTCTCAAATACCACATATTTAATTTTTAGGAAGGCTTAAATAAATAAAAGAAATAGATGCGGTCAATAACATAGGCGGTGATTTCAATTCCAGAAGATTTTTATTGTTGATTATTTGACGAGGTGTTAAAGTGGAAATATCCGTATTATCCAAAAATGTATATGATTCATTCATTTATGCTATTTTAAATAAAGGAAACAATATAAAAAAAGTGCCATTGCAAATATATACTATTTTTTGGACTATTTACTTGATTATATGTCTTGCAGCATGTACCGATTTAGCAATAGATGAAATAAATGAGATCGGTATTTTTGGAGGGTTATTTGTATCTTTAGTAGCATCTATTATTTGTGTTTCTATATTCGTTCTACCTCCCTATACCCCAATTTATTATTTATGGTCTCGATACGTGAAAAATGATAATTTATCAGGTGAATCGAAGATTCAAGAACAAAATACAATCATGGCAGGCAGAAGCTCTCTATTTTATGCTTATGGAGCTATAATTATTTTGAGTTTGGCAGTAATTTTTATGATCTGGGTAACATCTATTTGGATAGGGATTGTTTTCTTATTTGGTGCATTGTTAATAATTAGTTCAGGACTATCCCCTACATTATACAATTATTTAGTCAATGTTGTCAAATACATTTCGAAATTGGATAAATATATATCGATCCTCTCTAAACATATATCGTCTTCTATTGATAAATTCTCAAAAACTAATGAAATTCATTCAACAATGCAAGAAATTGATATGATGAGTGGATATGATTTTGAAAACTATATGTATATGGTTTATAAGAATTTAGGATATTTAGTTGAACAAACGCCATTTTCTGGAGACCAAGGTGCAGACTTAATAATTCATACCGAAGATGGAAAAGTTGCAATGCAGGTCAAGAGATATTCTAGAAACATAGGGAACAGAGCAATACAAGAAGTTGTAGCATCAAAGAATTATTATGGCTGTACTAAATGTGCAGTTATCACGAACAGCTATTTCACTCAACATGCAATCGACCTTGCAAATTGCAATGGTGTAGCTCTTATAGATAGGGATGGACTAATGAAAATGGTTAGTTAAAACTATAGTTTACTTTAGATTCCAAAAGATTATATTATATTTCCTTACAAAGTGATACATCAGAAAATATCAAATGATTTGTTATTATGCATTAATAGAATAAAGGATATTATATTTCTTTTAAGGAGTGATACTTATGGATGAATATATTAAGCCAATGATAGCAACTGGACTAAATTTATCAGAGATAGCGAAAGTTCCGTTCCACACCTTTGAACTACTAACCAATCCTGCTGCCGAAGAACTTGGATACTGGGCTCGAGATATTATTCATCACCGAAGGGAGAATTGTTCCAAAATTGCAACTGAAGCAATAACAATTCGAAAGTCGAATGGAAATATAGATGGGCTGTCAGCCCCACTACGTCTTGTATCTAAGATTATGGAAGAAGGTTCATTAATTGATGATAAGGACGTCCAAAAAATGTGGGCAGGTCTTCTAGCTTCAAGCTGCACACTGGATGGAAAGGATGAAAGCAATTTAGTATATATCGATTTATTATCGAAATTAACCTCTTCCGAAGTTGCCTTAGTTAATCATTTATGCAATCGCACAACGAAATCTGTAGAACTTTATTTTTTGATTACTGCAAGTTATCTTGACCTTGATATGAATATTTTACAAACTATTTTTGGGTTAAAAGATGTGCATATAATAGACCATACAATAAAACATTTGGAATCGCTTGGGTTGGTGGAATTTATTGGCATAAATGATACTTCTATAGCTGCTATTAGTAATAATGATTCTTTTTCTGTTACGTTGAAACCTACTACGTTATGTTTGAACATGTATGTAAAATGCCAAGGCTCATCAGATTCTCCAGCTAAATATTGGTCTGAATGTTTACATGAGCAATAAGTTGTTATTTTTTGTGAGTTCGGGATGTGTGACTACAAAAAAACAAATTATTAAATGAATAATGGACTGAATCAGTCGATTCATGTTACTAATTTTTACTTTTATGATACGATTCAAAGGATAAAAAGAAAAGTTTATGACATGATAAACATGCCATAAATAAGTAAAATGCCTAAAAATATCAATATTCCTCTTTAATATACTTGATCATCTTAGGCGTCAGCAGTGGAACGATCTGTGGAAGCATGTTAGGCATAAGGTTCCCCATAGCCTCTGGCATAAGATCAGGCATCTGTTCTCTCAGATCATCGGACATCTGAACACGCCTTCCCACAGCTTCGAGCATTTCCGGCATGACCTTTGGCATTATGCCTGGCAGAAGCATTGGCATCATGATAGGCATCATTGGCTTCATCATGAGGTCCATGCCTGGTACATACTTTACCATCTTCATCATACCACGCAGCGGAGCAGGCATTGCAGCCATCATTTCTGGAAGCAGCTCTACCATAAGATCGGTCATGTTCTCAGGTCTTAGCAGATGGATCATCTGGTCGAAAGTTACCCAGGCTGTGAGTGCAGCATTTGTGGTGTCAGGTATATCATACCCAAGACTGCGGGCAACCGTTGCCGAAAGGTCCTGAACGTTCACAGAACTGCCACTGTTCTTGGCAGCTATCCTCAACTGTACCTGACAGCACGGACAGGCTGCGACCATGATCTCGGCACCGATATCCTCGGCTTCCTTCAGTCTCATGTTACCAATAACATTCGCAACTTCCGGATCAGCGACCAGTGTGAGTACTGAGCCACAGCAATGACCGTTCGCCCTGTTATGTTCCATTTCACGGAAATCAACGCCAGGCACTGACTTGATAAGGTTCCTTGGTGGCTCGTATATGCCGCCTGCACGACCCATGTGGCAAGCGTCGTGTATGGTTACTACCTTGTCGAGCGGCTTGACGAATTTCTCAGAAAGCACATCGAGCTTGTCCTCCAGCACCTGTGAATAGTGTTTGGCCTCGAAATCGTATTCGATACCGAGCTTCTCCGCCCACTGGCGATAGAAAGTATCCCACACCAACCAGCATGCCGGACAGGAGGTGATAACGGTCTTAACACCCTTCTTCTTCATGTTCTCGATGTTCATCCTCATGATCTTCTCGAAAACATCCCACTTTCCGGCTGCAAGCATCGGGATACCACAACAGGACTCTTCCTTTCCGAGATATGTTATCTCCAGACCTGCATCTGTGAGTAGACGGACTGAAGCCTCAGCAATGTCCTTCTCGACAAAGGATGCAGTACATCCTGCGAAGTAAGCGTATTCGGCCTTGTCCTTGATCTTTGGCTTAAGGTCCTCAGGGATCCATTCTTCCCTGTTCTTGAGATATTCTCCCCAGATGTTACGCTCTTTGAGCAGGCTGGAAGCCATTATCTCGAACGGTGGGATGGTCATCATGCCACGGTTCACCACAAGTTCGTTCCTCAATGTCATCCAGGAATCATTTATTGGAAGATCGAGCTGGCATCTGTGGTCACAAAGCTCACAGGTAGTACAAGCAAGGAACGTGTCCACCTGTTCCTGTGTCATCTTGTCCCTGCCGGCAATATATTCCTTGATGAAGAACCACTTGCCTCTTGGGGACTGGGATTCCCAGCCACGACCGTAGTACTGGTCACATTCCTCGACACAGTAACCACATTGAGCACAGGTGTATGCGTGAGATACAACGTCTGCCTCAATATCCTTCTGTTTAGTGAATTTCTCGACCTCGATGCCGCTGCGATTACCTACGAACCTCATCATTGGCTCGAATGCTTTTGAAAGTGAAATTCCGGTCTTGAGAATACCTTTACCTGAAATCGTCTCAGGGTTCATTATGTCTTCAGGATCGACCTGTTGCTTAAGGTCAAGCATCTTCTCAAGACGGCTACCATAGACCTTCTCTGCCTCTTTTGCAAAATAAAGACCTGAAGCATATATCCTTCCGCCGTTCTCTTCAGCGATCTTGACGATGCTGATACCCAATGTGAAGGCGAGGTTGAACTTGAACGACCTTTCGGAGTGAGGTATGAAACAGAGCAGTATGGCATTGCCATCCTTTGCAACCATACCTTCCATGAGCACAGGAAGAGAGATCTTCTGCTTGATCTCGCTGACAACTTTGTCCACCTTGTCCAGAGGTACGATTATCTCTGCAGGAATGAAGGAAGGACCAAGCCTTTTCACCTTCATGGAGCGGAACCATTCTCCAGCTTCGTGTTTGGAGATCTCTTCAGAAAGGACTTTGCCACCACTGCTGGTAATAATATTTTCAAGGGCACTAACATCCCTTGACTCAGGATAAATGAAGTTACAAATATATGACTTCGGCAATTCCGGTCTGTCCTCGACAACCGGTTCGCCATGATGGGTAGAGAATGGCATTTCATTCTTCATGCCTGCCCAATCGGGATTTATAAATGAGATAGACCACAGTGGCACTTTTGCTTCTTTTACCGCCTGGAGAGCTTTCTGCATGGAGGCCGGGTCTGCAAATTCCGCAGAGATTATAGCGGTGTCTTCTTTGTTTCTTATATTAAGGGTGATCTGTGTGATGGTGCCTATAGTACCCATACTTCCGATGAGGGCGTCCATTTCATCGCCTGAGAAATCCCTGATCTCGCCGTTTGGCAATACTGCCCTTGCGGAGACCATTGTGTCCTGGGACCAGCCATATTCATAGCTGCCATAACCGATACCGTTCTGAGCAAGCCAGCCACCGACAGTTGCTGCCGGAGCACTTGAAGGCATGGCACATACAGAGAGATCCTCTTTGTTGAGCTTTCTTTCAAGGCGTTCCCAAACGATGCCTGCTCCAACGGTCACTGTCATGTTCTCAGTATCGATGGATATGATCTTGTTCAGCAGATTGACGTCTGCAACGATACCGCCTTTTGTAGGAATGACACCACCATAACCGGATGATGCACCTGCACGGGGGACAATAGGAATAGAATATTTTCGTGCGAACTCCATCAGTTTGACAATATCATCCTCGGTACGCAATTTTACAATCGCGGCAGGATCGGTATTGCCCAACATCATCTTTGCCATTGAAGGAAGTGCTCCGACATCATGACAATAGAAGTGTCTTTCTCTTTTGCTTAAGTTCACACGGTCGCCAAATATGGCGGTAATTTCTTCCTGCTGAGAGGAATTCAGATCTGCTGTGTTTCTTGCCATATGCTCTCCCCCTTATAGGTTGGGTATCATTCAATATAAACTTTATAAGTATGATATGGAGATCTTGTCCAACTTTAAAAAAAGAAATTGGACAAATATCCAATTAAAATGTCAGTGAATCCTTGGGACAAATGTCAACACACCGACCACATTTGATGCAATCCGGGTTGTTACCGATATCACGGACCTCAAGTTCCATCGGGCAGACCTTCTCACATTTTTTACAATCAACGCATGACTCAGGATCCATCTTAAGCTGATATTTCTTACCGCCGATGAACCTCTGCATTGTTCCCATTGGACAGGCATTACACCAGGACCTGGCATTGAAGTAGCCTCCAAGTATTGTACCAATGAGGGTCGTCACAAGACACATTGACACAAAGATCATACCAATAAGTTCAATGGTATTCTGTGCTGCAAGCGTTACTGAGATACGGTACAACATGAAAGCCATCATGACCGCGAATGCCGGGATCCTGACCCACATGCTTGACAGGATCTTGGGGATCTTCTTTTTTTTTGAGATCTTGATTATTCCGTAATCGAAATAACTTCCACGTGGACAGAGATTGCCACAGAACCAACGTCCTCTGAACATACTTGTTATGAGCAATGTTCCCATGACAAGGAGCAGGAAATAACCAAGCATAGGATACCAAAGTCCACCGATCGAAACTATAAGTACCGATGGACCAAGATATGGGGTTATCTTAAGCATTTACCATTCCTCCAGTTCCTGTTCTACTTTTGCTGCCCATTTGCTGACAATTCCCATAATCAGTTCTTTGATCTCTTTCTTGTTGTTTATTTTGTAGATGAATGAATAACCGCCTCCGTCGAGATTATTCTGTGATCGTGTGAGTATACCTTTTTCATGCAACTTCTTGACAGACCTCTGTACCGTTGAAAGGTCGAGTTCCACAAGGATTGCTATCTGTTCCGTTTTGCTCCAATTATCGGGTTCTTCAAAGAAGTACTCCAACACTTTCATGTCAGCCCGTGTCAGGTTCAGAGCACATTTTATCACATCTTTAATTTTGAATTCTTTACATGCGAAGTCTATCATTGAATCACCGCCATTAATTGTCAGTACTGCTACATTGCCACAGCCGTATATATACGTGGTTAAGTACTGAGAAAAGAAGGATGGTTTTGGCAGTACCGTGAATAACTGTGAGGATTTGGCAGTATGACAGCAAAAAACTCAAAATTCAATGAAAAAATGAAAATCTAAATAAAAAATTCATTGAAACCAAATATGTGTCAACAATGAAGCTATAATCATCAAGGACAAATGACATGAATCTCAATTCCTAAGAAACTTCGGTGTCAGAAATGCTAATTAAGTATTCATCTTAACAAAAATATGATAAACATCAACAAAGCTACCGTTTCTTTCATGTTTAGCTAAAGCGACTTTAATATCAGTACATTCACTATGTTGTTCCGAAACATCCTTTATTCCTTCAACCAACTGATAATCAAAACTAATGTCTGGTATGTATTCTAAGTATTTTGTCCATAAATTAATAAAATCCTGAGATTCAGCATAGACAAGTATAAAATTAGGAGTTAAACCATTTGAATCATACCCGAATATTTTAGTTACGTGAAGGTCAATCACAGTTCTATTGAGTGACTTTAAAATGAAAGCTTCACAAATTGAAATGGCATTTCCCTTTCCATCCTCAATTTTAATATCCACTTCTCCAGCAGATTTACCAGTCGCTGAAATTCCATAATAATGAGTATAATGACATCCTAAAAACATTCGAAGAGTTTATATGGTATTATTGTAATATTATATATTACGAACTATGTGTGATTCACAACTCCGGTGGTACGGTGTGAAACACGAATACTGTGGTGGTGGTGGTTCTACTTCATAACTATGGGAGTGGGGATGTCATTCCCCCTTCATCCCCTCTGTTTTTGAGAACTTCAATTTCAATCATAGATAAGTTTTTGACATTCCCGGAAACTTTCCAATGATATAATATGATATGTTTGTGTATCCTTGTATATCATTCCAATTTTTATTAGTATGGGCGTAAAAGATATAAACTAATAATAACGGTGTACAACAAATTGTTGAGATACATTCTTTAAAATGTTCAACAGTTCTGCATGAAATATGAAGTGAGTAAAATATGGCTAGAAGTGAAAAAATTCTGAATGACATCAAGGTCGATGAATCTTGTGAAATTCCAGCTGAATCTCTTATGGATCCTAACATCTTAAATTCTATTTTTGATCATATCCCATTAACTATGATTCTTGTCAATACGGGCGGGAAAATTGAAAACATCAATCGTGCTGCTTCTATTAAATTAGGAAAAGAAAAAAAAGATTGTGTTGATCTCCTTGGTGGCGAATTGTTTGGATGTATGAATTCGTTAAAAGAAGAAGGGTGTGGAAAAAACAGAGAATGCTCAGAATGTACTGTGCGAAACTCTGTAATGCACACTTTTGAGACCGGTGAGAACATTTACAAAAAGGAAAGCGAATTAGAAATAATGATCAATGACCGGTCTGCAACACTTCATCTTTTGATTTCAACGATCTCGATAAAACAAGACAATGAATCAATGGTTTTGCTCATTGCAGATGATATTACAGAACAGAAGCTTGCTGAAAAAAAAGTGCTAGAAGCTTCTGTAAAAGCGGAAAAGGCCATTCAACAGTATGCAGACATCTTCGAGAATGTGCGAATAGGGCTTTATGTATATTATTTAGAGAACTTAGATGATGATAGAACTCTCAGGCTGATAGCTGCAAATCCAGCAGCTTCTGATTTTACAGGTGTTCCCAATGAAGTTATCTTTGGAAAGACTTTAGATGAGATTTATCCCGGTCTCAGAGAGAAGGATATTCCACAGACTTATGCCGAAGTTGTTCGGACTGGTCAGTCCAGGGTCTTGGAAGATATTTACTATGGCGATGAACGAGTTCTTGAGAATACATTTTCAGTCAAGGTATTTCCCTTACCAAATAATTGTGTAGGGATAGCATTCGATAATATTACCGAGCGCAAGAAAGCAGAAGAAGCAATGCTACAAGCAAAACTTACTGCCGAAGATGCAAATCGTACCAAGAGCGAATTCATCTCAAATATGAGCCATGAACTTCGAACTCCTCTTACTTCGATCATTGGTTTCTCGGATCTACTTATTAGTGAGAACTTTGGTACCTTAAATGAATCTCAGAAGAAATACACATCTAATGTTCCTAAAAGTGGAAAGCATCTTTTGGAACTGATCAATGATCTTTTGGATTTCTCAAAGATCGAAGCTGGTAAGATGGAGCTTATCCTTGAAGAGTTTGCTATTCAAGATGCCATCAATGAAATAAAAGAGACAATGATGCCTCTTGCAATGAAGAAAGAGATTGAACTAAACTATAGCATTAATGTTAAAGATCCTATTATTGTGGCAGATTCAGTAAAATTCAAACAGATACTTTACAACCTCGTGAGCAATGCCATTAAATTCACTGATCAAGGAGGATCTGTGACAATGGGAATTAATACAACTGATGAGATAATTTCTGTTTTAGTGAAGGACAGTGGTATCGGTATTTCATCAGAGAATCAGGATAAACTGTTCAACCCGTTCTATCAGGTGGATTCTTCAAATGCTAGAGAGTATGAGGGCACCGGTCTTGGCCTTGCACTTGTCGAGAAGTTTGTTGAAATGCACGGTGGGAAAATCAGGGTTGATAGTGAAGTTGGAAAAGGAAGTACGTTCACATTTAGAATTCCAATAGCTTTTGAAAACAAATCCTTTTGATTTATTTTATCTCGAATGTAACTGCTTTAGTAGACAGCATTTGTATTTTGTTAGTCCCTAATCAAAGGGACTCCCTCCTTTTCATTCTCCCAACCAATGCTGCATCAACTGCCTTGGCAATACCATCATCAATGAGAGTCTCCAGCACACGATTATTGAAAGTAAATAGCTTATCACTCTTGGCAATACCAGCTATCTTGCATCTTCCAGACCCCTAGTTAAGTAGACAACACCGAATCTGATTCCTATTTCATAATGATGATTATTATAACATTTGAAGTATATTCGATAAGTTAATATGCTATTAATCTATTATTATATATTACGAACTATGTGTGATTCACAACTCCGGTGGTACGGTGTGAAACACGAACACTGTGGTGGTGGTGGTTCTACTTCATAACTAATTGGGAGTGGGGATGTCATTCCTCCTTCATCCCCTCTGTTTTTGAGAACTTCAATTTCAGTCATAGATAAATTATGGACGCTTCTTCAGGCATTAATATTTCTATTTCATATCAATTTTAGAGAAAGCTATCAATTACTTTCCTTATCCCTTAGTATTTAAGCTAAAATTCCCCTTCTCTAACTCTGTCCTTCAGTTGTTTCAACGTACTCCTGTGTTCAATCCCCATTTCCCAAACATCATCAAGAGTCAGACAAAGCAACCATTCATTAAATTTCTCAATATTCAAGTATGATTCAACCCTATTCCCTTCAAGCTCCTGCATATCAATATTGTTTGCTTCCTTGCCAATGCAAACAATTGAATCAGCATGAACATGCTTCCTGTCAAGAATTCCAATATCGCTATCGAACTTATGCTCAAGATGATCCACATACTGTATTATTGTCCTACCTAATGGTTTGAAATAATGAGATCCTTGTTTAATCTCACCTGTTGCATAATCAATAAATAGTTCATAAACAACCGTTTGAGGCTTATTTGAAAAAGGCATTAGAGATTGATTGCTTTACCAAACTCCTCATGGGTCATAACACCCTTATCCACCAATATATCAACCAAAGCGGTTAATGTATCATCAAGAATGTCAAGGTGTTTCTTTGATACTCTTTCACCTTCCTGAGTAGAAGGTCATTACCTTTCACCTCAAGCAATAGTAAGTTATTTATAAAGTGTAATGATAATTTAAAAGGGGGTTTATCTATGAAGCGGAGTTGCTATCGCAGTGGGTTCCTTGTTCGATGGTATTCCTGAGGCGATAATTGTGGGTGTTAGCTTACTAGGCGGTATCACAATAAACTGGGTTATGATCCTGGGATTTTTTATCTCCAATATTCCCCAGGGCCTTTCAAGTGCAGAAGGGATGAAAGGGGCTGGACGATCCACAGCCTATATTTTGATGGTTTGGTCTGGGATTGTACTATTATCAGGTCTTGCTGCTCTATTCGGTTATTCAGTTCTAGGCCTCTTCTCTCCTAAGGTCGTAGCAATTGTAACTGCTATGGCCGCAGGCGGGGTTTTATCCATGCTTTCAGAGACAATGATCCCGGAGGCATTTGAAAAAGCCCAGAACTTCATAGGTCTCATCGCTGTTGCCGGTTTTCTTGCCTTTTTCATACTCGTGAACTATTAATGTATCTATCCCAATCTAAGTGAGAACTACTGGGCAAACACAGATGATGCAGGTCTTAGCCAGACCTGCACAGATATTTCCAGAAAACATGATCGAGTTATAGAATCTGATACAAATCCAGATTTAGTAATGATATATAACTATAAAGACCGAAATGAGAATTTTTGTATAGAATGTAAATATAGATCAGACTTATATCAAGACAAAATCAGGGTCCTTAAGCCACTAATATTTACATTTCATTCAATATTATAAATTAGAAATTGGCATAAGTGTTGATAAATACTCAAATATTTCACAAATTTCACTCTTTCTTCTTACCACAACTATGGCAATATCCTCTATGCACACAAATAGTGCCTCCACATTCAGGACATTTCCATTTTACCTTTTCACTTGCCACAAATTCTTTTAAACCAAATTTTTTGATATTTTCGAGATTTTCGATCATGCTCATATTGTATTTGGTTTGATACCTTTCATCTAAGTGTTTCAATCTACTGCAAGGGAACTTTTCACACTCAAAACAGAATTGTGCCCTGCCATTTTCAAAAGTAGGACAGTGCTTTATCTGTTTGCATTTGGATCTAGTAACATCTAATCCTCTACAACCAGGGCACTTATTTTTATCTCTCAGGTAAGCTATACAAATGCCACAGTTCATCCCACACGGAGCAATAAGTGAGAGATCATTCGAGTTTTCCATAGCATATAATCTCTTATTTCTTATTATTTAAAGCAATTCATTTTGGTATAAACTCCACTCCACATCTCTAACCTCGTCTTCATATGAGCATTGAGAGTAAATGGCCTATCACTCCTGACATTCTGCTCCATCTAATGCAAAGTGCCCTTAGAGAAACCCATTCTTTTCATTTCGATCCAGAGACCACAACAGGCATATGCATCCTCCATTATTATTCATGATGGATGGGAACTATTAACCTATGGTTTCATTATCTCTTCCTTATTTGGTTCCATGAACATCCATATCAATAGGCTTAATTTTTGCCTGGTAGAGTTTATTCTATGGTTCCAGAGCTGAGTTCAATTGATCTGAAACTAGGTCAGGTCATGTAAAATATATAATGGATAATAGTTAGGAATGAATAGAACATGTCTGATAAATTTGACGTTAAGCTGGACAGTAAAAGTTATTTACCCGATCCATCGGTAAAGGAAAATTCCTGGATGCAGGATTATGAAAAGGTTTATAGTGAATCTCTCAAGGATCCTGAAAAACACTGGGAAAATGTTGCAGAGGAACTTGAATGGTTCGAAAAGTGGGACAAGGTGATGGAATGGGACCATCCCTATGCAAAATGGTTCACCAATGCCAAAATGAACATCACCCACAACTGCCTTGACCGCCATGTCTTCAACGGGAAAAGGAACAAAGTTGCAATGATCTGGGTAGGTGATAATGGAGAAGAACAGGTTATCACATATCGTCAGCTTTACCGCGATGTCATGAGATTTTCCAATGGTCTCAAATCTTTGGGCGTTGGGAAAGGTGACACGGTATGCATATACATGCCCCAGGTTCCTGAACAGATCGTGGCCATGCTGGCATGTGCACGTATCGGTGCGATCCATAGTGTCGTATTCGGAGGTTTTGGTGCCAAAGCATTGCATTCCAGGATAAAGGATGCACAGGCAAAGATCGTCATTACTGCAGATGCAAGCATTCGGCGTGGTAAGCGCATTGACCTGAAGTCCCTCGTGGATGACGCTGTGGTCAATGCCTCATGCGTTGAGAAGATAGTGGTCCTGAGAAGGATGACCCCTCAAATGGAACTCTTTTCTGAGATAGAGGTGGACTTCTATGAGATAATGAAAGATGTGGAAAAGGAGTGTGAACCCGAGATAATGGATTCCGAGGACCCACTGTTCATTCTCTACACCAGTGGAACAACCGGTCCGGCCAAGGGGATAGTTCATACTTGCGGTGGCTACATGGTAGGCACATACTACACCACAAAGAACGTTTTAGACCTCAAGGAAAATGATGTCATGTGGTGTACTGCAGACCCCGGATGGATCACGGGTCACAGCTACATTGTCTATGGTCCTCTTTCCATGGGTGCAACGATCCTCATTTCTGAGACAACGCCTGATTACCCTGATCCGGGGGTCTGGTGGAGTATGATAGAGGAGTTCGATGTGAGCGTCTTCTATACGGCACCAACAGCGATACGCATGTTCATGAGAATGGGAGAGGAATGGCCCGGGAAATACAATCTGAATTCCCTGAGGATCCTGGGTTCGGTTGGTGAGCCACTGAACCCTGAAGCGTTCAAGTGGTACTATCGTGTGATCGGTAAGGATAAATGTCCTGTTCTGGATACCTGGTGGCAGACTGAAACGGGAATGCACATGCTCACCACAGCGGTTGGAGAGCCCATGAAACCGGGATTCACGGGAAGACCCGTGCCAGGTGTGGTTGTTGATGTTGTAGATGAGAATGGTGACCCGGTGCCTGCGGGAACAGGTGGTTTCCTTGTAATAAAACAACCCTGGCCTTCCATGATGAGGACCGTTTATGGTAATGATGAAAGATATCGCCAGTATTGGACAACGATCAAGAATTACTACAGTGCAGGTGATCTTGCCATAAAGGATGAAGATGGTTATATCATGATACAGGGACGTGCCGACGATGTCCTTATCGTTGCCGGTCACAATATTGGAAGTGCAGAGGTAGAAAGTGCACTTGTATCCCATGAGGCTGTGGCTGAAGCTGCCGTAATAGGAAAACCTGACCCTCTTAAAGGGGATTCCATCAAAGCTTTCGTCATACTTCGCATGGGCTTCAACTCTTCCGATAAACTGAAGCTTGATCTTCTGTATCATGTAAGGATGAACCTGGGTCCAATTGCAATGCCTTCTGAGATCGAATTTGTTGACTCACTGCCAAAGACCCGCAGCGGGAAGATCATGAGAAGGTTGCTTAAAGCACAGGAGCTTGGAATGGATCCCGGAGATGTGTCCTCATTGGAGGATTGAGTTCCTGCAGCCTGATCTTGCTTATGGAGTGCGAAAAGAGGTGATGAGTGTAGCTCATCACCTCACTTACAGCAGATCTACACAAAAATTGATCATTTGAGACAAGCTTTTCCTATTTCTCAAACCCCTCCCTAACATGAGCATTGAGAGTAAACTGCTTATAACTCTCAGCAGTACCAGCTGTCTTGCTTCGTTCAGGCTTCTGGGAAAGTAGACAACACCGAATAAGAGTCCTATTTCATAATGATGATTATTATAACATTCTGAGTATATTCGATAAGTTAATATGCTATTAATCTATTATTATATATTAGGAACCATGTGTCATTCACGACTCCGGTGGTACGGTCTGAAAACACGAACACTGTGGTGGTGGTGGTTCTACTTCATAACTAATTGGGAGTGGGGATGTCATTCCTCCTTCATCCCCTCTGTTTTTGAGAACTTCAATTTCAGTCATAGATAAATTATGGACGCTTCTTCAGGCATTAATATTTCTATTTCATATCAATTTTAGAGAAAGCTATCAATTACTTTCCTTATCCCTTAGTATTTAGACTAAAATCCCCCTTCTCTAACTCTGTCCTTCGGTTGTTGGAACGTACTCCTGTTTTCAATCCCCATTTTCCGAACATCATCGAGAGTCAGACAAAGCACTCATTCATTAAATTTCTCGTCCAAATATTGAGGATTTCTACAGAACCTAACATGTATACTAGCACTACTGGGAAAGACACATGCCTTTGGAAACTACCAATCATTTAAGTACAGATAAAGAAAGAGAGTAAATTTCTTATTTGTAAAATTGTATTAAAGCAAGTGGATTTGGTATAATGGGTAAAAAAATAAGAGATAACAAAGCACTTGAAGCCATACTTTTAGATGCACAATACCTAAGGTTGGGACTTTGTAGTAATGAAAAGCCTTACATCGTACCAATCTCATTCGGATACAAGGATAATACCATATATTTACATAGTTCCCGAAAAGGTACTAAGATCAACCTTATAAAACAAAATAAAAATGTTTGTTTTGAAGTGGATACTTTTTATGAAACTCTTCCATCAGATGAACCCTGTTCATATTATATGAAATACCAAAGCGTTGTAGGCTACGGAACTGCAACAATTCTGGAAGATGAAAAAGAAATAAAAGAAGGTCTTAAGATCATAATTGATCGCTACCACAATAAAGAATACAGTATTGATGATCTAGACCTCAAGAGAGTGGCAGTCATCCGTATTGACATAGATGATTTGCATGGCAGACAATATGGAATGAATGATGAATGATCAGATTAAACCAATTGTTTTGATGAAGAAGGAATGGGGGGGACATTATGAAGTACGGACTTGGAATTGATGCCGGTGGCACATACAACAACGTACAACAACCAACATTCCAAAAAACAAGCTCCTGAACGATCTCACCCACATATTTATTAATAATGCCTATTTATGAGAATGGCAGGAGATAAAATATGAGCACACGCGAGTATATGCTTGGGAACGTAGCGATCGCACGCGGTATCGTGGAAGGAGGAGGACGTGTCATTTCCGGATATCCGGGTACACCTTCGTCTGAGATCGTCGATACGTTGTCCAAAATGAAGGAACGCGACTTTTATGTCGAATGGTCCGTTAATGAAAAAGTTGCAATGGAAGTTGCTGCAGGGGCTGCCATGACTGGTGTGCGATCTGTGGTCACCATGAAACACGTAGGTCTGAACGTTGCAGCAGACCCTCTTATGACACTGTCCTATATGGGAGTCAAGGGCGGAATGGTCATTATTGTGGCTGACGATCCGGGATGTCACTCATCCCAGAATGAACAGGACACACGTATATATTCAGAGTTCTCACTCATGCCATGTCTTGACCCTTCCACTCCACAGGAAGCAAAGGACATGTTACCTTATGCCTTTGAGCTTTCCGAGAAGTTCGAGCTTCCGGTCATATTCAGACCGACAACCAGGATCTCACACGGCAAGGCAGATATCGAACTTGGAGAGATCACTGAACACAGAGTGCAAGCCAAGTTCGAAAAAGACACATCCCGCTGGGTAATGGTCCCAAGCAATGCAGTTGTAAGGCATCCACACCTTCTTTCAATACAGGATGGCATCCGGGAAGAGCTTGAGACTTCCCCGTGGAACGAACTTACAATCAAGGAGGACTCCAAGATAGGAGTCATCGCAGCAGGTATTGCTTCAGTTTATGCAAAAGAAGCAATTGAGAACCTGGGCGTATCCGCATCATACTTGAAGATCGGTGCATACCCAGTCCCTGAAGGTCTTATCAAAAAGATGTACGAGCAGGTCGATACAGTTCTCGTCATTGAAGAGCTTGAGCCTATTGTGGAAGACCGTTGCAAGATCATTGCAAAGGACATGGAAAGCAGCGTCAAGATCATCGGAAAGACAGATGGCACTGTTCCAAGAGTCGGCGAACTTAATGTTGACCATTGCGTGAAAGCGCTCGCAGATGTTTTCAAAATCGGATCAGGTCTGCCTGAGATCAAGGAGATCGAGATGGAACTGCCACCAAGGCCACCTGCAATGTGTGCAGGTTGTTCCCACAGGGCTACCTACTATGCCATGAAAAAGGTATTTGGCAAGAACGCGGTCTTCCCAAGTGATATTGGATGTTACACACTGGGCATACAGAACGGGACCGTGGACACCACCTTGTGCATGGGAGGAAGTATCACCGTTGCATCAGGCATCTATCACTCTGGCGAAAAGCAGCCTATCTGCTGTTCCATTGGAGATTCAACGTTCTTCCATACCGGAATGAACGGATTGCTCAATGCAGTATATAATAAGGCGAACATCACAGTTGCAATTCTGGACAACCGCATAACCGCAATGACCGGTCACCAGCCAAACCCCGGAATGGGACTTACATCCACAGGCGAGGTCACAAAGGAGATCGACCTTGAGCAGCTCTGTCGCGGACTTGGTGCCGATTTCGTCGAAGTTGTCGATTCTTTCGATGTGAAAGCAACAGTCGAAGCGTTCAAACGTGCAAAGGATTACGAAGGTACATCCGTTATCATATCAAAACAACCCTGCATCATCTACGCACGCAGAACCGGCGTCAAGCTGACACCATTCAAAGTAGACCATGACAAGTGTGTAGGCTGTAGGATGTGTGTGAACCTTGGTTGCCCTGCAATTGAATTTGACAAGGAGACCAAAAAGTCTACGATCAATGCAATGTGCACAGGATGTGGACTGTGTGCAGAAGTATGTAAATTCGATGCGATAAAGGAGGTTCAGAAATGAGCAGTAAGGCATCCAAGTTCGATCTTGTAATATCAGGTGTCGGTGGACAGGGAGCGATCCTCGCTTCAGACATCATCGGAAGGTCCGCAGTTATTGAGAACTACGGAGTTCGTGCAGCGGAAACTCATGGAATGGCACAGCGTGGCGGTTCAGTGGTTAACCATGTACGTATCGGCTGTGACCTTGGTTCCATGATACCTCTCAAAGGTGCAGACTGTCTTCTTGCACTTGAACCGGTAGAAGCACTGCGCTATATCGATTCCCTTGCAGACGATGGTGTTGTCATCATGAACACCGAAGCAGTTCATCCGGTAACAGTTACCACTGGAAAGGCAGAGTATCCTGATGTGGAAAGCATCGTAGCAGAACTCAAAAAGACCCACAGGGTAATCGCATTCAACGCAACCGAGAAGGCGGCTGAGGCCGGAAGCAGACAGGCTATGAACGTGGTCCTTGTAGGAGCAGTCTCCAACTTCCTGCCGATCAAGACCGAAACACTGCTGGAACGTGTAAAGGAGATGGTACCTCCAAAGACCATCGATACCAACGTGAAGGCCTTTGAGATGGGAAGGAGTATGGTCGAATAAGACCATAACTTCACATTTTATTTTCACATATATTCACCATAACAAGTGGCAGTTGTTTACAAATGTACACCATCAAAACAGAAGATCTCAACCTTGAATATACACTGGACTGCGGTCAGGTATTCCGCTGGGACAGGGACGGAGACTGGTGGACAGGCGTTGTCAACGGTGCTGTTGCACGCATAAGCCAGGACTCTGAGACAGGTGACCTTCTGGTAGATTCCTCTCTTGATGAGGACTTCTTTTATAGTTATTTCAGACTGGATGATGACCTGACGGCAATATTCAAACAGATAAACAAGGACGAGCATATGGATGTCGCAATCAACAAGTACAGAGGATTGCGACTTATACGCCAGGACCCCTGGGAATGTCTGATCTCCTACATGCTAGCAACCGCTTCGAACATCCCCCGTATAAAGAAGAATATATACATGCTTTCAGCACTCTTCGGGGAAGAAATTGAGAACGGTCATTACAGTTTCCCGAAAGTTGAAGCTCTCGCAGCAGCCAGTTGTGAGGAACTTTTTGAATGCAAGATGGGATTTCGCACAGCAAGGATAATCAAAGCCGCAAACGCTGTCGCCAATGGCGATATTGTGCTCGATGAACTGTTCAGTCTCGACTATAGTGAAGCTCAGAAAAAACTGATGAAGCTGGAGGGTATCGGGGAAAAGGTGGCTGATTGCATCCTGCTCTTCGCTTTTGAGAAAATGGAAGGATTCCCTGTGGATACCCATGTCGAAAAAATAGTCAAGGCCTATTACGGAAACGACCCCTATTTTGAAGGCAATCCCACAAAATCAAAAATAGGAAAATGGGGAAGACACTATTTTGGAGAGTACTGCGGTTATGCCCAACAGTACCTGTTCTACCAGAAACGGCTTGAAGGCCTAGTCTAATTCCAGATCTCTGTTTTGTTCCAGCTCACAACCATCCATTGAGGAAGCTTCTAAAATCATCATCTTTCAGTTCAAGGACCTGCTTTCCTTCGAGAATTTCAAAGCCAGCCTTTACACTTTTGGAGATGTGCTTTCCAAGGGAACAGTTCGCAAGTTCTTTTTCAAGAAGCTCTACTGCTGAGATATGTTTTCGTGGAATTTCAGCCACATAGAAACCGTCCTTGATGGTAAATGAGTAAGCATCCTCATTGTCAACATATTTGTCCCTGAACTTCTCGGCATGATCACGTACCCATACCGGAGGACCTCTGTGCATTTTGACATTAGGCAAAGTGCCTGACATAAGTTCCAGCATCACAACAGAATCCTCGCCACTCCATTTTCCAGCCTTGAGTACGGTAAATTCGTTCTTATCGAGCATTGGGACCACCGAGTTCTCCATTTTAGCAAACTGTGGATAGAATATATCATCAACCACATCCGGTGTTTTGAAGACGATGGCCAGCAGTGAAGAACCTTTCTTTTCCAGCCGTTCAACTATCTCAATGTCAGATATAGGAGGCATCAAGGATGAGAAGAAAATGCTTTCGTTCGGACTGACAAGGAAACTGCGAGCCACATCGACAAATGTGCAGAACTTGTCCAGAGAGAGTGCAGCCGCCACATTCCTTTTAGGGTCTGTGGGGTCTATGACTACCAGAGGGTCCTCAAACTTCAACTTCCCATGTTCCAGAATATCGAGAAGCAGACCGGGCCTCCAATTAGATGTTGCTTCCAGTACCTTTTCGAATGAGCCATAATTGATGACCAGAAGCTCGGTCAGATAGCCCGAAAATCCTTCGGTCTTAAGCTCTGAGCCATAAACTCCAGTCCCTCTCATGAACTGCTTGAGAAGCAGAACATCATCCTCAAGCCCGTTCAGATTGGCCTTGATGAACTCATTGTGGAAAGGTGTCCTGTCAACTGCAGAGATAATGGAACTGGCACTGGAAACCCGATAGCACGGAACCAGATCAACATCGAAACCCTTGTATCGCATCTTCACGTAAGGATGTTCAGCATAATGCTCATCCCAGTGTTCCGCCTCTTTTGCCACCTGCCTGCCAACTGACAGCCCATAGCTTTCAAGGTCTTCACGGCTAGTGTCATCCGGAAATGTGATGAATATGTCAAGGTCATGTGTACCGGAGATCCACGTACCTCTGGCAGCAGAACCTACAAGCTGTGTTTTTACACCTACCAGACCGACCTTGAAGGTAAGGCAATCTATCTTGTACATCAGCTCATCGGCCACTTTGGTCAGGTGTTCCCTTTCCTTTTCAGTTGGCTTTATCTTTTCCAGAATGTTTTTTTTGAGGGATTCCATGTTAATTCTCTCGATAATCGTGTTCTTAGGGGTAATATCGTTCAAAGGTATAAACCATTTGAGATTCGAGATTAATTTTCAAAAAAAACACCCCGCATTTCCTCACAGATAACCATTTATACAGACGATAACTAATATTCTACTGTTAGCCACAAAGCTAAAAACAACTATCCACAGGCTTTTATGGGGAATTAACCACATTAATTGTGGAGTCTGTTTATCAGATAGTAATTCTATTTCCATAACAAAGGAGTGAATCACATGATCAGTGAAAGAATGGTTAAAGCATTGAATGGTCAGATCAACAAGGAGATGTATTCAGCTCATCTTTACATGGCAATGTCAGCCTACAGTTCGAATATCGGGCTTAGCGGATTTGCGAACTGGTTCATGGTACAGTATCAGGAAGAGATGTTGCATGCCATGAAATTTTACAACTACATTGTTGATCAGGGAGCAAAGGTAGAACTTCAGGCAATTGAAAAGCCGGCACAGGAATTCGGCACCACCCTTGACATGCTCAATGCGACCCTTGGACACGAGAAGTTCATCACCCGTTCCATCAACGACCTGGTAGACCTTGCCATTGAAGAAAAGGACCATGCAACCAACTTCTTCCTCCAGTGGTACATTACCGAGCAGATAGAAGAGGAAGGAAATGACAATGAGATCATTGACAAACTTAAACTTGCAGGCAAGGAAGGCAACGGGCTTTTCATGATCGACAAGGACCTTGCTGCAAGAGTGTTCAACCCTCCGGTAAACGTACCAAACTGGACACAGATCAGGTGATAATAAATGACAGAAAATATAGAAAGCGTTAAGCAAGTAAAGGGAACCATGCCAAAGGCCATCAAAATGGCCAAAAAGATGGATGATGACTTCGGGCAGGGAGTTGCAGGTTTCTACAAGGCCATCTGGAAGGACAGGGAAGAAGGGCTTTCAATGAAGAACAAACACCTGATGGTCTTTGCCATAGCATGTTCAAAGAACAATACCAACAGTGCAAAGAAGATCCTTGTGAAACTCAAAAATCACGGTGCAACAAGGGCAGAGGTATTGGATGCAATGATGATGGCAGCATGGACCGGTGGAATACAGAACTTTACCGACATCAGCAGTGATGTACTGCCGGAAATGGAACAGCTTGGATTCTAAGGCTTGAATTAAGCCTTTGCCATTTTCTTTTTTTAAAAGAACAAGAATAGAAGAGTGATAACTCACTCTTCTTCATCATAACCTATCTCTTCTTTTGTCAGATAACATGCAGGGTCATCTGCCCAGACATTGCCATACACGGCTTCAGCCCGTACACGGAAATTAGCGTTGCAGACATCGAACCACTTGCACTTTGCACATCTGTCAGCGTTCGCTTTAATAAGGGGTTTCCTATCCTTGAGACCTGCCATGAGCTCATCGCTCAGGTCGGTCCAGATCTCACTGAACTTCCTGTCCTTCACATTACCGAAGGTGTAATGCCTCCAGAACTGGTCAGGATGGACTGAGCCGTCCCATGAGATACAACCAAATCCGATTCCAGTGGAATTACCGCGGTTCATCTTGAGAAGTTCATAGACCTCTTCTGCACGTTCGGGGTTCTCCTCTACAAGTCTCATGTAAATGTATGGGCCGTCACAATGATTGTCCACGGTCAGAACCTCCACAGGCATTCCCTTCTCATGAAGCTGCTTTGTGCGGTCCATGATAAGGTCAACGGTCTTGCGGCTTTCCTCATGGGAGAGGTCCTCCTCCACAAGTTTGGTCCCGCGTCCGGCATAGACCAGATGGTAGAAGCAGATACGTGGAATATCCTCTTCCTCGATCATGTCGAAGATAGCAGGAATATCAGCTACGTTCTGTTTATTGATAGTAAATCGAAGTCCGACCTTGATGCCTTCTTCCCTGCAATTACGGAGCCCTTCCATTGCAGCATCGAAAGCTCCTTCGACAGCCCGGAATTTATCGTTGGTCTCTCGCAGACCATCGATTGAAATGCCCACATAGGACAGACCGATCTCCTTGAGCTTCTTTGCCATTGGTTTATCGATAAGTGTACCATTGGTGGATATCACCGCACGCATACCCTTGGAAATCGCATACTCAGCAAGTTCCGGCAGGTCCTTGCGCATCAGCGGTTCACCGCCGGAGAACAGCATCACAGGAGAACCGAACTCTGCAAGGTCATCTATCAGTTCCTTGCCCTCATCTGTTGTCAGCTCATTCTCGAATTCCATATCCTTTGCATGTGCATAGCAGTGAACACATTTTAGATTGCAACGGCGGGTCACATTCCAGACGACTACCGGTTTCTTGTCTTTGGAGAATTGAAGCAAATGTGACGGAAGTTTACTTGAATCACGCTCATATCGAAGAGCATCTGACGGTTCAACAGTTCCGCAATAGAGTTTAGATATTCCTATCATAGTTAGCCTCCTGAAATTAATTCGTTTTTAGATCAATTTAGTTCTCAAGAGCTTCTTTTGCAACCCTCAAGATTTCCCGGAAAGTGTACTCATCCGGAGTAACGTTCACTTCCACATCAAATTCCTTCAATGTATTGGCAGTTGGGATACCAATAGCAGCAACAAGACTGTTAGCAAGAACTTCCTTAATAGACTCGCCTACATCCAAAGCTTCAGCACGGTCGAAAAAGCTCCTGACCATCATGGAACTGGTAAATGCAAATACATCGATCTCACCGTTGACACTTTTAGTAATAAGCTCATTCTGCAATGCCCCTTTTGGCAGTGTCAGAGTGTAGACCTTGGTCTCAAGCACGTTGGCACCACAATCTCTTAAACCTGAGATCAGAAGAGAAGAACCGTAAGCACTCCTTGCAGTATCTATCTGTTTACCTTTAACATCAGGACAGAGATATTCCACAAGCCCTTCTGAGCTGTAAACGCCAGGCATACCCATTACACCAATTCCAATACCTTCAAGCTGCTTGCGTGTAGTCGGACCGATGGCTACCACATTTGTCTTGTTAAGAGCATCGATGAACTCGCTGTGCCTGTCCTCAGGTATCTTGGAAAGAGTGTGATCGATTCCATTGGCACTGGTGAATATAGCATAATCAGATCTTCCGGAAAATATGTTCTCTGCAAATGCATCGAAATATTCATCCTTCATACCTTCAATTACTATCATTGGGATAGCCACAACTTCAAAACCAAATGATTCCGCAAGTTCACATGATTTAACCACATAACCCTCAGGCCTCATTATAGCTATTACAGGCTTCTTTCCGTTTTGGTCCATCTTATCACCATCAATAAAATAGCAAATTCATCATATCTGGGAACCCAGTATCTCATGAAGCTTGACAACATCGCCGATAACAGTAAGTGCCGGAGCCTTTACCCCTGCATCCTTTGATATCTGTGCGATGGTCCCGACAGTACCGATGGTCACACGCTGATCCGGACGTGTTCCCCTCTCCACCATTGCAACCGGGGTTTCGGGGTCCTTTCCGTTCCTTATCAGCTCTCCCATGTTACGTTCGAGCATCTTGACACCCATGAAGATAACTATGGTACCTCCAAAAGCAGCAAGTGTTTTCCAATCAAGAGCAGTTTCCTCTTTTGTAGGGTCCTCATGGCCGGTTATGAAAGTGACCATTGAAGCATGGTCCCTGTGTGTAACAGGAATACCAGCATAAGCTGTAGCCGCAAGAGCAGATGTGATGCCGGGAACTATCTCGAACTCGATACCCGCTTCCACCAGTTCTTCAGCTTCTTCGCCACCACGTCCGAACATGTAAGGATCTCCGCCTTTGAGACGGACCACCATCTTACCTTCCTTTGCTTTTTCCACGATAGCATCGTTGATCTCACTCTGAGTCAGAGTGTGGTCCCCTGCATGTTTACCTGCATCGATCTTCTCTGCAGCTTCGGGTATAGAAGCCAGTATTTTCTCCCCAGGAAGCTGGTCGAAGACGATAACATCAGCAGTGTCAAGAAGCCTGCGTGCTTTCAAGGTCATCAGTTCAGGGTCTCCGGGACCGGAGCCTACAAGATATACTTTTCCGTATTGTTGAGCCATATTACCAGATATCCTCAATTAGTGTTTTGGAGATGTAATTACCTGATACAATAAATAGGTTGATATATGTGATTTTTGCCATCTCAAAAATGTCCATAAAGAAGCAGCCAAAGAAAATGAACCACTGTTAGATAAGACATCGAAATAAGATATATAATGAATAAAATGAGAAATGTTGCCCCATCATAGGCAACAACTGTGATATGATCAGCCCTGGCTCAGAATATAAAATAGCATTTCCTTGTTCAACTTTCCTTCACGTGAAAGTTTTTCAGCTATAATATCATCTGATATACCTTCAGATCTCAGAGCATTGATCCTTTCAACAATAGCCGGAGATACAGTATAGTATTCATTGATATCCTTTCTGTGACCCCAGACATCCCCTTCAATAAGCTTGATGTTTTGCATATCCATGAACATTTCAATTGACTTGGATACAGTACGCCTATATGAAGTAGGTATCTGAATTACCTCAACATCTTTACATCTCTTTACAAGGTTAAAGATATCTTCATTGGAGGGTCTGAATGCAAGATGGATGATCTTTTCGCCCGTATCAAGTTTTTCAATTTCTTCCCTTTTGCTTACGACTCTAATTTTCATAGGAGCACCTCATTATATTCAAACAGTCCCACTGAACTTAGTAAATTAATTGATACTAAGTAACCTATTAAATAATTAACGACTGGAAAGTTCTTTAGGGGACAAGATATTAAATTTGCTCCTATAAACGTTCTAATTTGACTCCACTTATATTAAATTTCAGAGTATGAATAAAAGGTCATTAACACCACCAACGATAGCGGCGACCAATGTTTCAGCATAATTCGATCTGTTGAAAGTACCCCTGCGCATAATAACGTAATTCACATTTGGAACCAGAGATTCCAGATCATAAACACCAATGATATCGACTAAATAAACGCTTCCATTTGCCTTTTTGAATATCGTTAAAAGAGGCGGAATTTCTTTTTAGCGATCAGCATTGACCCCGTTAATATCAATAACAATAATCCAAATTTATTGTATGTCCGTTTTTTGTCATTGTCATTAATAATAAGATCATCATATATGCCTCCAAGACATGTTTCCTTTGATGCAGGTCCATCGAATGGTATCAATTCGTATTTATCAGCAGGATCAGTTATGTTGAGTACTGTATCATCGTTGTGACTCTTGTGAATTAACCCTTCAGATGATGGCAATCCTTCAAGCATAAAATATATCTTGAATGAAAGTTCATCCCCTTGAGCCTCGTTTTGAGATGTATTTGTCATCTGGAATTCCCAGTCAAAGTCAAGACTGATCACTTCACCTGAGCCAATATGAGTTATATTGATATATTTCAAATCAGAAGCATTCTGAGGGAAACCATCGATGTTGGATGGCAAAGACATGTTCGTTTCCATGCGTTCACCTGAAATGTTCAACAGAAGGTATTTACCAAGGCTTGCACCGTCACCTCCATGATCGACCTCATTAATCTCGCCGATCCAGATGTTGACAAAACCATCACTGCTACCACTATTGTTAAGCTCTATCGTCTTTGTGCCACTGTCCCCTGGCTTGATATTGCTGATTTCCCAACTAATTGCCCCTTCACCGCCAAGGTCCAGATCAACAACATAACCCTGAGCCTGTGTAGGCAGGAGCAATAATACAAGCAAGATCGAAAAGAGGATAGATCTCAAATGAAGTATCTATCTTTGCTTGATCATGTTCTTTAATGACATATTTCTCAGCTTCATTTTTCTTTATTCAGAGTAATAAAGTCTTACCTCATGCAGCATAGGAGTATTCCCTTCTGCACTGGTCAGAGTTGCACGCCACTGAACATATTTCCCGGAAGGTAAACCTGAAGTGACAGGTGATGTTGACCCAATTGATGTCCAGGAAGGTGCTTCATCACCTTTGAGGAATAAAGTATCTGATGCCCTTATCTCAAAGCTTATGTCAGTTCCGGATGCAAGAGTTTCATCCCAGAACAATCCGTCTATTTTGACCGGAGAGTTCTCCTGACCAACGCTATAAAAGGTCGAAGGAGAGAACTGATTATTATAAGAGGTCTTGACCCAGCTTTCACTTCTCACTGTATTCGAGACCCTTGCCTCGTCAACGGTATTCCTTCCATACCAGCCAACTCCACTCCTGCCAATATAAAATTCACTATTTGCCATGGAAAAACTGAAAGCATGTGTGGTGGGTAACAACACACCGTCCTGATAGAACCTGACAATCCCATTTTCCCTCTGGACCACCAGATGGTACCATGTATTTAAGGAAAGAACATTTCCAGCTAGTCTGTAGCTCCCATAGTATGTACCCCACTGAGTGTTCTGGTATGTCTTAGTATATATCGCAGGGGCATAGTTCCCGTTAGTCATTATTGGATTTATGTCATTATATACATCCGGAGTTTTTGCCCATACTGACCACGTATAATTACCATAGCCAATGTTGTGATCCATTACTCCAACATTTACGTGGTCATTAGAACCATCAAAATACTGTGCATTTCCAACCATCCCATCAACCTCAAGGGGCTCATCGATAGCTGTCTTGATACCATCATAATTGTTAGAGGTACTATCTTCCGTGGCAGTTGAGTTCAGGTTGTTCAAATGCTGAACCATCAGGAAATTGCTGTCCCAGACACCCGTGACGTCTTCCTGACTTCCACAACTTTGATCCCCATATTGCATGTAAATAGCCGTGTCCGTAGTATTGGACAGGCTTGGGATCTTTACCCAGGCGACCAGTTCTCCGGTGGAACTATTGTATTCCTCGATCTCATGGCTAAGTCTTGTATCATCCGCTGCGGTAAAGAATATATCATCACCATCGTTCTGCGTATGAGCAGCCAGATCAGCATCTGTTGATAGACTTATCAATACAGGGAAATCTGTAAGTTCCCCCTCCACCTTAGTGTGATCGATAGTAATTTTCTTATTACGATGCTCATGGCTGGATTCAAGAACCTGGGATGCAATAGTGCCCGTAGTTGTAGTGCAGCCACTTCCTTCCACACCTATATCATAAAAGGTTGAAGAGGAATACTGGCTGTTATAAGAAGTATTGATCCAGCTTTGGCTTCTTGCCTTATTAGAAATACGCAGTTCGTCAATGATCCCGTCAAATTGTTCACCCGAATCAGGATTACCATCACCTATCACCAGAGAGTCGCTATTTGTTGTTAATGAGTTTGATTCAGTATCATTATATTTTTCATCACCATCAACATATACACGCAAACTGTCCGCAGTATCATTGTACACTGCGACCACATGGTACCATGTATCATTTGAAATAATGTTAGATGTAGCACTTTCATGCCACCCTCCACTATAAAAACCATAATTCATTGTACCATTGTTGACAGAAAAATAATAATTGGTCGCAAGATTGGTTGTTGTTTTGTCAAGCATGACTTTGTAACTACTCAATTGATGCGGATATATCCAGGCTTCAATTATCATCTCATCAGTCATATTCAAACTGTCGTCATGGGCAACTTCGATAAAGTCATTTATCCCATCAAAATCATCAGCACCTGAGATCAAACCTGTAGCATTTTGAGTCACATTATTTTGAGGACTCCCATCATTGCTGTACGAGCTTGAATCATAATGGGTTCCTGATTCTTCATTGAGGTGCTGGACCATCACAAAGTTGTTGTCCCAGACATCGCTGGCATTTGCTTGGCTTTCACAGCTTGGATTGCCATAGTGCATGTAGATATCGGTGTCTACAGTGCTAGATAGTTCTGGAACTTTTACCCATGATACCAGTTTGCCAGTGCTAACATTGAATTCTTCGAGCTCATGACTGAGTTTGTTATTATCAGAGTCTGTGAACAGAATATCATCACCATCTGCCTGTGCATGAGCAACAAGGTCAGAGTCTGATAAAATGTTGATCAGAACAGGGAAATCCGTCAGATCCCCTTCAACCATTGTGTGGTTTATGGTTATCTTCTTTTTATAACCTGAAATCTCATACCAGCATTCTTTGGAACCCATAACAGTCATGGGTTCAGGAAAAGCATATCTGCGAACGATATGTTCGTCCCTGTAGCCTTCTTCACCATACTGGCTCCAAAAACCAGTTTTTCCAGAGGTAGGTGCATCGGGATCCAGTGTCGAATTGCCGACATATACGTCATCGAGGTAGAAATCTACCGTATTATCCAATACCCTCAGCTCTTGCATATGCCAACTGGCACCAACATCGGAAATATTCCAGTTCCCACCAATCTAATTCCATCCACTAGCATCGGCCCATGAAGCAGATTCATTTCTTTCCCACAGTTGTGTTGTTGTGTTATTTATGATCCCACCGTATACTTCACGTGTCTCGTTTGTATAATGAACAACAAGCCCTGCATTAGATATGTTCCCATCAATTGATCTGAACATCTGTCTGCAGGCAATGTCTGTCCAGGAAGAGTTCCCAGCGACAACATTTCCGCCCACTCCATTGCCATCATACAATACCTTGTTTCCGGCATCCGACCGGACTTCTACAGTGGATTTTGAGATCATTATTTCATCGAGCTGGACCTGCTGGGTCCCATCGCTAGACAAGAAGGCTTTGAAATAGAAAATACCCGGACCAATATCATCCTCTAGGCTGCCTACACTAGACTCAACATCTTCTACGCTGTTGGTTTGGGCAAATCCTGAAGAAACCACCCAGTCTGTTCCATCATGATAATACCAGCTAATGTTATCATTACTTATCTGATATCTTATTTCACCCTGATTGTCAGGTCCCTGAATGGAACTGAAATTGCATATTGCATCATAGGAATATCCAGTAACCGGCTGAATGCTTGGAGCATCAGTGGAGTATGAGGGATTTGAAACCGCTCCCAGGGTAACGTTCACAGGCGTGATCACCTCTTCTATTATGGGTTGCGCCTCTACCTGTGTATCTACATCAGGTTCCTTGTAAATGAAATACCATTCAACATCCTGTTGGTTTAATGTACTCATGTACTTAGATGGATTGTCATGCCAGCTACTATCGTCAAGTACCTCAGAATGCCATGCTCCACTAATATTTACATTGTAAATTATGGAAGATAGATCTCCTGCCATGACAGCACTCTGATAATCGGGACTATCCCAGGCAACAAGGTTGGTATTAGTTCCCACCTCCGAAACTGATTCGATCTCCCAGAGATTACCATGCCAGTTAGTATAATAATGATAGATGACCTTCATCCAGGGCTGGTCCTTGTAGTAAATAGTCTCCACATAGGAACCATCACTGTAATGCTGATAGAATTTGAGTTTTATAGGACCTACTTCTGGAGCATCAGTTGTCATACTTCCAAAAGAGGGTTGCATGTGTTCCTGGTCAGGGGCTGGGCGCATATTGGTGCCAAATTCCCAATAGGCAGTAGTGCTATAGGTATAGCTGGAATTGTCCCAGCTAATATCATTGTACAACCCTCCTTTGATCTCATGGAGTTTCCAGTGAAGTTTTTCACTTATCTCATACCATACTCCATTTTGACCTGCATAATCTGTGTCTGAATTTATGGAAATATTGGTATATCCAGCCGCATTCTTGGGGTTTGTAGTTGTATCGAAGTAAGCGTAATAGTACCTTGAAGTATTGGACAGTGTGGAGCCATTAAGGATCCATATTACATCCCCCACAGCGTTATTGGAAGCATCATAACTGTTTTCTTTTATCAATTGTGATGTTCTTTCCCCAAGGATATTTCCAATAGAATCATACTCAATTACCCTTATTGAGTTATCATCAAATGTCTGATCGGGGTTATTTAAGAGGGATGTGAAATTGGCATTCCATGTGACTACAGGATCGGTCCTGTTATAGCTACTTGTGTTCACATCAAGGTATACACGGTATCTCCAATCTCCATCCCACCATTCTGGATTTGACGTGCCAATAAGCTGGGCATAGCCGTCTTCAAATTCTATCTTTGAGCTATTATAGATGTAATCAGAACTATCTGTATGATTCCATGTATTGCTGTTAGAATCCTTTATTTCCCAGTTCTGCGGGACATCGCCTTCACCATATCCCTCAAAGTCATCATAGAATAGAAATGTCTGAGATCCATTGCTGACACTAACAGCGTCATCATTACCATAATAGGTGTAGATGGTTTTGTCACCTGAAGGGATATCAGGGACTCTAACCCAGAAAGTGGCAGATATTGAATCATTATAGTCATCAAGCCAGCAAAAAAGCTGTGTAATTCCATCAGAATCTACAAACCTTATGTCATCAAAATCAGGCTGCATCTGGTCATCATAGGCCAGATCGACCTTGACCTGATAGTCTGAAAGTGCAGAGCCGGAATTATTCAGAACAATTTCTTTCCTGTAAAGCCATGCCCCTTCATACCAGATCCCGGAATCGCCATAACCTTCCATGATCACATCCCCTGAATTTGATGAAACATCAACATCAGTGAGATCCCCTGCACTAAAATCTGCTTCAGTTGTCTGTTTCCAGAGCAGGGAAGTCCAGGCTCCAAAGCTATTGCCACTGGAACTCTCAACATCTACATATAAGCAGTTTGTAAAACCACTATTCATTGCCAGCAGCAATATAATACCAATTGATAAAATTGAAAGGATAGGCTTAAACTCCATATTATGTTCCCTTCTCCATATCTTTGTTATTATCCCGCGCTTGCCAGAGCTTTCTTACCTCCAGAAGGATGATCATGATACCGGGTATGCAAAAGGTCAGCACAAAGCCAATTGGAGTTTTGATGAACTGGCTGACATAACCAAAATAGGGTATTTTGAGACAAACCTTTCCAACCACATTCTTTGCAGGAACCATGTAAGGGTCGGCATCTTCATTTGCATCACCCTTGGTCTGGAATTGTAGCGGGGATGTCTTTTCTACGGCCATAACTCTGTGGGTTGTGATCCTTTTGTTGGATGGGGAAGAGAAAGTGATGATGTCGCCAACTTTTATTTCGTCTGTACTGACCGGCTTTGTTACAACAAGGTCCCCAGTCGAGATTTCTGGTTCCATGCTGCCGGATCTGACGGCATCTAAGCTCCATCCAAAATTTGGCGCCATAAATGTGAACAAAGCTATCACTAGAAGTAGTACAAGTAAAAATGTGCCGATAGACTCTAAAAGTTTCCCCATATTTGAATGATACAATATGAATGAAATTAATGGAGTTGATGGGTTTACTGCCCATCAACATGTTCTCAGCTTTTTAAGCCATCAAACCGTACTCTGTTCAAGAGTAAAAGTCATGTTAAAGACGCAACTGTCGCTCTGGACCTCATTGATGTCGGCACCATCAGGAAGTTCGTATTCTATTTTTAAGGTTCCAATATTCCCCAGACCAAGGTTGGTCTGAACATCTGTCCATGAAACAGATGTATAATCATCCATAATGTTGTATGCTTCATCTGGTAAGGCACCTGATACATAATCTACTGTGTTTCCATCATCTTCCAGGTAGTAATCTCCGTCATTCCAAGTACCGCTGGTATCTTTATCCATCCAGATAGCAACCTTGAGGTGATCTTCGAGTTCACCCCCAACATCACTGAGATCTCCAGCATCGATCTCCATTTCATAGCGAGTATTTTCGTTACTTGTTATTGCAGAGATCGATATGTTGAAGTCACCATCAACTGAACCAACGTTTTGTATTAACCAGGAAGTACTGCCAGAATTCCCAGGTGCTAAGTTTAAAAAAGATATTGATTCTGTACATGGATCCTCATCACCGACTTTCAAGTTCAGTGATCATGCTGTAAATGTATTATTCTCTGCGATCTCAGTATCACTGAAATATGCATAGGTCCCTCCTCCGATAAAAAGAGCCACCACTGAGATTAACATAATACCAAATAAGATTTTCCTTTCCAAATTTATTACCTCCATTTATGCATTTTAATTTATTAGGGGAGACTCAATCAGATATTATTAACATTGAAAGATACAAATTGATTAATGATACAGTGTGTAAAATATGCCTCTGATCATATACCCCAATATCCTTGTGCAAATGTAATTTATCATTATGAGGGAATTGTTTATCATAATGACTATTATGATTATAAAATATATCCCCCATTTAGTATATATAAATAACTATAGTGCCGTTGTAAAGTTATCATGACGATCCATACACACACAAATGCCATCAGACCACCCGATGCCGATTAAAATTGAATATGACGATTGCCCGAAGCATGCTAGTATTGGAAAATGGGGAATGGCACCATAGTTGAAAAAATTCATTTAAAATATTAGTATCAGAACCATTAACAAAGCGAGATCATGTCAAAACATTATGCTGATAACAATTATAATTTCACATTGATGAGTAAATTGAAGGATATCACCAATATTAAGAAAATATAAAAAAACGCCAGATCGAGAAGTTATCTTTGTCAACACGAAATATAAAGGAGTTCCCCATACACAAAATGAATAGCTACTATAGTATTAGCCCAATATGATTCATTTCAAAAAGGCAACAATGGACAGGAGTTCTTAGTAAACACAGGTCATTAAAAAAATAGGAAATATATGAAAGTAGCATTCAAATTTGCTACCTTCGGAACAGATCAATCATTGAGGCGAAGTTTTACAGAATCAGCATGTGCCTGCAACCCTTCTTTTTCAGCAAGGGCTATTATCGTATCCCCGATGGAGCTTAGGCCTTCCTTCGTTATCTTCTGTATGGTGGAATATTTCAGGAAATGGTGAATATTCAGACCGGAATATATCCTGGGATAACCGGCTGTGGGGAGGACGTGGTTCGTACCCGATGCATAGTCACCTGCTGCAACCGGAGCATAATTACCAATAAAGATAGAACCTGCATTCTCGATCCTATCGAGAACTGCATCGTCATCTGCAACCATGATCTCAAGGTGTTCCGGTGCAAAATCATTGGATATTCCTATACATTCATCCATGGAATCCGCAACGAGGATAGCTGCATTCTCAAGAGATTTGTCAACGATCTCCCTACGTACAGCAATGGCAGCCTGCTTTTTGACCTCGGTGTTAGTCTGTTCTGCAAGTTCAGATGATGTCGTCACAAGCACAGAAACAGATTTAGGATCATGTTCTGCCTGTGCGAGAATATCAGATGCTATCATAGCAGCATCTGCAGAATCATCTGCAATGATAAGCACTTCACTCGGACCTGCCGGGAAATCGATCTCCGCTTTATCCCGCACCATCATCTTGGCAACGGTCACGAACACATTTCCAGGTCCCACAATCTTGTCAACGCTTAATACCGTCTCAGTACCATAGGCCATTGCAGCGATCGCCTGAACTCCACCGACCTTATAGATATGATCTGCACCAGCCACCTTGCCTGCCACGATAGTAAGCGGATTTACCTTCCCATCAGAACCCGGGGGAGTACACATAACGACATTCTTTACTCCTGCAACCTTTGCAGGGATTATGGTCATGAGTGCAGTTGAAGGATAAGAAGCACGTCCACCTGGAACATAGGCACCTACCGATGCTATCGGAGTGGCCATCTGACCAAGTTTGATCCCGGGAGACGGTTCGATGTACCAGACCTTCTGTGGAAGCTGTGCTGTATGGAAGTTTTTGATGTTCTCTGCTGCGATCTTAAGATGTCTGAGAAGTTCTGCATCGACCTCTTCCATTGCCTGCTCGATCTCTTCGGAACTGACCTCAATATCATGAATGTCAGCCCTGTCGAACTTCTTAGTATATTCACGCAGGCCTTCATCGCCTTTCTCCTGCACATCCTTTAGAATTGATGAAACAGTATCAGCAACGTCCATCATATCTCCAGTGCGGCAGAGAAGCTTCTCCATCTCTTCGTCAGTGACTTCCGATAGGTGTTTATACAGCATATGATCATCTCGTTTTAACCAGTGACAAAAAACAATAACAATTAGTATTTACGAACAGAAACCAAAAATGGATAGTTCAACATCACTGGAAATCATTGAATGTCTTTTGGTTTTTGTCCAGTATTGTATCTAGAGTATTTGAACTTATAGGTATGCTTTCAAAGTGCTTGCCCTTGACCCGAACACCGATACCGGACAGTATATTGTAAGCGACCTTAGGCCCGACAAGTTTTGATAATATCGACATGTCAGCACCCTTAAGTTTTGCAACCGAAACAAAGCCCGCATTGTACAATTTACGTGCCCGCACACGTCCCACACCCTTTATGCCCACAAGTTCCATAAGATCAAGCCCTGACCCATAACGTATCCTTTTCTCAAGGCTGTACGCATGCGAAGAATGTTCCACACCCAGCAACTCTGCCAGTTTTGCAGCAGCATGCATCAGCCATTCCGAAGTATCAGCAAGGGCATGGAGATCCCCTTCCCCCACATTGAAATGCCGGGTGATATCCTCAGCAGATACCTCGGTGACCCACTCTTCAAGAAGCATGGCGGTCTTCACCTCACCCATGAACCATTCATAATCGATCTCCTTGAACTGATTAGGAATATCATGGAATTCATCACTGTGAACCATAATATAGTCGTTCACTATAGTATAGTCGGCATTACGAAGGTAGAGCTGCCTCATGTCCGGAGTACTACAAACAAGATGCAGAAGGGTCATGTCTGTCACTTTGACAGCATCCTTACCCGCATTTTTTAAGCCATCAACGATATTTGCACCTGAAAGCGGGTCTATATAGAGCATGGAGATCAGACCGCCAAGACGGGTACCTCTTAAGATCAGCTTACTTACATCTTCAATATCCTCGGTTTCACTCACCATGACATTATCGATGAGGAATTCCAGACAGTCATTGATGACCTCCTCCAGCATCCATGCATCCTGCTGGTAAGCAAAAAAAGTAGCTCCAAAGAAATCGAACAACTCATGCCTTGTGGAAGCAAAACCATTCACTATCGTGGACAGCACATGTGTTCGCAGTGCGTTCTCAGTCCCGAGCTTCGACCATATATCTTCCGCATCAGCTTCAACATAGTTCTCCATGAGCTGTGCAAACTCGTCATAGGTCTTCGCGATCAGAACAGATTCCCCATACGGATCAAGATGAGGACGACCTGCCCTCCCTGCCATCTGTTTATATTCGAGCACCGGGATCGGCTGCATACCAAAATTGGAATCAAACCTGCGATAGCTCCTGATGATGACACGTCTTGCAGGCAGGTTCAGACCCGCTGCCAATGTGGGTGTACTGGAAATAAGCTTGATGAGATTTTGCCTGAAACCATTTTCCACAAGCTTCCTGTGGTTCGAGTTCAAGCCTGCATGATGAAAAGCAACACCCTTGCGTATGCAGTTGGCAAGTACGATGGCAGTGTCGGTCTCACCTGTGGACTCCACTTCCTCAGCTATCCCTGCCAGCTTAATCTTTGCATCATTATCAAGGATCTTCGCAACCTTTGAAGATGCGGTCTTTGCAAACCCCGCACAATTTCGCCTGCTGCTTTCAAAAACAAGACACTGCCCTTCTGACCTGATAGTATCCAGAACAAGGTTCACAGCATCGTCCTTATCAAGCCGATCTATTTTCTTCTGGCTTCCGGGGAAATTAATGGCTTCCCCAAAAAGCACACCTTCATGAAGGTCAGTGGGCCGCCACTGACTAAGCACAAGACCCGCACCGAGCCAGTCTGCCATCTCCCGTGCATTCCCCACGGTGGCAGAGAGTGCCAGTACCTGTGCATCCGGATTTAGTCGCATCAGCTTGGTGATAGTGACCTCCAGTGTGGGTCCGCGGTTCTTAGAATCCAACAAGTGTACCTCATCAACAACAACAGTGGTTATCTCGTCCATCCAGGAAGTGCCGTTGCGTAGAAGGGAATCGGTCTTTTCGGATGTGGCAACGATAATATCGTTAACTCCGAGCCAGTCGGCCCTTGAATCCAGATCCCCCGTGGAGATCCCCACCTTGATACCAAAGGGTGCAAGTTCCCTGAAACGCTCGAACTTTTCAGAGGCCAATGCACGAAGGGGAACTATATAGAGAGCTTTGCCACCTTCACGAATGGACTTTATCATTGCAAGTTCCGCAAGGAGCGTCTTACCTGAAGCTGTGGGTATGGCTGCAAGGAGATTCTTCTTTTCAAGCAGACCCATCTCTATTGCTTCAGCCTGAGGAGGATACAGTTCCTTAATGCCGGAATCCTCATAAAATCCAATAATATCCTCTGGAATGTCAAGCTCTCGTATCATCATGGAAAATTCACATCACTGTTAGAACGTTTGCTGCAGTATTGTATAAGTAATTTCTTAAAACTGGCAAAGGAACATCCACTACAAAAGGTTAAATAATCTGGGATTTTACGCTATTTGATGTACGTCGAAGAGATCATATCCCGCCTTAAGAAATTGTACCCAAAGGGCTATTTCCATATCAACAGAGACCCTTATTACATTCTAATTTCCACTGTATTATCCCAGCGCACCCGGGACGAGGTCACGATACCAACAACCCAGAAGCTATTTTCAGTTTTCGATACACCTCAAAAAATAGCAAATGCTGATGTGGATGAAATACAGGAACTAATAAGGAATGTTGGATTCTACAGGGTCAAATCACAGCGCTTAATAGAGATATCCCGTATGCTTCTTGATGAATATGACGGGATAGTTCCGGATGATATTAACGAGCTTGTTAAACTGCCCGGAGTAGGCAGGAAGACAGCCAATTGCGTACTGACCTATGCTTTTGACAAAGATGCCATTGCGGTGGATACTCATGTACATCGCATATCCAACAGGATGGGACTTGTTAAGACCACTACTCCTGAAGAAACGGAGATCGAACTTGGAAAAGTGGTGGAGAAGGAAATATGGAAAGATATCAACGGGTTGATGGTACTGTTCGGTAAAAGCATATGTCGGCCAGTATCACCAAAATGTGACGAATGTATTATGAATGACATTTGTCCGAAGCTTATCTGAGGATCACATCATTTAAAAAGAAACTTGCCGCAATAAGGTTGCAAAGTAAAAAAGAAAGTATAGGGAATACGGCAGTTACGCCGCTTTCCTTGATCATTCGTTGCTGAGTCCACCACTGAAATACTTGTCGTAGGAATACATATCGAAGTGACCGTGTCCACTAAGGCAGAACAGGATGGTCTTCTCTTCTCCAGTCTGCTTGCACTTGAGAGCCTCATCAATAGCGCATTTAATAGCATGATTTGACTCTGGTGCTGGTGGAATACCTTCACTGCGAGCGAACATCACGCCTGCTTCAAATATCTCTATCTGATGATAGCTGGTAGCTTCCATAAGGTTATCTGCGGTCAGCTGGCTGATTATCGGTGAGCAACCGTGGTATCTCAGGCCGCCTGCATGGATGGCAGGTGGCATGAAATCGTATCCGAGTGAATACATCTTAAGGAGGGGGGTCAGTTTTGCCATGTCCCCATAGTCATACTGGAACTTGCCGTCACAAAGGGTTGGACAGGCAGACGGTTCCACAGCGATGATACGTGGATCATGGGTTCCCTCGATCTTATCCCTCATGTATGGAAGGCTGATACCTGCGAGGTTACTTCCGCCACCACAGCATCCGATGACTATATCAGGATATTCCTCTACCTTATCGAGCTGTTTCTGGGCTTCAAGACCTATAACTGTCTGATGTAGCATGACGTGGTTGAGCACACTGCCAAGAGCATATTTGGTATTGTCGTGCTTCACAGCATCCTCTACAGCTTCCCCGATAGCGATACCAAGACTGCCCGTGGTGTCCGGATATTTCTCAAGCATGTGACGTCCGAACTCAGTATCAGGACTTGGTGAAGGTACTACAGTTGCACCCCAGAGATTGATCAGGGATTTGCGGTATGGTTTCTGCTCGAAGCTTGAGCGTACCATGTAGACCTTACATTCGATATCAAAATAATTACAGCTAAGTGAAAGTGCACTGCCCCACTGACCAGCTCCGGTCTCGGTGGTTATCCTCTCTGTGCCTTCCTTCATATTATAGTAAGCCTGTGCAACAGAAGTATTTGGTTTGTGACTGCCTGCAGGACTGACACCCTCATACTTGTAGTAGATCTTTGCAGGTGTGTCAAGCAATTTTTCAAGCCTGTGTGCACGGTATAAAGGAGCCGGTCTCCAGAGCTTGTATATTTCAAGAACCTCTTCCGGAATATCAATGTATTTCTCACTGCTCATTTCCTGTTTGATGAGCTCCATAGGGAAAAGAGGAGCAAGGTCCTCTGGTGCCAGTGGCTCATTATTTGCAGGATTAAGTGGAGGAGCCAATGGAGTGGGCATATCCGGAAGGATATTATACCATTTTTTTGGCATCTCGTTTTCATCAAGTAGGATCTTAGTCGGTTCCATAGATATTCCTCATATAATGCACAAATAAGTACTATGATGTAGATTAAATTATGATATATAGATGTTGTGTTCTAAGTTGTATCAATAGCTACAACTTATAAAATAAAACAAAATTACCCCTGGCAGCCCTGCTTCCTACCCTCAGAAATTGGAAAACATCAGACCGCTTAACCCATTAAAGCTTCAGGGTTTACATCCAAGTGATACACGCTCTTCCGGCATCAGCTCGAGATAGAAATCGATTATCTGCAGGTCATTGAAATTCTTATTATGTAAAGCATCAAAGAACCTGTCAAGAACATAGATGGCCTTCTTTTCAATTGGGTCAGAAGACAAAAGCCCTTCAGCTTCCTTCACAAGACCTACCTTCTTTAAACTTGTAGTCATACCTTCGATAGTGTCCCTGTCGTGCTTGATAAATTCTTGTCTGATATGATCAAGGTCGACATATCCAGATGAAATTGACAAGTTCATACTTTCCGGCTTATCTCTTTCCAGTTCCCTGCAATCCCTTGCAGTTATATCGGAATAGAGATTGTTGTACCTACAGGTCATATCTTTGTGTTTTTCAAGATACCAGGACCAGAACCCATTGGTGACCTGATGACCAGCAGCGTACCTATTGTCATCTAACTGCCTTGTCTTCGCATTTTCAACAAGCCACTCCTTACGCCACATTTGAAATTCTTTTTTAGAAGACGCAGAGCTCAAACTGAAAATATGATGCCCCATAGAACCATTCGCATCTATCATACAATAACACCCATTTAAACACGTTTTCAAATTGTTGAATATGATACAAAAATAACAGGCAATACCATTCCTGAACGACACACAATAATCATTCAAAAATACATAATTCCCCGAGATATTATCAATATCATATATATTATAACCATAAAATAAGTGGCATTTTTGTATTTAAGTTTATCTACAAGAATTTAGATAGTAATCATCATCATGAGGATGACTACACGGCCCGTATCTGTATTTATTATAAGTAGAAAAAAAAGTCAAGATGTAGAAGAATGCAATTTATAATATATTAATATATAAATGCCACCAAAACATATAAGCAGGAAGCACCATAAAGGATTCAGATAATACTTGGTCATTAAAAATTTTTGACCAGGTTCAATACCACTTGATAATTCATCACACTATAGACACATTCTAAAAAAATTATATTGTAGGGAACACTAATGGCATCAAAAACCGAAACCACAATGAAAGAAGATGAATTGCTTGAAAAGGTCGTCTCAGGAGAAATGCCACTCCGGAAAATAGATGCATATACCGACACTGACACAGCTGTAAGGGTTCGAAAATGTGCCATTGAGAAGATGAAGGGAATTAAGTTCGAACACATACAGAACTATACGATAGATGCTGAAGCAGCCACCAAACGCAACATCGAGAACATGATAGGCACCATACAGATCCCGCTTGGTGTTGCAGATGCTATAAAAGTGAATGGAGAATATGCCAACGGAGACTTCACGCTTCCCCTTGCAACCACTGAAGGAGCACTCGTGGCAAGCGTTAACCGTGGATGTACAGTGATCACAGCTTCCGGCGGTTCAAATGTAAGGATATTCCAGGACCTCATGACACGTGCCCCGGTATTCAAACTGGAGAATGTGAACAAGGTAAAGGACTTTGTGGATTGGGTCAAAGAACCGGAAACTTTCACAAATATGAAAGAGAAAGCAGGCGAAACCACACGTTTCGGAGAACTGCTCAGTGTAGATCCATTCATCACAGGTAACACTGTATTCCTAAGATTTGCCTATGACACCAAGGACGCAATGGGAATGAACATGGTAACCATTGCCACCGATGCTGTGCTCAACTTTATCTCAGAGGAATTCGGAGTTTACCCGATCTCACTTTCAGGCAACATGTGCACCGACAAAAAACCGGCTGCAATCAACAATATACTTGGCAGGGGAAAGACCGTTGCTGCAGACGTTACAATTCCAAAGGAGATCGTGGAAAAGAAACTAAAGACGACCCCGAAGATGATGGAAGAGGTCAATTACAGGAAGAATCTTCTGGGTTCAGCAAGGGCAGGTGCCCTGGGATTCAATGCCCATGCAGCAAACATTATCGCAGCACTCTATCTGGCATGCGGTCAGGATGCTGCCCATGTTGTAGAAGGAAGTAGTGCCATAACAACAATGGAAGTAAATGAGAACGGAGACCTTTACTGTGCCGTCACTCTCCCGTCAATACAGGTAGGAACCGTTGGAGGCGGAACAGGCATAGCCACCCAGAGAGACTGCCTTAACCTGCTTGGAGTTGCAGGAGCAGGAGAGGTCCCCGGACATAATTCGAAGAAGCTGGCAGAGATAATCGCCGCTGCAGTCCTTGCAGGTGAAATATCACTGATAGGAGCACAAGCAGCCGGACATCTGGCAAAAGCACACGCAGAGCTGGGGCGTTAACTCAGCTTAACTTTTTTGATGAGGAAACATCCTTAAAAAAAAGGATTTAGCCTCTCTGTGATAAATAGATACTCTCGATACGATCTATCGTTTCAGCCTCTTCCGGAGATTTATCTTCCCTCACATTTACAAGCCGAGGGAAACGGAGAGCATATCCTGAATCATAGTTCGTACTTTTCTGGATCTCCTCGAAGGCGATCTCGAACACCACATCAGGTTTAAGTTCGATCTCCCGAGCGGATTCACCAACAATAAGCTCGGAGAAGACCTCAGTAAGCTCAACAAGTTGCTCATCTGAAAAACCTGTAGCCACTTTGCCGATCGGAAGGAAAGTTCCATCTTCCGGGTTATGACATGCCAGAGCATAAGAGCCGATAAGATTTGCACGCTTCCCATAACCCCATTCCGCACCAATGACAACTAGGTCGAGTGTCTCCATTATAGGCTTCTTCTTGAGCCAGTTCTTACCCCGCTTGCCGGGAGAATACGAAGCTTCCGGGTTCTTTAGCATGACCCCTTCGTGTCCACCATTCAACGCAGCAGTATATATCTCGTTCACAACGTTCTCATCATCTGTGAGAACCTGCTCATCCACCTTGATGCTATCACAGTTCTCCACACATGAGACCAGTTGTTCCCTTCTTCTTAAAAGAGACTGGTCCATCAATACCTCTCCATCAAGATAGAGAATATCGAAAAGGTTCAACGTAAGAGGGATCTCACGAACCATTGCCTCAACGTCATACTTTCTCCTGAAGCGTTTGAGTATATCCTGGAATGCACGAGGAGCTCCAGTCTCATCGACCGCTACAGCCTCACCCTCCAGAATGGCAGAATCCGCCTTCACATGGAGCTTCACTGCCTCAACGATATCCGGCAGAGATAGTGTCACATTCTCAAGCCTTCTCGAAAAGATGTTGACAGAATCCCCATTCTTATGAATTTGAACCCTTGCACCATCGAATTTCCACTCAACAGCAAGCATACCAAGATCCTTGATCGCAGCCTCAATGCTAGGCGTGACCTGTGCCAGCATCATCTTTATCGGACGGTCAAGCTCCATCCTGAGCTTTGAGATCTCCTCAATGCCACCCTCTTTTGCAGCAACTGCCACAAGACCCAGGTCGTTGGTCACCATAAAACCACGCTCAATCTCCCCTGCCGGAACATCGAAAGCCTTAGAGATAGCATCACGAACGATCCCTTCACCAACACCAATACGAAGGTCCTCGATCGCCAGTCGGGCAAGATAACGTGCTTCTTCAGGGCTGGATGAATTGAAAAGGAATTGCAGGTTCCTCATCTTATTACTCTGTGAACCTGCGCCTGAAGATCTGGAAATATCAAGGAACCGATCAAAGACATCCATTATAGAGATGGAAGGTTCCTCACCCATGAATGCAGAGAATGTAGACTGGTTCTTTTTCTGTTTACCAAGTGCCGCTACCGCGGTTTCACCTATATCGCCGGTGGAACGGACAAGGTCCTCAATGTCTTTCAGAGAAAGACCGGATGATCTTGAAAGGGCACCATACAGAAGACTCGTACCCACACCAAGCTGTTCAACACTCCATGCAGGAAAAACATCCCCCATCACAAAATGGGTCACAACAGGAAGTTCCTCTGTAGATATCGACTTTAACATATCCGAGACAACATCTGTCATCTCCAGTGAACTTGAGATATGTTCGATCTGTTTACAAACGTCAGCGAATTCCTTGAAATCGGTCATGAGTCAAATTTCCTGTCGTTCCCATCTGGTAATCAGATAGCCATCAGTCCTTGTAGATGGATATAATATCACTCAAGATAGCACTTGCAGTCTCAATAGAACCTGCACCCCTGCCTGTAACCGTAATGGTCCCTGCAAGATCGGTACACACCGATGCAACGTTCAACGTACCGCCCACAGCCAGAGGATGGGATGCCGGCACAAGGCGTGGTGAAACACGAAGACGATCCTTCTTGACCTCACCTATAAGCTTGATGACATAGCCTTCATCATGGGCAAGAG
>JAIORD010000024.1 GCA_021108275.1 Methanococcoides sp.
CTGCCAGGAGCAGTGATGATGTCAAGCATATGGTCCATTTCATCTTCGGAAAGTGTTGGGATGTCACCGAGGTCTGCTGCGTCAGCACAACCTGCTTCGATGTCAGCCAAGATGTCTTCCTTTGTCATGAAGATCTTCTGACCGTCACCCATTCTTAAAAAATATTCTGTTGCCATATTATACACCTCGATCGATCAGAGAAGTAATTCTTTTGCTTTTGCTACAGCTTCACTTGCATTTTCTGCATAGCAGTCTGCGCCACATTTCTTTGCCCATGCATCAGTTGCTGGTGCGCCACCGACCATGACCTTTACCTTGTCCCTGAGTCCGTTCTCTTTGAGAAGCTCGATGACTTCTTTCTGGCCCTGAAGGGTTGTTGTCATAAGTGCGGAAAGACCGACCATGTCAGCGTTGGTTTCCTTGATCTTGTCAATGAAGTTCTGTACAGGAACATCTCTGCCAATATCGTGGACTTCAAAGCCTGCTGCCTGAAGCATTGTTGATACGATTGCCTTACCGATGTCGTGAACGTCACCCTCGACGGTACCGTTTACGATAACACCGAGCTTAGTGGATGCGCCTTCGCCTGATGCAAGCTCGTCCTGGAGCATTTCAACACCAGCGGACATTGCGTCTGCTGCCATCATTACGTGTGGAAGGAAAAGCTTTCCTCTCTCGAAGAGTACACCGACTTCGTTCATGCCTGCTGCGAGACCATTGTCGATAAGTTCTACTGCTGGAGCCTGGCCCTTTGCCTTCTCTACTGCAGCGATCACATTGTCTTTCTTGCAACTTACTACCGCATCGGATAGTGTTTTAAATAATTCTTCGTTTGTCGTTTTAAAACCTCCTTTGAAAACAATTCTATGACAATCCCAAAGGGACTTATAGAAAATTGAAAGTGTAGTTGGGGCGGATGCGCTGAGGCATATACCCCATCGTTTACCCAAAAGTCCAACTACACATATATATTTTGTGTTTTAGGTCCTTAGAATTGGGACACGAATGTCCTTGCCTGCCACAGTGCAATCAATGCAATAATAATGACTGCAACCATCCAAGTGTATTCTGCTGCTGGTATAGGGGCGGTGGTCATATCAAAACCAGGGCCATAGTAAGCAACTGTTAAATCGTTCATTACTCCCATATCAAAACCTCCTTATACATACGCGAGACATGCATCTGATGCACGGGTCTTTCCGAAATCTGTGATGATGTATTTGTGCAAAAGGAAACCTTTCTTATATACACCATCTTCATCTACCTTTGACTGTACGGATCTAAGCATACCGCCTGAAGCCAGCTCAAGGATATCGAAATTTATCGAATCCCTGCCGAAATTGCTGTTCATGTTGTATTCTTTCTGCATCTGTACAACGATCTCATAGTTCCAGTGTTCTTTCTCATCAGAGAATAGCTCAAGCAACCTGAATTTTATTGGGCGTAGTCCAGCCATATTATTCACCTCTCAGAGATTCCATTTCACCTGTTTCTTCGGAGATCATTACAAAGCTACCGAGGACACAAAGTGCACCACCGACAAGTACTGTCCATGCTGGCACCTGTGCCATGAATAGGTACATGAAGATCACAGCACAAAGACCGTAAAGGTTTCCTATACCCTGCCCTCTTCCAACACCGATAAGTGGGAAGGATTTATACCAGCAGACATAGCAGAAACCAAATGTGATACCTGCGAATCCAAGTACTAGGATTGCCAGTGGAGTGAATGCCTGAAGTGCATACTCGAGGATTGGATAACCAGCAAGTGCAGCAATAGGTATAAGGATTACCCAGTACAGAAGGTTCTCACCGAGGAATCTGATTGTAATTCCTACATCAGGTTCTGCGATGTCAAGACCTTTACCGGCAATAGCGCCTTCAATACCCCAGCCTAATGCAGCCATTAATCCACCAATATATCCGATGTAGCTGAGATTTCCAGCTGATATCTCAGCGATTGCTCCACCGACGAAGATGGTCAGACCACCAACAATGATGACAAGGATACCCATCCAGGCCCTCTTGGAGATCTGTTCACCATACCATTGTCTTGCAAGGATGGAACCGATCACAGGGTATGTCAAAGCAGCAACTGCTGCGAATCCTGCACCGATAAATCCTATAGCGATAAATGAACCAAGAATTGCAATTGGTCCACCAAAGATAGACGCAAGGAAGAACCATTTACTGCATGGATGGAATTCTTTCAAGGTCCTCTTCATTTCCGGAAGCTTACCAAGATATGCATTCCATATAAGAAGTGCAACAATAACAGTTAACGCATTGAACGCAGATATCAAAAGAGCGACAACAATGGTTGCCATTGAACCACCATGTGTTGCATCAATATCTACCCACATTGCATCAAATGGAGGTACTGCCCAGATAATTGTACCAGGAATATACCATATACCCCATAAGATTGCACAGAACAAAGCCCACATGTAGCCCTTGTTCATTTTACGTTTATTTTCCAATTTCTTCAATTCTCTTATATCCAAAGTGACTCCTCCTCCAACTCTATTATAAGAATAATAATAAATATAAATATATAATAATAAATAATGAATTCTAACGAAAAGAAAAAGGGGTCCGAGCGAACCCCTCATCTTCTCAGAGAGTCAATTTACTCAGCTGCTGCGTTACATTTGACGACTGCGTCAGTTGCATTCTCAGCATAGATGTCTGAGCCGATCTTGTCTGCCCAGTCCTGTGTGACAGGTGCGCCACCGACCATGGTCATAACAGTGTCACGGATTCCAGCTTCCTTAAGCTGTTCTTCGATCTGCATCTGAAGGACCATTGTTGTGGTCATGAGTGCGGAAGAACCAACGATCATTGGCTTGTGTTCCTTGACTGCCTCTACGTATGTTGCGATTGCAACGTCCCTGCCGAGGTCAACTACCTTGAATCCAGCGATCTTGAGCATTGTTAAAACAATGTCCTTACCGATGGAGTGGATGTCACCCTCGATGGTACCGAGAACGATTGTACCCTTTGATTTTACAGCTCCGCCCTGTGACTCAAGCATAGGGGTGAGTACTGCAACACCAGCGCTCATTGCTTCGGATGCTGCAATGACATGAGGAAGGAAGAGGGTACCCTGTTCGAACTGGTCGCCTACTTCGTTCATACCTGCGGTAAGACCTTCCTGAATGAGGGAAACCATATCGACCTTTGCTTCGATTGCTTCTTCACAAATCTCTTCAACAAGCTCGTCATCGAAATCCATGACTGCAGCTTTTGCTTTCGCGTTAATTTCATCCTGTGTAACCATTTTTAAAACTCCTTTATTTATGTAGATAATTATATTCCAATTTACATGTTGGATCTAAATGCAGCATCTGCCTTGTCCACTACAGCCTTCATGTCTGCTAAGAGGTCGCTGTCGATTGCCTTGACTTCATGGTTCTTCATGATATCAAGAACTTTTTCGTGTGCAACTGTTGCGAGGTCTTTTGAACCTGCAGCTTCCCAGTCACCGAACATGTCTCTGTCGATAAGTTCTGGATCAGATACGATGCTGATGTTGTTCCTGGTTTCCTTGTGTGCAAGGAAGTTGTTACCAATTCCTACCTTCTGGATGGATTTCACACCAAGGGTCTCGTCTGTTACTGGGACACCTTTCATTGCGGACCTGGTCATCTTGATGATATCGTTGTCAATAACCAGCTGCTCCATGGAGAGGGTCATACCGAGCTCAAGCATACCTGCACCGTAGATGGTGTTACATCCTGCGAATGCTGGAAGGAGGGTGGTCATTGTCTTTTCGTGGCCTGCCTGTACATCAGGGATCTTTGCATCTGCCTAGGTACCTGCAACATAGGTTGGGAGGCCATAGTACTGACCGAGCTTACCTACTGCAGCGCTGATAAGACCGAGTTCTGGTGCACCGACCGGAGCTGTTCCTCTCTTCAGATCGAAGGTTGTGGTTGAGCTACCGTAGAATACTGCTGCGCCTGGCTGTACGAGCTGTGCGAGTACAATACCTGCGAGAACTTCTGCGTTGTGTGTAACGAGTGTACCTGCCCTGAATACTGGGGAGGATCCACCGGACATTGCCATGCTCAGAACGTTTACAGGCATACCGAAGCGTGCACCTTTGATGATTACCTGGCATGCATTGTCACTGAGCTCGAGTGGGCTGGTTGGGCACAGAAGCATAGAGAAGATTGGCCTCTTGCGTGCTGCTTCAGAGTCGCCACCGTAGTATGCGTCAACAATACCTTTGTAGTACTCAACGTTCTCACCGACAGGGTCGATGTGGTGGAAGTGTTTTGCGGTGCTAGCGATAGGTGTGAATGTCTCGTGAACATCCTGTGCACCCTTACCTGCCCAGTCCCTTGCGGAAACGGAAAGTGTAAAGTAGCTGATCTCCTCGAGGTAGTCAACGACCTTTGCGGAATCTGCAATGTCCTGCTCAACGGAGTCGACTGTCTCGTACTTGCCTGGTGCGACATAGTTGCACATCTTGACACCGGTACCGAAGTTAACCCAGTGGACCTTACCCTTGTGCTCCATTGCGACATCCTTCTTCTTGTCACGGCCAGCGAGAACGAACCTTGATGGTGCGTCAATAAGTGCTCTGTTTACAAGGTACTCAGGGATCTTTACGATCTGGGTCTTCTCATCAACTTCACAGCCTGCTTCTTTGAAGATAGCCCTTGCTTCTGCGTCAGATACCTGAACACCAGGGTTAAGGAAAACTTCCATTGAAGCATAGTGAATAGCTCTGAGATCGTCCTCGGAGAACAACTCTAACTGTACACCCTGGAGAGGGGATCTACCTGGATAATAAGCTTCTACCATTTTCTTTACAACTCCTTTATTTGTCTTTTTTAGTAAGATCGGATCAATTCTGGAACGAACGTCCCCGATCATAATATCGGCAAGTCTTTTTTATTCGGACAAGGTCACGAAGACCATAGCACCCAAAAGGGTATCCGAATGCGGCGGAAATGCCAACATTATATTGCTTCGGTATGAAACCCCGTAAGACAGGTCAATCACCTATTACGAACAGCGTTTCATATAGCGTCTTAAAACATCTATAATGGAAAACATCATTAACATGCCAAGATCCGCATGGACCCTGTGAGCAATTGTTAATTTGATCATCCACCATCAGTTGTAAGGCGCACTTCTGCTTTTTACTGTAATACCTGCTTTTCAATACTCGCTTATATATTTATTGGTTAACAACTCCAAAAATATATATGTTACATTAGCCTTAAACGGACAATTTCAAAAGAATAACAATATCAATATTTTTAAATGCTTGTCTAAATCAAGCATATTTGCTCGGATGCTAAAAAAAGGACATGGAGCAGATTTAGAGAAAAAAACACAATCAATAGAAACTAAAAAGATAAAATGTGAGAATTGTGACAAAATAACACAAGAAAAATTGCTCATATTTGTCGTATCTACACATGTGATAATACACAGGCAGATGGAGCATATGAATTTTATAATATTGCATCAAAATATGTTTTAAATGATTATGTGTTTAAAAGCAAAACACTGAATGACATAAGATTTAAATACAAAGAAGAGATGCCGCCGCAACTACCCGATAAAAAAAATAAAAAAGAGAATAAAGCACGCCTTTACAAGCGCATTCAATGTTTGACAGAGATCTCCTTATAGTGAATTGCATCCACTGGACAAACTGCCACACACCTTCTGCAGCTGGTGCCAAGACATCTTTCACTATTATAATTTGCATAGAGCTCACCATCGCGCTCAATTATCTCAATAGCATCCTCCGGACATTCGGTCTCACATTGACCGCAGCGAATACACGTAGGAGCATTTTCTTCGATGATGATGCCAAGGTCTCCGACTATCTGAAGCCCACCTTCGCCAACTTCATCGATATCCTTTACAACTCTCTTCTCTATACGAGGATTTATGAAAGTTTCCGGCAGAGAAGGCAAATTGTACATCTCAAGCATCTGGTTGTACATCTCAATAGGCATTCCCTGGGTCCAGTAAGAAAGCTCACACATGTAGATATTAGAGAAAACTGTACTTGTTGCCATCATCAAGTGATCTGCAGTGATCTTATGGGCCATCTCAATAACCTCATCGAGCTTGGACTCATCAAGAACAAGCTCTCTTGCAAGTGCAACTGAAGTGTTCCCGAATTGTACTATATTATGTGCAAAATTAGGACAAGAACCCAATTTTCTCGCCTTGTCCGCATCGACATAAGCACCCGTTGCACCAGCCATATACATATTATCAAGGTCACTATAAGCAGTACCTGATTCGATCATAAGGGTAAGTTGTGCAGCCCTGATAGCACCAATCGCTTTACCAGCCTCTTCGATATCCTTTTCAAATATCTCGATGCCCTCATCAAGGAAAAGCTTACCATTAGGAAGCTCAGGTATTTTCTTCATGATACCACATTCCAATGCAAGAGCCAGAGCAGAAATGACACCAGTACCAGTCACACCTTTTGCAACAACGTCAGAAGACTCTTTGATCCCACCCGTAACAGGATCTATCAAATGCCCCTTGCGCTCGGTCATGGACTCATCGAGGATAGTGACCCTCCACAGACCATCTTCAACCGTTACATCTGATATAGCACCCGGACTTGCCAGCATTCCACATTTGATGCCCTGACCTTCAATAGCAGGACCTGCTGCCGCACTAGCGGTTATGATCTTATCGCCCACCTTGATAGCCATCTCTGCATTGGTACCATAATCAGTCACCATCGAAGGAGTGTCCATGTCCAAGAAATCGGTCTTGATCATCATAGCAAGAGCATCTGCACCGATCTCATGTTTTATTGCAGGAGGAACTATAACAGTACAGTTTGGGAGGTCCATTATACCTTCGAACAATTCGTTTGCAGGGAAGACCCTTGAATCCCTTACCACATTCTCAACACCCAACTTTTTCTGCTTGTTCTCACCCGCATAGGCAAGGTCCCTTATCTCAATGTTCTGGAACAGAGAGAGCTGTATAGGATTTCCACAAACAGCAAGTCTTTTAATGAGAGAAGGATCAACACCGAACTCTTCAAAGATCTTTTTGACCGTATCCAACATTATCTCATTGGCCACATCTTCTCCGATCTGAATAGCGAAATCCAGATGGTCCATGACATTTCCACCAGGTAGCGGATGTTTCATGGTAATAGCCGTCTTTAGAACCTTTTTAGATTCCAGATCGATCAACTGGGCACGAAACCCACTTGTTCCCAAATCCAATGCAATACCATACATTTTGATTACCTCTGACATAATAATACTTTCAGTTCAATATAATAATGATGCATTAAAACAAAAGATTCAATGATATATAAGGGCTTTGTATAAACCATACAAAACCGGTCGTTCGATACCTTAAGCAACAAAAAAAGAAATAAAAAAGAGAAAGTGACAAAATAAGTTTCAGTCACACTGACAACATTCAAAATTGAATCCAAGAAGGAATGAGCCAGTACCATGTACGCTCTGAAGCCCCATCTTTTCTTTCAGATACTCATCCGTAGGAGGAGAGGGGGAAGCAAGAATTGCATTACAGACATGGGATAAACATTCAACCTCATCACATGGCTTTGGTGGCATAACGACCACGAGAGGATCAGATTTAGAATTGAGCGCTGTTAAGAAACCTTTATCGTACACCACAATATTACCGATGACAAGAGACTCTGCATCATTTTCAAAGGACTGTAATTTCTCAGGATCATTAATATCCTCACCAACTACATTATCCTCATGCATAAGAAGAACATTAGGCCCACAAGGCCACTTATATTCCATGGTCGTCTGGAAAGGAATGATAACATCACTCTGGAGAACGGCCTTCACCCCTTTATTGTCACCTCTGCCAAGCCCCATAAGAGTCATTTGATCTGCTTTTTCTTCCAGTTTTGCTATGACCTTTCTGTCTTCATCATCAAGGACAAGTGTTTTGCCAACTCCGGTAATGCACTCCAATCCTTCCCTTACCATCTTGATAATATCATCTTTTTCCATGCCAATCCCTTCCCTGCAATATCAAAAATTGTGATAACAAATGTATTTTGAGAGACACAATAACTGTGAATCCATTTTTGTATTTTTATTTAAGCATATCGAACAATCCCTATCAATATATAACCTTTTGGCAATAAAAATAAATTATAAATATAAAAAAGACAACATCTGAATCAAGCACTGAACATATGGTTTTGTGACATCCTTACAACACCTTATATAGAAAGTTCACGATATATTTAATTGAACATAACAACAAATGAAATTTGTCAAACACATATTTTATTAAAGATCTACAAGAGGCATACCATGACAGATATCACTGTAAACTCAAATATATGTGGATTCACACACAAGATCCATGGAACAAAAGACGGTAAAAATGTTACGATTAAAATTGAGACCGATTGTCCAAAAGTGAAGTTTCAATGATGCAAATGTTTGGCATTAAAGACAATTATGTCATCGGTAAAGCACAGGAAGGAAATTGTTGTGCCACCTGTATCGTACCTAGTGCAATACTTCATGCATGCAACCTTGAGCTCGGACTAATATCACAGACCCTTGCAAAAAAAGTTAAGGACATAAGTATCGATTTTAAGTGAATTAATAATATAAAAAAAGAATGATATATTATAATTGATACAGTTGATACAATTATATCAACGTATCAATACAGTATATCAGAATAATATCTTATGATATGAGCTTCAAGATACCTGCCTTTGGCTCATAACATTGCCCTTTTGCAAGTAATGACCTTACTGCTGAATCCACTGTTCTTTCATTAAGCTGCCTGGAAACTGCAACAGATAGAAGTTCGGCATAATCAACGCCTTTACCCATATCAAGTTCGTTCATTAATTCCAGAACGAGAGTGTCAATATCCTTTTCATCAGATGCTTCAGAAAGCAGATCCAGGGAAATGATACATTTCTTTACGACTGATCGAATATCATTAAGATAACTTTCATCAACGCCATAATGCCTTATAGCCATTCCAATTCCCTCTGAAAGCACAGGAGCTATTCCAAGACCTTCCATGCATTCATCCATGGAATCAATATTGCCACATGCTAGCAATATCTTAGAAAATGCATCTAGCCTGTCAAGCGTCAATTCTGCAGTATCCAATATCCACCTGTTGCGCGCATCCTCATCTGCAATATTGATCTCTTCAGGCCTTAGAGATATGACCACAGGACCATCATCCGGCTTATATGATCGGACCTTGCCAACAATAGAAACATACTCAGGAGGCTCCACTGATGACAGAAATATCGCTGCATCGGACTGGTACTGTCCTGCATATACAGTAAAGGCCCCGGAAGGATCAACAACACGAGCCCTCCAGGTACCAACATCAGATCCGACATTTTCCACCTCTGTCAGAACACCTGTGACAAAAACGCGGTTGACCATAACACCACCCGGGGTCAACAGATAGTTTGGCGTGTGCCCATCAGATGTTATCGCCTCATCCACAGTAGAATGGATCGTAGAACTGGAATCATTAAGCTCTTTTGCAAACATCCTATATGATATTTCACGGTCTACCATGATTACTCCACCCCATCCAACCTTTTTAGAAGAAGAGGGACCCTTTCTTCAATATCCGACTCCGGCACCCATGCGGCCTTTGTAACAAAAGTAACCCCGAACTCGATTCGAGATGTATTCCCGCGAACTCCAAGATAACGCCCCGTAAGAACACGTTTCATATCCTCAAAGATCGCATTCATTGACATGGTCTTACCCAAAAGAGAGAAAGATTCATGAAGAGATTTTCCATAAACGATCTCAGAGAGTTCCCTGTTCAGCATCACGAGGACAGAACCAGTCCCATCATCGAGGATAAGTTTGACCCTCATATCCTGCAAACCATCAACAGCCCCATGGGAACGGCAAACGTTCTTTATGATCACCCGATTACACACAGGACAGCGTGTGATCAAGCCTGACCCCGGCCTGACAGAAACAATATTGCCCTCCACAGCAACATCGAACATACCTTCTGCCTTCAAGACATTAGAGATGGGCAATGGCTCAGGAGGTTTGTTCACTGCCAACGGATCGAACGATAGATCTTCATCAGCACCAACCGATTCAACTGGGGTAGAACTATCAAGATGTATAGATGGAACCCCACGATACATACGCACAGATGCATCTTTAAAACGGATCATCGAACCGATATCCATACCATCCAGAGGAGACCACGAGACAAAAGGCAACCTACCGGTCTCATCGGCCAGAATACCTTCAATGATGGTAAGATCTTCACCCTTTACTTCCACATTTCGATGATACAGGTCAATGATCGCAGCCACCGAACTAAGAAAAAGATCAGAAGGACCTACATCGATGAGCTTCTTTACAGGAGTAACAGACAATTCAGAAATGTCCGGAAGAGAACTATCATCCAGCAATATTACCTCGGAATAAGCACTGATACTCACTTCCGCACGATTATGCCAGTTCTTGACACTTGCATTACTTATCCGCACCGCATCCCCGGCATTCAATGCGAGTTGTTTCCATGATGTAAAAGGACATAATCCAGACCGGTCCGCAAGAACACCAGAGAATATGATAGTTCTTTCACCTTTCAGATCAACGGCCTTTTCACTAATATTAAGGATACGAGTCTCCAGGGACACTCCTTTGTCACCTATAGAAAGGTCTTTGACATCAGTCGTCACAGAGTCTAATGATCGGAATTTTTTTAGTATCGTACGTTTTGCTTCACTGATAGGAACACGATAATTGATCAGCAAATTAAATTCATCTTCGACCTTGGACCTATCGACATTAGCAAGCGCCTTTGTTAGTTCCTCAATGTGAGGCGCATATTTCTCATCCATAATATTCTCCCTTTTTAGTGAGACAGTACACATAATCTAAGCATTTCTTCCATAAATAAGATACACCCACAGATATTAAGGACCATAATATTAGAAAGAACAAGCATACGCAGCTTTTTTTATAATACAAAAGTATATATATACAATTATCCAAATCAAGAGCATATATTCAATTAAAAAGCAATAAGAAAGAAATAAGGGGATTAAAAAATGACAATACTACCATTGGCTTCCGTAGAAAGATTGATACGCAGTGCAGATGCAGAAAGAGTTAGCGAACCTGCAGCAACCGCCCTTTTGGAAATAATAGAAGCATACGGGATAAAAATTTCAAAGGAAGCAATAATATACGCCAATCATGCAGGAAGAAAAACAGTAAAAGAGGAAGATATAAAACTGGCTTACGAAATGATCACAAAGCCACGCGATTGAACCTTCCCCACTATTTTTTAATTCAATATCTCAAGGGCACCCATTCCAGCCAGAGTTACAAGAGTAACCACAATTCCGGCGATCAACAATCCTGCAAATATAGCCAGCAAAGCTTGCCTGAACTTTATTCCAAATACGAAAGCTGCTGCACAACCGGTCCAGGCACCTGTGACAGGTAAGGGGATAGCAACGAACAGCGTCAGAGCAAGTGGCCCATACTTTTCCATACGTTCAGAATGCTTTTGACGTGTACTTGTGAAAAGCCATGTGAAGAACACATCCCCTACTTTGAACCGTCTCAGAAAGGTCGAAACGGGTTCCAGAAAAAGTAAAAGCGGGATCACAGGGATGAGATTTCCCAACACCGCTAAAAAGTATGCCTCTATGGGACCTAGCCCATAGACACCAATAGCTATCGGAATTGAACCACGTAGCTCAGAAATAGGCAGAGCACTCAGGATGATGGTTGCAAACCAGGAAGGGATGCTTACAAGAAGTTCAATTAACTGCTCCTCGAAAGGCATTCCTTATTGCTCCTCTGCCAGTGCAAAATGGGCCAGTAGAGCATCGAGCTGTATCCTTTCATTGGCACCTTCAGTGAGCCTGAAATCGACCTCACCGATCATATCCATCAAGGCCACCAGTTTCTTACCGGAAACATCCATATCAAAGATGGCACGATATATTTGCACTACAACATCTTCCCCTGAAAGACCTTTTTCGAGCATTAGAGAATCAAGTTTCTTGCGTGCAGATATGAAGTTCCCTGAAAGAGCTGTTTTCAAAAGTTCGGCTATCTCTTCCGGATGAGCGGTCGCAGTTATTCTATAGATCGCATCCTTGTGAATGGTGGTATCGAACAATGCTGCAGCCTGAAGTGCATTTATTGCTTTCCTCATGTCACCCTGTGCAACATACTTCAAAGCATCCATCCCATCATCGGCGATGGTAAGACCCTCTTTTTCAGCTACATGGCGACATCTTTCACCAACGGAATCATCTGCAAGGTGGCGGAACCTGTAAACTGCACATCTTGATTGGATTGGTTCGATTATCTTTGAAGAGTAATTGCAGGAAAGAATGAAACGACAGTTACTGGTATATTTTTCCATTGTACGGCGCAAAGCGGATTGTGCATCAGAGGTCAATGCATCGGCTTCATCAAGAAAGATGATCTTGAAATTCGCACCACCGATAGGAGAGGTTTTAGCAAAATTCTTGATCTTGGTCCTGACCACATCGATACCACGCTCGTCCGATGCATTAAGCTCTGTGAAGTTCTCACGCCAGTCATCTTTAAAAAGTTCCCTTGCAATTGAGACTGCAGTAGCGGTCTTGCCCACTCCTGGAGGACCTGAGAACAATAAGTGAGGAAGATTTCCAGACCTTACATAGGATATCAGCCTTTCAGTTGTCTCTTTTTGACCTACGACATCTTCAAGCTTAAAAGGCCTGTATTTTTCGATCCATATCTCTTCTTTTATTTAGAACCCTCCATTCAATTGCGAATTGGATTAACAATGCAGGAATAAGGTTGATAATACTTTTTAATCTTTCGTGAGAAAGACCATAGTTCATAAAAAATAAACAAAGGTCATGTGCAAGATGCACATGAAAATTGAAATTGAGGCCGGAAAGATCCGGACTCACTGGTAAACATAGTTGTATGCGATCCTTCCAATGACAGGTACTTTGAGCCTTGAACCTCTCCATGCCATGAACATGAACAATGCCCAAAGGAAAAGGGAAAAGAAACCTGCAAAATCTGCAAGTAACCAGCCAACGTATGGAACCCATCCAACGAAGAAGACGATTGCAGTAAGGACCATGAAGACCATTGCTGACTGAATTGCATGGAAACGAACGAACTTATTCTCCTTTTCAACGAAAAGGAACAAAACGCCGGTCATCCAGAATCCAAGATAACACAATACTGCCACAATGTTCTCATTGAGCCCTATAGAAGTCTTATATGTCATTCAACTCACCTCTTATCTCATTTCAATACATTTCTGTGGACATTTCTCAACACAAATACCACAAGCAGTACATTTATCCTGATCTATCTCTGCAAGGAACTTAGTGACCTTGATAGCATCTTCAGGACAGTTCTTCTCACATATCTTACAGCCAATACATCCAACTTCACAGACAGCCTTTACGGTCTTTCCTTTGTCATGTGAATTGCACTGTACATGAACTTGCTCAGAGTCCTTTGCAAACATCAGAATATCGTTTGGACATGCTGCAAGACAAAGACCACAGCTTGTACAGAGGTTCTTGTTCACAGATGGGAGGCGGTTCTCGTCGATGGAAATAGCACCGAACGGACACGCACGAACACAAGTACCACGGCCCATACAGCCATAATTACAGCCCTTTTCTCCATCTGAAAGCATGATAACAGCAGTACAATCTTCAATACCGACATAATCGAACCTGTCGACACAGCGGATACCACCACCACATCTGACATATGGAGATTCCTTCTCGGATTCTGAGACTTCCTGACCAATGATAACACCGATCTCCTTAGCAGTATCAAAACCTCCAACAGGGCAGCCATCAAGAGGTGCATCTTCAGCAACTACCTTCTCCGCAAAGTCCGCACATCCCGCATAACCACAAGCACCGCAATTTGCACCTGGCAAGATCTCAACAACCTCCTCAACAAGAGGATTTGTCTCGACCTTGAACAACCTTGATGCCGCGATCAGCATGATACCTATAACAAGGCCAAGGCCACCAAGGGTGGCCATTGACTGAATGATCAATGTAGTCAGACTCATAAGGGGATCACTCCAAAGTAGTTAACAAATGCCATAGAAAGCATTGTTGCAATAAGGAACGCATGAGGTAAACCACGCATTGATGACGGAACGTTCACAAGGGTCGTCCTTTCCCTGATACCAGACATCATCAACATAACTATGGTATAACCAAGACCTGCCGAAGCGCCGAAAACGACACTCTGTATGAAAGAGTATTCATTCAGAACATTGAGCAATACTACACCGAGAACTGCACAATTTGTCGTAATAAGAGGCAGGTAGATACCAAGTGAACGATAAAGTGATGGCACATTCTTCCTTACAACGAACTCCACAAGCTGTACAAGTGCTGCAATTACCACAATGAAGCTAATAAGATCAAGGAACTCTAGCTTTAGTGGAATAAGCACAAAGTTATAGATAAGGAAGGAAACTGTAGCTGCCAGCGTCATTACGAAAATGACAGCTCCGGACATACCCGCAGCACTCTTTGTATCCTTGGTCACACCTACAAAGGAGCACAGACCAAGGAACTGAATGACGAGGAAGTTCTTGATGAACACGCCGTCCATGAATATCTGGAAAAGACTTGCGTCAGCGACCATATTAGCCACCCCTTGCAAGTTTCTTTGCTTTTCTGTAATTTACTATTGCCATGAGGATACCTATTGTCAAAAATGCTCCCGGTGACAGGATCATAAAGGTTATCGGATTGATAGGAATGCTTACAAGCTGAGTTCCAAAGATCGCGATCCCACCGGTTCCGAGAAGCTCCCTGATCCCACCGATCAGTACCAGCACAAGAAGGAAACCTGCAGAACTTCCTAAAGCATCGATCAATGAATAGAACATATTGTTCTTATTAGCATAAGCTTCCGCACGACCGATGATGATACAGTTCACGACGATCAGGGGAATGAACACACCTAATGCCGCATACATCGGCGGGAAATAAGCTTCCATGACCATCTTTACAATGGAAACGAATGTTGCTATTATCAAAATGAATATCGGCAATCTTACAGAAGCAGGAATTTGCTTCCTCAGACCTGAGACCATAAGGTTGGAACAGATCAGAACAAATGCTGTCCCTGCAGACATACCGATCGCATTGTCAATGGATGTGGTAACTGCCAGTGTAGGACAGAGACCCAATACCAGACCAAATATAGGATTATCTTTTGTAATTCCACGAATAAATTCACTTAAGGGATCCATATCTACACCTCCGTTTAGGCCTCTGCCACTTTAATGTCTCCAACCTGTTCATTCAGGGCATCTATTACTGCCTGCGAGGATATAGTAGCACCTGTGATAGAGTCAATAGCCCCACCTGACTTTGAAAGGCTGAGATCTGCAACCTTCACATTGGTGAACTGGCTCTTGAAAGGATCATCAACGATCTTAGAACCAAGTCCAGGAGTCTCAGTGTGAGACATGATGCCTATACCGGTAATTGCATTGAACGAGGAATCAACACCGCCTGCCACTTCGATAAGTCCCTGAGCACCTACTTGTTTTCTGAAGAAAGCATATCCTACGAGATTACCGGAACTATCCTTTGCACGATAATAGAGGATCTCCTTGTCACCTTCGTCATTTATGACAGTGTCACCATATACTGCCTCGAACTCTGCTGCTGAGGGCATGATCTCTGCAAGAGTAGAAGTCCTTGCTTCTGCATAGTTCTTCTTCAATTGTTCATTCGTAGGCACAAAGGCAACAGCCAGAAGGGCTGAAGCAATGACCGAGATCAATACCAATTTACCTATAATTATTACAATATCTTTGTTGGAATCAGTCATCTAAGAACACCTCCAGACGGTCCTTGAAAGGTATCTTTGAAACAATGCTCCTGTACTTACATTGTAAGAATGTCTCGGTACCATATGATGCCGGAAGGGTGTTGTTATCGATCAGTGAAGCAACACAGTTTGCAAGGAACAGACCATAGAAAGTCCCATCTACATAATTTGCAAAGTGTCCATATACAACTACAAGAACACCACAAACAATACCATAGATCACACGACCGTTCTTTGTCGTAGGTGAAGTTGAAGTATCGGTCGCTATGAAAAGAACACCAAACACTACAACCCCAAGAACAACATAGGACAGACTATCACCCAGTAAGAATGCCAGCAGTACCGTTGTCACAAAGAAAGCCACAGGAATTCTCCATTCGATGTACCTGCGGAATATAAGGACTGCACCTGCAAGCAAAATGAAGAAAGGTGACACTCCAGCCATTACCCCTGCTCCGTTCTCAAGAACCAGTTCAAATAAGGCACTTGTCTGAGGATAGGATGCAGGAGCCATTATTGAACCCCATGCCAACGACAGGAAAAGCCATGCAGCGAGGACTGGATTGAAAACATAGGAACCGATGCCCCCAAAAGCATGCTTTCCAATACCAACAGCAAAAACAGTTCCTATCATAGGGATCCAGAGGGGAACTTCCGGTGGAATTATCATAGCTACCATCAGACCGATCAACACTGCATGTCCGTCGGCGATAGTTATCTTCTGGCCAAATGCTTTCTGTATAGCTGCTTCGGTCGCTATCGCTGCAAAGATACTTGCAGCCACCAGCCCTATGGCAGGAAGACCGAACAAATATACGGACAAAAGGACTGCAGGCATAAGAGCAAGGACCTTTGCCCACATTATCTTCTTAAAAGTGATATTCTCTTTCTTATGAGGTGGAGCTGAGATCGTAAAGGTCATATTATTTACCTCCGCTACAGCCGCAGCCTAATTTCAGATTCGCAGGAGATTCCTTTGAAGAAAGGTCTTCATATGCATTCTCAATAGAATTCTTTGCATATCTGATAAGCTGTAACAAGTGTATCTTGGAAGGACAAACAGCTGAGCATCTGCCACATTCCACACAATTCAAGATATTCATCTGGCGACACTCATCGAAACGACCCTGGTCTGCAAAAGCAGTTATCCTGCTTGGAATAAGGTTCACAGGACAAACATCCACACATCTTGCACAGTGAGTACAATCAATTGACACGTCCCTTATGACCTCATCTGCGGACAAAACCGTAATAGAAGTTGTCATCTTGGTAACCGGGACATCATCGGTGTACTGTGCCACACCTGTGACAGCACCATTTGCAATGAGTTTGCCCGTATCACCCATGTAACCACCACATGCATCGATAACATCCTTGAAAGGAGTACCGATCTTAACCAGGATCTTCTTTGGGCTATTGACCTTGCCGGAAACAGAAACTACTGTTTCTATGTACGGTCTGCCTTCGTGCACTGCATCATACAATGCCTTTGCAGACTTCACACCACAGATAGCAACACCCACATCAGTAGGATCACAACAGAAAGAAACTCTCCTTCCGGTCAGATTATAGGTCAAAAGGTCAAGGATCTTCTGACCATAAATGCGTTCCTGGGAAACCACTATGATATCTGAGCCCATGTTCTTGAAGTAATAGCTGAGTTTTCGCTTACCCATCAAAGGAGCAACTGTCAACAGCTTACCATCGACTCTCAGGTGGTCAAAAGCATTAATTGACTCAAGGTCATCATTCCTTAGCACGACCGCACCTTTTGAAGCTCCTGCGGCCTTCATCAGCAACTTCAAAGCATCGATCATCTGGGAGGCATACTGTGCAGATGTATCATAGTGCCCGCCGATCCATTCCGAAGAAGTTGCGTTTATCAGAACTGTATCGATCTGCTTCCCTTCCGGTCTCAGGACCTTATGCGTAGGAGTGCCATAGTGTTCTACGATACCAGCATCCTTTATCACATCCACGAGCTTAGATGCAGAAACATCCTTTACCGGTGTAAGATCAACACATTCGACAGCTTCAGCCGGCTGTATAATAATACTGTTCACTTTAGATCCATTCGGATTAGCGGTCTCTTCGATAGAGATAACCTCTCCGCAAACACTTGAATGGACGGAAGCCGAATCATAACATTCGCACTCCCCGATCTTCTGTCCCATTGCCACCATATCCCCTTTGCTCACAAGAGGTGTACAAAGACACCCATCGTGCTGTTTCAAGGGAATTATGATCTTTTCAGGGATCTTTTCCATAACATATACATTCGTCACGACAATCAACTCCTTAGAATGCAGGCTCCCTTTCAACCTCAGGAGGCTTTGCTCCAGGAATGGTCACGCCAATATCCTTTAATGTGAAATCAGTTGGAGGGTCGGTCTCTGCAGGATCCGAAATGAAGCCAATGGACTCCCAATCGATAGCATCTGCAGTTGAACCATGACAATCCGCACAAGCAAGAGGATCTGCCAGACCCACTTCCGAACTTGCAATATTATGGCTCAGCTTGTAGTAAAGCTCAACTGTCCTAAGAACCGCATTCGGATAATCTGCATTATCATCGATGTCACCATCAAAGCTTCTCATCTCATCAGCGGTTACAACACCATCATCATTGGAATCTGCAGCCTTAACATCGGACACAGGTATCGCATCACCGAGCTCCATACTGGTATTTGGTGAACTGACGATCTCACTGTTAATGCCGGCATCCCACCAGATACCCGTCACAACATTGAACGGTTCAAGAAGAACACCATCTTCGCCCCTACCATCAGTGGCGGGCAACTCATGTCCTTCAATTCCATTGGACCATGCAAGAACCGGTTCGAAGCTATCATCCTTATAGGAATCTACCCTTTCCCCATTCGACCAGTCAAATGAAGCAAGTGGGGTCACACCACCAAGATCTCCGCCTGGAAGGGCTGGAATATGACAGGACTCGCACGCCACGGTCTCGTGTGCATCGACTATAGGCCCATGTGAAATGCCTTCATGGCAACCAGGATCATCACAGCTCTTCGTTTCTGCCTCGACCTCATGAATATTTTCAAGGTCCTGCTTAACGAACATACTGGACTGGGATATCTCATGACATTCCACGCAATTGACATCTGCATGTGCATCGAACTTATGGTAATCCTCTGATGCCCATGTAACAGCAGTGGTCTCCACATTTGTAACATGACAATTATCAGAACAGGATTCCTTGACAGGTGCACCATTAACAGAGTCGTGGAATAATAACAACAATGGCAGTGGGGTCACAGTATTTCCCACGTAAGTGATCTTACGAATAGTATCTTGTTGCACCTTAACATTTGCAGATTCCATTGCTGCAGCATTCGCATTTTCAAAATCGCCTGCAGCAAACAACTCAGCACGAGAATCAAAATCATATTCGCCATACTGCTCATGACAGATCATACAATCTGCATCCACACCATACGCTTCAAGCTCTCCGCCACCTGGATGATAAGCACCAAAGTTCTTCACCCATTCATCTTCACCTTCGACCTCGATATCAAAATTGGTCAGTGGTTCCCATTCCCCAATATCCCTCTGGATATGGGTATTGGTAGCCACATGGTCAGGTGCTGTAAAGTGACAACCACCACAGCTTGAATCGGACCATTCTCCCTCGGTCATATAGTGAGTAGCAATAGCTTCATTCCCACTATACCCCATACCGGCAAAAACGCCTGCAAAAGCAAAGATGAAAATAGCAGCTCCTAATAGAATTATCTCTAACCTTGCCATAAAAACCCCTCATTTATCCTGCGCCACATCCTCCAACTCTTTGAGCACGACCTCGATGATGGTCGATAAGTGCTGTTTCTCCAGGACGTTCATGTCATCGGAAACATACTTGTGCAACTCAAAGGTTTTGGGAATCTCACGTACATTAAAATCGAAAATTTTGTCTAAAAGTCCTTTCTTTGGAGTTATACCCAAAAAGTTAACATCCAGGCGATTTCCAACCTTATGTGCCTTCACTTCGATCTTGTCCAATAAAGAACCGGACTTGACATAGATCATCTTATGATCAGCACCAAAGTTCTTCTCAATCCCTTTCCAGCCATACTCTTCAATGATCTGATGGATAGCAACTGCAAGGTATTTGTCCTTCCCAACAATACCTCCCGAAGCCATTCCTGCATTAGAATCACTCATACTGACACTTCCTAAATGAATAATAATTAACATCTAACGGATTAATATAATTGCCAGAATCATTGATTACCAATATTTATATGTTTCGAAATAAGCTTAATATCAAGCACATCTATCCCTACGCCATGGACATGAGAGCGGTTTTATTGTTTGTATTAATCGTTATAGTTTCAATATCATTTACACAGTTATATGACTATCAAGAGAGTGATTTGTTACAAAATAACCCTATTTTCCATACCGACAGTCACAGTATAATGGATACCACGGTTACGGCTGCAATATATGATTCTGACACAGACCATGCGGTACAAACTGTGGACAAAGCTTTTGGAAGAGTTGCCCGAACAGACGAAATAATGAGCAGCTATAAGAATGACAGCCAGCTCAATATGCTAAATGAGAACAACAGACTCGAAAACGCTTCAGATGAACTATTTTTCGTTATTGTCAGGTCCACATATTACTCCAGCATAAGCAACGGTGCATTTGACATAACAATAAAACCAATACTCGACCTGTGGTCAGGTAAATTCAGTCCGGGTGGAACATACCAGCCCCCAAGCCAGGAAGAGATAGACACCACCCTGGAACTTGTTGACTACAGAAAGATAGTCATTGAAGGAAATACCATCTCCACGGAACCTGGAATGAAGATCGTTCTTGGAGGTATAGCAAAAGGATATGCTGTTGACCAGGCAATAGAGTCCCTTATCGATGACGGAATAGAAAGCTGCTTTGTGGATGCCGGCGGAGACGGTCGTTACATCGGCACAAAACCAGATGGAAGCAAATGGACCGTAGGGTTACAGAACCCTGAAAAACAAAGCGATTTCATAGCGGTCATGCAACTGGAGAACATGGCTGTTGCCACAAGTGGGAACTATGAACGATATTTCAGTGATGCTGCAAAGGTATCCCACATATCCGACCCAAGAACAGGATATTCATCCCAGGAACTCATAAGTGCAACAGTTATCGCAGAGACCACAATGGATGCAGATGCACTCGCAACCACAGTGTTCGTACTCGGTGAAAAGGAAGGATTGGAGCTTATTGAAAGCCTTGAAGGTATCGAATGCCTGATCATCACATCCGATAAAAGGATACTTCGGTCCAGTGGATTCACAACATACGAAAATACAGAGAACTAACATGGAAAGGGCATGAGATACCACGCCCCACTTCTTTTTGCATATAGTTTATTTTCGTCCTAACAAGACCTCATGCATTGTCTCATAAACAGGACCATAAGGAGTAAGAGTACTTTTCATCAAAAGGACCTTATCAACCCTTATTTCCCCAAGGTCCACCTCTTTGAGGTTATCAAGTATAGCTAAGAAACCTTCCATCTGTTCTTTAGGCATGAACTTGATACGTCCCAGAGTTGCATGTGCGGTAAATTCCCTTTTATCTTTCTCGAGATCGAGCCCTGAAAGACTTTTTTCCACATCATCATAGAGTTGCTTGAAATTTCCTTCAGCCCCAAGCCAGACAACCCGAGGAGAGCGTAAGTTGGGGAAAACACCAACACCTTTGATATTCGCATTAAATGGCATGCATTCAATACCATCCAATGAAGATGCAATATCCGACACCATATCATCTGAAACCTCACCGAGAAACTTCAATGTAATATGTATAAGTTCAGGAGAAACAAGCTTTAGGTTAAAACCCTCAAATGAAGAAAGGACATCAATAAGTTCCCCACGTACAGAAGACGGAAGGTCCACCGCAATAAATAATCTTGACATAATAAGAATAAAACATGTATGCCTGTTAAGCATTACTGTCAAATTAATTTAAGCAATTGTTTTGACTATAATATATATATATATCAGGAATGTACATAATAAATAACAAGCAATGATTTCGTAATTTAGAGGAATGATATGGGTACTATGGACACAACAGGAATTCTAGCAAAACATGCGATCAAGATCGCAGAAGAGCTCTGCTCACCTGCTATAATAGTGTCCGGAGATTTTGACCTTGAGGGTATTGAGACCAATATACCCATATATTATGTACCACGCCGCCAAAAGAGCATCATCGACAACCTCATATCTGACAGCCAGGAAGACGAAAAAAGACTGAAGAACATTCTTGAACCAATGGCAAGAGAGGCCAGCAGCAATACCCAACACATCGAACAGGCTGCTGCGATCGAACATATTATAGGTGAGCTTCGAACAGGAACTATCGTAGGCATCATACAGACCAGAGAGTCCGGTGCAATTGTGACCCATGAAGTATCACATAGCCCGCTCATTAGAACCCTCCAGGAATGTGAAGAAAGGGTCGATCCCGAGGTCATGCGTGCAGCTTTGGCAATTGCATTTGACATTGCAGCCTCTGGAAGAGAGGGCCATAAGATAGGAACGGCATTCATTTTGGGAGATATCGAAGAAGTATTGCAGCGTTCCCACCAGATGATACTCAACCCTTACGCAGGACACAAGGACGAACATCGCAACCTGCTGGATAAGAAGAACTGGGAATCAGTAAAGGAGTTCGCACTTCTAGATGGTGTGTTCGTGATTTCAAAAGAAGGTATTGTTCAGGCTGCTGGCAGATACCTCGATGTCGATGCGAAGGAAATAGACATAGAACAAGGATTAGGAGGACGACATGTCTCAGCTGCAGCCATTACAAGAGACACCTTCGCCATAGCAGTAACGATATCAGAATCCGGCGGAACCGTACGCATATATATGGACGGAAAGGAACTGCTATGCCTTGATTATATGGAAAGACCATCCTTACAAAAATAAATGTGCAATGCTTGCGAAACCCTCATATCTTAAATCGCAAGATCGCTGCAATTCCACCAAGTGAATGTAATCTTTGACCGGGTTCGAATTCTGTGCTGAAAACGACCATTTTCCCCTGTGAACGTTCAACGTTCTGTATAAGACCGTCAATGTTGCCGGATTCCCTCTCAAGACGAAGCATCTCATCCGCAACCAGAAGGGTTTCCACAGCACCGAAATCGATTGCCTGCTTCACTTCATCCATACCATAGGCAACCTTGCCATCAATTGCTATCTCTTTTAAGAGGCTGTCCATGAGAGAGGATTCCCTTGCGATCCTTGACTCTTCCATGATACGGTCGACAGCACCCCTTCGAAGAACTTCCTGGAAGCCGGACATGCCTATGGAAGATGTATCCTCAACAAGGATACCTGTTACAAGATCCGAGTTCTTAGACGATGCATACTTCATGAAATCATCTTTAGTAAAACCAGGACCTGAAACTACCACCGACTCAGTTCCACTCATTGCATGGGTCAACTGGTCGAGAATGGTACTGAAGAACACTTCTCGAAGCGTGCCTTCCCCTTTACCGGAAGACTGAGTAATATGAGAGTAGATCTCAATTCCATAATGACGGACAAAACCAATATCCGCATCCCCTTCCTCAATTGCCACGAGAATTACCTTGGGTCTTTTGGAAGCTGCTTCCGCTTCATTAACACGTTCTAACTGGTCCTTTTTCCAGTATTTTGTGATGGAAAGGTTCGTACCATCTTCAATGTTCAACGTATGATAAAAACCCGCATCCATTCCATGTTCAATAAGACCATGGACCCGTAGACGGTTAGAGAATTTATGGAACTCAACATCCTCGACCCTCACGCCGAGGCGTACGGTCTTCTTCTCGGCCTTTTCGGGTCTGAGCTTATCGGCCGCAGAATCCGCTTTCCTTTTAGTGAGAGAAAAGACCAGGTCACCCTTCTCGATGATATATTTCAGGTGCCACAGATCATCAAGCGTTTCCGGGGTCAGGGAGATCTCCCCTTCCCTGTTGTGTTTCAGGTCTCTTTTTGTTACCCTCATGATAATACCCAATATTGTATCCAGACCATATATCCATAACGGAAAACCGTTATTTCCTGATATCCGATTCACCCGGAGGAAGCATTCTTGCAATCCTATCAGGTGATGCGACCTGTTTGACAAAAGAAGGGTCTTTCAGCTCATCGACATACATACGATATAACTTCTTGGAGATATCGTTCTGATTGAACTTGCCGGGCATGACCTCTATCACATACTTCCCATTGCTCTGTACCGCAGACAAAGGTCCGCCGATAACACGCGTCTCTGCACCCAGGTCAAGACCTATGGCAACACCAACAGGGACATCCTTGTAATAATTACGTTCACCCCTAATGACGAAAGAACCTTTTTTAAGATACTCACCGGATTCAGGTGTCTTTGATACCTGTTCAGGCTTTATCCAGTAACAATCCCCACTGAACTGCCCGGATTTCCAGACACTTGAATAAGATACGACAAACCTTGCCGCTTCTTCGAGGGTAGTTTCAGGAATATCCTTTCCTTCGGTCTTAATTACAGTTATCGGAGCTCCGGGAACCTGAGTATGGAAAACGATGTCACGTTTTTCCATATACTTCTTCACGATCTCCTCGTTCGTATCAGAATCCCTCCCACCGATAACAAGGAAACCATCGGATGAGAGGAACCATCGGAACCGGTCATACCAGTGCTTCTTGAAGACGGCCTTTCGCCTTTTAGAAACTTTCTGTTCCCGCTTTTGCATTGCTCTTTTCGTATCTTCGATAGCTATCAAGGCCCCTTCCCTCTTTTTGCTGATCTTCTTGGCCTTATTATAATACATCTGAGCATTTTGAGGAATGGTCTTGCGAACATTGATATTCGCATTTACGACATCAAGATCTACTACCACACTCCCTTCCGCTGGATCGATGCTTACTATAGCCTTCGCTGCTGGAAGGGTATCTTTTGCTTTCTTAAGAGTGTCCCAGATATCTTTCCAGGAATAGCCCTTAGCCCGGGCAGCTTCGAGAACAGAGAGAACCTCTTCTACGGTCTGATAATTTCCATAGATGCTTTCGGCGATTAGCGTGTACTTAGTCACATCCTTTTCAAATTTCAGTATGGCTTCCTGCTGTTTCCTCAGACGTCTTTCAAATACGTCCTCTTTTTCCTTCTTTTTAGCAACTACCTGCTCTATGACCTCTTCAGATGCCTTTTTACCAAAGAACTCATCGAGAGCCTTATTGAAAGAAGGGTAAAATTCCTTTTCAGCATCGGAGTATTGCATAAGCTCCAGAGGAAGTACATCCACTGCCTGTAACTCGTCTTTCACTGTCTTCTTTATGATACAGGGCTTTAGTTCATGGTTGACTATCGGAGCAAAAACGTCCGTTACAGCTTTGCTGAGTGCAGCCACATCCTCAGGACTTGCATCCTTTGCAGACGTGTTCTTGTCCACACCTGCCCTTAAACAGACCTCTTCTGCAAGGACCCCACCTAGATTATAACTTGTCGCGATCGTTCTGACAACATTTGAATCAGAAGAAAGGAAACGCTCGGACATTACATTAGCATCGACATCAAGAGGACTTAGTTGCGCTTCAGGATATTCATATATCTCGCCACTGCGAACACGCCTGCCCTTGAAGGTGACGGGTTTCATAGGCAGGATGATCTTCCTGTCACTGTTCAAAAGGACAATATTACCACGCGAGAACAGTTCGCAGACGAGGATGGTCTCGATGCCTCCACGTATCACACCGATCTCGATAATCCTGTCAAAATCATATTGCTTTATAAAAGTGATCCTTCCACCGAGGATATGTTTTCTAAGCAGCATTGGAAAAGCCTGCGGGGTTTTAGGGCTTTCACGCACATAATTGCTCATGTGTGCCCTTTTGCCTGCCTGTATCACCAGGTTGTCCCGACCTTTCCCAAATATAAAGAGATTTATCCTGATCTCATCCGGTGCCGGCTGATATATCTTCCCGATCTTGGAATCGATAAGGGAACCTTCCCCCTCGCCAAGTTCAGATACAAGAGCAGCTACATCTGCACTCGTCATCTCCTGTTTCATACGTGCTTATACCTTCCGACCGGACTTAAGGTTTATCCATCTTAGCTCATCTGAAATTATCAGAGATGCTTCGAATTAAGCAATAAAGAAATAGTATTAATGCATCAGTTGGTTGAAACCAACGATCACCGAATTATTGGAAAATGATACATGGATCTCAAAACCAAACATTATCTCAAATCGAAATTCCAGGAATATTACAGGACCGCTGAAATTCATCTACCTGCAAGGCTGCCAGAGAGAGAATGGGGAGTTATTTCTTTTGATGAGATGCCGGAAACCGTGATGAGAAGGCATAAGGCATTTGGTTCTGCAGGCGAAGTTGAGGACTACCTTACAGGAATGGCACCTGCTCATGTATATTATTCCGTTGCATATTATACGTATCCGAACGCGCCTACCATGAAAGAAAAGCAGTGGCTGGCTGCAGACCTTATATTTGACCTTGATGCAGACCATATCCCGGGAGCACCCAATTCATATTCTGATATGCTCGAACATGTCAAAAAGGAGACATTGAAGCTCTATGACCTCCTGACAAACGATTTCGGGTTCAAGGAAGAGGACATCGGGGCGGTCTTTTCAGGAGGAAGGGGGTATCACTTCCACATAAGCGATCCGCGTGTGCTCTCCCTTGAAAGTGCAGAAAGAAGGGAGATAGTTGATTATATCAGCGGAAGAGGATTGAACCTTGATAAAATATTTGTAAAAAAAGGTATTAGTGGAGATGCCGGAAGTGAGAAGGCAACAATGAACGTATTTCCGTCAGAAGATGACGGAGGTTGGGGTGAAAGGATAAACCGTCATATGATAGCATACCTGAGAGAACTGGCAGCAAAAGAGGATGCGGAAAAACTTTTCACCGGATTCAAGGGGATCGGGAAGAAAACATCAAAGCAGATAGTTGAGATATTAAGGGACGAGACCCAGGTAGATCTGCTCAAAAAAGGAAATATGGAAGCTTTGTCACGTGTGAACAAGGACATTATACAGACCCTTGCCGAGAGGTCGGTCACAGAGCTTTCTGCAAGTGTGGATGAGCCGGTCACAGGAGATATAAAACGCCTTATTCGCCTCCCGGGATCGCTGCATGGCAAATCGGGGATGTGTGTCACATCGTTGTCCATCGCACAGCTTGAGGAGTTTGACCCGTTGAACGATGCCGTTGTGTTCTCAGACAAGCCGGTAAAATTAAAAGTGATAAGACCTTTTGCCGTACAGATGAAAGGTAAGGACCTCTATGTTGAAGAAGGTGTGCAGGAACTACCGGAATATGCAGCTATCTACCTAATGTGCAGAGGTGCAGCAGAATATGGACCGTAATGAGCTTAAGAGCATACTCCGTGAAGAGAACAGTTCCGCATTAAGAGGATTACCAAATGGGTTCTATGCCCTTGTGGACAAGTATATCCATGAACTGGAAGGCGAGATAAGGCAGATAAGTAACCAGCGTTCTCCCGAATCGAAGATCCTTGAAGATGAGCTTCAAAGTGCCATCAACGATGTGGAGACCATATTCATCAGGCGCATACGCAAAATAACATCGAGGGCAACTTCGAATGCGTTTTCAAGCAGCTCACCAAAGCAGGACCTTGACAAGCTCCTTCCTGAGGAGAAGAAGGTCTATGAAGCAACCCTTTTTGCAATACAGATCGCAAGAGGAGAATTACTGGAACCCATACTGGATCCTACAGCAAGTTTTAATGTAGAGAAGGTCGAACCTACGGAAACAAGGGTTCAGGAAGCGAACAATGCTGCTACAGATACTCTCAAAGAGAGAGAGAAAGTAGCAGTCGCAGAAATTCCTGCTGGTATTGAAGACAATGGAAAGTCAGAGATAGCCAAAAGGAATATAAATGAAGAATACTTTGTTGTCCGAATATTGAAAGACCTACCGACATTCAATGCCGTAGATAAACGAAATTATACTACTCATGCAGAAGATGTTGTTGTTTTACCCGCAATGAACGCAAACGTTCTGGTAAAACGAGGCGCAGCTCATCTTATTACAAAGATAACAAATTCAAATTGATAGAAGGTGTAAATAATGAAAATTCCAAAGAGGTTCAGAACTTATTGCCCATCCTGCAAAACTCACACTGAACACATTGCAGAAAGAGTGAAAAAAGGCAAAGCATCGGCAATGACACATATCGCAAGGCAGAAAAAGAGACAGACCGGTATCGGAAACAGTGGTAAGTTCTCAAAGGTTCCTGGAGGAGACAAACCAACCAAGAGAGTACAGCTCAAATACCGCTGCACAACTTGCAACAAGTCCCATCAGAGACCATGTTTCAGAGCAAAGAAATTCGAGTTTAAGGAATGAAGATCATGACACAACCAAAAAGCAGATTCTTACGCGTAAAATGCAACGACTGCTCCAATGAGCAGGTTATCTTCGGCAGTGCAAGCCGCAAGGTCACATGCCTCGTATGCGGAAGAACACTTGCAGAATCCACCGGCGGAAAGTCAACAATTACAACACATATTCTAGAAGTCCTTGAATAAAGTGGTGTAGAATGGATAATAATAATTGGCCAGAAAGCGGCGACTTTGTAGTTTGTACTGTAAAGAACGTAGTCGACTTTGGGGCCTATACCACTCTTGAAGAATATGGAGGCAAGGAAGGATTCATCCATATCTCCGAGGTCAAAGCCGGCTGGGTAAAATATGTTCGTGACTACGTAAGGGAAGGACAAAAGATCGTCTGCAAAGTGCTGAACGTAGATCCAAACCGACGTCACATCGATCTTTCATTGAAAGATGTGAACGAACACCAGAAGCGTGCAAAGATACAGGACTGGAAGAACGAGCAGAAAGCTACAAAATGGCTTCAGTTCGTAGCAGAGGACATGGGCACCAGTCAGGAAGAGATGGAAGGGGTAAAAAAGATTCTTTCGGATGAGTTCGGAAGTTGCTACATAGCTTTTGAAGAAGCTACCATCAATGGCGAAGAGGCTTTCGAAGGCATTGCCATCGGCAAGGAACTTGCTGAAAAGATAGTCAGTATCGCTCAAGAGAATATTAAACTTCCATTCGTAGATATCGCAGGATATGTGGACCTTACAAGCAACCTTCCTGACGGGATCGAGCTAATAAAGAAAGCATTGAAAGCAGCAGCAAAGGTCAAAATGGACGATGTAAGGATAGATGTCACTTACACCGGCGCACCAAGATATAGGATCAAGGTAATCGCACCAGAGTACAAGACCGCTGAAGCTGCTTTGAAGAAGGCTTCTGAAAAAGCTATCGAAACCATTGAGAAGAAGGGCGGAAAAGGTATTTTCCACAGACATATAGAAACAGCAAAGGCGTGATTTTCATTGGGAAATAAGCTTCGAAGATGCCCCCAATGCAATATTTATACGCTGAAAGACAACTGTCCGGAATGTGGTGAGAGCTCAGGCAATCCCCTTCCGGCACGATTTTCTCCACTTGATCCTTATGGGAAATATAGACGAATCTCTAAAAAGAAGGAGATGGAACATGCGTGAAACAACCGTAATTCGCCTTAAGGAAGACATCCGACTGGAGAATGCCACACTTCTTGTAGGACTCCCCGGAGTCGGGCATGTAGGTAAACTTGTTGTTGACCACCTTATTGAAAAACTCGATGCTGAAAAAGTATTTGAGATATATTCCCCCCATTTTCCACCACAGGTAATGGTGAACGAAGAGAGTACTGTCAAACTCGTCAATAACGAGATATACGTTTGCAAAGCTAACGGAAATGACATAGTACTTCTTGCAGGCGATCATCAAAGCACTAGCACAGAAGGACATTACGAGCTAGGTACAATTTACATTGACATTGCTGAAGAACTCGGAGTGAAAAGGATATTCACCCTTGGCGGCTACCCCACAGGTCAATTGACACATACTGATGAGGTCATGGGCGCTTCCAATGATCTGGAAATGGTGACAGAACTCAAAGAGTATGAGGTCACATTCAAACCAAACGAACCCGGAGGAGGTATCGTTGGCGCTTCCGGACTTTTGCTCGGACTCAGCATGTTCAAGAACATCAAGGCAGCATGTTTGATGGGACTTACTTCAGGATACCTTGTCGATCCAAAAAGTGCACAGGCACTCCTCGCATTACTTAGCAAGATACTGAGCATCGAAGTAGATGTCAGCGAACTCGAAGAAAGAGCTAAGGATATGGAAAAGATCGTTGCAAACCTGATGGAAGCTAAACAACAGCAACAGCAGCAGCAACCGGAAATGTTGAGAGACACTGCCTCAGATGAAGATCTAAGATACATCGGGTAAGCTGGTCTGATGCAGATCAATGCTGATCTTCACATTCATTCAAAATATTCCATGGCATGCTCCAAGAATATGGAGCTGTCAACAATTTCTATTGAAGCAAGGAAAAAAGGAATTGACCTTGTTGCCACCGGGGACTGCATCCATCCAAAATGGCTTGAAGAAATTAAACTAGCCGCTACGGATAATGAGACTATTTCTATCCATGATACTCATTTCATACCCACGACTGAGATCGAGGATAAGGACCGGGTACATCACCTTTTGATCCTGCCATCGATATCCAAGGCCGAGGAACTGGCAGAGGCCATGTCAAAATATGGAAACCTCGCCGTTGATGGCCGTCCCACGGTGCGCCTTGACGGCTGCGAAATAGCACAGATAGCAAAGGACGTGGGTGCCCTTATTGGCCCCTGCCATGCATTCACACCCTGGACAGCTCTTTATGCATATCATGATTCCCTTGAGAGCTGTTATGGAGACATGACGGACTACATATCTTTCCTCGAACTCGGATTAAGTGCAGACAGCGATTATGCGGACCGCATAAGCGAGCTGCACAGACTTACTTTCCTCACGAACTCCGATGCACATTCCCCCTGGTCCAACAAACTCGCACGCGAATTCACAAGATTCGAGGTCCCGAGCATCGACTTTGAAGGACTTGAAAAAGCAATACTGCGCAAGGAAGGATACAAAGCAACCCTGAACGTAGGATTCTTCCCGGGAGAAGGAAAATATAACAAATCCGCGTGCATCAAGTGTTACACCCATTATACCCACGAGGAATGTATCAGGCAGAACTGGAGATGTCCTGAATGCAGAGGACAGATCAAGAAGGGAGTTCAGGACAGAGTGAACGAACTTGCAGACCTGGACCAGCCACAACACCCCGACCACCGCCCTGATTACATACACCTTGCCCCCCTTGCTGAGATAATTATGATGGCACTCGGGCATGCCAGCATCACCACAAAAGGTGTGACTTCGGCATGGACAGCCCTTATAGAAAGGTTCGGCAACGAGGTCGCAGTCCTTCTTGATAGCAAAACCGAACAGCTTGGCATAGTAGACCAGAGGATAGTAGATGCCATAATGGCATTTCGAAACGGTGAAGTGATAATTCGCCCTGGCGGCGGCGGAGAATACGGCCACATAGAGCTACCAAGTTCAAAGGACGAGGCAACGGAAACACAACAACAAAATAAAACAAAAGCCCAGAGTTCCCTTTTCGATTTCTGATAGCTTTACGATAATGAGGCGTAGTAGTGGAGAAAGCCCACAGTCTTAGTCGTTGGTTGAATAGAAATCCGCACAATGGTTGAATATACAAACACATTTAAGCGATTGATGTGCACATATAATTGTGCTTAAAACGTATCGTTATAGGATATACCCTTCGAAATCTCAAATCGTCACACTAGGAGAGACTTTGGAACTTTGTAGATGGGTCTATAATGAAACTCTTGCACTACGTAAAACATTATGGGAATCAAAGGTAGAATCAATATCTTTGTACACAACTAACAAAGAATTGACGCTGTGGAAAAAAGATAAACCTGAACTTAAACAGGTTCACTCACAGGTGTTGCAGAATGTACAAGTAAGGGTTGATCTCGCATATAAAGCATTTTTCAGGCGTGTAAAAAGTGGAGATACAGCAGGTTATCCACGATTCAAAGGCAAAGGAAGATACGACAGTTTCACATATCCGCAATCTGGATTTGAAATAATTGATGATAGAACTATTAAGGTTTCTAAAATCGGTGAAATCAAAGCCAAGATTCATAGAGATTTCATTGGTGACATCAAAACTGCAACTATTCGGCGATATCCAACTGGAAAATGGTATGTTTGCTTTTCCGCAGAATGTGATATAATACCAGAACCCCCTCAAAATAACAATGCCATTGGGATAGATTTAGGAATTGAAAAATTTGCTACAATGGCAGATGGGTCATTCATTCCAAATCCAAGATGGAGGAAGCAAGAAGGAAGTAATCTTGCAAAGGCTCAACGGAAGATGTCGAAATTTACTAAAGGTTCAGACGAATGGCTGAAAGTTCTGAAAGTTCTGAAAGTTGTTCATAGGATATATGAAAGAACCTCTAATAAACGCAAGGATTTTGTACATAAGGTTAGCAGGAACCTTGTGGACAATTATAGTATTGTTGTTTTTGAAAATTTGAATATTAAAGATATGGTTCAAAATAATCATCTTGCAAAAAGCATAATAGATGCGGCATGGAGGATGTTGATAGACAATACCAAGAGCAAGGCAGAATGGGCTGGCTCGAAGGTAGTTTTGGTTAATCCTGCATATACGTCTCAGATGTGTTCAAGATGTGGAACCATTGTTAAAAAAGATTGAAAGACCGCATTCACGATTGTTCGTGTTGTGGTCTTAAACTAGATAGAGATCACAATGCATCCATCAACATATTGAGATTGGGACTACAATCTCTTGACTGAAAAATCATAGAAGCCCACGATATTTAGTCGCGGGAGTGGTCACGACACATATATATTCAATTAACACCATCAAACAGAACAGTGCCGAGGTGGCAGAGCGGACTAATCCAACGGTGTATTAATGCCGCGGAGTCTAAACGCGGCAGGCTCGAGACCTGTTTCTCCTAACGGAGTGCTTGGGTTCGAATCCCAACCTCGGCGTTCTATTTTAGTTATGTATATGATCACTTTTATTTTTATTAAGTTCAGAAAGAGAAGAAACGACGTTTTTTTGAATCTAGCATTTCAACTAAGTTTAATTAATTAAAAGAAAGGTTAAGATCCTGATGAGTCTGCAGGGTACACAACTTATTGTTCAAGATCTGAGTAAATTTTGATAAATTCGGCCATTAGGGTTACGATAATGGAAGAATAATACAACCACAGAAAGATAGCAAGAAAAGCACCAATTTTCGTATAAACGGTTGTGAAATTGCTATATGAAATGTATAAGCTAAAAAGATGTTTGCCAAGGGTGATGAAAAGGACAGTCAGAAATGAACCTATGGCAACATACTTAATTCCGACCTTCTTGTCAGGAAGGGTCATATAAAGATAAATAAAAAAGAATATGAGTACGAAGAAGGTTGCGATAGAGGAAATATATTGCATTAGCTCCAAAGGCAACGGATGAATGATGGTGAGCATGTTCGAAATTACTACTAAAAATATCTCTGCAAGAATGCTTATTATCAGCAACAAGCTAAAGATAAAAACCGCAACGAATGAAGAGATACGTTTCTTGAACAATCTTTGACCCCATCCTTTTTTAGAATCCAAGACTCCCCACATATGATCGATCGTTTTCTGGAACTGCAAGAAGATGTTGCCAGCACTCCAAAGGAAAAGTAAAAAACTGATTATCAATCCAAAGGTTAGGGAACTTGTTTCCGGTAATTGATGGAAGAGCAGGTTTAATGAATTTATAATTTCTTCATCTGCAAAAGGTGAAACGTAATCGATAATTGTTGACTGGAGTCGTTCCACTTTCAGGAACATTCCACCCAGGGATAATGAAAATAAAAGTAAGGAAGGAAGACTGAGTATTAAATAAAATGAGAGAGCTGCACTGAAAGAGGTACCATCGTCAGCGTTCCATCTTTTAATGGTTTGTACAGCCACATCTTTGAGTTTTCCCATGAAAAGTAATGAACTTATATCTACAATTAGTTTCTGATAACGTTCATTTTCAGGGTTAAAAAAAACGATGTTTTTGCTTATTTTGTCCCACACCCTTTCTGGACGAAAAGTATTTAAGCCAAACCGCACAAGAATTTAATGGGAGTAACGGATCAGCGTTTTGCTGATGTGTAGCACATTGTAAACAGATCGTTTTACTGAAAAGGGGGAGAATATGCCAAAATTTGAAGTATATACTGACAAGAGTGGAAAATACAGGTTCAGACTCAAAGCAAAGAATGGAGAGATCGTAGCAATAGGTCAGGGCTATGCGACCAAAGCAGGCTGCATGAATGGTATAAAGTCTGTCAAGAGCAATGCCGTGGATGCCGAGATAGTTGAGATACCAACACCCTCTGAAGAAGAATAAGTGTTCATTCCGGATATCCGGAATGTATCATTTTAATTTTGCAAATTTTTTAAGATCTTTATATTTTTGTATTGCCCAGATTTCCACTGGAAATCAAAGCAAATCGTCGACAAGACCATCAGTTGAGAGTGTCTTATTGCTATTTTGACTTTTTTATCTAGACGCTCCTCCAGTATCAGAATTCCCCATTCAAGTTGCTGGATAAGAATAATTACTGCTTCAGGGCCTAATTCATAGATGGCAAGAATATATTCACGCCTAATGAATTTGTCTCAAAAACTTATTGATAGTATCATTATGTAAATAATGGCATTGAGTTTATCGAGAAGGTAATGCGGAAACTTAGGCATATCCTATAGTACTGAATAGTTACAAAAAAGAGGACAAGATGTTCAAACTCCTGAGCCTTGCATTTGTCCTTTAACAAAATCAGACACCATCCATCCAAATTCCTTATATCCTCAAAGGATATTCCCGCATTAAAACGAGGGATGAAAAATGAAAGGATGGATCTTATACAAGCATTCCGAGCTGGAATTGAAGCCGGAAACCTATGAAATAAACCGGCTTCTTGAAGTTGCTGAAGAGAACAACATCGAGATGAAGGTATTAACACCAGAACAATTCGAGCTCATCGTCACAAGGGATGACCGAAAGAGCATCCTTTTGGATGGAGAGACCGTCCCCCTTCCAGATTTCCTCTTACCCAGAATGGGAGCGGAAACCTCATACTACGCCCTGGCGATCATAAGACATCTGGAAAGTCTTGGAGTTCACACATTCAACTCTTCCCAGAGCATTGAAACGGTCAAGGACAAGCTTTATTCCCACCAGATACTCGCCAAAGCGGACATTGCGTTCCCGAAAACGATGCTCGCGAAACATCCCATCGATGTCAACCTTGTTGAAGATCAATTTGGATTTCCGTTGGTCGTAAAAGCCCTATCAGGTTCAATGGGGAGTGGAGTTTTCCTTTCAGGAAGCAGATCCAACTTTATCGACCTGATGGAACTGATACGTTCAACAAAGAGCAACGTCAATTTCATCCTGCAGGAATTCGTAAGTACCAGTATGGGACGGGACCTTCGAGTCATAATCATTGGAGGACGTGCCGTAGCCTGCATGGAAAGAGTAGCAAAGGAAGGAGATTTCAAAGCTAATTTCTCAAGAGGAGGAATGGTAAGGTCCTTTGAAATGACACCTGAGATAGAATGGCTGGCTACCGAAACTGCAAATGTATTCGGTCTTGAAATTGCAGGAATTGACCTGCTTTTCGATGGAGAACACTTCAAGGTATGTGAAGCGAATTCCTCACCAGGATTCGAAGGCGTGGAGAGCTGTTGTGGCATAGACATCGCACAGGAAATGTACAACTTCATAAGAGTACGTCTTGGAATGTTCCCTGAAGAAGAAGAGAATGAAGAAAAGAGGGATTAAAGAGGTTCTTAAGAACCTCATTCCATCACATTGTCAACGGTGAACTCAAATGTATCAGTAACACCGTTCACATTTACGGTATAAACGCCCTTTTCAAGCCCATAAACATCCAGAGGGATGTTCACTTCAAAAGGAACGAGTGCATCAGTACATACCAGGTCCTTTGGTCTTTTGGTCTTCAATGCAATATCAAAGACATTTCCAGTATTAACGACCTCAATGTTTTCCTCATCAATGGTAGTACAGCCATCGGGCAGATTCCCAATTACGGTCACACTGATCTGAAGAGGGAATGACTCCATGACCATTATCTGAACATCATCCACAACAGCAGTACCAACAACATATTCCATAACATTGTCATCGGATGCGAGCGTATCAGCCAGAACGACCACATCCATACTGAACGTATCCTCTTCGCCGGTCACATCCTCCCAAGGTCTCTTGTAAATGGCGTTTATCTGATGATTGCCCCCGGATACAGCTTCAAGCGTCCATTCATGAAAACCGCCAGCACCCGGCATAGGCTCATCCGGACCCACGAACTCATCTTTTACCAGCACAATGCCTTCGGGAATAGAAAGGTCCCACGAATAACCTGTGGTTGGGTTCTCATTGAGCTTCAGAACTATACGCTCACCCACCTTAAGTGATATCTCACTACTGTTGGCTTCTTCAGAAAAGACGGTCCCTGAAACAATCGTATCATCAACATCCAGAGGTTCATCGGTATCAGTACAACCCATGGAAAATGCTGCCATCGTGACTGCAACAATTGTTATCAGTACGAGAATGCCCATACCTGTATATCGTGTCATTGTAATATATCTCCTATATAACAGAAATGACCCTTTCCTATATATCAATACCTTAAACTACGGATCAGTTTGAAGCTATCCGACATTGGTTTTTCTACAAACCTAATATAATCACCAAGGGACACATGAGGTGAAAAGAACACATCCATCTATAGGACCATCTCCTGAAAAACGCATGGAACGCCACATGGATACTTTATAAATACAATTAAGAGCAACTTTTTATTAGCTACGAAGAGGAAATGCCATGAAGTGTAGAAGGGTCATACCGATCATATGTTTGCTAACAATATTTTTTACATTGACGACCGCAGGTGCATCGGCTGCGGACAGTAGTACGTTCATTCAGGAGATATATAGCGACATTGACTCCTGTGACATAACAATAACCTCTTCAGGAACCGTTAAAGACCTTACACTGGAAGTACAGCTTTTACAGAAAGACAGGATCATTGACGAGGCAACGATACCCATTGACATCATAGAAGCGAACTCTAACATCATTAAATTCACCCAATGGCATACCACCAGCACCCCGGACGGAGCATATAAGATAAATGCACAGCTCCTCAGTGGAACGGATGAGCTGGACTCCACTGAATATGAGTTCATTCACGGCAGACAGATCCTACCGGATGTCATTTTTGAAGGCATGATCGCCAATTCCGAAGGTGTCAGCGCAGTGATCAAACCAACGGATGCGAGCCTGGTGGATGTCGAATATATGCTAGTGGAAGGAAATGATATCATCTATTTTACAAAGGATGAAAAGATCCCTATCCATACAAATCCTTTAACGGTGAACAAAAGATGGAACACCCTTCTGGCAAATAACAAAGAATATACCGGGCGTGTGAAAGTGCACATCTCAGATCCAGGATCCATAATTGTGGCCACAGATGCGTTCACATCAATGGATGATGCAGAGATCACTGACATATATAAGGATGAGATTGGTGCCAGTGCCACAATTGCCGGAAATTCACAGGTACCTTTTGATGGATATGTTCGTTTCACAGTTTACAATGAGAACAGCGACGATATAATGGAATCTGCGATCATGAGATCACCCATCCTCCTTACTGAAGATGATGAGACCGTAGAGACCATCTGGAAGAAACGCCTTACTGAAGGCAGGTACAAACTGGCGATAGAGATCATCGGAAACGATGGAGATATCCTTGACATACAGGAAACAATGATCGATGTCGAGAAAGCAACTGTATTTTCCAATGATATAACGGAAGGAACGAATGATGGGAACAGCACGCCCTCATTCTTGATCACGACCGCTTTGGCAGCAATCTCCGCAGGAGCCATAGTTCTCCGCAGGAAACACTTTTGAAAAAGTGGTTATATGAGATATGAAGTATTCATTGCACTGAGACATTTAAAGAGCAGGAGGAGGCAATCCCTCATATCCATCAGTGCAATTGGGATTGCAGTAATGATACTGGTGGTATCAAATGCATTCATAGCAGGTTTCACAGAAGAGATATATGAGGTCACTGTTGAAAAACTCCCACATGTAGTCGTTTCACCTAACGAAGGAGAAGACTACATCCATTTTTATAATAGCATCTTACCAGAGATCGAAGATATTGAAGGAGTGAAAGCTGCATCCCCCTTGCTGCAAGGAGAAGCCTCATTTCGATACAAGGATAAAACGCTTAATGGAATTATAATGGGAGCATATCCTGAAAAGGAAGAGAGGGTATCCCATATATCACAAGATATGGTCGAAGGAAATTTCTACACCCTTGAACATACCAAGAACACGATCATAATAGGCGATGGTCTTGCCGAAGACCTGGAAGTAAGGGTTGGTGATGACATATCCGTCTCTTTTCCCACTGCAACCCTAACTTCATTTGAGGTCATAGGAATATTTGACACCGCCAGTCCTGCAGATGACCTGATCACATACACATCCATCAGGACCGCACAGCAGTTTTACGATTCAGGAGATGCCATCAATCTGATAAACATAAGGATATCGGACTACAATAAGGATCAGGAGATCGCAGGTAAGATCAAGGACATGGGGTATGATGCACAGGGTTGGACCCAGACAAACCCGGAAATACTACAGACCATAGCCATTGAAACAACATCCAATAACATAATGTTGGGACTTATCCTTCTGATAGCTTCTTTTGGCGTTGTAAGCACATTGAACATGACCGTTATGGAAAAGGTAGGAGAAATAGGCATACTTATGGCAATGGGTACACCGGCATCCACGATACGCAGGATATTCATCCTTGAAAGTGGAATACTGGGATTGATAGGTGCGATCATCGGATCAGTATCGGGAATAATTATAGCCCTGATGATAGGAAGCTATAGCGTCCCCGCGGATTTCTATGGAATAGAGAGGATCCCCGTGATAATCAACAGTATGGATATCTTTATAACAGTTGTAGGAGTTTTTTTACTTAACCTGATCGCAGGAGTCTACCCTGCTCAACGTGCAGCAGGCCTGGATCCGGTCGAAGCGATTTCATCGAATTGAGAACAAAGTTATTGTTGGGAAAATAGTTGTGTTACTTATTTACTAAATTTATACTTTTGCTAAAAAATTATTAAAATATTAGGATTTAAGGCGTAACGTGTATATACAAGTAAGTAGTTCTTGAAATTAGATGAGCGGGTAACTAATTCTTTTCAAGTACCCCCCACTCCCCAACCCGCTCATATCATTTTCATCTAACAAACATCTTATTGATGCTTTTTTTAACAATTGTTAAATTGAAAATAACATATTTTCAACCCCCATGTTCGCAAAAATAGAGAGGACCTCTTTCGGAGAATCTTGGGCATACCCGAAAAGGAAACAATTGTACCTATGCACGTAATAGAGTTGTTCGAGTCCATCAGAACCCATCATTGCTATTAAGCGAATCAAGCACCAGCGGATATATCGAAGCTTCTTCAATACATTCATGTTCGACGGCCAGCACTTCTGAAACACCGTCTTTTTTATCCAAAGATCCAGGAAATGGATAGTACCAGAAGAGGAGTTTGACCATGATACTGGCAGGATCATTAGACATTGGAAGCACATTTATATGCCCCTGATATACAGAAAGCAGTTATTGTATGGAACCTGACTGAGACATGCCCTGCCCGACGTGCAATAAAATTAGATCAGGTCGAAGCAATTTTATCAAATTGAGAACAAAATTAGTGTTAAGCAAAATAGGGACTTGGATTATGCACTAAATTTATAGATTTGCCAAAATAAGTAGTAAACTCATGGGCATTAAGACGTAAAGTGTATATACAAGTAAGGAGTTATTGAAATTAGATGAGCGGGTAACTAATTCTTTTCAAGTACCCCCCACTCCCCAGCCCGCTCATATCATTTTCATTCAATAAACATTCTATTGATGCTTTTTTTAACTATCGTTCAAATTGAAGATAACATATTTTTAACTTACATTTTCGCAAAAATGGACAGGATACCTATTGATAGGTCCAAGACCTATCAGAAACCTATTCTCGCACCCAAGCAATTCAAACAACAACGTACAATCGAAGCCTTCTCAATGCATTCCCACCCGACTGCCAGCACTCCTGGCACATATCCAAAGGACATGTAAATGAAGATAATTGGAAGGTATCGAGATCATAGAAAGGATGACACAGTTACAGTTATTTCATATACAGAATACAGTTATTGTAAAAATCTGGCATAGATAGAAATGAGACGAACTCGATCGTACCTCATTATACAGCCATTATGATGAATTTATCCGAGGGATCCGGAAAATATCAGCCCCACATCCCACCACTTATACAGAGACCATACGAATCCTCATTTGATAGAGAAAATATCCAAGGCCAACAACAATATGAATATCTTTATAAATATTGCAGGAATTTTTTTGTCCAAATTGAAGACAAGGTCATGTTGAGAAAAGTAATGACCTGGTCTATTGATCAAATGGATGACTTCGGCAATAAATTAACAAATTCTCTGATTTTAAGGCGCAACCTGTATATACAAGTAAAGAGTCCTTGCAATTAGATGAGCGGGAAACTAATTCTTTTCAAGTACCCCCACTCCCCAACCCGCTCATATCACCTTCATTCAATAAACATTCTATTGATGCTTTTTTTAACGATCGTTCAAATTGAAAATAACATATTTTCAACTTACATCTTCGCAAAAATGGAGAGGATCTCTTTTGATAGTTCTTTACTTATTTCAGGAGACCTCATGAGCGTATTTGTAAAAACGACACCTAACCCCATATTTTGAAACTGCTCAGAGGAAGCAGTATCACGATCATCGAGTACAAGGACATCAAGAAATTCACCATAGCACTCGGCAATACCTCTTGAGGATACCTCAAATCCACGAGCACCCATAAGCTTACCCGCTGGGCCGCTAACTGCTTCATTTCCAATGATAGGGCTTACGGCAACCACTTTTTTCTTACGAAGGATCTTGGACATACCCGGAAGGGAAATGATCGGACCTATGCTTGTAATAGGATTGCTTGGGCCTATCAGAACCTCATCATCCCCCTCAAGCGCTTCAAGCACCAGCGGACATATCGACGCCCCCTCAATGCCTTCCTGTTCCACGGCCAGAACTTCCGGTTCACCATGTTGTTTTACCCAAAAATCCTGGAAATGGATATTACCAGAAGGCGTCTCTACCATGGTACGCACAGGATCATCAGACATTGGAAGCACATTTACATTTATCCCATATACAGAAAGCAGTTCTTGTATAGAACCTGACAGAGACATTCCCTGCCTCAATAGCTCCGACCTCATGATGTGAGTGGCCCGATCGAGATCACCTATCATCATATCTTCATAATGACCAAGTTCTTTCATAGCTCCATGGGTTTGGAAAGTATCATCCTTCACACCCCACCATTTATCCCGATCTATTCGGCCAGACAAGAGATAGAGAATAGTATCTATATCAGGAGTGATCAGGTTTCCTGATACCCATACATCTTCAGCAGTGTTCACAACAACGGTCAATTCATCTTCCGGAACAATGTGCCTTAGCCCATCGAGCAACTTAGGAGTACCAGTTCCACCTGAAAATATGATCATATAATATAACCTCAGTATTATCCATTAACGGAACATGATTATATAATGAGGTCTATTTAAAGGGTATGAAGGTTATCCGGGATCCGGTACACGGCTATATAGAACTGGACGAACTTATCTTGCCGCTGATAGACACCCCTCAAGTACAGCGATTAAGAAGAATAAAGCAACTAGGACTCTCGAATCTAGTGTACCCCGGAGCGAACCATACGCGTTTTGAACATTCCCTGGGAGTAATGCACCTTGCTACCATGCTAACCTCACAGATCGATTCCATCGAAAATGAAGAAAAGGAGGAGCTTCGTGCAGCAGCATTCCTTCACGACATCGGACATGGACCTCTTTCACACGTAACTGAGAGCCTGATCAAACAGTATACCAGAGAACAACATGAAGATGTCAAACCTATCCTCAGGAAAGGAGAGATAGCTGAGATATTGCAGGATAACGGCTTAGATCCAATGACGATCGCAGCCCACATAAAAGGTGAGACCGACCTTGGGAAGATAGTCAATAGTGAGATAGATGTTGACCGCATGGACTACCTTGTGAGGGATGCACATTATACTGGCGTGGCCTTCGGGCTTGTGGACTATGTTCGCCTCATACATGAGATGAAGTTCTACGAGAACAAACTTGTTGTCAACTCAGGCGGCCTGAAAGCTGCTGAATCCCTTTTAGTATCACGATTTCTGATGCACCCCACTGTTTATTATCATCACGTATCAAGGATAGCCGAGACGATGTTCACAAGGGCAGTTAAGCACCTTATTGACAAAGGCACCCTGGACCCTTTCAAATTAAGAAGGATGGAAGATGACACCTTATTTGAATTGATGAGAGCAGATGACGATTACGCAGGAGAGCTTGCCAAAAGGCTTGACGAGAGAAGGCTCTACAAACGTGCCCTTCATGTAGGCCACGATGAAGTGGAAGAAGGAGTTATGCGCTATCGAGGAAAGGTGGGGAGAGCAGAAGCAGAGATAGCGGATATGGTCGGTATAGACAGTCGAGAGATACTGATAGATATTCCGAAAAAGCCGGAAATTGCAGAAATGAAAGCATTGATCAAGATGAACGGGAAGATGATGCGTCTTGATGAGGCATCCAATATCGTTGCAACCCTTGAAAAAGCACATTTTGACAATTGGAAGATGGGAGTTTACACTTTAAAAGAGCATAGAGATGCTGTGGGTAAAGCTGCACGTGAATTCTTCGGTGCTAAAAAAGAAACTACACAATATCGTTTTAGTGACATTGAGGGATGAATTTTGCCAACAATAACAAAACTAACAAGTCGGGGAGAACTTGTACTGGAACATAGGAATCTCGGGGACGACATCATTGTGACACTCACAGGAGGAGATGGACATGTGGGTGCAGTTGCTGTTGGGTACTATGACAATACACACGGACATGCATCCTCTTCAGTTATCACATTGCCATCCCACAGAGATGATGCTATTGCACTTGATGCAGCAAGGAAGATAACTTCTGCCACCCATAACACAACCATCCTTACTGCAGGGATACATTTTCCGGACATAACCGAGAAGGAGATAAGGGAAGTGCTTTCAAAGGCTGATGAGCTTATTAATGATCTTATAACATCACTGAAGGAGATATAACAATGGAGATAGTTATCGGCATAAGTGGAGCATCCGGTGCACAGTATGGCATTCGTCTTCTGGAAGTCCTTTCTGAAATGGATATTGATACCCACCTGGTCCTCACAGAAGCAGCAAAGAAGATACTCGCAGTGGAAACCGACTACACCCCGGAAGATATCGAGGATATGGCCACTGCAGTTTACGATGAGAAGGATTTTACAGCACCCATAGCAAGTGGATCCCACCCTTTCGAAGGGATGATAATTGCCCCCTGCAGCATGAAAACACTGGCATCCGTGGCAAATGGAACATCTGATAACCTGATAGCACGTACTGCAGATGTTTGCCTTAAGGAAAGGCGTAAACTGATACTGATGACACGTGAAACCCCCCTTAGCGGAATACACATAGAGAACATGCTAAGAGCACATAATGCAGGCGCAATTTTGTTACCTGCGTGCCCGGGATTCTATAATCGACCAACCACAATGGAAGAACTTATCGATTTCATGGCAGGGAGAGCACTTGATCTGATGAAGATAGAGAATAGCATATATCGTCGATGGAAGTGAACTACCACCCATTAAAATGGGTGGCTTCCTGCTTCAAAGCCCAGACCAACGTCCGTGACTCCACAGGCTCTATCCGTAGTCCCTACGGTGCATAGATCGAAAATATTGATTGCAGCATTAACGTCTCTGTCAAGCTCAAGTCCACACTCTTGACACCTGTGAACCCTGACAGCTAAACTCTTTTTGACGATGTTTCCACAACTGCTGCATTTTTGTGATGTGTTGTATGGGTTAACCAATTCGACATACTTGCCAGCCTCTTCCGCTTTGCTTTTTGCCATCTGGATCAGTTGACCCCATGCAACATCATGTATTGATTTTGCGAGATGATGATCCTTAACCATGTCCTTGATATTCAAATCTTCGAACACTATTCTGTCAAACTTGTTGACAAGGACCCTGCTCAACTTATGGTTAAAATCAAGTCTCTGGTTACGTATCTTTCTGTGAACCTTAGCAACTTTAGTTTTTTGTTTGAGCCGATTCACTGAACCTTTCTTCTTCTTGCTCAGTCTCTTTTGTTGAACTGCAAGGGATCTCTCAGACTTGCGGTAATATGTAGGAGAATCGTACTGTTCCCCATTGCTCAGCGTGACACATGAGTTAAGCCCAACATCGATCCCTATGGATGTATTCGGATTGACCTTTTCGGGATTTGCACCTATATCGACAGAGAACACTGCATACCACTGATCGGTTTCACGTTTGATGGAACATGTTTTGATCTTACCTTCTATCTCTCGGTGCTGTTTGTGGAAAGTTTCAGTTTAGTTCCTTCGATCTTGAAACCAGATTGAGGATATGTGAAACTGTTATACCTGTCCTTCCCCTTGAATCTCGGATAACCTGGTGTTTCATCTGATTTGCACCGTCTAAAAAAAGCATCGAATGACTTTCCAAGTCTTCTCAGTACATCTTGCTTGATCTGTGAGAATACTTCGGTATTGAATTCAAGATACTTGACCTGAGTGATCTGGTCAAATGTCGTCAATCCTTGATTGCATCTGTCATATGCATTTCGTCTGTCCGCAAGAAACTCGTTATAGATGTATCTGCACACATCAAGAGTTTTGACCAGAACAATCTCCTGTTCTTTGGTCGGATACAGACGGAATTTGTATGATTTCCGCATATTGCCACATACGTTTTGATACTACTAATATATATCAGAAACAAGAACAAACAATTGTTTATGCAATTCATCCACCCATTAAAATGAGTGGTCTTCTTGCTTATGTCAGATAAAAAACTGGCAGTATAAGCATTTTTTCCATTCAATTTCCATAAAATTTGATGCCAAGAACAGGGATTTAATAGATAAGTATATCTACTATAAGTCCTATTTAGGAAATCGTGTCATGAAAGACGCTGCATGCGAGGTTTTTTGCATGTGATTCACACGATGGGATAGTAGGGTAGCCTGGTCATCCTCGAGCGTTTGGGACGCTTGGACTGCGGTTCAAATCCGCGCTATCCCACCAGAATCTTTTTTGAGATACAGTTTACAATTTTGTCGATATAATTATTTATACCCATAATTTATCCACAACATAGCATACATGCTTATTTTATATTATGACCTTAGTACGAGCTACAGCGTCATTAAAACCTCATTTTAGCCACATCACCATACGATCAACCCCATGCCATTAAGATCGCATTGGACCCAACAAACATATACCCATTTGAATTTTATGAGCCTTAGACGTTCAGTAGAACATCTTGGATAGTTTTATTAAATATGCAGTACACACAAATTGCCATGGCCAGCGTAAAAATAAAACTGTTCGCAAATCTCAGGGAGACTGCAGGAGTTTCCGAAATTGAGCTTAAAGGAGAGAACATTCAGGAGATACTTGAGTCTCTTCTGAACAAATATCCACAGATGCAGGACCTTATTTTTAATGACGTTGGTGATAAAAAGGAGCTTCGGACCTATATCAATGTCTTGGTCAACGGTAACAATATACAGCACCTTGAAGGATTGAATACTGTTTTGAACGAGGATGATGAGATCGCCATATTCCCACCAGTCTCCGGCGGTTAAGGCCATTTTCTGATGAACAGAGCAGAACCGTCCACGGTAATGAAAGCCCCCCAGCAGCTCATTGAGCTATCAGGCATTGCCTCAGGGGGTTTTTTGGGTGCAATCTCAAGATATCTTATAACTTCGACCATAGTATCACCAACAGGAACGCTTGTCGTTAATGTATTGGGGAGTCTGTTCTTAGGAATGTTGATGTACGACAACGAATACATCGGATATGTTGACCAAAGAACGCGTTTGATCATTGGCACAGGTTTTTTAGGCTCTTTCACCACTTTTTCCACTTTTGCAGTGCAGACATATTCCCTTGGAGGAACTCCTGCAATAGTGAATATCTTAGCGAACATAATCCTGACAATTCTTGCAGTGTTTGCAGGCAGAGGCATTATCATACACATATCAAAGAGGAGGATCCAAGATGACAGGAGGACTTGAAGAGATCCTGCTGGTCGGGCTTGGTGGAGCAATAGGAGCTCCTTTGAGGTACATAGTATCCGGCATAGTGCCAAAGGCCAGGAACCTCCCCACAGGAACACTGCTTGTCAACGTCATTGGAAGCATTATGCTCTCGACCCTTACATTTGCATCATCACAAAATATTAGCCTGCACCTTGTAAATATAGGAGTGCTTGGCTCTTTCACCACATATTCTACGTTTGCATACGAAACTTCCAGAATGCTTGAAGAAGGACGAAAAATAGATTTGATATTAAATATAATCTTGAATATATCCTTGTGTATCTTAGGAGTGTTGCTAGGACATCAGTTAGCAAGTTTAATCTAATTTGAGAGAAAATGAGTTAGTATGGCATCAAAAATTCTCAAGATATACCTTAATGAGAACAGCAAATTCGAGGGAAAGGTTGCACATGAGGCCATATTGGAACTGCTCAGGGGAGCAGGCATATCAGGAGCAACCGTGCTTCATGGTATCGAAGGATATGGTGTGCATAACGAGATACACACTGCAAGCATACTCAGACTTGGAACCCAGCTCCCACTAATAATAGAAGCCGTTGATTCAGAAGAGAAGATCAGGGAGATACTCCCAAACATAAGGAAAATGGTTCCTGAAGGACTTGTTACTCTTCAGGAAGTCGAGATAATATATTGAATCTCAGCGGTAAAGTACCACTGAAGTCCCTCTTACATCAATGAGTGTTGCCTTTGTGCCCTCAACGAGGGTTTCAGCAATCGCATCAATTCCATCTTCATAAGAGGCACTTTTAAGAACTTTTACCTTTACGAGATGCCTTTCCTTGATGTGTTTTCTCAATTCAACGATAAGCTGGTCAGTGACACCGCTTTTGCCAACATTGACAATAGGCTTGATATGAGTGGCTTCAGACCTAAGTTTGTATAGTTTTTCTTTATCCATAATGAACCTACAGAAAATTTATTTGAGTTATACCTTTCGGCAGTACATGAGAATAGTGCTTTGAAAGACAGATATTTTCAAGAGAACTGTCATTCGGTAGAAAGAATGTTAACATCAGTACCATCTATCTCAAAATCATACCATTTGGTTGGTTTTTGAGTGATACCCAGTACCCTTATAGCATACCCAGAATCAGTTTCCTTTATCTCGATCATACCATCGAACAGTTGTTTCAGAGTAGCCACCGTCTGAGGATCGTGCGTCTCATCCTCGACCACAAAGATACCAAATGCTTTTGCGGCCTTGACACGCCCTGTGTAAACATGTAAGAATCTGAAAACGGTCTGCAGATTGGAATACATCAAAATAGTAGACAATGAGTTCATGCATAGCCTCAAGCCAATGGACTTCCTCTGCACAAGGAATTCCTCAAGATACTGACCCATCCTCACACCGATGCCAGTAAGATCCACCGGACTTGCCGCCCTCTTGATCATATCCAGATCCTGCGTAGGAATACCAAGTGTTTTGGTAACACAGTCCACAATACCGATATTGGCATTTTCGACATCAAGATCATTAAGAGAGAACCATTCGAGGACGCGCTCTCCGGTCTCACGAGTAGAAACGATAATAGAAGCTTCATTGTTCTTCAGGCCAGTATGAACGATCTTATTGAGAAGATCATCCTTTCCACACATAGGAGGACCTATCAACATCAGATTGGTACCCTCTCGGACCCCTCCGATCAGGTCATCAAGTTCCTTTATACCTAACAAATACTCAACCATGTGTCATTCCTACGATGAATTCATCCCTATTAATATGTGCAAACCCTGCACGAATAACATGTTCATTTTATTAAAACTACTTAACAATAGCGTTGAAATAGGCAGATGTTCGCTTATTTGCACATCAGTACATGATAAAGAGATATCATGTTGACATGTTATTTCGCTTGCGACTACAAATGTATTGCAGACATTGCCACATAATAATATCATATCTTCATTTAGAGACCATAGTATATAGACCATAGTATATAGACATATTTTATAAATCCCTTATCTAATGTGTTTAACGATATGACCGGCTTCCGGGAGAATTATCTCAGACATTGCCAGCTCAACAGCACCGGGAGACCCGGGCAGGCAAAATACCGCAGAACCGCCAATAATACCTGCGTCCGCACGCGTCAGTATAACTGCCGATCCGATCTGTTCAATGCTTTTGTATCTGAAAAGTTCGCCAAATCCAGGCATTTGCCTGTCGAACATGGGCACTACGGACTCAATGGTCACATCGGAAGGAGTTAGACCAGTCCCGCCAGTAGTAATTACAATATCTGCACCTTTTAGTATGGCCTCAGTGACAGCTTCTTTTATAGCAGATATTTCATCTGAAACAAGACAATAATCAACTAAATGATGCCCATTTGCTTCGACCAGGTCCATCATTATTTTGCCGGAAATATCCTCTGCACCCACAGGAGATGTGCCTGAACCATACTTTTCATACCTTGAGGTCGAAATGGAGATGATAGCAAATTTAAAGGTTTTAGCTGCATCTGCCTTGTGTTGACTGGGGACAGTGTTCATAATAAAAGTATGCATAATGTGCTATATATGGATTTCCGGGAACTTTATTCCATATATAAATAGAACCAGTCATTTCAAAAGCTAATTATACTTGATGCACCATAATAAAAAATTCATCAAAAACAATAGATTATGATTCTATTGATAAGACTTATAAACCCCTAAGTAATAGGGGGATGCACCATTGACACATTAACAATTTAAATAATTTCAAGACGCACTACTCCAAGTCAGGATAAACTGTCTGAAAAAGATAAGAATTTGACAGTGCGTTCTTAAATCACAATAATATATTTCAAGGAGGCTTAAACTCATGGTAAGAAAACCAGCAAGTATGTATAGAAATGTGAAGTCACGCTCATTCACCAGAAGGAAATATATGGGCGGTGTACCGGGTAGTCAGGTCATTCACTTCGATATGGGAAACAAGACCGCTGAATTCCCAGTAAAGATAACACTTCTAGCAGATGAAAGATGCCAGATCAGACACACAGCTCTTGAAGCTGCACGTATCACTGCTAACAGAGCAATGACAACAGCAGCAGGACGTTCCGGCTTCCATATGAAGCTCAGGGTTTACCCACACGAGGTTCTGAGAGAGAACAAGCAGGCAACCGGCGCAGGTGCGGACCGTGTATCAAGTGGAATGAGAGCTGCATACGGAAAGAATGTCAGTACTGCTGCAAGGGTAGCCGCAAGACAGAAGATCTTTACGATCTCAGTCAACAAAGAGCACTTCGTCATTGCAAAGGATGCTCTTAGAAGGGCTGGCCAGAAATTACCAACTCCTGTCACGATCGTAGTAGATCAAGGCCAGGAACTGGTAAGATAAATAATTTTAATATAACAAGAGGGTATCAAAATGGATGATTACGAAACGATGTTGAATAGGGCTATTGAAAATCTCCCTGATGTGGAAACTACGGACGTTCGTTTCGTAATTCCAGAACCCAGGATATTCATAGAAGGTAAGACCACTGTTCTGGATAACTTTGCGAACATCGCAGATGTTCTGAACCGTGACCCAGACCATCTGATGAAATACCTTACAAGGGAAATGGGTACAGCAGGTAAGATCGAAGGAAAACGTGTGATCTTCCAGGGAAAATTCCCTAAGGAGAACATAAAGTCGAACATCGATGCATATGTGGAAGAGTACGTAATGTGCTCCGAATGTAACCGTCCTGATACCCAGCTTGTCAAATCCGACAGAATTATTATTTTAAAGTGTGCTGCTTGTGGAGCACATCGTCCTGTCAAGAAGAGGCGAACTACAATTGCCACACCACGTGACGCAGTTGAAGAAGGTGAGGAATATGAAGTAAGAATAGATGCTGTCGGTTCAAAAGGCGACGGTATTGCTAAACTTGCTAAATTTACCATATTCGTACCTGGCGCCACAAAAGGTGATGTCCTGAAGATCAAGATCAAGAGGATCAGTGGGAACCTCGCATTTGCAGAACGCGTTGTTTAAACGCGTTCATCCCACATCATCATTGAACTATTCCCTTGAGAGGGTCTAGATGTATCGAGATTCGACTTCAATACCAGAGTTCCATGAACTTATTGGTAACGAAGCTCTCGACAATGATGTAATTCTCCTTAAGGGAGGACTTGAAAGTGGACTTGCCACTTTCGAGGTTCAATTTTTATACGAAGGCGTTATCGGAAATGGGGAGCTAAAGGCTTACATGCCCATGGAAGATAGAAGAGCGCATCGTTTTCAGCCCAGATGAGCAGACTCCCGGAGAGGATGCAACAAACCTATAATGATATACGAGGACTCCAAAATGGGAAATGTGGATGAAAATACGGATACATCCCCGGATAAAGAAGAGATAACAGTGCTCTCCATCCCGGGACTTACCATCGATCTGAAACATCAGAACGGATTTTTAAAACTTGAAGCAAAAGGACATTTACGCGGCATTTGCTCCCCTTTCCTTAAAAAAATGAACGCAACCCTTGAAGCTGAAAAACCGGCACTTGTAGAGAAGGACAGGGTCATTGCTTCCACATGGCTGCCCCCGATCCCCAGTAATGTGTTCAAACGTCTGTTGTTCGCAGAGACCCAGATAGCTCTTGGGAAATACGTTCCAGAGACCGTTTCTTTTGAGATTACAAGGAACTGCAACTGCAACTGTGACCACTGCATCATGAGCGGAGGAGAAGGTGATCTCGATACTGCTACCATCAAAAAGGCCATTGACGAAGCCCTAGATATGGGTGCAGTAGTCATCACTTTCACCGAAGGGGACCCGCTTCTTCGCGAGGACATATTCGAACTTATCGAATATGTAGACAAGGACAAAGCAATAGTCAACATCTACACCCCTGGCACAGAAATGACTCCCGAGGTTGCACAAAAACTAAAGGACATAGGACTTCACAACCTTCTGGTCAGCATATACTCCACTGTACCGGAAGAGCACGATTCCGTAAGAAAATTGGAAGGTGCTTTTGAAAAAGCGACCGGTGCAATAAAACATGGATTGGATGCCGGACTTCTTGTTACCATGTGCACCCATGTATCCCCTAAGAGCATGGAAAAACTGGAATCTATGTACGAGTTTGCAACGGAATTGGGAGTACACGAGTTCTCCCTCTGGGAATCAGTTCCTAAAGGACCTGAAGACCCTATCATCACAGATGAGGACAGGGATCGTATAATGGAAATGTACCACAGGATCAATGCTTCCAAAGACGGACCCCGAATATTTGCGAATACCTATTTCGAAGGCGAAATGCTTGGCTGTATGGCAGGTCAACGCTGGCTACACGTGTGTGTAGAAGGTTCTGTAAAACCTTGTCCGTACATCCCATTCAGTTTTGGTAATATACAGACCGACTCACTAAGGTCCATATGGAGCAAGATACGTAAGGTCAGTGATTTCAAGGGAGAAAGACACACCTGCCTTATGCAGGAAAAGGAATATCTGAAACTTGTATCAAAGATCCCTGAGGAAGCCAGCAAGCCTTATGATTTTAAACTCATCAGGTAAGCGACATATACGTTCAAAATCAAGAATACCGATATTATAAGCGGCAAAAAATTACAGAGGCAGCACATGAATATGAAACTTGACCCATGGGGTTCTGTGAACATCGATGACTATTCCAAACTATTCGATGAATTCGGCATAATGCCCTTTGAGGACATCTGCTCAGAACTCCCCGAACCCCACCGATACATGCGCAGAAAAATGATCTTCGGACACCGAAATTATGATCTGATCAAAGATGCAATGAAGAACAAAGAGCCTTTCTCGGTCATGAGCGGTTTCATGCCAACGGGAGGAGGACATCTCGGACATAAGATGGTCATGGAAGAGATAATCTGGCATCAGAAGATGGGAGGAGATGCCTTTGTAGGCATTGCTGACAGGGAAGCATATTCAGTAAGAGGTATTTCATGGGATAAGTGTCGCCAGATAGGCATAGAAGATTACATTGTAAGCCTCATTGCCCTTGGATTTGAACCGGACGGACATATCTACTTCCAGTCCGGATCCGAAAATGTGAAGGACCTTGCATTCGAACTCAGTGCCAAGGCGAACTTCTCAGAACTCAGTGCCATCTATGGATTCAGCGGAGAGACCAATGTAGCACACATGGTAAGTGCGATCACCCAAAGTGCTGATATCCTCCAGCCGCAACTTTCCGAGTACGGCGGACCTAAACCAACGGTAATCCCAGTGGGAGCTGACCAGGACCCACATATGCGTCTCACCCGTGGACTTGCACACAAAATGAACATGTTCAGGATAGAGGGACGCGAAGACAAGGACAAGAACAAGTTCTTCAGCGTACGCAGCAAAGCCGCACCTGAAGGCTCCCTTGCAGAGATAGCAGAAAGATTGCCCTGGGACACCAAGCTTTTCGAAGGACACATCGATGTCTACGGAGCAGATGACTATAATAAGCTCCTTGAGACGGTAAGAGAGGTAGAGATCGAGAACGGAGGTTATGCTTTTGTACCACCTTCCTCCACCTACCATAGGTTCATGTCAGGCTTGCAGGGCGGTAAAATGTCAAGCAGTGTTCCAGAAAGCCTCATTTCACTAAAAGAAGACCCAAAGCTAGCTGCAAAGAAAGTAAAACGTGCAAAGACCGGCGGAAGGGTGAGCCTGGAAGAGCAGAAAAAGCTCGGTGGTGAAGCAGACAAATGCTCAGTTTACGAACTATTGATGTTCCACCTTGTGGAAGACGATAACGAACTGGCAGAGATATACGATGAATGTGTCTGCGGCAAGCGTATGTGTGGCACATGTAAAGCCCTTGCATCAGAGCTCATGGAAGAATTCCTGACAGACCATCAGGAAAAACGTGAGCTTGCAAAAGACAGACTGGACGATTATGGATTATAAAGAAAGGAAATGATCCCTATGACCGATTATAATCTTACAACCAATGACAAGAATGTGCTTATCGCAATGGATGAACTCACATCCACGACTCCGGAAGAGCTTGCAGAAAAAACGTCCATGAAAGTGGAAACTGCCATGCAATCCGCATTTTCGCTCTCAGAGAACGGACTGATCGAAGTGACCGATGTTGTCACCGAGCTATATTCACTGACTTCCGAAGGCCATACCTATGCCGAAGAAGGACTGCCTGAAAGACAGATAATGAACTGCCTCTCTGAACCGGCATCCATGGACGAACTTAAAGAAAAGTTATCTCCAAAAATGGTGGGTATCGCAACAGGATGGCTTCGCAGGAAAAATTGGGCGAACATCGAGAGCGGAATGGTGGTACCTACCGGAAATTCCGATACCGGTGAAGACGAGAAGGCCATTGCAAACTTCAAAGAGGAAAAACATACCCTCGAAGAGATAGGCACTGACCAGAACACCATAAAGGACCTCGTCAAACGAAAACTGGTAACAAAGACCGAGGACAAAGCTCGCACAGTGTCAATAACCGACAATGGTCGCCAGCTGGTCAAAGCCGGTATCACCATTGAGGAAGAGATCACACAGATAACGTCCCAGTTATTGAAGAGCGGAGACTGGAAAGGAAAGAAGTTCAGACCTTACAACATACAGACCCCGCCAAAACCAGTGTACGGTGCAAAGATCCACCCGTATCAGCGCCTTATAGACCAGATGCGCCAGATCTTCCTGGAAATGGGATTCACAGAGATAAAGGGCGATGTCGTGCAAAGTTCATTCTGGAATTTCGATGCACTGTTCCAGCCACAGGACCACCCTGCCCGTGAAATGCAGGACACTTTCCACCTGGACACAACATCAGAACTCCCGGAAGAATACACGGATGGCATACGCGACATGCATGAGCATGGAGGAGACCTCCAATCTACCGGATGGGGCGGTAAATGGAGCGAAGATATCGCAAAGCGCGATGTACTGAGGACCCACACTACCGCTGTAACCATCAAGTATCTTACAGACAATCCAAACCCGCCTGTAAAAGCGTTCTGTATCGACAGGGCATACCGCCGTGAGACCATCGACCCGACACACACCCCGGAGTTCGAGCAGCTTGAAGGTGTCATCATGGACGAAAATATGTCCTTTGCGAATCTTCTTGGATGTCTTGAAGAATTCTACCACAGGATGGGATTCGAGGATGTCAGATTCAGACCTGGATATTTCCCATACACCGAACCCAGTGTCGAGCCTGAAGTATACATCGATGGACTTGGATGGGTAGAGCTTGGAGGAGCCGGAGTGTTCCGTAAAGAAGTTACCGAGCCCCTGGGCATCAAACAGCCAGTACTGGCATGGGGCCTTGGCGTAAGCCGTGTGGCAATGTTAAAACTGGGACTTAAAGACCTGCGTGAGCTCTACCAGGCTGACATCGGCTGGTTACGCAAAAGTCAGGTATGCCAGTTAAAGGATTGATAAGCGGGCATTCCCGCTTAACTCCTATTTCTTATTTTTAGCAATACCTTTGCAAAAAAGGAGCGCTTCATTTCAACTGCACCTGAAGGACACAGTTCGCGGCAACAATAGCATAGGATACACTTTTTCTTATTTATTTGCAGTTCCCCGTCTTCCTGTTCTATAGCTTTCGCAGAGCAGTTCAGAACACAAGCCCCACAAAGAGTACATGAAAAAGGATCGATGAATGGTCTTATGGTGAACAGGTTCCCAAAACGGCTCACGAGGAAAGAAGGCATACTTCCAACAAGTGTCACCCCTGGCATTGCAAACTCAACCCTCGCCTCATCAAGAGACAAACCCACCACATCGGGCTCAGGGTGCCCGAATCCTCTATTGAGGGTAGCAACATTCGTAGGAACCGTCAGAGGATCAAGACCAATAACCTTTGAAGCCACAATATCAAGAGAAGCAGGATCAAAGCTTGCCATCACAAGATCAGAGCTAACAGGATGACCAAGTGCAGGACCGTTGCCCTCCATTCCCACCACCCCATCCATCACAGCAAGGTGAGGTACCTTCACAGAATAGACATCAACAAGCGCATCAGCGAACATGTCCATCTTTCCAAGCACATGTGCCTGTTTCCTGAACTTCAACGGAAGAGCACCAAACATATTTTTCACAGCACCGGTATACTTTGTCAATTCATGGGTCTTGAGCTTTGGAAGAGAGATGACAACATCTGCATCCAGGACCGGTTTTGCATAATAGATATGTGAAAGCTGTACTGAGTTCACAACGTCCACAGGAACATAACCTGAGGTCTCAAAGCTCAAGACCTCTGCACCTCCCCTTTGTGCAGCTTCCCTTATACCGGATATATCAAGAGCTTCATCAGTAACACCCGGATGACTTATGCCAGCACCATCCCCTACAATAGGGACACCCCCTGCCTCAATGACAAGTTCACACATAGCCTCGACAATGGCCGGGTGTGTGGTTACAGCTTTCTCAGGAGGAACTGCAGCAAGGATATTTGGTTTTAAAAGGACCTTCGCGCCCGGAAAAATAATACCTTCCAGCCCACCTATAAGACCTATGGCCTCTCTGATCGCATCCTTTGCATCCGAATAATCAGTACATCTTACAATAGATACCCGAGGTACAGATCCCATTATTCAATATCCCCTGTTCTTTTTATCTTCCAGTTTCTTTCTTGTATTGACTATCCCCATAATGTAAGCCGGTATTATACCCATGGCAGTACACGTCTCAAGGGAGATACCATCACAGGTAATGTCAAGATGATGGTCTGTAAGGGAATACAATTTCTTTGGAAGACCTTTTCTGCCAAGACCAATGAGCAGAAGATACGACCTATTACGCATCACGCCTTCAGCGATATCTTCCGGAGTGACGGTGAACTTTTCCTCAGGCATTGAGGTAGTTACCACAGCAGTTCCGAACTGGGACTGGAAACCTTTTTTCGGAAGATCGAAAATGAACAGACGGTTATTCTCATGCAATGCCTTTAGATATTTACCAGACCCGCCAATGGTTGTCTTATCCATGACATATTCCACGAGCTCCTCAGGGGTCATCTTAAAAGGAAAATCGAAAAGACAGAGGGTCAGACCGTAAGCATAACAGATAGGTGCAGCCCTTGCAATCGCGCGATAATGAGCATCAAGCACCTTTATTTTATCATAAGTATTTATAAGACCAAGTGTTAACACAATTTAAACCTCTTTCAGTACCATACATAGAACATATTGTTTACAGTTGTCGTATCGGTCACATTCACGACAATCCTGCCATAAGCTCGCTTTTTCAGACATAGGAAGTTCCACAAAACCCATTTTCTTGAAAAAGATGGGAGATGTAGTCCTTACATAAAGCCGTTCATGAGAGACATCTTCAATGAGCCTGGAGATCATTTTTGATCCGATCCCCAATCCACGATAGGTAGGATGGACTGCAATGGAATGAACTTCACAACATTCCTTTTCCGACAATGCTGCCACTCCAACGATCTTACCATCCATTTCAGCAACTATGAAATCCTCCATGGGAACATCATCGATATCAAGGAAATATGTTCCCATAATACCTTCAACGGACCTACGATCAGATGCTTCTGCAGCCCTTATAGCCACATGGACATTTTCATTCATTTTCAGAGAACCTCATCCATGCTGCCACTTCTGAAACCTTCCAGGTCAAGCGTCACATACGGGTAGCCCATCTCTTTCAGGCAGCTAAGGATCGGAATTCTATTTTGAATGATAATAGGAATATCCACAGGCTGTACCTCGATACGGGCAATATCATCGTGTACCCGCACCCTTACCGAAGAAATTCCCAAGGAGTGAATGAGATCTTCCGCAGTTTCAATTTTTCCAAGGACATCAGAGGTCACTTCGGTGCCATAAGGAAGTCTTGAAAGAAGGCAGGAATTTGAAGGTCGATTAGCAACATCAAGTCCGAGATAGGATGCAATCTGGCGAACTTCCCCTTTACTTACATCGAAATCGACATAGGGAGTAAAGATCGAGGAGCCAGCTTCCCTCAGGGCTTCCAGCCCGGGTCGGCGACCGGTTATTTCGGAAGCATTTGTCCCTTCCATGATCACATTCAACCCTTCCTCTGAAGCTACGCCTTTTAGCTTTTTGACAAATTGCTTCTTGCAATAATAGCATCTCTGAGGATCGTTCATTCTTATACGCTCATCAGAGAGAATGTCATGGTCAAGGACAATGTGCCTTATCCCAATAAGTTCTGCTGTTCTTTTTGCATATTCAAGTTCACTTTGTGGGATCACAGGTGAATAAAGGGTGACAGCAAGAGCATTATCCCCCAATGCATCAAAAGCCAGAGCAGCAAGAGTTGAGCTGTCCACGCCTCCTGAGAAAGCAACAAGCACCTTTTCTTTCTTAGCTATGGCCTCTTTTATAAGATCAATTTTATCGGGAAGTGTCAATTCTATTGAGGGGTCCACGCTAAATCCAAAGTACCGAAAAGATAAATAAGTAATGTATGAGGAAAAACAGGTTAGAACAGATTATTTTATATTATCTATTTGCACCGATAAAATATATAACTTATTATGATGATAATAGTTATATTGGTTAGTGGACAAATTAGTGCATTACAATAAGAGAGAAAGGTGAAAAAGTGGATAATGAATGGGAGATAGACCTGAAATTGCCGGATATATCTGCAATGGCCACACTGCTGGCAACTGCAACATGTTCTGCCATAATGGGAGCTGCTGAGATCGCTTACACGATGTTGTGGATCACAGCTGCGTATGAACGCCATGGAAAGGACTTCTTTATCGACCTTATCAATGCAAAGGCACTTACATGGACCGCAGAATTCGTTATTGTCGCGGGATCATTGATGTTGCTTTCTTCAATGATGTTCCTGATAACAATGTTCTACTCACTGATACAATTGAATGCGGTGAGAGATCCAAGCAAGAAGATCAGGATGAACGTAATATTCCTGCTTTTCATAATTGCAATGATATTGCTGTTCATAGCACTCATTTCAGCATTGATCCTGAGATATATATGATCGGAAAGACATACAAATAATCCAACAGAGGGGATATCATGAGCTTTACCAATATTGCAGGCACCATAAGAGAAGTGCCAAAACCGGTCGAAAAGAAGAGAACGACCTTTGATGAGATCCAAAAAACGGCTACCAAGACTAAAAGGGTAATGTACCCAATTTCCGGGATCGTGGGACAGGAGATGATGCTTCGGGCATTGATACTGAATGCGATCAATCCATCCATCGGAGGAGTTCTGGTACGAGGCCAGAAAGGGACAGCCAAATCAACAGCAGTGAGAGGATTAGCAGAGATCTTGCCGGAGATCGAAGTGATCGGCGGATGCAAATATAACTGTGACCCCCTGGACACCGACACGTTCTGCTGGGAATGTGTGGACAAACAGAGGAAGGGTCAGATAAAGGTAGAAAAAGTACCTATGAAGGTCGTCGATCTTCCAGTGGGAGCTACCGAGGACAGGGTAGTTGGAAGTCTAGATATAGAAAAGGCTGTAAAGGAAGGCACCCAGGCCTTTGAACCGGGTATCCTTGCCAATGCGAACCGAAATATCCTTTATGTGGATGAGATCAACCTCCTGGATGATTTTGTAGTGGATGCATTGCTCGATGCTGCTGCAATGAACGTGAATACGGTGGAAAGAGAAGGTATCAGTGTCAGTCATCCTGCCAATTTCATTATCGTAGGAAGCATGAACCCGGAGGAAGGAGAGCTTCGACCACAGCTTCTTGACAGGATAGCCCTTCAGGTGGAAGTTGAGGGAATTTCCGATATTGAGCAAAGGGTAGAGATCATTGAGAGAAGGAACCAGTTCAACAAGGACCCGCAAGAGTTCAGAAGGGAATTTGAATCTGAACAGGACAAATTGCGTGCCAAGATAATCAAGGCAAAGCAGGCAATAGGCAGGATATCCGCAACAAGGGACAATCTTCGAACAATTGCCAAGATATGTGTCGCTTTCAATGTTGATGGTCACAGAGCCGATATTATGATAGAGCGTACTGCACGCACAAATGCGGCCTATGAAGGCAGAGAGAGAATCACCAACGAGGATATCATAGAAGCCGCAGAGATGGTACTGCCTCACAGAATGAGAAAGAAACCATTCGAGGAAGAGGAGTTCAGTGCGGAACAACTTCGGGCCGTAGTTAACGGAACTGTTTAAGACAGGTATATCGAATGAAGGATCAAGTTACCGCATCTCGTATGAGGAAAAGCCTTGAAAGGGACTATGATGTCGGGGTGTTCAATCCGGGCAGACCGGTAATGAGCGTTCGCCTGCCCCTTACAGATCTTTCTCAGATAAGTGGGACTGATACCGAGGCGGTTCACGAAAAGCTCATTTCAGGAACATGGTCGATACAGCCGGAAGATGTGAAAGAGATATTCATTATCGCTGATAACGACCATGTGATAGTTGATCCGAAGGACTTTTTCGATTCTTTTAAGAAAGAACCAGAGATGGAAACGGTCTTAGAGGAAGAACAGGAATTATCCAGGAATGATGACCATGCTATCATGAGGATAACAGTTCCTGAAGAAGCGGTCGAGGAAGAGAACAAAGAGACCGGTGACAAGGTAATTGATGAGGCAGAGGTACATCTTGTTCCGAGGGAATATGAACCGAAGTTCGAAACGGGTCCAAAACGGATAAAGAAAGAGACACCCGTACTTGTCAAGAGAAACAAGCAGAACGTGGTAGCGGATATCCCCAGAGCAAAGGAAGAGGCCCCAGAGATAATTCCAGAGGAAAAACAGACTTTGGAAGTATCGGAAACAGAAGAGGAAGTATATAATGATCCTGTGATCGAAGAGCCGATTCCAATTCCAGAGACCCGGAAGGATACTGCTGAATTTGAAAGTGAACAGAATTGTACTCCTGACGATACATCAAAGCCAAAGTCAAAAGCAAAGCCCGAAAAAGATGATCCTCTCGAAGATGAGAAAGCAGTGAGCAAGATACTTACGGATTTTGCGAAGAACAAGCAGAAGAAGAAAGTAGTTTCCGGAAGATTGAAATCAGGGAGACGGGCAGAGGTCCTCACCAAGGGTAAGCGAGGGCGATATGTTAGGTATAAGATGCCTGGAGATAAGGTAACGGATATCGCCATTGCGCCTACTGTGCGTGCAGCGGCACATCACGCCAAGGACGGGAAGATAAACATTAAAAAGAGCGATATCAGGGAAAAGATAAGGCGACGAAGGATATCCACGCTGATAAATATCGTTTTTGATACTTCCGATTCCATGGATGAAAAAGAGAAGATCAAGATAACAACAGATGTTGTTCTCGCCCTTCTCAAAGATGCGTATCAGAGAAGAGACAGGGTATCTCTTGTTACATATAGCGGAAGGTCGGCAGAACTCGTGCTACCGTTCACTTCGTCTGTGGAGTCTGCAAAGAGATATCTGGAAAAGGTGCCTTTCGGAGGGACCACACCGATGGCCTCCGGCATACTCACAGGGGTCCAGACAATCCTTCAGGAATTGAAGCGTGAACCATCAGCGGTCCCTATTATGATACTTGTGACAGATGGTACTGCCAACGTCCCATTGCATCGGGGCGGGAGTATCGAAAGGGAACTGCTACAGGTATGCAAGGGTGTTACTGATTACAGGATAAACATGCTTGTTGTTGATATCAGTAGGAATGGAAGTGACCTTGCGGAAAAGCTGGCAGATGTTGCCTGCGGCAAATATTACCATCCAGTACTTTTAAGTAAAGAAACACTTTATTCTGCTATAAAAGGAGAGCGTGACGATCTGACAGATATTGCATCTTCTGCCTCTAATCTTCGATGAGGCTGGGTCGTTACCCCCGGGACTGCGAACGCGGTCATTTTTTAAACATAAAAGGCAGGATAACATGTTAGAAGTTCTTCAGGAATCACTCCGTAAAGCACCCATTGTGATAAGAGGCGAATATCCGTATTTCATACACCCGATCTCAGATGGAGTCCCATCCCTTGAACCGGAACTGCTGGATGAGATCGCAGACCATATGATAGATATTGCGGGAACGGATTACGACAGGATAGTATCCATCGAAGCAATGGGAATTCCACTGGCAACTGCACTTTCAATGAAGACAGGTAAACCCATGTCCATTGTCAGGAAGAGGCAATACGGACTTGAGGGTGAGGTAATCCTTTCACAGAGCACGGGCTATTCAAAGGGCGAGCTTTACATCAACGGAGTGAGCAAGGGCGAGAATGTCCTTGTTGTGGACGATGTTATCAGCACCGGTGGCACATTGAAAGCCCTTCTTCCGGCACTTGAGAACATGGGTGCAAATATCTGTAATGTTATCGTGGTCATCAGCAGAGGCGATGGTGCTGCAAAGATGAGCGATATGGGTTATAATGTCAATACCCTTGTGAAGATAGATGTCGATATGAGCGGGGTCTCTATTCTGGAGGTGGCCGGTGAGCAGCAGTGAGCCTTTCGATTTTCAGATAGACCATATCATTGGGATAATAAGGAAAGTGCAACCTGAGATAATCGGGCTACAATTTCCAGAAGGGTTCAAGAGGCGAGGTCCTGCTATTGCTTCAGAAATCAGTGAAGCCACAGGTGTGGAGATCATCATTTCTGCGAATCCATGTTATGGTGCTTGTGACCTCGACATACCCATCCTTGAAAATGTTGACCTGCTTTTCCATTTCGGACATGCTCAACTTGATGATAACAGGTATAGCGACAAGGTCATTTTTATAGAGACACGCTCTGATGCAGACGTCAGGGATGTTGTCCTCAAGGCTTTAGAGGAACTCCATGGGAAGAAAGTGGGACTTCTGACCACTGTACAGCATGTCCATAAGTTGCCAGAGGTTCGTGAGATCCTTGAGACCAACGGCAAGGTCGTAGCCATAGGAAGAGGCGACAGCAAGATCGCGTACGCCGGACAGGTGCTGGGATGCAATTTTTCGGTTGCTGACGACCTGGACTGTGAGGAGTTCCTGTATATTGGCAGTGGAGGGTTCCACCCGCTCGGGGTTTCGCTTGCTACCGGAAAGAGGGTCCTTATTGCAGACCCATTCTCAAAGGATGTGAGGGAGGTAGACCCGTCCCTTATCATGCGCCAGCGTAGTGCGGCCATTGCGAAGTCACTGGATGCCGAGTCTTTCGGGATCATTGTTTCCAGTAAACCAGGGCAATACAGAATGGAACTTGCCAGGGAACTTAAAGAACTTGCCGAGGAGAAGGGCAAGACCGCTTATATATTGATACTCGACCTCATCACCCCTGACCAAATGCTGCAGTTCAAAGTGGATGCTTTTGTGAGCACTGCATGTCCGCGACTTGCTGTGGATGAGGTGGGAAGGTTCTCCGCACCCATGCTCACCCCACAGGAATTCGAAATAGTTATAGGAAAGCGTGAGTGGGAAGACATGGTCTTTGATGAGATAAGGGGAGACTGAGGATCATGAAGCAACGCAAGCTCGAGATCCTGCTTGAAAAGGTAAGGGGGTTTGAGAAGCCTAATGTTACCCTGGAACAGTACCCCACCCCGGCTTTGCTTGCGGCGGAGATGCTTCATTTTGCGTTCATGAAGGGAGATCTTGAGGGTACGGTCTATGACCTGGGGTGCGGCACAGGAATGCTTGCCATCGGTGCAGCTGTCCTTGGTGCTGAGAGGGTCGTGGGATTCGATTCAGACCCGGGAGCACTGGAGATCGCCCGGGAGAATGCTGAGATGATCGGTGTCGATGTGGAATTCGAGTGTAATGATATCAGACAGGTCAGAGGACATGCAGATACTGTGGTCATGAATCCGCCTTTTGGTGCACAGGTAAAAGGAAGTGACAGACCTTTCCTCAAAACCGCATTGAGAGTGGCGGATGTGACGTATTCCATACACAATAGTGGAAGTCTGGCGTTCGTGAAAAAGTTCATTCAACCTGCGGTCATCACGGAATGGTACAATACTGGATTTCCGATAAAACGAACATTTAAATTCCATAAAAAAGATGTAGAAAGAATTGAGGTTGAAATTTACAGGATTATTACAGATAATTGCCAGGCCGAACAAAAGTAATTGCTGGCGTATTTAAATTATATGAGGGATTCCTATTAGAATAAGAAACCGCAAGAAAACGACCAGAAGGAATATGAAGTCCCTGGGTGAGAAGCCAGAGGTCGAAGAGGAAGTATTAGATACTGCCAGTAAAAAGGTAAAAGTGGCAGAAAAGAAAGTAGAGAAGAGGAAAACCGAGACCCCTAAGACTAATACGGAAGATGATCACGTGGAAGAGGAACAACATGGAGAGAAGGTCCTGGTAATGCCTGGTGACATTATAGGCACTACCGAGGAATTTGAAGCAGGGGATAACACTTACATTGTCAGAGGTGACATTCTTTCACTTGCCACCGGCTTCGTAATGGTGAACAAGAAGAGCAGGACGATATCTGTAAAACCGACCACTAGCATGCCACCAACTATCAAAAAGGGTGATATACTGATAGGATCGGTCGTCAATGTACGTGATTCCATGGCACTTGTGCAGATAGAGGGGATCAAGGGTGTCGTTGACCGTCAGTTCATCAAACCCGGAGTTGCTGCCATTCATGTGTCCAATGTGAAGGAATCATACGTTAAGGAAATGTCAAAGGAGTTCGCTGTAGCTGATGTTGTTAAGGCGAAGGTCATCAACCTTGAGAATATGAGGATGACGACTTCTGGAAACGAACTTGGTGTGATGGTCGCAACATGCTCCAATTGTGGAAGTACGTTGAAGAAAGAGGATCAGATATTGAAGTGTCCTGAATGCGGACGTACAGAGTCACGTAAGATATCCTCCGATTACGGCACCGGTATTATTTAAGTTCAACAATAAGGAGATTACAATATGGAACTTAAGATCTTAGAAAAATCTGATGATGAGATGAAAATGGAGATAGCTGGAGAGAGCCATACGCTCTTGAACATGCTCAAGATCATCCTTCTTGAAGATGAGCGCGTACATACAGCATCCTATGATATGAAACATGTAACGGTCAGTGAGCCTATTCTTTTCATTAAGACAGAGAATGCTGATCCTATAGATGTTGTCAAGGATGCAGTGGCTAAATTGATCACAGATTGTGAAGAGTTCACTACAGTCTTCACTAAAGCTGTGGAATAATATTTCCACACTTTTTTACTATTTTGACCCATTAGTTGCCACTCTAAAGAGAAGTGACCAAACAGAAGTGAGTATATGACACTTGATGATGCTGCATTGAAGAATTTCGGATTCATTGAACGCCCTACTAAGAATATGATCAATATCGATCCCCTGCAGACCGGAGGAATACTGACAGAGGATGCCAGACGCGCTCTGGTGGAGTGGGGAGACGGATATTCCATCTGTGATAATTGCGGAGGCGTTCTGGACCTCATCAAGAAGCCTCCTGTGCAGGAATTCATCCACGAGGCCCTCCCGGAGTTCCTGGGAGTGGACCATGCAAGGGTAACCCACGGTGCCCGTGAATCGAAGTTCGCTGTGATGCATGCCATTGCCCAGGAAGGCGATACTGTCATCCTTGACGGCCTTGCCCATTATTCTTCTGTTGTGGCAGCTCAACGCGCACGCCTGGAGATCAGAAAGGTCCCGCATTCGGAGCGACCGGACTATTTTATAGACCCTGAGGGGTACGGCACCGCTATAGAGGAGACCATCAGCGAGACCGGAAAAGCTCCTGCTCTTGCACTGCTGACCTACCCTGACGGCAATTACGGCAACCTTGCCGATGCCAAGAAGATAGCCTCCGTATGCCATGAGTACGATGTCCCTCTGCTCCTGAACTGTGCGTATTCCGTTGGCAGGATGCCAGTGGACGCAAAAGAGCTGGGCGTGGATTTCATTGCCGGAAGCGGTCACAAGTCCATGGCGAGCTGCGGCCCCATAGGTGTGCTTGGCGTGAACGATGATAACGGCGATTATTCCGACATCATATTCCGAAAGTCCCCCACCAACAAGAACAAGGAAATTGAGCTTCTCGGCTGTACTGCCCGCAGTGCGACCCTGATGACCATGATAGCCTCGTTCCCCGAAGTAGTGAAACGCACCCGGAACTGGGACACTGAAGTGGCCGATGCCAGATGGTTCTCCGAAAAGCTGGAAGCCCTGGGACTCATACAGCTGGGACAAAAGCCCCACAACCACGACCTGATGTTCTTCGAAGCCCCCAACCTCTACGAGATCTCCACAAAGGTCAAGAAGGGAAGGTACTTCCTCTACAAAGAGCTCAAGAGCCGAAACATACACGGCATCAAAGCCGGCCTTACCAAGTTCTTCAAGCTCAGCACCTTCGAAGTAGGCAGAGAGAACCTCTCCTACATAGTAGATTCCTTCGACGAGATCATTAAGAAGTACGAGTGATGGTCTTTCATTTCTTTTCTTTTTTCTGATCCATCCCAGGAGTGCCAACGCTGTTCAAATCGCCCACAGAAGACCAAAACAGCTTTAATATAAAACGGCTAAAAGGATATAGAGAAGTTGTGCGACTGTGGTTTAGTGGTATGACCTGAGCTTCCCAAGCTTGCCTGTTTGATCGGGGAGATTTGTGAGAATGTTGTCCCCGAGTTCAACTCTGCCACCGTGTATAAAACGCTATCATGTGTAGGTGTGTTGGAGAAGACTGATCTGCATCGCAGGAATTGATGCGACACATGTAGCGCAAGGACAAATGATACCAGCTTACTTTGTGCGTACTGAGAGCTTTTCATTGAGGCTTAGACTACTGGAGCAAGGAAGGTTACTGAAGAGTTTAATTATATGATGAATAGTAAAGTTGAGTATAGGAAGAATAATTTTACCTGGGGATCTGTTCTTTTGGTTAAGGTAAGGGAGTTAAGTCATCATCTTGTGGGGAAAAGGAAAACGATTGAGTTCGGTAAGCCTGCTTATGTTGGGAAAAGGGATGATTCCGACTTGCTGAGGAAGAAGATTTTTGACATGCCTTATTCTGAATGGAAGAAGATAGGGTTCTCTAAGGGTACTTTACACTACATGGAGCAAAATGCCAGAAGTGAGAAGCCGTTTACTCTCAATGCTCATGTTAGGGAGATATTGAAGACTTGGGACAACGGGCTTAGTGTAAATGGATAGCTTACATGTAAACTCAATAGCAGTAACAGGTTTTGCATTATGAAAGGCAATATCGATAGCAACAGAGGAGTTTAGTAATATTACTTATATTAATATTCAGGTGCTATATAACCGATAATAATATCACTAATACTCCTGAAAAGTATTTTATTGTACTTTGCATTCTATAGGAATTGTAAATGAGAACGTACTTCCTTTTCCAACTTCACTTTCAACCCAGATTTCCCCGCCATGCATTTCAACAAACTTCTTGACAAGTGCAAGACCAAGCCCCGTCCCTTTTTCCACTTTTGTTTCGAATTTATCGACTTGTAAGAAAGGTTCGAAGATAGAAGAAAGGGCATCATACCCAATACCTTTGCCAGTATCTTCAACACTGAAATGATTCTCATTTCCAACAATTGAACCATTAATTGTTATAGAACCACCTTCTGAAGTGAATTTAATAGCATTGCTGAGTAGGTTATAAAGTATCTGTTTGAACTTTGTAAGATCAGCGAATATCCACTTCATACCCTCATCAATAGAAAAGTTCAGATTAAGGTTCTTTTTAAGGATAAGGGGCATCAAAGAATAGCAGACTTCATCAATTGCATCCAGAGAATTGAATTCTTCGATAATAATTTCCATCTTTCCTGCTTCTATCTTTGAAAGATCCAGAATGTCATTGATAACCTTCAATAAGTGTTTCCCACTATCCGCAATATTTCCAGTATACTTGATCTCTTTTTCATTCAGGTTACCGAAAGGATTGCTATTTAGCAACTGTGAGAAGCCGATGATGGAATTAAGAGGCGTGCGTAGTTCATGACTCATGTTTGCGAGGAATTCGGTCTTGGTACGGTTGGCAGCTTCCGCCACAAGTTTTGCATTGACCATTGCTTCTTCTGCTTTCTTCTGCTCGGTAATATTATCGAATACTACCCCTACGCAATTATTTGGTAAGGGGAAGACTTTGACTGAAAATATATTCTCAAGAACTCGTTCATCGACATAGTAAACGTCTTCCAAGACCCTGGACTGACCAGTCCGAACAACTTCGGCAAAAGTATGTGGAATATCCCTCTCTCTGAGACCAGGAAAAATCTCATCTATAGTCTTTCCAAGGAGAACTTCATTGGGAACACCTGTAAAATCAGAAGCTGCTGGATTTGCAGCTATCAGCCTGAGAGTTCTATCATCATCTAAGTTCTCTAAATAATAGACATAAAGCCCTATTCGCACATTCTCAAAGATGTATGCATACTGTTGAATGGCTTCTTCCACTTTCTTGCGTTCAGTAATATCCTGCATTGTTCCAGACAGCCAAATAGCCTGGCCAGCTTTGTTAAAAGTAACCTCACCTTGCGCATGAACAATACGTTCTGAGCTATCGGGCAAAAGAATGCGGTAGTTAATACTATACGGTTTATGTTCATATATTGCCTTATTTATATTATCTTGAACAAACAACTCGTCATCAGGATGGACGTACTTTAGAAATGACTCAAAAGTAGTTTCAAATCTCGGGGGTGCCAGCCCAAGGATGTTATAGATCTCGTTAGATAATTTTACCTTATTTTTGACGAGGTCCCAATCCCAATTACCAAGATGGGAAATCCGCTGTGCATTGGACAAACTGGCCTCACTCTTACGTAGAGTTTCTTCCATCTGCTTGCGCTCGGTGATGTCTCGTACAGTAACCTGCAGAATCTGTTTATCTTTTAACAAAAAGCGCGTTAGACACACTTCAGCAGTGAATTCCTCTCCATTTTGTCTGCGGTGAACCCATTCAAACTTGGTAGATTCATTCTTGAAGGCCTCTGAGATTCGATCTTGTGCAGCACTCCACGAATCTTCCCCATTTGGCTGCTTTGTAGGTGATATTTCGGATGGATGTAATGCAATAAATTCTTCTTTTCCTGAGATGCCGAACATCTTCAGAGCCGCTTTATTACAGTCGATGAATCCTTTCTCGTCCATTAATATAAAGACGTCAGAAGATGATTCGAACAGCACATGATAGCATTCATCGTTTAAAATACCTGTTTTTTCAAGTGTAGAGATTTTAGTCTCTTGTTTTTCCAACCGATTCAAATCATCTTCGACCATTTATCCCTCTTCAATTATACTGAATGTGATTTTAATTTAAATTTGTTGACATATTTAAGGTATGGTCTGCAACAAAATTATGACAGTTCATGTTTTGCCCTAATTATAACTATAATCAAGATTTTTAATCGATAATAATTGAATTAACTTCATTCATCACTTTGAGGTACTTATTACCAGTTTCTGTAATAGTATCGCAACACAGCATATGACGAGAACTTCTTCTTCCGTATTAGTACCGCTCAAAGACTGTCAACACTTTTGCTTTCATTATCGGTGTTTTCCGCTTTAGATATCTTAATTTCCAACAAATAGATTATCCCGAATGTTATAAGCAGTTGTGCTTAAAAGTAAAGGAACCGTTGTCAGTGAACTTATACTCCTTCCTAAAAGAGAACTTAAATTGTATATTAGTAACAAAGAAATTGCAACTAATGAAATGATAATCGTTTTTACTTTTATTTCGTGTTTCATTTACTCCCCTCTTCCACACATACATTTTAAACAAATTCCCATTGTTGTTTTGTATACAATTAATTATGTGTTATTTATATTTTCCCCTACGTCTTTGTGCATAATGGTCATTTGAGATAATATTATATGACATAATCCAAATTAAAGAGTGAGGGGTTAAAAAACATGGATTTTACTCAAAGATTTAATTTAAGAATTGTCGAGCTAGTGAGCAAGAATCAAAAAAATATTCGTATATTAGCTATTCTTTTGTTGATAATGACGGCAGGAACAAAATTAGCATTAAATATTGATCCAGTATATGCACCCATGGGGACGGTGGGTGGCCTTATTTTTGGTATGAATCTAACATACTATATTTTCCAATGATAAAGCAAGGCACAAAGCAGGTCATAAACGGTATAATGGCATGCTTAGCCATTCTTTTTTTTATTTTGAAATTCAAACTTCCACGAAATACAAATGCTGTCTGTTGCCTTCCGTATTACATGAAACAGAATACCAAGAATTATAAGCCGTATACTCTTAATACTCATGTGAGTGAGAGGTTGAGAGATTGCAATGCTCAAAAGGCTTTATGATAACATCATTAATAACCATTAATCGTCCTTTCTCGTTCTTACAATATCAAGATAGAAATAAAGCATCAATGCGTAAATTCCAACAACAACAGCGATCGCTCCTGCGATATATCCCACGTGAGTTGAATCGAAGTCTATTATCAGATTCATTGCTTCAGCTTGCATTTTTGATTCATATCGGCTATCATGTAAATAGAAATGAATATTATAGAGTCGATTGACGAAACATGGAATAAATATGTTGCCTCTTAGGACATACTTAATGAGTGTATTACAATAATAAAAAATGAATAAGTAGCAAAAAAGAAGTCAACTGATTAAGATTGATTCAATTAGTGTTAGCAACACAAAGATTTTTGTCGACAATGATTGAATTAACTTCATTCATCATTTTGAGGTACTTATTACCAGTTTCTGTAATGTTGTATTTGTTGGAAGGTTTTTCCACCAAATTTATTTGCATCATCATGTCGAGATACTGATCCGCTCTTTTAAAATTTAAATTTGCATTATATACTATTGCAGTTTTAGTTACTTCAGATCCTTTTAAGACTTTCAATATATCCACCATTATTTCTAATTTATCTCTCGTACTCACACCACCTAAAGTTTCCAGAGGGGATGGAGGGAGACAGGTGCGCCTCCCCCATTTAATCATATAGTAGAGCCAACACCACCACGACTTTCATCCATTGAACGTACCCCCGTACCCCAATTAACAAATCGTACATAGCTCGTAATATATAATAGTAGGTTTATAACATATAAACTCTCCGAATGTTTTTCGAATGTCATTATACTCATTATAATGAGGTATGGTTAAACAGGTAATGTTGATAAAAATTATGAAATAAGATGATTAATGTTATCCATTTCATTTGATATAATCTTTTTAATGCCATGATTGCCTTTTTCCATAACCATATTAATCGCAACGGAAATATCTTCATGAGTAAAATCGTGGTTGATTAAGAGATGAACTACAGCATCATGCCCATCCATACCCATTAAAATATGTGATTCCAATGCTGATGCCCATTTACATTCATTTGAACAAAAATAAAACACCTCCTCGGTATAAACTCCATCAATATTTTCTCCATGGATTAGTTTGTGGTTGAGTGATTCCGATTCAAGTTTTTCCTTGCAGAAATTGCATCTATGCTCCAGAGATTTTATTTCCTCTGCATCTTTCTGTATACAGCATTTTTTGTATTTCTTCCCACTATTGCAGGGACATGGTTCATTCCGTCCAATCTTCATTCTATCACCGAACAAGAATTAAATTAGATGTATTTATAGATTTTTTTACGTTTACTTTTGTTAAATTTCAGGTTAGCAACATCGTGGGAATTTGATGCGACACATGCATCGCATGAATAATGCGTATCCATGTATGTACAGGGTAGATATTCCTATAGATGTCTTTATTCTTCAGGGGGATTTGCAATCTCCAGTTCGTATAAGGGTATTGTCATAACATTGTCAAAATATATATTTCTCCTTCGGAAATGGTGTGTGTATGATCCGTGTCGCAAGGTGGGTGCTGCTATACCCATGTCGCATGGATAATTACGTTTAACGTGTGTCGCAATGATCCTGATACGTCCAATGTGTCGCATATGTATTGAATAACGTCTAAATATAACCAAACGTGACTTGAGCCAGGGATTAGGGCTTGGGAAAAATTAAAACCTACATATGGACAGAATTGAACTGATACTATCCATAGCGTAGGGTCATATGTCTATACATGCACGCAATGATGATGTTATCATGGTTTACGGGTATTGATTATATCCTGTAGATTGGCAGATACTTTAGCATACGCGACCGTGGAATTGTTGAGCTTGTCTAGGTAGTTGGTCATTAGCACGGATCCATCTGTATGTCCGATCATATACTGGATCAGGGATTCTGATATACCCGCCTTGACGCATTGATCCACAAAAAAATTCCTACAATACTTCAACCCCATACCCCGTATCCTGACATATTTCTTGACTGCGTCGATACTGATGTTAGGCTCTCGGTGTAAGGTTTCGGCAAATTCCGCGGGCATGAACGCTTTATTCGAATGTTTTTTCCCACGGCTCCAGTCAATGTCATAGTATGCAACGTCACCCTCGATATGTAAGCACTTAACGTCAAAATTTTGGACGATAAAGATACCTTCGGTCACGCGTACACCACTGTATAGTAAAAGTTCCATAAATTGCCGATACGTTGAATTTTGAACCGATCCCAGTACATTCTGGACATCATTTATACTCGGTACCCACGTATCTCGATTGGTTTTCTTCATAGGCAGTGGTTTTTTCCATTCTATGGCCTGTTGCGATGTGATCAGTCCCTGATCCTCAATGAAATTGATGAAATTTCTGACTGCTTTGGCATATCCGTTCCAACCCTTTTTGACAGTGGATGATATTTGAACGATGTCGCGTCGGTCCTGAAGTGTCACATCGGTAAGGTAACGATCCGTCGATCTGATATACGGTAAGGCGGTATCCTATTGCGTGCGTGCACATATCCATGATGTGAACTGGTCCCTGTGAACATTGTACAATACTGCACAACTTTTTGGAGAGTTAACGATGCCCTGCGACTGTGGTTTAGTGGTATGACCTGAGCTTCCCAAGCTTAGAACCCGGGTTCGAATCCCGGCAGCCGCATCTTTTTTGTGTATAAGTAACAGCTAGATAGATTACTTATTATAAATTTAGAGTTTGTTCGAAGTTCGAATCCAATCCCCCGCACAGCAAGTCGGGGATATAGGTAAGTCCATTTTTTTGTACGCGGTTGTGCTGTCAATGTGCACATGCATTATTCAAATATCTTAAATATATAACACGATATTTTAATAATACCCGAATTTGTCTGAATAATATTAAGTTATGCAATTGTATTAGAAAATATACCATGAGCGTTTTAAAGTATTTTTTACGACGTGCCTTTAAATAAAAAGAAATTTAAGAGTACTGCTGTATGGAAAAAGAAGAGATTACAAAATCTATTGTTTTACCAGTAATTGTTGGAATTATTGTGCTATTAGTCTCATCTTTTGGAGTTAATTTATATATTGATCACCAAGAAACAAAAACAGAACTTGAGTATCATTTTGATCAAGCAAATAATTTTCACACCAAAGACCAATTTGAAGAAGCAATTGATGAATATGACAAGATTTTAAAAATCTCCTACAATGAATTTCCTTCTGAGTATGCATTAGCTCAAAATAATATTGGTAGCTCATACAGCCTTTTAGCCGAAATTGAAGACTCGGAAATAAATGCCGAGAATGCAATTAATTCCTACCAACAAGCCCTCGATTTTTATACAGTTGAAAAATACCCACTCGAATTTGCAAAGACACAATATGGTCTTGGAAATGCATATTTGAATTTAGCTGAGATCAGAGATACAGAAACAAACATTGAAAACGCTATCAATGCCTTCCAAAAAGCTCTAGATGTAACTACAGTTGAGAAATATCCAACCGGTTATGCAGCAACACAAAATAGTCTTGGAAATGCATATTTGAGTTCAGCTGAGGTAAGAGATACAGAAACAAATATTGAAAACGCTATCAATGCCTATCAAAAAGCTCTAGAGGTATCTACAATTGACACTTACCCCTTTGACTATGCGTCTACTCAAAATAATCTTGGGAATGCATATTTTAGTTTAGCTGAGGTAAGAGATACAGAAACAAATATTGAAAACGCTATCAATGCGTATCAAAAAGCTCTAGAGGTATCTACAATTGAAACTTACCCCTTCGAATATGCGTCTACTCAAAATAATCTTGGAAATGCCTATAAGAGTTTAGCTGAGATCCGAGACAAGAAAATAAACATTGAAAAAGCTATTAATACCTATCAAAAATCACTAGAAGTATTTACAGTTGAAAAATATCCTCTTAGATATGCAGCAACTCAAATTAATCTTGGAAGCGCATATAGGGTTTTAGCTGAGGCTAGAGATACGGAAACAAATTCTGAACATGCTATTAATGCCTATCAAAAATCACTAGACATATATACAGTTGAGAATTATCCATTAATCTATGCTGGAACCCAAAATAATCTTGGGAATGCATATAGGGTTTTGGCTGAGGTTAGAGATACGGAAACAAATGCTGAACATTCCATTGCAGCGTTCCAAAAAGCTCTAGAAGTATATACAGTTGAAAAATATCCAATTAATTATGCAGATACTCAAAATAATCTTGGAACAGCATATATGGTCTTGTCAGGGGTTAGGAATAAAGAAACAAATGTTGAAAACGCTATTATTGCCTTCCAAAAAGCTCTAAACGTATATATATCCGAGGAATATCCTATAAAATATAATAATACATTAAATAATATTAAAAAAGCTATGGAATTTGGTTAAGTCCAATATGCAACTTAATCCTATAAATTTTATTTTCATAAATCAAGCCTAAACCCCTTTCCCCAATTTTCCAATCTTTCCTTCACATGAGCATTCAAACTAAATGGCTTATCACTCATAGCGTTCTGTTTCATGTAATGTAAAGTACCTTTAGAAAACCCCATCTTCTTCCATTCAGTATAAGGCATGTCAATGATCTTCTTCCTCAACAGATCAGTATCATCCCTCTCACCCACATAAACAGGTTTGCTAAACTCAACAGTTTTTCTCTTTCCTACAAGTTGATGACTTAATTCCCTTGCTTTAACCAAAAGAACAGATTCCCAAGAACTATTCTTCTTCCTATACTCAACTTTGCCATTCATCATAGAATTAAACTCTTCAGTAACCTTCCTTGCTCCAGTAGGTTTGAGCCTCAATGAAAAGCTCTCAGTCCTGATAAAATCCTTACTATCCATAACTCCTTTTTCAATCAAGTTCATTACAGTAAGATCCACAATGAACCTGAATGGTTCTTGGAGATCATAGGCTAAACTGTTCTTACTTGGATTCATCTCATGAAGAAAACCTACATGAGCATCAAGACCAACTGAATTGATGGCTCTCAGGCATTCAGATTCAAGTAATGCATAACCATAATTAAGCATAACATTGACTTTATCTCCTGAGTTAGAAGCTCTGGCATTATTATCAGTCCTTGCTCTGAAATCGTATTCATCAGGAATAGCTTTTGCATACTCATTCCAGTACTTCCAAGCAACTCCACCTTCAATCCCAAGTATCTCTCTTACAGATTTAGTATTCTCAAGTTTACTCTTATCAACGGAGAAATCATAATCAATCTCAGGATACCTTTGTTTAAGGTAATTAAGGACAGTTTCAGATTTGGAGAACTTGGCTTCAATGAACTTCTTAGCAAGCTTTACTCTTGTATCCTGATCTTCATAAGCATGGTATTGAGCAAACTTTGTCTTGACATTAGTACTTTCAGAAGGAAGCATTGTTGTTAGAAGTTTACCGTTCCAATCTAGTATAGTGATCTGTACATTGTGTTTAATCAACCATCTGATAGCTTCAAAGCTTAGAGATCCACTTCTTCCATACACAACAATACTATCAATATCCATCCTCTTTGGAGAGAATACATACTCTTCAGGTTCTTCAGTTGCTGAAAATCTGCCATCTTTGATATGGAGTTTAGCACCATCAACACGCATGTTAATTCCGTGACCGTTTAGAAGTAACAATTTCATTAGAAATCACCATCCTCTAACATTATCTTTAAAAGGATCTTCTTTCATTCCAAGATTAATAAGAGATCTAACTCGAATCTCAGCAATGAATTGAGCAGGCTCATCTTCACCATCAAGCCTTAATTGTTCTTCAAAATTGTATAGTTCTTCTCGATGTTCTTCTATTATGTTAGCTGTGTACTCTGATTCATAATCATGAACTATATCATGAAGATTTTCTAAAGTCTCAGCATCCTTCTTGAGTCTTTCAATAACAGACGCATCATTGTAATGTCCAAGTAAATAGATGATATGAGTTCTAAGATTTGTATATCTTGTCAATGGTTCAGGGTATCTATCTAATAATAATCTAAGATTTTCAATTGTCTCAGATTCATTAGCAGGATCAATGTTCTTTTTATCAATATAAGTATAAATTATTCTGAGAATATGTTCAATTAAAGTAATATCATCAGCTTTAAGTTGAGATACAAGCAGGTCTAATTGCTTTGGATTAAGAACATAATTCTGTTCATATCTTTCAATCTCTTTCAAAGCCATTTTTTGCTGAATAGGATTATTAAATTTAAGTTTATTAATGACAGAATCTAAATGAGATAATATTTCTTCAGTTCGTCTTAATGTAACATAACAAGAACGTTTATCTTCATCTTTTATTCCAAATTGTTGGAGATCTTCAAACTTCAACACAAGTAGAATTCCTTTGCCCTGCATGTCATAGAGTTTTCTTTGAATATTTTCAACGCTATAGCCTCTGGTTTTCTTAAATTTAGTTCTTAATTTTTCAATGAGATCCCGTTTTCTTATAAAAGGGATAGTTTGTAAGATCGAAATCACATTATACTCAAACTCATTAGTATTTTTATAAGAATTATAGTTATTCTTATCTGTATTTATATTCAAATTCATACTCAAACTTATAGTTAAATTTGATACAAATAGGTATTGGTGCATATATTAACTTGATTAACATGGATTCAATAAACGATACACAAAGAGTTCTTGCAACTCTCTCTCCTTACATCAAGGAGAAACTAGTACAGATGTCAGATAAATTTGGATGCTCTCAGGCTGAAGTTGTCAGGATAGCATTGTTGAAGCTTTGGGAGGCTGAGAAATGACTCTCAAGCGATTCTCAAAGGATTATAAGAACTATGGAGATTGGCTTAAAGCTCAACCAAGAACTTCAGAATATGCTAAAAGAGTAGTCAGGTTTCATGAAAAATTTCCAACTCTCAGCCTGAATGATTTGAGAAATACAAGACTCAAAGATCATAATCTAAGTACAGTTTCATGGAAAGTTCTGAAAGCACAACAAAAGAGAGATAGGAAACTATCCCTTGAAGTTCTCAGAACTATGAGGAAAGGGATTTCATTTTCAAAGGCAATTGAGAAAACAGGAGCTAACAAGAAGAACATAATTAGTAATCTTGGAAAATACCTGTACAAATCAAAAGGGAAATGGAGAGTAACAGCTTCAGATAGAATTGAATCTGAAATGATGTTCTATGATAGAGATAAGGGCTTGATCTCTATTGTTGCAACAAGATCAAAAGATAGGAGCTTAATTGCTGAATATTTCAATGCTGTTAATCAAGCGTTGAGATCTAATGATACAAAGTTTTTGAAGAAATTTGAAAATGCAACAGTCATTGATGCTGAAGGTAATGAGCATTATTTTGTAACAGACTTGGAAAGACTTTATGAGATTCAGGATGCACAGGAAGAGCCTGAATTCTTTGAATTATATGTTTAATTGGAGAGTGGATACTATGGATAAAGAAGCTTACAGGAAGAATATTAGCAAGTACAAGAAAGGGAAGAAACCACCTATTGCATGTTCAGTATGTGGAGAAGATAATTCAGAAGTTATTGAAATGCACCATGTTGATGGAAGAAATACTTCAGATTGGGTAAAACCACTATGCAAGAATTGTCATGCTAAGATTACAGCAGAACAGAATAAGATCAGTCCAAAGAAGAGATCTAAAACAACATCCTCAGAAAATCTAACAGCTTTCAACATCATTTCCATTGGTGCTTTGCTAAAACTACTTGGAGACCGTTTAATCAATCTTGGAATGGAGATGACTGTAAATGTCTAAGATCGCTGTTAGAGGATATACTCAGAAGATCAAGAAATCTTCAGTTAATCCTTTTTTCAAACCAAAGGATGTTCCATTAAGGCATGATAGGGTATTAGCCTTTGATACTGAAACAACAATAGATCAAAATCAGAATTTTAAGATAGGACATTTCAAGATAAAACAGAATGGGTATATTCAGCATGAAGGTATGTTTTATGATACTTCTATGCTTACCGATGTTGAAATAAAAGTATGTGAAGTATATACTTCAGAGCATGATATACCACTTTATACTCTAAATGAATTCATTGATGAGGTATTTTATCCTGAAATATTTGGTTTGAAAACTCTTTGTATTGGCTTCAACCTTCCCTTTGATATTAGCAGGATCTCTAAAAGAGTTGGAGATTCAAGAGGGAGAAATAAAGGAGGATTTACTTTTACACTTTCAGATAATAGGTTCAATCCTCCTATTATTGTTACAAAAATGGGAGATGCTTCTAATTTTAAATTTACATCAACCAAGATAAACAAAGGAAAAGATAAATTTTCAGGTTATTTCCTTGATGTTCAAAAGTTAGCAGAGGTATTGCTCCAGAAGAAGCATATTTCACTTGATAAAGCATGTGAGATGCTTAATACCAATGTCAAAAAGATGAAAAATATTAAGCATGGAAAAGTAACTGAGAAATACATTGATTATTTGATTGCTGATGTTGAATCTACATATCAAGTTTATGAAAAATTGATTGATGAGCTTGATCTTTATCAGATAAATATCCCACCAACTAAGATATTCAGTTCTGCGTCAATTGGCAAACAATCTCTTAAACAATTGGGTATTCAGTCATTTTTAGATCTTAACCCTGAATTTTCTTCAGAAACCATTGGAAACAACATGACTTCTTACTATGGGGGAAGATGTGAATGTAAGATCAGAAAAGAACCTACAAAAGTTACAGTTCTTGATTTTACAAGCATGTATCCAACTGTTACAATGATGATGGATCTCTGGAAATTCATGATAGCTGAATCTCTTGAAACTAAGGATGTTACTAATGAGATAAAGGACATGTTATCAAACCTAAACCTTAATTATCTTCAAAATAAGGGCAACTGGAATGATCTTGTTGTAATGGTAAAGTTACATGCGGAAGATGATATTTTACCTGTAAGGATGGATTATAAGGGTAATAATACAGGTTATAACGTTGGGGTAAATTACCTTAGTTCTGGTAATGAATTATGGTACGCTTTACCTGATGTAATTTCATCTGTTCTATTAACGGGTAAAGTTCCTAAGATCATTGAAGCTATTAGGTATATTCCAAAAGGTATTCAGAAAGGTTTGAAGAAATCTCAAATTCTTGGAATTGATATTGATCCTACAAAAGATAATCTTGTTCAGGTACTTGTTGAAGCAAGACAGAATCTTAAAATTCAAATGAAGAGCATTGATAAAGAAGATCCTGAATATCAACAATTGAAAAGCAGGGCACAGGCTATTAAGATTTTAGTTAATGCCATGAGTTATGGAATTTTCATTGAGCTTAATCCTGAAGATAAGAAAAGTGATATTCAAGTTTATGGATTGGATGAGTTCAATACTTCTGAGAACAGGTTTGAGAAAGCAGGAAATTATTTTCATCCTTTACTTGCTGTCATGATTACAGCAGGATCTAAATTGTTCTTGGCAATGGCTGAAGCTAAATTAAAAGAACTTGGTTCAGTTCATGCTTACATGGATACAGATTCTATTTTTGTTCCTCCTGAACATGCTCAAGAGATTATTAATTATTTCCAACCTCTCAATCCTTACAGTCTTGATATTGATCTGTTGAAAGCTGAGAAAGAAGATATGTGGTTTTATGGAATCTCATCAAAAAGATATGCACTTTATAATCTTGAAGATGGAGAAATCAAGTTCATGGATGGAGAGAGATCTTTCAAATTGCATGGACTTGGACATTTAACAAATCCATTTCCAAAGGCTGTTGAAGATTGGCAGGCTGAGATATGGGAAGATATTCTTAAACTTCATTATGGAATGATCTCTGAAGCTGATATTGAAGAGAAGTATTCAAATATGTATGCTATTTCAAGGCTTACTGTTTCAACTCCAAATGTTTTGCATAGGTTTGATACGATTAATAAAGGCAAGGAATGGGAAGATCAAATCAAATCATTCAATTTCTATCATGTTGGGTTTCAGGTTGCTGAAGAAGATGGTAAGGCAGTCAAGCCTTTATCTCCTTTCTCAAATGATCCTCAAAGTATTGTTTATGAACCATTTATTGATTATGGAACAGGCGAAATCAAGGAAGGATCACATTATTTCAAACCATTGAGTAGGACAATAATGCAGTATGTGGAACATCTTGAGCATAAGTTTGATGGAGATATTGGTATTCTTGAAAGAAAGCATGTACATGCTGATTCTGTTATTTATATTGGAAAGGAAGCCAATAATATTGATGAACAGGAATTGGATGTAAAGAAGGCTCAAGAGTTTGTTGATGAGAAGTTAGTTTATGGTTTTATTTTGAATCTTACTCCTGAGAAAGCAAGGGAGATTGGAATTAAACATAGAAGTGCTTTGGCTTATTTGAAGAAAAAAGCAAAGGAGGGAGATTTAAATTTTAGGTCTAGGAACGTAAAGATAATAGTTAAATCTGTAAATTAATGGCTCTGTAGAAATCCTCTAAATTCATATAATTATGCTTATCAATAAAACTTCAAAACGTAGCTCTGAATCTTGCTTACTTTTGCTGAATTTTGATTATAGATGTTGATTTAGATAGGTTTTCTACAAAGTCAAATTTTGTTCTTTATTACAAAGGTGCTGGTATAAATACTCCAGGTGTTACCCAACTAGAGCCCAAACCGACCCCCTTTCCCTTATCCATGCTCTTCATCAATGTAAATTCTAGCGCAACGTACGCTGCTATAAGAGGCGCCACTGGCGCAAGCGGTGGAATTGCTGCTATCATACCTCCAACTGCGATAGTAATATCCCCTACAGTGTTTAAGTCATTCATAACAGGTTCTGGGAATCTAATTATATACCCCCACCAGTAGCCCTTGAACGAAACAACATCTTTCTTAGCTTGAACTGCTAATTCTTTCTTGAAACTTTGTTCAATATGTTCTAATTTAAGCATGTCCAAATTATTTTCTTTATAAATTTTAGAGATGTTTTCATGTAATAGTTTACGAAATTCTACATCTTCTTCAAATTTTTGCCCCATTGCTTGACTCATGCTTTCAAATTCATTCATTCTATTTCACTCCCTATTAATTTTAACATGTTCAATCTTATTATTTAGGATTGAACAGTATTAAATTATAACATGAAAATCTAAACTATATATACATAATTGTAATTAATTTACACAGAGGTATATTATTTAACTCAATAATATGTATTAAAATCTTATGCATCACGCATAATCAAGTGTACAAAGTCTATATCTTTTTCTTGAACATCATGAGATCTTTTTAATGCCATTTCACACCTTCCTTTATTGTGGGGTTTTTTGAAACATTGAAATTATAGGCAATTCAGGTTTTGAATTATACTTGCACAACCCCGTACAAAAAAATCAAGTTACCTATATCCCCGCACAGCAAGTCGGGGTAATAGTAATAGCCAAAAAACGCAACCATTCTAAATCCCCTTTAAAAAAATAAAAGTTATAAAGTGGTTTCTTTGTAATTTTCTAGTTTATTTAGAAATGGTTTATCTTTGTAGTTAAGAATAGTAAGAAGTGTCCTGTCAATAAAAAAGACCAATCTTGTATATTCTTCATAAGGATCTATGGCTCTTGTATCTAATTCTTCAGGAAATTTTCCATCGTGTACTACTTTGTTTCTAAGTCTCATAAGGCTCTTATCTTCCGAAGTACAATCAATACGATATTTTTTGATAAGTGCATTTAACTTGTCATCAAAAGTTGTGTGTGGATATGCAATAGATTCTACAATTTTATCTATAATTTCATCTTCAAGAGGAACATCCTCTTTTTTGAGAACCTTTATCAATTTCTTTTTTGTTGACTTTTGCAAACTGGGAACAATAGTTTCTCCAATCGTTTCAAGGTAATTTTCAAAATTACTTAGTAAACTTTCTACAGCAACAAACATCAGCATAAATTTTGCTTCAGTATATGGAGTGACCCCCGATGTTAAATATAAGGATATGATGGCATTTAACCGAAGTGTATTTTTGTATTCTTGATAACTATCATATGTAGTTTCTAAAAAGTATTTTATGGAACAGGAGGTTGGGGAATCGACATCAATTAGTTGGTCAGAACCGTTATAAGTATGTGCAAGCACTGGATTTAAAGTAGTTTTAATTATCCTACCCTCATAAAAATGATCCTCATATATCGGGCTTATGTAATTTCTAGTAGCTAATGATAACAGCCTTGATATATCAAAAATAATCTCTTTAGATTCATCTGTGCTATCAATCGATAGATTAACAATTGCTTCAGCAGTGACAAAACAGCCTTTTTTTTCAGTTAAACGACTTTTGATTTCAGCATAGTTTTCTACTTTTTTGAATAGAAATGACAAATCTCTTATATTTGCTTTGAATTTGTCTAATATTCTACTTCTACCATTTTTCGAATATTCACATCCTAAAAATACAAAATTTGTAAGCCCATAATGACTTTCAACGTCAATTGACTTTTCATCAGAATAAACAATGTCGACATTTGATAAGCAAATCATTGATACTTTGTTTTTTACGTTTTCTCCAGATTTAGCTGATAAACCTGACGAAGTGACTAACAAACCCTCAATAGAAATGTGCCCAATTTCATTATTTTTATCCACAATAGAACCGTTTAAATCTCCTTCTACAGAAGATTCTACCATGGTAAGTGTAGATAAATTTTCTTTTGTTAGCGCAAATTCTGTATGTACAATTATTCTTGAGTTTGAAAAAAATAAGAGTGTGAATTTAGCCTTTTGTTCGCATAATTTATCAGTCTTAAACGTAAAAGTTCCTTCCCCATTATATTCTCTTAATACCTCAGAATCCATAATTTCCAATCTCCAACATGAAGCAACAGGTTAATCTCTAAAATTTACTCTTAGAGGATAAATACTCTGCTAAACATATATATTTGTTTACAAAGTGTTTGGTCAAATAAAAAAAGAAAGGGTAAGAATCAGAATCCACTTACCAATTTCCTCACTTCCTTTGTCCTGAAATTAAACTTCCCACCACTCAAAATCCTATCTTTCATCCGTTTCAAACTGCTCCTCTGCATAACTCCATATTCCCTTGCTTCCTTTGGAGTCAGAGCCAATATCTTCCTCATGATCTCTTTCTCATCAACAAATAACTGAGCCTTCTTCACATCAAGTTCCTCCTCATCAATGTTGTTGGCTTCCTTGCCAATGTAAACAATTCCATCAGCATGAACATGTTTCCTTTCAAGAACTTCAGTACCAGTATAAATGCTGCAAGAACAAACATAAATCCAAAATCTAAAGATCTCTACTGCCTAAACAACAAACATTATATAATTATTAGACCAATTTTACTGCATGGGGGAAATTGTAACTAAAGAATTAGCTGAGAGCTTGCATAAGTATAAGGTTATTGATATAAGGCCTATTGATGCTTATAATGGTTGGAGAGAAGGTGGGGAGGCAAGAGGTGGGCACATAAAGGGTGCGAAGACACTGCCGTATAAATGGTTACACTATATTGACTGGATAGAGATCGTCAGGAATAAAGGGATCCTGCCGGAGGATTCTCTGGTCATTTATGGGTATGACGTGAATAGAACGGAAGAGGTGGCAAGGCAATTTGGGAAGGCCGGCTACCCTGATGTGACTGTTTACAACTCTTTTCTTGAATGGGTGGAGAAGGACCTGCCCATGGAGCATCTTGAAAGATACAGTCAACTGGTCTCGTCGGATTGGCTTGATCAATTGATCACTACAAATAGCGCTCCAGAATATGAAAATGATAAGTTCGTGTTATGTCATTCTCACTACAGGAACCCTGCCGATTATGAGAAGGGGCATATCACGGGAGCGATATCCATTGACACAACCTCCCTTGAATATGAGGATAACTGGAATCGCCGCTCGCCTGAAGAACTGAAGGAGGTCCTGGAAAATGCAGGCATAACACATGACACAACGGTCATTCTTTATGGGAGGTTCTCCTCACCAAGTTATGATGATCCGTTCCCGGGAAGCAGCGCAGGCCATCTGGGTGCAATGAGATGCGCGTTCATCATGCTCTATGCAGGCGTAAAGGATGTTCGCATACTCAATGGCGGTATTCAGTCCTGGCTTGATTCAGGCTATGAGATCACAAAGGACCCTGCTGAAAATAATAGAGTATCCTTTGGCATCGACATTCCTCAAAGACCGGAGATCGTTGTTGATCTTGAAGAAGCAAAAGATATCCTTGCATCTCCTGACAAGAACCTGGTGTGCATCAGAAGCTGGAGAGAATACATCGGGGAAATAAGTGGCTATCACTATATCGATGAGAAGGGAAGGATACCCGGAGCAGTGTTCGGGGATTGCGGAACAGATGCCTACCACATGGAGAACTACAGGAACCTGGACCACACCATGAGCGAAGCTCAGGAAACTGCAGAGGTCTGGGAAAAGATAGGAATAGTTCCCGAAAAGCGCAACGCCTTCTACTGCGGAACAGGCTGGAGGGGGAGTGAGGCCTTCTTTAACGCCTGGCTCATGGGCTGGGACAACGCAGCAGTCTATGATGGGGGATGGCTTGAATGGAGCAATAACAAGCTTCCTTCTGAAAAGGGTGTGCCTGAACAATGATAATAGAAGATTTCATGCCCGATATCGGAGAAAGTTCAATTCGGGAAGAACTGCTGGCATGCCTGAGGTCAAATCCTAAAACCCTTCCCAGCATGTTCTTCTACGACCATCATGGGTCAGAATTATTCGAGAAGATAACCAGGTTAGAAGAATATTATCCTCCAAAGATCGAGATCCCATTGCTTAGATCAACTGCTCAAAAGTTGAAACAACAGATCGAAGACAATGATCTTGTAGAGCTTGGAAGCGGGGACTGTTCAAAGATCTCAGTATTCCTCGATGAAGTGCCAAAAGAGATCCGTCAGACAATAGTGTATTATCCGGTTGACGTCTGCAAAGATTCCATAGAGAGATCCGCTTGTAATCTTCAGGGCAAATACCCCGAAATGAAGGTCCACGGGATCACCGCTGACTTCCTTGAACATATTGAAAAGATCCCGGGAAAAAGAAAAAGGCTCTTCTGTTTCTTCGGAAGCACAATAGGCAATCTTACTGAAGCAAGATCAATTGAATTCATGACCGATCTTGGCAAAGTAATGAACAAGAACGACAGGCTCCTCCTTGGAATGGATATGGTAAAAGATATTGGTATCATCGAGAAAGCCTACAATGATAGCCAGGGGATCACTGCCGAATTCAATAAGAATATATTGAAGGTTGCAAATGATCATCTTGAGACCGATTTCGATCCTGAGGAATTTGAGCATCTTGCATTCTTCAATAGAAAAGATTCCCGGATCGAGATGCATTTGAAGGCAAAAAAAGATATGGAAGTGACAAGCCCCATATTGGATGAGAAAATAATCTTCAAAAAAGGCGAGACGATACACACAGAGAACTCCCATAAATATACTGTTGATGGTATCGAAAAAATGGCAGGAGCTGCAGGGCTTTCTGTAGAAAATATCTTTAGCGATGATAAAAAATGGTTCTCTCTTGTTGAAATGGTGAAAAGATGAAAGACCTTGCAAACGATTTCCCTATACTTGAACAGAAGGTGTATGGAAAACGACTGGTGTATCTTGATAACGCAGCAACGACCCAAAAACCTAACTCTGTGATCGATACCATATCTGATTACTATCGGACAGATAACAGTAATATCCATAGGGGCGCGCATTACCTGAGCGAGGTCTCAAGTGAAAGGTATGAGGAAGCACGAAAAAAAGTCAGTGACTTCATAGGTGCTCGTAACTCAAGTGAAGTGACATTCACCTCCGGAACGACCGGTTCCATCAATCAGGTCGCACGCTCGCTTGGACCTTCCTTAAGGGGAAAAGAAGTTTTGGTGACCGGTGTGGAACACCACTCGAATATCGTGCCTTGGCAGCTTGCAGGAGCAACAGTAAATGCAATTCCGATGGATGAGGATTGCAATTTGCTGATAGACTCAATGGAGATCACGAACAAGACAAAATTGATAGCCATAGCTCATGTCTCAAATGTCCTTGGTTGTGTAAATGAGATCAAAGAGATCACTGAAATTGCAAAGGACCACGATATACCGGTCCTGGTGGATGCAGCCCAGTCAATACAGCATTTGCCTCTTGATGTAAAGGACATAGGTTGCGATTTTTTGGCTTTCTCAGGCCATAAGATGTATGCATCCACCGGAGTTGGAGTGCTTTATACGAGCGACCGCTTCAGTGATATTACGCCTGCAATAGGCGGAGGGGGCATGATCGATAGGGTAAGTCTTGATAAGACAACTTATCTGGACCCTCCTTTAAGATTTGAAGCAGGTACACCGGATATTGCAGGAGCAATAAGTATCAGTGCAGCGATCGATCACATGCAAAAGATAGGCATGGATAAAATAAAAAAGCATGAGCAAGAGGTATATTCCTACTCAAGGGATAGACTGTTGGAAATGGATAATGTGACTGTCTACGGAAATACTAATGAGATGTGCGGAGCCATCTCATTTAATCTGGACAATATCCACCATTATGATACAGGCTTGATATTGGACAAGATGGGGGTTGCTGTCAGGACCGGACATCATTGCGCCCAACCATTGATGGGATCCCTCGGAATAGAAGGCACAGTGAGAGCAAGTTTTGCATTGTACAATACAAAAGAAGATGTTGACATGCTGATCGAAGGAATAGAGAAAGTAGAGATGATGTACAAGTGAACGACGCTATTCAGAATGAGATCATAGAAGAATTTGACGGCCTTGAATGGTTTGACAAATATTCCCTCCTCATCTCTTTCGGCAAAAAGCTCAAACCCATGGATGAGGAGTTTAAGACCGAAGACAATTCGATCAGCGGATGTCAATCCAAAGTTTGGGTTAGAAGTTACAACAAGGATGGAAAATTGAGCTTCGATCTCGATAGTGATGCGATGATAACTAAAGGGATCATTGCCCTTGTAGCTAAGGTGGTGAACGATCGATATCCCCAGGAGATCTTAAATGCTGACCTGTATTTTATTGACAAGATCGGATTGAAGTCAAATCTCTCGCCTGCAAGATCGAATGGACTTGAATCGATCATCAATAGGATAAAAGAGGTAGCTACAAATGAGGCGAATTCGAACGATTTAAAAAATTAAGACGTGTACCTCACGGACATTGTACACAAAGAGACCAAACATAAAAGGGATCACTCATATGGTCCCGAAACATTCTTGACCGCAACCATAGAAAAGTTGAAGCCACTGTCTTTAAGTTAAAATACTTTTTAAAAAAAGTTCAATCAACCATATTCAATATTTTCTTGTTCAGCTCCGAATTTTGTTCTATACAATCCTGAGTGTATTCATCAACGCATTCTTTATATGAGAATTCTGAAAGCTCGTAAAGCACTCTGTTCAAATTCCTGCCTTTGCTTGTCAGATGGTATTCTATGCACAACGGTGTTTTGGAAGTGATCTTCTTTTCTATCAGCTCGTCCTGTTCCAACTGGCGTAATTTATCGGATAGGACTTTACTACTGAGTTTGGGATTGCTCTTTAAGAATTCATTGAAATGGATATTGCCACAGAACATGTCCCTTATAATATTAAGGGTCCACTTTTTGCTTATTATTTTGATCGCTTTATCTATCGGGCTGTGTTCCAACTTTCCCATAAATTATCACCAGGTTACCAAATGGTAAGGTAAAGTAATTAAATAACTTTTTGTAATTAGAGGGTGCAATTATGGCTTTGCAGATAGCCCTTATGGTCTGGCGTAAAAGCTGAGGTATTATTTCAGATCCTAGATCGAAAGATACAGATCAAGGCATTCTTAAAAAGTCTAAATGGAGATATAATCATGGCAAAAATTACAACAAGTCTTATTGGCGAAGCATTGGTAGGAGAAGGAGATGAGATCGCTCATATCGATATTGTGATCGGTACAAAGGGAAGTCCAGTCGAGACCGCATTCATGAACGCACTTTCATCACCAAGCCAGGGACATACCCCATTGCTTGCAGTGCTTGAACCAAATGTGATACCAAAACCTGCAACCCTTTTAGTGAACAAGGTAACTATCAAGAATGCATCCCAGGCTATCCTTATGTTCGGACCTGCTCAGGCATCCGTTGCAAAAGCTGTAATGGACAGTGTTGCAGAAGGCGTGATCCCAAAGGAAGAAGCAGAAAATTTACTGATAATCGTCTCAGTGTTCATCCAGTGGAATGCAATAGACAAAGAAAAGATCTACGAGTACAACTACGAAGCAACAAAGCTTGCATTAAAGCGTGCTGTCGAAGGAACACCTACCGTAGATGAAGCACTTGCAAAGAAGGACTGTGCAGAACACCCATTCGCTTAAATGAAGACTTCCTGTGAGTAAGATCACAGGACATCCTTATTTTTATTTTAAAAAATAATTCAGTAAACGGATCGCTCTTCTGGCAGCCGTATACGTTTAACCGTAGCGTTTAATTTTTTCATTCGATTGTTGAGAAGAGATTCAACAACCCCAACAGCACACCTCCGATAATATTATACACTCAGAGGTCCTATCTTTTAATATGCCATATCCAGTTGCACATGTTATGTTCTTCGTTTTCTGCATCTGTGCAATAGCAGTCTATACAACCCTGGTAGCACTCCTTCGCAAAGATATTTCATCCAGGAATATCATGCATATCCTGTTGCTACTGTTCGTAGGAGCATTCTTTGCATTGTACCCGGACATAACGGCTGTTTATAATATACTTGTAAATGGTACCGTGGAACATTGCCAGATCGGATTCATACCAACGCATTCACTTCTGTTCAGTTCTTCCGCGATCCTATTTGGAACAATTATTGGATATGTGGCATATCGGGAATTTGGCAAGGCTGTATACATGGGGCTTTTTGCCGAAGCTGCATCCCTTTCACATCTATTGCTGGATGACCTTGACGGAGCCGACATACAGTATTTTTATCCAATATACAATAGAACGATCAGCGTGTTCTCGTATATGGATAACGGATTAACAAGAGCTGATCTCATTCCTTACCTGCTGACATCCTATGCATATATCATCTTGATCTTTACTGTGATGATGTTGGCATTGTTTGCGTTGAATCACCTTGGTTTTGAGTTCGGATATAAGTCCAAAAAGTGATCTCATCGTAGACGGCATATACAAAGGACTGTCGGAACTAGCAACACCACATTATTACTTATAGTAATTAATTAACGACACCGTTATATAGTATTATGAATAACTTGTGGTTACAGGTGATAATACAATGAGTCGTGTAATTGGTCTAAATACCCATTCATTTACGGTTGTCGCAAGAAAGTTTGCAGACAGGATTTTTAATGCTCTTTTTGTTAATGGTGAACATTCCATGTCCATGGGCCTCTACAGTTGCCCTGGCGGTTCCTGCAGATCTTCAGTTGCAGAGAATATAGTTGATGAAAATTAAGGTATGAATACCCCCAATAAATACGAGGGGATATAGGCAGCTCTTATTTTTTGTATGCTGGTTTTCCGCCTTATTTTAGAGTTTTGACTATAATCTAAAAAGGAGCCATAAATAATATCGCATATCATTGATAACAGGAATAAAGAAAAGAGGGGAAATCATGACCACTAACACACAATTCACACCGGAACACTATGAGAAGAACATACACCGGACAATACCCCATTATTCCAGCTTCCAAAAGGAGATCATCGATCTCATCAGAACAACAAAACCTGATTGTGAGGACTGGCTTGATACTGGATGTGGAACAGGGTCATTAATTGAGCTCGCAAATGAGACATTTGATGAATGCAACTTTTACCTGAACGACCCTTCCGAAGAAATGTTGTCATATGCAAGGATGAGACTTGGAAAATATCCTGCTGAAAGGTTCAAATTCACAAATAATACTACCGCAGACCTGCCTTTATACGAAGTACCAAAATGTGATGTTGTCACGGCTATACAATCCCATCACTACCTGAACAGGGAAGAGAGAGCGAACACCACAGCGAAATGCTACGAAATGCTGAAAAATGATGGTATTTTCATAACGTTCGAGAATACCGCACCGGCAACGGAAAGAGGGATAGAGATCGTCATGGATAGATTGAGAAGATTCCAGCTCGAATGTGGAAAGGACAGTGTTGCTGTGGAAGATAACCTGAAACGATTCAACACCGCTTATTTCCCGATAACGATATCCGAGCACCTTGAAATGCTAAAAGAGACCGGGTTCACCACATGTGAGCTTTTCTGGACATCATACATGCAGGCAGGATTCTATGCCATCAAATGACAGAGCGTAATACATCAAATATACCCCAGCCTCACAGACAAAGTTCATACTTTCACTATTTTTGCTCTATCCCTGGTCAGATTCGTGAGCTTGTCTGCAAACCCATCTTCCTCGCCCTTTCTCACCTTAACGGATAGTTTGACCACATCACTATAATCCTCTCCAGTGACTTGGCCATATTCCTCGGCCAGCCTTTTGACCGACTGCATATCAGAATAATCAAGGCGAACCACCAAGTCCACCATCTCATGGACCTCAATTATACCTGCTTCCTCGATTGCAGCAACTGCCGTTTCCCTGTAAGCCCTTGAAAGTCCGCCAAACCCCAGTTTGATCCCGCCAAAATAACGGGTGACCACGACCACCGTATTGCTCAACCCCTTAAGCTCCAGCACCTTGAACACAGGTTTCCCCGAACTACCGGCAGGTTCTCCGTCATCATCATACTTAGCCACCAGAACATTGTCATTCTTTATCAGGTAAGCCGAAACATTGTGATTGGCATCGCTGTACTGCTCCTTGAGCTGATCGATAAAGGTCCTTGCCTCCGCCTCACTATCGATAGACCTCACATGACCTATGAAGGTCGAATTCCGGAACTCTTTTCGGACAACTGCAAAAGAACCTACTGTTTTGTACAATTCAACACCATCGCAATTATGAATGGAAATAACTGCAAATATTTAGAAGGACGGGATACATACAATCGATAACTATAACAAACTATAACCAAGAATTAATTGATGATACATAAAATAGAGGGATTACATGTTATATCGTAAATTTGGCAATGCAGATGAAAAGGTATCGATACTTGGATTTGGTTGCATGAGACTCCCTGTTATCGATGGAAAAGATGATCAGATCGATGAAGAAGAAGCTACCAGAATGATCGAATTTGCTATTGAAAAGGGAGTAAATTACTTTGATACCGCTTACCCATATCATGCCGGAATGAGCGAACCTTTTGTTGGAAAGGTACTTGCTAACGGTCTTCGGGACAAGGTACTCCTTGCCACAAAGCTTCCGTTATGGCTTATCCAGACAAGGGAGGACATGGACAGATTCCTTGATGATCAATTGGAGCGCCTTCAGACAGACCATATTGATTATTACCTCATGCATGGATTTACGCGGGGATACTGGAACAGAATGAGAGAGCTTGGTATGTTCGAATTCATTGAAAGTGCCATTTCCAGTGGAAAGATCAAATATATCGGATTCTCGTTCCACGACGATATCACGGTATTCAAAGATATCATCGATGGCTACGCCTGGGATTTCTGCATGATACAGTACAATTTCATGGATGAGGACTATCAGGCGGGAAAGCAGGGACTTCAATATGCTGCACAAAAAGGAATAGATGTAGCTATAATGGAACCCTTACGGGGAGGAAATCTCGTACAGACACCTGAAACAGTACAGCGTATCTGGGACAGTGCCAGGATAGAACGTACACCTGCGAACTGGTGTTTCCAGTATTTGTGGGACCAGCCGGAAATAAGCATAGTTCTTAGCGGAATGAGCACTTTTGAGCAGGTGGAGCAGAATATTGCCTATGCTGAAAAAGGAGAAGCAAATTCGCTTACAGATGATGACAAAGAAGTTCTCCAAAAGGTACGCAAGTTCTACAATGAGAAAATGGAAGTCAATTGTACTAACTGCAAATATTGTATGCCATGCCCAACAGGAGTGAATATCCCAGCCGCATTTACCTATCTTAACAGTGCCTCAATGTATGGCAATGTTGAGAAAGCTAGTTTTCAGTATGGTCTGTTCGTACCCCCCGAAGAAGCAGCATCCAGGTGCACGGAATGTGGGCTGTGTGAAGAACATTGTCCACAGCATATTCGGATACGTGAGATGTTAAAAAGGGTTGTGGAAGTTCTGGAGGATAATGACAGAGTGCTTAATATATAATAAGATAGAATTTATATGAGTACTTGAAGATTAAATTGTTAACTGAGTAGTTCGCCGAAAGGTAGGCAACATCAATGACAGAAAACGGTCGTTTTGTCTCTATTGAAGATCTTGTGAACAAAGGGGAAGAGAAATACAAGTTCCTCATAGAGAATACAAGTGATATCCTCTACATAGTGAATGCTGAAGGTATTGTGCTCTATATCAGCCCACAGATGAATCACTATGGGATCGATCCTAAAGATGTACAGAACAATCATTTTGAGGAGCACATATATCCAGGCGATCGTGAAAGGCTCATTGATGATTTCCATAAGATGATGGAAGATCGTAGAGCTTTTAATACAACTTTCAGATTGGTCGATAACGAAGGAAATCCACATTGGATGGAAAACCTGCCACAGTTCCAGAGCAATAAAGATGGCAGCTCAGCAGGTATCATTGGAGTTATCAGGGATATAAACGAACATAAGCTCACGGAAGAAGATCTGCGGACATATCGCAAAAACCTTGAAAAGCTTGTTGATGAAAGGACCGCTGAACTGACAAAGGCCAACGAGGATCTAAAAAAGGAAATTGAGGAACGAAAGGAAATTGAAGCTTCCCTGAAAGAAGAGAAGGCCCTTTCAGACAGTATATTGCATGTAGCTCCGATCGGAATTGGAAAAGTAATTGGTCGGAAGATATTGGAAGTGAACGATGAATTCTGTCGTATACTGGGATACCAAAGATCAGAACTGATAGGGCAGGATACCCGGAGATTCTACCTTTCCAATGAAGATTACAAAAAGGCCGGGAAAGAGATATACCCCGATCTAACTGAAAAACGAATAGCTACCGTAGAGTACCCTTTCAAAAGGAAGAACGGACAGATAACAGATATACTGCTTAATTTTACTCTTGCAGACCCTGAAGATGCTTCAAAAGGGTATATTTTCACAATGCAGGATATCACTGAGAAAAAGCTTGCTGAAAGGACCATTAGGGAAAAGGAAGCAAAGAACAGAAGTATATTCCTTGCCACACCGATCGGGATTGGTGTTGTCTGGGACAGGGTATTCAAAGATGTGAATCAGGGATTCTGTGATATTGTAGACTACTCAAGAGAAGAGCTCATCGGAAGGAATGTGATGATATGTTACGATTCCGAAGAAGAGTACAATAAAGTTGGTGCTGAGCTTATTAAGCTTATAAAGGACAGAACAACAGTAAGTGTCGAAACAAAGCTCCGAAAAAAGGAAGGAAAACCTATTGACGTGCTACTAACAGTAGCCCTGGTAGATCCCAACGATCCCGAAGTAGGAATGACCTTTACCGCACAGGACATCACCGAACAGAAAAGGATAGCCCTGGAAAAAGAGAAGAAAGAGCAACATATTCGAAGTATATTCCAGGCAACACCAACCGGAATAGGCATCACATGGGCACGCAAGCTCCTCGATTTTAATGAGAAGTTGTACAAGATGTTCGGATATAAAAAAGAGGAACTTATCGGACAGGATACTAAGATGCTCTATCCAAGCCATGAAGAATATGAACGCGTTGGCAAGGAACTGAAGAGAATTATCGATAGCAAGAATCCGGGTCTTATAGAATCACAATGGGTTTGTAAAAATGGGGACATTAGAGATATCTATATGACATTTGCACTTATCGATGTAAATGAGCCTTCAGCGGGAGTTACCTTTACAGTGCAGGATTTTACAGAGAAAAAACTTGCCGAAGAATATCTGTACAGCCTTAACCAATTCCAGCGGACGATCATTGAAAGTGCAGATGTCTGGATAAATGTCCTCAACAAAAATGCAGAGGTAATTGTTTGGAACAATGCTGCAGAGTTAATAAGCGGATATTCCAGGGAAGAAATACTTGGAACCACTAAAATATGGGACCTCTTATATCCTGATAAAAAATATAGAAATGAGATATTAACCACAGCTACCGCCATCATAAACGAAGGACAGAAGGTTTCAGGATTTGAAACTGTGATCAAACGAAAAGATGGAGAGCAGCGTATAATATCATGGAATTCACAGGACCTTCTTAATGAGAGCGGTCAGACCATTGGCTCAATTGCAATTGGAAATGATATCACAAGGCAAAAAGTAGCCGAGAAGATGAAAAAACAACAAGTTCATTTCATGCAGGAACTTATTGATGCCATTCCAGTGCCAATATTCTATAAAGATAAGGATGGGATCTACCTTGGATGCAACGATACCTTTGCAGAATTTACAGGCATACCAAAAAAAGATATGATCGGAAAAGGTGTTTATGACCTGTACGAGAAAGATATCGCAGATACGTACAATAAAATGAATGAGGAACTTATTGAAAAGGGAGGGACTCAGACATACGAGTACTACTTACGATCAGTTTCCGGACAAAAGCGTGCAGTTATTTTTAACAATTCGGTTTTCACAGATATGGATGGTAATGTTGCAGGACAAATAGGTGCAGTATTCGACATAACAGAGCGTAAAGAAGCAGAGGAAGCCCAAAGAAAGCACGCCCATTTCATGCAGGAACTACTTGAAGCGATCCCTGCACCTGTGTACTATAAAGATAGGAATGGGAACTATCTTGGCTGCAACGGGGCCTTTGAGATATTTTCCGGTTCAAAATGTGAAGATATGGTAGGAAAGAACGCATATGGGGTATATGATGAAAAGCAGGCTGAAGAATACCACCATATGGACCTGGAACTTGTGAAGAACGGCGGAACACAGACATACGAATCTGAAGTCGTTTACATGGGAGATAATACAGAACGTAATGTCCTTTTCAATAAGTCCGTTTTCACTGACATGAATGGAGAAACTGCAGGACTCATAGGAGTGATCCTTGACATTACTCAGCGCGTGAGATCAGAAAAACTGCTTAAAAAATACTCTGAAGAACTTGAGCATTCAAATGAACTCAAAGATATCTTTACAGACATCATGCGACATGACCTTTTGAACCACGCGACTGTGATAAGTGGATATACATACATGATGCTTTCTTCAGAAGATGATGAAACGAAGCTGAAAAGATTGGGAAAGATCAATCTCAGTACCAAAAACTTTATTGAACTTATTGAAAGTGCGGCAGCTTTTGCCAAACTGGAATCTGCCGATGATCTGGAGTTTGAAGCCATTGATGTTGGTAATATGATAAATGGCATTATAGCCAACTTTGAGTATCAGGCAGAAGAAAAAGGTGTGGATATCAGGATAATTTCGGAAGGGGCATGCACTGCACTTGCAAATCCAATGATAGAGGAAGTTTTCGTCAATTTAATATCAAATGCATTGAAATACGGATCTGACAAAGGGGACATAGTGGTCCGAATTGAAGATGCGGACGATAACTGTAAGATCGTGGTCACTGATTCAGGCGAAGGTATTTCCGACAAAGACAAGCCATTGGTATTCGAGCGTTTCAAGCGTGTGGGAAACAGTAGCATAAAGGGCAGCGGGCTTGGTCTTGCCATCGTAAAAAGGATAGTTGACCTGCATAAAGGAAAGGTTGGTGTGGAAGATAATCCTGAAGGACAGGGTAGTATGTTCTGGGTCACATTGAAGAAAGCATAAATAATTATTAGGACATAGTAAAGATATAGAAAAATGGGAGGAATCAAATGGGAGGAATCAAATGGAAGAATTCACAACAGAGGAACTTGCAAAATACAACGGCAAAGATGGAGAAAAATGCTATATTGCATATAAAGGGAAGGTCTATGATGTAACCGAGAGCATGTTATGGGAGGACGGCGACCATCAGGGAATGCATGACGGAGGCATTGACCTTACAACTGATCAGGAAGATGCGCCCCATGATGACGATGTACTGGAAGATTTTCCAGTAGTGGGAACTTTGAAGGCCTGAAACCTTCTTTTTTTCGAGGCTTTGGTAGCCTCATTTTATTTTGTTCTGGACAATAAGCTCAAGGGCGAGCAGCATTTTTTGAACGGTTGTGTCCGAAATGTACATTACCAGCCACAATAGATTCACAATAAGGCAATTTTTGCCCATTTAATGAAAAGTTATATAAACATATTTTCCGACTTGAACCCATGAACAAATATATTGTGAAATGCCCCGGATGCGGGGAGGTTCGTGACCCATACGCATTACACTGTCCTGATGATGATGCATTACCACGTACCGAATACTTCAAAAAGCAGATCGAACCAACCGATATGCCGGGAATATGGAGATATTACGACTGGCTGCCTGTGAACGGCATAATCGAGAAAGGTTCCGGCAGACCCGTGACCTACAAAAGCGAAGGGTTTGCAAAAGAGCTGGGATTGAACGACCTGAACATAACTTTCAATGGATACTGGCCTGAAAAAGAGGGTGCCATAAGAACATGCAGTTTTAAAGACCTTGAATCGTTCCCAACAATACAGCGCCTCATGGAACACAATGAGAAGAGAGTACTTGTTGTAGCGTCTGCCGGCAATACCGCAAGGGCATTTGCCCATGTGGCATCAATAACAGGATACCCATTATTGCTCATAGTTCCAAAGAACAGCACACATAGGCTCTGGACAACTGAAGAGGATACATCTTCGGTCTGTACGGTAACTGTAGATGGTGATTACTACCAGGCCATCGCAATGGCGGAAAAGATAGCAGCAAGGGATGGTTTTGTCAGTGAAGGCGGAGCACGCAACATTGCCAGACGTGATGGCATGGGAACCGTAATGCTTGATGCAGTTCTCACTACAAAGAAACTCCCACAGCATTATTTCCAGGCTGTCGGAAGCGGTACTGGTGGTATATCCGCTTGGGAAGCATCCATGAGGCTCATAGAGGATGGTCGTTTCGGGAATAATATGCCACGCCTTCATCTTGCACAAAACCTACCATGTGCACCGCTTTATTCAACGTGGACAGGCGAACAGACCAATGGGAACTGCCCCGAAGAGATGTACGATGATGTGCTGTTCAACAGAAAGCCACCATACGGAGCCATCGGTGGAGTGAAGGACGCTCTTGATGACACTAATGGGATCATCTACGGAATAACGAACAAAGAAGCTGACAAGGCAAGAAAGCTCTTTGAAGAGAACGAAGGCATTGACATATTACCTGCTCCTGCAATTGCCTGTGCAGCCATTATGAAAGCTCTGGAAAAAGGCGAGATAAAGGCTGATGACAGTATTGTTATGAACATTACCGGAGGAGGTCAGAAACGCCTGGAAGAGGACTTACCGACCCGTCAGTTGGGTGTTGATCTTGCAGTATCCTCTGATGATATGGATGCAGAGAACAAGATATTGGAAAAGGTCGCTGAACTTTTAAAGAACAGAGGTAATTGAATGAACGGTGCCATCGATCTTAAAATGTGGTGATACAAATGGATGCCAGTGAAGCAGTTTTTAACGGTATAAAGATGACAGGCGTGGACTTTGTAGTGAGTGTACCCTGCATTAACCTGAAAGAGATATTCCCCATGATCGATGACGATCCTACGATGATACATATTCCGGTCACGCGTGAAGAGGAAGGTGTGGGTATCTGTGCCGGAGCTTACATGGGAGGAAGGACCCCCGCAATGCTAATGCAAAATTCGGGACTCGGAAACTCGATCAATGCTTTGGCATCATTGAACAACCTTTTTCATATCCCACTACTGCTCATAATGAGCCACCGTGGTTGTGAAGGGGAGACCATTTGTGCACAATACCCAATGGGACAAATGACACCTTCGTTACTCGATACCCTTGACATACCATATGTTGTTCCTACGATCGATACTGTGGAAGACGCAATACACTATGCGTGGAGAATAGCCATTGAAAAAAAGAGACCTGTAGCAGTTCTTCTTGAGATCGGGTTCTGGGAGGCAGAATGAAACGTTTCGATGCCATTAAAGCGATAGTTCAAAAGGCAGAAGATAAGGATTCACTTCTCATCTGCAATATTGGATACCCTTCCCGCGAACTACATGATCTGAAAGACAGGAGCGCCAACTTCTACATGCTGGGTTCAATGGGACTTTCGTCATCCATCGGTCTTGGAGTTGCCCTTTCAGTTCCCGACAGATATGTCATAGCAATAGACGGGGACGGTTCGGTCCTGATGAACATGGGAAGCCTTGCCACCATTGCACATCAGCAGGCGGAAAATTACCTTTTGGTAGTGATAGATAATGGAGCCTACGGTTCTACCGGAGACCAGCTCACAGCCACAGCTCTTGGTACCGATCTCGCAATCGTTGCAAAAGGAGCTGGTATCGATGAAGTTCATAATACTTTCAGCGAAGAGGAATTCAGGGATAAACTAAAAAATGTTGACAGGGGAGTAATTGTGGTGCACGTTGATGCAGGAAATTCAAAAGTTCCTGTGATACACCTGACCCCTGAAGAGATAATCGAAAGGTTCATGTCCGAATGCGCTCGACCATCGATGTCATCCTAAAAGAACCATCAAGTATCTGTTCTTTTAACTTTTCGGATAATTCCAGAGCCCTTTTCTTATCAGACTGACGCAGGACGATAGGAACATTTGTGGACTCCCCTCCAAGCTCAAAATTGATGGAACCAAGATTGGCAGTGTAAACATCGGTCACACACAGAGTGGAACAAAGACCGCAATTGAAACATGTGTACCGGTCAAGTTTTACCTCACCGTCCTCAAAGCTGATAGAAGCCATGGGACACATCTCCGCAGGTTCACACAAAGTACAGCCAATGCATTCATTCGGGCTAAAATCTATCATAAGGTCCGTACCTTCCCATACATCGCCATAGTCGGAATAACCAACACATGCCCTTTTATCAACGGCCATTACCGGCATCTTAAGCTGCCTGTCACGTTCCTTTATCGATTCGAGCACTGAATCACTTGTCACAGGAACAGGCACAGCCCAGGAAACAATACATTCCGGACCGGCTGAAGTGAAAAAACCGCCCATGTATTCAGGTTTCATCCCATGCATATCCGCAAAGGCAGTAAGGTTAGGTTTTTCCGCACTGCTGCGAGTTCCGGACCCCATTATGAAACCTTCGGAGCCGTTCATGAGCATCCGCGTTCCAATCCCAATGGATTCCAGGAGAGGATCGTTCTTCACCGGATTTATCTGACCACAACCGGAAATAGTAGCCTCTGTAAGCCTTGGCCCAAACTCCATGGCATGGAATATGCTGGCTGCCGGCTCATCCGAAGTGTTCACAAATGCGGAATAGTTCTTGAAAGCATGCCTTGTACCGTAAAGCATAGCATACGGCATATCATCAAGTGTTACCTTTGTCTTGAACGATTCACCTTTATCAGTAACTACTTTGACCTCCACAGACAATCCTTCTGCAAGGTCACGGAAAAGATGACCAGCACCATAACGGGAATCATCTACACTGTGATCTGTACCGAAAAGCATCAGGTCAAGGATACCAAGCCTTTCGTTGGGACAGGGACCAACGTGTGCAGGTACACCATTCATATAGACTTCTTTTGCACGTAAGAAACTGTGTGAAGACTCCACAGGAAATGACAGGATCGCATATGTACCACTCATTATAGCACGTGTAGCTGCTGTCACGACATCCACATCTTCAGCTCTTATATCTTCCCCACTATCCACAAGATCGCAGACCTGTTGAGCAGTAAGCACGACTGCATCTCCTTTTTCGATCTTGCGATTTATCTGTTCAATGCTTTGTTCCATGAGATCACCCGATTATTCTGTTAAATATCCCCACCTACAAAGAGAGGTGTTACCTTTGATATCATTTCTGGTGAGCCCATGAGTACAAGCACATCGCCTGATCTCAGAACGAGATCTGCATCAGGATTCGCTATGATACCCGAACTTCTCCTGATAGCAAGCAAGGTGACACTGTACTTTTTCCTGAGATCAAGCTGTAATAGGTTCTTGCCAACTGCAAAGGAGGATGTTCGCACTCTCAGGTTGGTAATATCCATTTCCGGCAGATCGATCTCCATGTCATAGATGCTCATGGAACCTGACAGTGTCCTGAACATCTCATATCCATCTGAACGGATCTCCGAGATGAACTTCTCGATCTCGTCCTTGGGAATGAGGTACCTCTTCATCAAACGCACGAATATTTCTATAGAGGTCTCAAATTCTTCAGGTATCACCTCGTTGGCACCCAGCTCATAAAGCGGCTCCATTTCCTGAAGATACTGGGTACGTGCGATAATATGGATATTGGGATTCATCTTACGTGCCAATGAAATGGCCCTTCTTGTACCTGCAGGGTCAGAGATACAAACGACCATTACTCTCGCATCTTTGATATCCGCATGCTCCAGAACACCCTGCTGGGAAGAATCACCATAATAGATGAGCTCACCTTTTAGCTGCTCCTTCCTGACCGTTTCAGGGTTCGTGTCAAGGATAAGATAAGGAATGCCTGCAACCGTTGCAGCTTTTGCAACTGTCCTGCCGTTAAAACCAAATCCTGCAATGATAAGATGGTCTTCCAGATGGTCCTTCTTGTCAAGTACCGGCATCATTTTACGGGAGTGGAAACCACATTTCATTTTAGAGGGAATTGGAAGGTTCACAACTTTGTCCGCAACTTTCGGGGATATAGACATCACAGATGATGTGACTGCCATAGTAAGAATAGAGACCACAAGGAAAAGCTGATAGACATCATCGGTGAGCAGCCCAAACTCCACACCGAACGTGGAGAGAACGAAGGAGAACTCACCTACTTGTGCAAGACCAAGTCCTGCCATTACAGCCGTATGCAAAGGGAAACCAAGCAAATACGAAGACATTCCTGCAATTACCGATTTGAGCATTAATACACAGACTGCGACTAGTATGAACAGAAAAGGATCATTGAAGAAATAACCAAGGTCAAGCAGCATCCCTATGGATATGAAAAAGAAGCTCATGAAAATATCACGGAATGGAATGAGGTTACTCAGTGCCTGATGACTATATTCAGATTCGGAGATGATAAGCCCTGCAAGGAATGCCCCCAGAGCAAGGGAGAGACCCAGACTCGATGTTAACCATGCGACAGAAAGGCAAATGACGATTATACTGAGAAAGAACAGTTCGGGATCCCTTGTCTTTGTTATCTGGAAAAGTACTTGTGGAACGATCCATTTTGCACTTGCAAAAACAAGAAGGATCAAGCCAAGCCCTTTTGCGATGATAGGAATAAAAGCAGCATCCGACATGGAGCCAGCACCTGCAAGGAATGGAGTGATAAGTATCATTGGTACGACAATGACATCCTGATACAATAGAACTGCAAGTGAAAAACGACCGTGAGGTGCCTGAAGTTCCCCACGTTTCTGCAACAATTTGAGCACGATGGCAGTACTGCTCAGAGAGAAAAGGAAGCCAATGAAGATCGATTCGCCTATCCCGTATCCAAGGTAGTTGGCAATGAAAAAGACAGCAATAATTGTAAGAAGGACCTGAATAGAGCCTCCGAATACAACCGCTCTTTTGATCTTCCAGAGATCTTTAATGGACAACTCCACACCGATAGTGAACAAAAGAAGGACGATGCCCATCTCCGCAAGTACCTCCACCTCTTCGACGGCATCTATAAAACCATAGCCATGGGGACCTACGAGTATTCCGGTCACAAGAAAACCGACAATAATGGGAATGTGAAGGCGATGACATAAGTAAAGGATCACTATGGACAGACCGAAGATTATGGTAAGATCGTTTATTATCAAAGATACCAACCCACATTTTTCCTTTGCTTTACATTATATAAACTAATAAAAATTCTCTAGAGCAAAACCATAAAGAGAAAGGAAAGGAAGGATCGTACCGGTACGAAAGTACCGGGAGTTCAGATCAAATGTTATCCACGCCGAGAAGGCTTGCAAGTTCCAGACCTTCACTACCAAACTCCGAAAGCTGGTCGAACAGATCGGTCTTGCTCACATATTTTTCAGTGCGAGTACCATCGTTCTCCTCGATCTTTATAGTGATCTCATCCTTAGCATAACCTCTTTCAAGACACTCATTGATAAGTTCTGTGAACTGCTCGGCAATAAGTTTCAAGCAATCGAATATCTGATTGTTCATGATAGCATCATCGCCATCAAGCACTAATTTGACAAGAGTGTGTTTTTGGATGCTGGAACTAATGTGTTCTTTAAGTGCATCAAGCAAAGCTATCACATGTTCCGATTTCAGGGACTGCATCAAAGTAGGGTCTGCAGTCACCTCGTTCCCATGGTAATGCAATATAAAGGAGTTGCCGTCCATTTCAACCTTGAAACGTTTGGTGGATTTTTTGTTCTCGAAACTGGCCATAGCCCGAACATCATCAAACTCCAGGGACGTTAACATGAAATCGGATACTTCTTCCAATTTGACCTTTTCTTCTTTGTAAAATATGCCAGACTTTATCCATGTAGGCAGGAAAAGAGTGCCGTATACACCCCTTATCGTTAGCAGATCATCTTTGAAAATGAGTTCAGACTCGTATTCCATTCCAGCGACCGTTGATGAAAGTTTCCCACTAAGAACGCCCTTGTTCATTGAAGCGAAGAACCTGTCTGTCGTCCCATAGATGCCACCGTCAAAAAGAGAATTGAGACTAGACAATATCTGTTTGCTTGCACCCAAATTACCATCTTCGATGCTATTATTGATGCTCTCGATCTCAAATTGCATTGTCTTTGTGCTTTTATTGATAGAAGCATCACACTGATCAAAAACAGAATTCCTGTAATCAAGGATCTCTTTCATATCAGAATCTTCCGTCAGACCGTTTATGAATTCAAGAACCTTACTATTAATAGACTCGAGCTCATCGACCCCTTTTTCCAGAGAGATACGCCTTCTGTAGAGATCGTCGTTCTTTTCAATGGAAGCGTTCTCTATCGGAAGGACCTTTCTTGATATATCAACGAAATTCTGAACATCCTTGATAATATCTCTTTGAAGAGGGAGATCGGTAGAGTCCTGAAACGTGTATTTCATATTACTCCCCATCTTAACATATATTCATTGAATTAATTGTTAGAGTGCAAGCATTAAATAGGTTGTGTAGGCAGAAACGAATTTCTGCCAAAATATCATCATTAAAGAACTGCACGTACCGGTTCAAGTATCTCATTGAGGTATTTAGCTGCACCATTCTTCAGGTCCATTGGATGAAGACTGCCATCTGCAAACACCTTTTCAAGCTCAGCATAACTCTTGCAGACAAGGTCACCGCCGAACTTTTCCGGTCTTTCGAAAACCATCTCATCATAGCGTGGACTTATGTGATACTTGAACAGCTCAAGGACCGGATTGTTCTCAATATCTTCTGCCGGACAGAATGCTTTCTTAAACTTCTTTTTGAGAGCTGCTTCATCATCGTCAACAGATATGTAGTTCTCATTTGAAGAGGACATCTTCGTGCCGTCCAGTCCGAGAAGGATAGGGGTGTGGATACAAAGAGGTGCCTTAAAACCAAGTCCAGGAAGACCTTCCCTTGCAAGCATGTGTATCTTCCTCTGGTCAATGCCACCAACTGCAACATCGACACCAAGAAGAGCAATATCCACTGCCTGCATGATAGGGTAGACCATCTGAGATACCTTTGGGTCTTCCATCTTTCTGCCTACCTCATCCATGCTTCTCTTTGCCCTGTTGAGTGAAGTGGACTGAGTAAGTTTGAGAACATTAAGCATGTATTCAGGAGATAGCTGGAAGTCAGAACCATAGACGAAATTCGTCTTCTCCGGGTCAAGACCAAGTGCAAGGAAACATTCCTTGTTGTAATCAGCGGTCTTGCGTACTTCTTCCATTGTTCCCTTCTGATTAAGGTAAGCATGAACATCCGCAAGAAGGACCGTGATCTCAAATCCGGCTTTCTGGAGATCAAGTAATTTGTTAACAGTAAGAACGTGACCCATGTGGATCTTTCCGCTTGGTTCGTAGCCGGTATATGCTGAAGGATGTTCCTTTGTCTCCAACAATTTTGTAAGTTCCTCTTCTGTAACTATTTCCTGCACGTTCCTTTTTATAAGATCCATCTTTTCCATAAATTCACCGCTCTAGATCATCCATTATATTAGGATTTTTATGAATAATAAAACATTAAAGTTAAGCCATCACAATATAGATTACGATACATCAATAACCTATAAGATGTTTTTTCAAAAACTCAGTACCTTCTTCAGAAGAGAATTTTGGGATTTCCCAGTCCTGAACCACTTTTTTCCTTGTACTTGATCTCATTTCCTTGCGCACAGGATCAAATCCGGCTACCTCGTAATCATCCTTATAAACAAGAACCCCTCTGCGTTGCCACTTAGGAACCTTATCAAGATTTATGCCGCGCTGGAAGAGCAATTCATGTATATCCTGAGCCTTCTTGCCTTTAATAGCCGATGCAGCATCCTTTTTGCTCAGACCTTCCGAGAGCAATGTGTAATAGCCGTATGAACTGACACAGTTCCTCCACGCCTCACTCTGCCTCCAGATAAGATATTCAGAAACATACTCCTTGGTTACCGGAACTATCCTCGAATCGAAGGATACAGGTTCATCAAGACCCATCCTGATGGTAAAAGCACTGCTAAGGTAACTGGATATGACAGAGTCCAATTTCTCGACCCGCCCCTCAAAAGGCAGATCAAAGAAGAGGATACTTGCCTCATCAGAAAATGTGTACGCCAACGCTGCATTAATTCCACTTTTTTTGAAAAAAAGCTCAAGCGAATCTGCCATTGCAGATGCGAACTTTTCATCATACGGCTTTTCACATCCAAGCCGGGAAAGTGTATTTTTAAATGTCCTGCCATCCACACGTACGATCACAGGCGGTATGCAGCGAAGATCGGAATAGATCTCCCGTTTTTTCATAATAACATCAATCGTCTTTTGCTTCCTCTTTTACAGGTTTCTTGAACCTGCTGACGACATCACGAATAATGACGATGTCCCCGGTTGTGACCACCCAGCGGTACGGAAGGATAACGCCTCTTGTCTGGACATCAAAAATATCACGATTGATGTCTGAAAGAGCAATCCCCGAAACAATTCTTTCATCTACATCGAAGACGAGGTCGTTCACTTTACCCACATATGTACCCTGGTTCGTATACACATTTAATCCAAACAGTGAAGTTATATCTGCACGCATGATAGTCCCTGTTGTATCCTTAATAATAAATATAAGTTATATGTTGATTCTATATATAAAATGTGTATTCTTAATGTTAAATCCTTCTAAAGAAATGGCAACTCATCATCATTAAATAGAAGTATAGCTGAAAGTCCAGTGGAGCAAACAAAATGCTTACAAGCACTTACACACATATCCCCGGAATTGGAAAAACGATTGAAAAACGAATATGGGAGAGTGGATATTGCACATGGGACGAGTACCTTGAGCATCAGGATGAAATATCCATTCCAGCAACCCGAAAAGAAAAGATAGAAAATGGCATAGCCGAATCTAAAAAACACCTGGAAAAAAAGGATTTCGAATATTTCGCCAACTGTCTCCCAAGTGCGGAACAATGGAGGGCATTTGAACACTTTTCGGATTCAGTGGCCTATGTGGATATAGAGACAACCGGACTCTCGCCTTCAAGTTCCTACATCACAGTGATAGGAATATACGATGGGGAAGATGCAAAAACGTACGTCAAAGGCATAGACCTTGAAGACGCTGTGGAAGAGTTACAGAAATATGAACTGCTCGTATCGTTCAACGGTGCCCGTTTTGATCTGCCTTTTATAAAAAAAGAGTTCCCACAGATAGAGTTCAACCAGCTTCACATCGACCTGATGTATCCTCTAAGGCGCATAGGCCTTTCCGGCGGCCTCAAAGCAATTGAGAAGAAACTGGAAATAACCCGAACCGATGAGACCGTAGGGATCACCGGATTCGATGCAGTAAGGCTCTGGCACGAATATGAACGCGGTAATGAAGGCTCCCTTGAACTGTTGCTGGAATATAACAGGGAAGATATTGTCAACCTCAAAACAATAATTGAAAAAACGTACCTCCAGTTCATCGAGAGAACATTCCAGAAGACCCTCGGGAAATGACAGGAAGGGAGCATCCCTTTCTGCTGTGACCGGAGTGGACAGCAAAAATGAGACCGGACATATCCAATATCCCTGACCTGCCGGGCGTCTATCTTATGAAGGACGTATCCGACAACATCATCTACATCGGAAAGGCGAAGTCCCTTAAGAAAAGGGTCAGCCAGTACTTCCAGTCCAGCAAGAGCCATTCTTCCAAAACAATAGCAATGGTCAGGAAGATAGCGGATATCGACTACATTGTCACGGAATCCGAGGTCGCTGCACTGATACTCGAAGCGAATCTGATAAAGAAGAACAAACCACACTACAACATCGCCCTGAAGGATGACAAGCGTTATCCTTACGTGAAGGTCACTGTCAATACGAAATTTCCTAAGATATTCATGACACGCCGCAGGCTTATGGACGGCGCCCTCTATTTTGGCCCTTATACGAACGTGAAACCTGTCAAACAGACCCTTGAGATGATATCACAGATATTCAGGATCAAAAGATGTAACCGTAGAATAGACGGCAAAGGAAAAAGGCCGTGCCTGAACTATCATATCGATCGATGTTATGCACCATGCAATGGCTCCATCTCCCCTGAAGAATACCGTAATAATGTGATGGAAGCGGTGAAGTTCTTTAAGGGTGAGACATCCGGCATAATAAAGGAGCTTCAGGAAAAGATGAACACCCATGCTATTGCACAGGAATATGAGAGTGCTGCTGCGATACGTGACCAGATAGATGCTCTGAAAAGCCTTTCCCAGCAGCAGACGGCCACTGCGGGAAATGATGACAGCGATATAATTGCAACTGCCTCTGACGATGAGACCGTTTTCGTACAGATCTTCTACATCAGGGATGGCAACATGGTCGGTAAAGCCGATCTGTCCCTTTCGTGGGGAGATGCCAACGGCAATATAGCCCGTGTCACAGAGGAATTCATAAAGCAATACTATCAGGATGCCCCTGTGCCACCCGAGATACTTGTACAGCACCCGATACCCGAAAAGGAACTCGTTATCAAATGGCTTTCTAAAAAAGCCGCGAGAAGTGTACAGATACAGGTACCTCAAAGGGGTAACAAGAAAAGATTGATGGAAATGGCCGAGCAAAATGCCCAAATGACCATGGAGCAGTCACACCTTAAGCAAAGTGATAAGGAACAGGCACTGCAAGCACTGTTACAGCTCAGGAATGCACTTTCATTGTCCACATTGCCTGCACACATCGAAGGTTTTGATATTTCCAACATATCGGGCACTGATGCTGTTGGTTCAATGGTGGTCTTTGAGAACGGCATACCTGCAAATAGCAAATACAGGCATTTCAACATAAAGACGGTAAAGGGAATAGACGATTTTGCCATGATGGCAGAGGTAGTAAAACGCAGGTATACGCGGCAAAAAACCGAGAAGGACAAGCTACCAGACCTCATCCTCATAGACGGAGGTCCCGGACAGGTCAGTGCCGCTATGGGTTCTTTAAAGGAACTACAACTCGACATCCCGCTTGTGGGACTTGCAAAACGATTCGAGCATATCATCGTACCAAAAGATGACACCGATGAGGTTGTAATATTACCCCACACCTCCGAAGCCCTCAAAGTGCTCATGCGTGTAAGGGATGAAAGCCACAGGTTCGCTGTATCATCCCACAGAAGAAGACGCACTGCAAGGCTCTCTCACTCAGAACTGGACACTATCCCGGGGATAGGAGCCTCAAGAAAAAAGGCATTGTTGAACCATTTTAGTTCTATTGAGCAGATACGATATGCATCCGTTGAACAACTTACTGCAGTGGAGGGTATCAGTAAAGGACTTGCTGAAAAGATCATTGCTCATTTTAATAAAGAGAGAGTTACAAACCAGTCAGTTTGATCTTTTTTACTGCAATATGCGACACTTGATCGCAAACATTTGCCTGCTTTTTTAGAGATATTGATGCAGCAATGTACAGACATTCATTTGCCCCACAATTTGAATATGATGCAGAAATTGGCATCCGTTTGCAACAAAAAAAGTGAGAGAACGGTATTCTGACATGAAACTTTGATAAAGGAAAATACCATAATTAAGATTAAGGAACACGACGTTCAAAGAACAAACTCATGGTAACAAGCAGGTGATGACCTTTAAAATGATAGACGAAATGATAAGGGAAACGGAAAAAGAGCTCAAGGCATTGAAAAAATATCCCGATGCCAAGCTTATTGATATAATAAAGGAGGTCGGGTTCGAGTGCGATCTGTGCGGGATGTGCTGCACCAGACAGTTCAACGACCACGTATTCCTGCTGGAAAAAGATGTGGAAGCAATGAAACAGATAGATGCATCCCTTATCACCCCTGCACCATACTATGAGTTCTGTGACCAGAAGGGGAATTTTTACGTTTCCGGATACTCACTGAGAACAAAAGAGGATGGAAGTTGCGTCCTTCTCGAGAACAATAGGTGTACCATCTATGACAAGAGGCCTACCATATGCAGCCTTTACCCTTACATGCTCCACCGGGAGACAGATGAAGAAGGCAACCTTGACTGGCGGCAGATATCCGGTCTGGACCAGCATGGATGTTACCATAGCGAGATCACGGATGAAGATGCGAAAGTGATAGCATCTGATATTAAAGAATACGAAGAAGCATACCTTGAACAGCAGATAGCTTTCTTTAAAAAAGTAAAGGAACATTTCAAAGAGAATGGATCAAAGCATGTCAAATCTGTCTATGACCGCCAGATGCGAGCCTTTGAAAAGGGAAAAGAGATAGTAGTTTACGTGTTCCACAACAACGGATTGGAGCTTTGCCGCATCTCAAAAGAAGAATGAGATCACTCATTCCAGCTACCACTGAGCTTACCATCCCTTGCCATTTTACCCAGCACCCGATTAACAGGATCACTGATAAGCGAGGGAACGATGTTCTCGTAAGGTGTTGAAGGTAAAGGGGAAAGGTAATGGGCACGCACTTTTCCACCCTTTTTACAGATCCACTTTATCTGGTCAACTGTTCTTTGCTGGTCTTCTTCGGACTCATTGGGAAAACCGAAGATAAAGTCCACTACCGGTATGATGTCATGCTCAAAACACCGTTCAACAGCGATATTGACATCTTCGGACGTGTGTCCCCTTAACATCTCTTTCAACATACCGTCACTTCCGGATTGAGCACCAAGACTTATCGTTCTGTTACTGCAGTACTTATCGATAAGTTCCAACCCTTCGTGTGTAACAAATTCAGGACGTATCTCAGAAGGGAATGTGCCAAAAAAGATATTCTTGCCTTCAATGGAACTCAACTTTGAAAGCAGAGCTTCTACCTTGTCGAACCTTGGCTGAATACCATTGCCGCCATAAGCAAATGCGTTTGAGGAAGTAAAGCGCAGGTCGTTGTAATATTTAGCGAAACTGACAATAGAATCGATGCTTCGATGTCTCATCTCATGTCCGAATATGCGGGGTGTCTGACAGTATTTGCAATTCCACGGACATCCCCTGCTTATCTCAATGGGTGAGCGAAGAGCTTTCGAATCGAAACAAGGATAATTGTCAAGGTCCACATTGTCACGCTTTTCCGTAAGCACGACCTTCCCATCGCATTTGTATCCGATCCCCTTGACCTTTGAGAGATCTCCACCTTCAAGGAGCGTATTTACAAGATGCGGAAGGGTCTCTTCGCCTTCCCCTATAACAACAAAATTGAAGTGCTCAAGAGTATCCTCAACAGAGCCAGAAGGATGCGGACCACCTGCTATACAGATAGTATCGGATGTGCGGGAATCTACCTCTGCAAACACATTTTCTTTTTGTTTGGTGGCAAAACTATAGATCATGATGCCCTCATGGATCTCTTTTACGAGCTTGCTTTCGGGAAGAAGGGGGAGAAGGGCCGCAAGGCTGTAAGTGTTCTTCTGCATCAACCTGAAACATACATCCATTTTTTCAACCTCAAGTAATTACCAGTGTAAAAGGCACCAGAGTAAAACATAGCAGACCAAGTATGAAAGTCCCAATCCCCAATGCAATTCTCCTGTTGTCAAGCTTAATATCATCATTCAAGGTCCTTGGATGACCTGCCAGTGCAAAGAGCAGAAGGAAGATAGACCAGAACATCCATATACCGCCATTTTGCTGAAGCACGAAGATGACATAAAGTCCGAGACTTCCCAAAATGAAGGGCATTGCCATAGAAACATGCTTTGCACGTTCTCCGAGCATTGCACGAACGATATGACCGCCATCGAGCTGGCCCGAGGGTAGCAGGTTCAACACGGTCACCAGCATACCGACCCAACCTGCAAAGGCCACAGGATGCATGGTCTCGATAGTATTGCCGGATATCGTATTAATAGCCTGGAACAGAAGGGGGACCTGTATATCGAGCACCATATTGCCAGGTGTGACTATGTACTCCACAGGTGGTAATGACAGACCGATGAAAGTCACGATGACAGATGCCACAAGACCCACAAGTGGACCTGCAACTGCCACATCGAACAATGCTTTCCTGTCAGGTATGATACCCCTGTGTTTAATAACAGCACCCATTGTGCCAATGATCGTGGGGAAAGGAATGAAATATGGCAATGATGTTCGCATGCCGTGCATCTTCGCAACCATGTAGTGACCCATTTCATGAGAGCCGAGGACGAACATTATCGCAAGTGTAAAGGGAAGTCCTTTGATGAACTGAGAAGGTTCGCTGAAGATATCCACCCCGAACATCGTAGCACCTGCGAACATGGTGGTAAATACCGTTGCTACGGCGAGCAGGACATTTATCCATATGCGCTCAGGGACCTCTTGTATCGGAGAAACGACCAATACATCTTCCCCGAGTTCCTTGGTAAAGGAGAGTTGATAGCCCTTGGCTGTTAACTTTGGCCAGAGATATTGATGTACCATCTTGGGTTCAATTTGGGGAAGTCCGTAAAAATGAATTTCACTGTCAGCATAGTTCACTTCATAGGCTTTGAAAAATGGATGAATGTCATCATAGAGGTCCATGACCATGGCCTCTACTTCTACATCCTCTGGAGCTTTATTTCTTGAAGACATTAACTTTATTGTTTCCCACGTCTGAATTTACCTGTTCATCAGTTCAACGAAACCACCGGTACTATCGACCTTCACACGATCCCCATTTTTAAAAATAGTGAAAGGGTCCTTGTCAAGCCTGTCCACGAGAGGGATATCAGAGATGATAGCTCCCACTGCCACTATCGGTTCAGAATCGATGTTTATCATTGCAGCAGGGGATACGTTGTTCTTCTTCAACTGGTATATCACGTAAGAACCCACGGTAGAACCTTTTCCATGTGGAAAAACAAGTATCCTGTCCTTGATACATTCTCCATAAATAGCATGACCGGGGTCAACAACTACTCCTGTTTTCGGGTCAACGTTACCTAAGAAAGAGAGGGCATCCCCTGATAGGAGCACCTCACCTTCCGCAACTCCCCTTGCAATGGTCCTGCATTCGATCTTAATTGTCACCACCAGCCCTTTTGATACATTGCAGGGACCTTGCACATTCCCGGAACGTAAGCCAGTGCTTTGCCTGAATTGACCATCATGCAATTGTGGCCTTCCGTTGCAGGGGAGACGACCATACAGGTATCACACAACACCTTTGAGCCACTCTCTTCTATCCTTTTCACAACATCAGGATATCTTTGGGCAACCTCCCTTGAAGTGCATACCCAGAGTTCCTTTTCTATCTTTTTGCCTTCCAGCAGATCGGCGATATTGTTCAATTCCTCAGGAGAGCAGTGCGGACAGCCGACCGCTACGATGTCGCATTCCAGGTCATCGTCATTGCCAATGATGGTCTCATAGACCTCATCAAGCTGACTTCTCTGAATGGTGATGTTCTCATCGGGTTTATCGAAATGGACCTGCTTTGCTTCAGGTGTGACACCCTCTACATGATACAATGCAACTGCACCGGATGCCGCCATTGCAGCACCCAATCCTTTCAGTTCATCTGAGGTAGGTGTGGAGGCCAGATGGAACATCGGTACGCGATTACCGATCTCCTTACCTGCAATATAACCAAGTGCACCATAATCAGAGCCAGAGAGCTCATGGTCCACGACCACGGAAACCGAAGGAACACGATTTTCATCAAGATGGTAACCGTAGTTCGCAGTCTTCCCGACCAGTGCAGCAGATAATGCGGACGGACCGCCTTCACGATTAGTACGTGCACCTATTACCGAATTCGCATAAGAGACAGCCGAAGACTCGCTCCATGCAAGGTGGTCGCCACAGGTAGCCGAGAAACCTTCGAGATAGTAGGGAGTGCAAGTGCACTTTGAACTTATACCGAGCTTTTCATAGGCAGCTATTATCTCCAACTGTTTTTCGGCAAATTCCGGTTCGATGCCCATCTCTTTCCACCGGAGCATATCCATGCCTGCGGGATTTAATATTGAAGGGACCTTTACCGTACCTTCGAGATTGGAGATCCATTCAAGTCCGGCATCTCCTATCGTCTTGTAGGATACTCCTGCTATCTGGGCGCTCTTGACAGGGATCAGACCATCCGCACCATAGATATCTCCAAGTGCAACAAGGATCTCCATAGCCTTGCGAAGGGTCTCACCCTGTTCGCCGTCAAGTACATTTTCTTCTTCTGCTGTCAGATACATTATAATTTCCTATAGTTATCATTCGGGCATCTTTGCGCGCTCGAATATCTCTTTTTCTGCAAGGACCTTTGTGGCATCTATGCCCATCTTGGTGGTGGTCCCATCGGGAGAACCTCTTGGATCAAGGGAACTTCCACGCACATTCGGGATTATCATGACATCAAGGTCAGCTTTCACCCTTGTTGCAATGGCAAATTCCACATCCATCATATTGAAGATATCGATATCCTCGTCCACTATAACAACATGCTTGAGGCTAGTATGAGCTGCAAATGCCGCCATAATTGCGTTCTTAGCATCCCCTTCGGTCTGTTTCTCTATCTGTACGACCGCATGGAGATAGCAGCAGCCGCCTTCCGTTAACACTACGTTCTTTACGGTCGTGACCTCTGCCACTGCATTGTATATCTTTGGCTCGTAAGGTACGCCCATCATGAGAAGATGCTCTGCGCCTGCCGGAAGGATGCCGTGATAGATAGGGTCCTTCCTGTGCATTATCTTTGTAATTGTGATCACCGGTTCCTTGCGCACAAGGTCATAGGTGCCTGTGATGTCAACGAAAGGTCCTTCATCCACCCTTTCTGTGGGGTCGACATAGCCTTCGAGAATTATCTCCGCATGTGGCACTTTCACACCGTTCTCACACTCGAACAGTTCCACAGGAGCACCCCTTAAAGCTGCTGCATATTCGAATTCCTTTCCTGCCGGAACACGGGTGGTGGAAGCGAACGTTATTGCCGGATCAGCACCCAGCACAATGGCTACCGGTAAAGGCTCGTTGTTCTCAGCTGCCTTCTTGTGAAGTACATAGGAGTGGCGTGGAGGAACAAGGCGTGCTGCCAGCTTGTTCTTGCCCACGACCATAAGTCTGTGGATGGATGCGTTCATCATCCCGCCATATTCGGAAACGACAACTCCGGCTGTGATATAAGGACCACCGTCTTTCTCAAAGTGTGTCATCAGAGGAAGCTTTGAAAGGTCCACATCGTTCTCAATGACCTCCATGGTCGGAGATGTATCTACTATCTTTACTTCCCCATCCGGCCTTATATCGGAAAGCCTCTGTATAATACCGTCCTTGGGGACACCGAACATATCGGCAAGCTCATCCCTTGAACCCAACAGGTTCATGATAGCCTTTTGTCCGTCAATATCGTGGAACAGTATGGGAGCATTGCTCTTCTTTGCAAGTCTTGGTGCTTCGAATACTTTCGAAACAGGCTCTGTGACCTCAACTAACCTGCCACTGGTTCGTAAATGGTCGATAAAATCTCTGAAGCTCATTGTATCGATGTATAAGAAAATGTCTCATGATAAATACATTGTCGTACCTTTCACTTTTCTTGTCCAGCAGATGTATGGAACACAAAAAAGAAAATGTTGTCAAAGGAAGGAGGTTGACCCACCAAAACATCGAAATTTTTGGGAAACCAAGATGTAAAGGAGTTGCAATGGGTTTTTTGTGCGACAACATCTTCGAAGCAATTGTTAGAATTGCCTTATCCCATAAATAGTATTGTTTTTAGATAATGCATGTTATCTTAAATGATAACGGTTTGCAATGGTACTTATACCGCTCAATAGTCCAGAGACTCATTGATCCTGTGAAGAGTATCTGCCACAAGCATTTGTACATCTGTCATATGGTCATCAGAGATCTCACCGCTCTCGGTCTCGATCAGAAGTTGCAGGTCGGATACGATCTTGTGTATTATCTTTATCATCTCCTCCTGTCCGATAAGCCCGGCATAGTATGCATAAAAGAAAGTTGTACCGCTTCTCTCGATCTTGTGCTTGAAAGCAGCATGTGCATTGGACACTTCCTGCCTAGTATATGGCTCATCGACAAAAGGAACAAGCTCCGGCAGGTTCTCCCCTATCCATGTCATCTCGGAACGGTTCGAGAGATTCTTGAAATCAGCACACAAACGTGCGATCACCCATTCCCGTGCAGTAAGATGAGTGGTCTTTTTCAGAAAACGTGTGACATCAGAGTAACTTTTGTTCTCCAATTTAGTGAATTTCTCATATTTGTTCAAAATATTCCCTCGAAATACCTATGTTCAGAAATGTATTGCAACCAGATAAATACTTTCCTGCACATATATATTGCATCCCACATACAAAGAACAAAATATCAAACTTGATCCATTCACTAACTAACAATATCATTCATCCTTACACAATTCTTTTCTAATCGAAGTTGAAGAAGTGCCATTATCAAGGTAGTCATCAATGGGAACTATCTCACAAAGGTCGGATATCTCAGGCTCGAGCTCGATATCAACTCCTTTTCTCTGGAATACAAGGAAATGAGTATTCCTATTCCTAAAATATTCCAGCATGTCCCTCATGTCATCTTCATTGCGATAGTATCGGTTTTTGAACAGACGGTTCGCAGTATCTGCCCCGATAATGAAAGTAGCATTTTCGAAGAGATTAACTTTCTGAACGAATAAGGGAGCGACAGTCAGGAGAACACCACCAAAAAATACCTCATCCTTGTACTTCCTGAGAGAATCCAGCCTCTCCTTAAGCGATATAAGGTCTATTGGTGGCTTGTCCACGTTCGTGAGAGAGATCTCAAAGTGAACCTTCTTCCCCAATTTATTAAAAGCCTGCTCAGCCATTTGAATATGATTTTTATGGCACGGATCAAAAGAACCTGAGAATATAAGTTCCGGGTTTTCAGTAACAGTTTCGCCGCCCAGATCGACTTGAACAACATCGGACACAAGGTCCAAACTGTTCATAACATTATCAGGCAGGGCAAGCATCTGCGCCACTTCTTTAGAAAAAGTGGTTTCCCTTTCTTCAACGACCTCATTCCCATATAGAAGATCATCAAGAAGCATATTCCCGGCCCAACCGCATTCTTTTGCAATGGAATCGACTACCATACAAGTTGCAATATACTCCTCTTCTTCCCTCGGCCGCTCTTTTCTGAGTATGAGCGTTCTTACAAGGGTCTTATCAAAGGACTGTATAGTAACGTAGATCTTATGTTCACGCCCCTTGCGTTCATCATCCCCCACAGAAAGTTTGCAGGAAGCGGCTACGCCCATCAATCCTTTGCCTGCCACCACTTCGTCATTGCCTGTAAGAGATAACGCACGGCGGTATGCAGCCATGGCCATGGCCCTTACGGTCACAGATGAAGCATACTTTTCAGGCTTTTTGCCAATAAGTTCATCGAGCGCTTTAGAACTATAGGGCACGAGAGCTTCAAGGACTGTAGCAGAACCGCCCCCATACCTCAAAAGTTGGTCAATGGCTCCGGCACCGCCTCCGGTTACCGCAAGAACGAGCTGACAGGGGTGCTCGTGTATATGCATGATAATATCACGCAAAATAGCCACTTCCTTTGAACAGGGGTCGTTCATATCCTCTTTTCATAGACAGAGGTCTGTATGGAACATCAGATAAAGTTTTTGATGACAAGGGGTGAAGGTCTGATCATCCACTATATCCATGGATCGGTGGGTTTCGCCACGGGGTATTTAATTCAAACCTTGCATATGCAGGTCTTGGTAACTGACAATGTAAGGGTACCTTAAGGTGTCCTTTTTATTGATCAAATCCATGAGGTGTACCATGGAAAAACATAATATTTTTAACCAAATACCAGTCGATCTAACCCATGAAGTGTTCGAGCCTTTGGTGGATTACCATGAGGTATTGATCGAGCGTATTATTTCAAAGAAACATGTGACCCCAGAGGGACAATGGTACGATCAAGACCGCAGTGAATGGGTCATGGTGGTGCAGGGGGAAGCGAAGTTGATGTTTGAAGATTCGGAGGTGGTGCACCTCGAACCTGGCGATCATATTAATATTCCTGCCCACTACAAACACAGAGTCCTTTGGACCAGTGAAACGACAGAAACCCTCTGGTTGGCGGTACATTATTGAGCTAAATTAGTTATCTATCTCATTCGACCCTTACAAATATACTCTCTGCGATCTCCCTATCGACTGCATATCTAGTATGGTTCAGGTCGAAGACATACGAAGGATATGACTGGACAAGGTTTACAGGAATACCTGGCAGTACACCCATTGCAAGCATCTTCTGCATTTTCTCCTCTTCCTTCATATTGAAATATGCGATCTTGCCCCTCTGTCCTTTCTTTAACAATGAAAGAGGAGTGACGACCTGCTCCAGCTCGTCCCTGGCTTTCTTGCAGCATTCCCCTTCAGGTATCGGTTTGCCATGAGGGCAGGTACTCGGATGACCCAGCAGGGTGCACACATTATCATCAATACCCCTATGGAGTATGTGTTCGAACTCACATGCGGAACTATGCACATATTTGTCCTTTGTGTTCAACACATCCACCAGAAGTCTCTCGGCAAGGCGATGCCTCCTGACAACTAACCTACCATTTTTAGCACCTTCATCCGTAAGGCTTGCATTCGTATCAGAAATTGTGATATTCTCGATCTCAAGCAGCTCCTGTATCTGTGGAGATGATCCGTTCAGCCCGAGGGACCCCAGGCTCACATGAACCATATTATTTTCATTTGTGCAGATCCACATCCTTTCCAGAACTTCCTCTGCGGCTTCACTTATTTTCATTTGAACAGCCCCCTTACGAATTTTTCCAGTTTGGTCTCCGGTGGTATCTCATACCCGCATTTCGGGCAGCGTTGCAGATTACATGAGCTGAACCTGCCACAGCTTGTACATTTCGACCTGTCTGGCTCATCGAACTCAAAGCTACAAAGGGGGCACTTCATAGAACCACCCCGAATGTAGTGAGAACATAGTTCACAACAAACCCTACTGCAAATGCACTTGGGAAGATGAATGCAGCCATTCCGAGAGCTATCTTGACACCTCTCTCTTTCACAGTGACCAGGAACTGTGCAATGCATGGCATGAACAATGTCAATGTGATAGCAGCAACAACGATGTTAATGTCAGTCAGCAGTCCTGCGTTATACATATCGAATAGTCCGGCAGCACCGAAATCCCTTCTGAAGAAGCCGAAAAGGAACATGACACCTGCTTCTGCAGGAAGTCCTATCCACTGTGAAGGATAACTGAACAGTTGAACTGCCATCTCGAACATTCCAGTAAGCCTTCCAATCCATATAAGCACACTTGCCACAACTAACAAGGGCAATACCTCAAGGAAATACCATTGCATCCTTGAATATGTATTTATGAGCACATTGGACAGCTTTGGAAGCCTCAATGGTGGCATCTCCATAAAGAAACTGGGACTTGCACCCGGCAGGACCTTTGATGAAAGATATCCAACCAACAACAGCTCCAGACAGATCACGATCGCCCATATGAACAGTGCCTTTCCACTGAATGAAAGTATACCCAATATAACACCAAGCTGTGCGGAACATGGTATTGCCAGTGAAAGCAACATGCTTGTGATGATCCTTTCCCGTTTTGTCTCGAGAGTACGTGTCACCAGGGTAGCCATAGTGGAACAGCCAAAACCCAGTACCATTGGAATGACTGCTCTGCCGCTCATGCCCATCTTCTTGAATGCACGGTCTATAAGCATTGCAAGACGTGGAAGATAGCCCGTATCCTCGATGATGGAGAACACAATGAAGAATGCGCCAACCAGAGGCATGATAAGTGCTATTGCATATGTCACTGCCTGTGTGAGTATCCCATATTCACCTACGAAAAGGTCCTGTATGACCGGATACGGTACAGCAGCATTGAAGCTCTCAATTACCCAGGGATTTATCATTTCTCCGAACAGGGTCCCTTCAAGATAATCCACAACCGTACCTGCCGCAAATCCGCCTACGAACTTGTACAACCCGAAATAAAGCACCAGAATCAGTATTGGGATTCCGGTGACAGGGTGAATGAGGAGGCTATCGATGCGCTCCCTTAGTGATGTTCGGGAACTTTTTTCAACGTCTTCTGTAAGTGTAACGTCCCTTTTTCCTGTTGTCATGACATTCTCAACAATATCATTGACGAATGCCTGCCTTTCTATGGTCAGGACATAATTAAGAGGATCGTTGTACTCTTTTTCAGTTCCATCGATTATCTTCTTTATAGCAGCGACATCTTCGCCCTTCTGAGACATGGTCTCGAATGCTACTTTATCATTCTGAAGCAGCAATTGAGCAAGCGTTCTTTTCGAGATGCCGTATTCATCCTGTATTAATGATGAGATACTTTCGATCGCATACTCGATCCCTCTGCTATACACTACCTTGCTATCGACATGCTGGAAGCTGTATTTAGATATCGCTTCTTCAAGCTTGTCCAGCCCTTCCCCTTTTATTGAGGTCGTGCAGATGACCGGAACCCCAAGTTCCTGCTCAAGCCGGGAAGCATTGATCTCAATACCTCGCTCGGTTGCTTCATCCATCATGTTCAGTACAAGTATAAGGGGAACTTCCGCTTCGATAAGCTGAAGCGTAAGGGGAAGCATACGCTGGATGTTCTTCGCATCCACCACATGAACATAAACAAAAGGATCATTGTCGAACAGATAACTCTGTGATACACGTTCCTCCTCAGTTATAGGTAATAATGAGTACATCCCTGGCGTATCGATTATCTCGAATTCCTTCCCGTCGATCCACCCTTTTCCCTTACTTATGGACACAGTGGTTCCCGGATAATTGGAAACTATCGCATAACTGTCCGAAAAGTGATTGAAGATGACACTCTTACCCACATTCGGATTCCCCACAAGGATTATCCGATCAAGCTCGCCCTGGGTCTCATCTTCCTGACCGCAGCAGCGTTTCTTTTTTAGTATAGACAACATTTGTTCACGAGCCTCCAAAATTTAGGCTATCCTAATATATTGGCGACTAGTTAACCATAGTATATAAATTTTGGCGCGCCTAACATATTGAGTAGTGTTGAAACTATAAGAAATAGAAATAGAAATAGAAATAGAAATAGAAATGAGACCAATAAAGCCCAAGACAAAAAAGGATAGGTTCTGAAGTCTTAGCGTTCAGGAAGTCTCAAGATCGATCCTTGCACCCTTTTTTGAGATCTTTGCCAAAGGAAGAAGAGATGTTGTTTTTCTTTCTGCAGTTTGGGATCTCTCCTTTTTCACAAAATTCCTTAAAATTGAGGAAGAATTTTGGCATTTCTTCTCTGCAGTTAACAAAATCGCTGAACTTTGTCAGCCTTTCAAGGGTCTCAGGAGTTATGACATGCTCCATCTTGCAGGCATCATCGTCTGCGGCATCTTCATCCACACCAAGGAGGACGAGGAATTCATGCAACACACTGAACTTTTCCTTCGTGCTTCTCGCAAGCTTTCTTCCTTCCGCGGTGAGAGTAACACCGCCATACTTCTCGTAATTGATGAATCCTTCCCTTGTCAGCTTTTTGAACATTCCCGTGACACTGGACGGACTTACATCAAGGAAGCGTGCGATATCTTTTACCTGAGAATAGCCCTTTTTCTCAATAATGGTATCAATAGCCTTAAGGTAGTCTTCAGTTCTCTCCGTAGTCAAGTATATCCAACCTTTTTAGGTATAACAAATATAATGAAGATACAATGTTTGTTATTTAAATAGATTATGTAAGAAAAATCGATGAAGAAATGGACATCAGTCCAATTTACGCATTACTATGGATCCATCCCTCATTTTTACCTTGACGTATTGTTCTTTTTCTTCACCGACCTCATATTTGTTATACAGCATGGACTCCACTCGTCCTGCCCCGGTCAACTTTCGAACAATAGAGATGTCCTGACCACCCACCCGCACTTTTTCAGCAGGAGGAGCAGGCGTCACTTTCTTTTTTGAATATATCACACCACCGAGCATACCTGCACCTACATACCCCTTAGCATCATTGAAAATGAGAGTTCCAGCTTTCATATAAGCACCGGAGAATTCCCCTACAGTGCCTTCTACCACAACAGAGCCACCATTCAGATGAGCACCAGTGTTAAGACCCGCATTCCCCTGCACATTGACATTACCCATTTCCATAAGAAGCCCTGTTCCGTTGTAAACATCGCCTTTTACGATAATTTCTGCATCGCAATTACATCTCGAGGCCAGTGTTCCCCGCAGAATACCATCATCGAGGATAAGTTTACCATTTACCGCATCGAACTCGTTCTTGCAAAGCTCTTCAACTCCATTGCCACACAGAAGTTCAGTAATGGAAATGAACTTCCTATATCCCTCAACATCGGATACGACCTCAATGATGTTCCCAAAAGGCTGTTCAATATCGCCTGTAATGTAAAGCGAGCCTGCTGACATCCCCATCCCTGCTTCCGGGCCCACATTCCCTTCAACGAAGATGTTGCCGGCAGTTTCGGTCTTGCCGTTACCTCCAAAATGGGCAAGATCAACTCCCAGAGAGTAGGCAAAACGACTTCCAACACTCCCTTTAATGTGAACATCATTTCCTTCCTTAAGCTCGTCCACAAGTTGCTGATAGGTATATTCGGTACCATTCTGACCAGGTATGATAGCAGATGGCTCCAGCTCTTTCTCATACCAGTAGAAATTGAACGTATAATCACATACGTTGTCAGGTACAGACGTCAGTTCAAGCTCCATTTACCGTTCTCACCCATGGATAAGTTGAGGCAAACACCGTGTGCAGACCCAAATACTTTCCATCTTGTGCCTCATGGGCAGGAGGTATCTTTCATTTTCCCCGGCACCGCAACTGAAACAAGAGATGGATATATCCGTGCTCTTTGGCTGAGCATCTGCCTTTTCAAGATTGAACTCCACGGTCTGCCTTTCCTCTATAGTGATAGCGCCTTCAGGACAGACACCGATACAGAATCCCATACCATCACAAAGATCTTCAGAAACTACCTTTGCCTTTCCGTCAATTATCTGTATAGCGCCTTCGGCACAAGGTGAAACACATTGTCCACAGCCAGTACATTTATCCTCATCTATCTTGACTATCATTCTTTTAACCATTCTCAAATCTCCTTTAGTGATGTGTTCCTTCAACAATTTCGATGCCTGCATCAGTGATGGTCTTCTTGATCGAATCAATGTGCGGGCATTCTGGATAGTTCTTCATGATCATGCATGAGCTCAGGTGGATAACGTCAATATCGTGTTTTTTCAGGGAACGCAACAGTCGGAAGACCCTTCTTCCTGAACAGCCCCCGCATGTGAAGAATGCGATCATCTCAGTATCGTCATCGTAATCTGCAAACTTTACTTTCCTTGCATTGAACGCCTTTAAGCAACCAACCCCGGGACATGCCTCGGAAACAATATCGCATCGAAGTACTGCTATTTTTTTGGGTCTTTCTTCAGTAATGATATCACCTCATTTTCAAGTGCATTCTTCACTCCTTTTTGAAACCCGAAGCTTCTTCCACACTTCCTCTTATGATGTACCCTGCTTCATGCAATATCGTATCTTTCAGTTGGGTGTCCTTATCCATGCTGGCAGTACATGGGTATGCATGATGTGCCCCGGACACGATCTCTTTGTGATCTTCAATATCCGTCCACCTTAGTTTTTTTGCAACATACCATGTGGAGCCGCAGGGTGCATCCCTGAGCACCTGCACATGGGAAAATATCCTCCGGTCAGGATCGATCTCGATCCTCAGCAGGGGTCTTCCAAATCCCATATCAACAAATTCATCTATAAGGGCCTTGCCTGTTTTTGTAAGTGAACAGAAAGGCTTGGGGAACTCACAGTCGATCCCAGCGGATTCCAGCTTTTCCTTTACCTGCTGCACAAGTCCTGCAGGTGCAAGTTTTGGCACTTCTACAGGTGCTATAACTGCCTTTGCTTTAGCATTGGCTGCTATTTCAGGAAGCACCGAAAAAATATCGGGATGCAGGTTCATAGCTATGAGGAGGTCACATTCACCCACATTTTTCGGGATGTGATCGAAAGGATCATCTATGAACTCAGGAAGATCATCCGGGAACTCATAGATATCAACAATACTATCAGCATGCGATCTTTTCAGTTCACGACAGTGGTCACACAGGTCCCCGCACGAGGTACAGAAAGTGCTTGAGTTGACGACATTGCCTATGACCTTTTTTCCGAACTCACCATTATAATAGAAACTTATCCTCATTGTTAACCCCCTTAAGCCATAGTGAATTGGGTTGCTCTAAAAACGAAATGGAATGAAAGAAGAAAAAAAGAGCTTTGGGAAGCCCTTAATTTATGAAAGATCCTAACAGCTTAAAGCCCGACTTCCTTCTTGAAGGTGTCAAGTCCGATCTCTTCGATGACCTTCCCAATACGCTGTTTCTTTGAATGTGACTTATAGAATGAAATGATAGTGTCAACAAGTGAAAGAACCTCGTCCTCATCAAGTTCTTCAGCGATAGTATCTGCAAGGCGTGGTTTTAGACCTGCACTGCCTCCGACCATTACGGTGAATCCCTTAGGAGTACCCATTATTCCAATGTCTTTTATGGCACTTTCTGCACATGAGTTCATACAACCGGAAACACCCATCTTGAGCTTTGATGGAAGCTCCATTCCATGGTATTTCTCATCCAGTTTGAGTCCAAGCCCTACAGCATCCTGTTGTCCCCTCTTACAGAATGTGGTTCCCGGACAGATCTTCACACTTCTTACACAAAGCCCTATTGCTGCTCCTGGTTTAATCCCAAGGTCATCCCAGGCATTGTCCAGATCATCTTCCTTGAGTCCAACGATGGCAAGTCTCTGTGCTGATGTGACCTTAATTGCAGCAGCTCCGTATTTTTCAGAGACATCAGCGATCTTTCTGAGAAGATCAGGGGTTGCAATACCGCCAGGAATATGTGGTGCGATAGCGAATGTTTCCTTGTCTCTCTGAACAATAGCTCCCTTTTCAAGTATATCTTTTGACATTTTTTGATCACTCCAATTGATATCTTTTTGTTATCAAGTATATTTGAGATACTTCTATATATAATGGCAGTTTCTTGATGGATACTATGAAGGACTGTACCATCTACAAAACGATCGATATCATTGGCAAGAGGTGGACTTTGTGCATAATTCTTGAGCTGTACAAAGGAAATAACAGTGAAAAACGATTCAACGAACTTAAGAAAAGAGTTGCAGGTATTACTCCGAAGACCCTTTCCACAAGGTTAAAGGAACTTGGAGAAGACGGTCTTGTTAAAAAGACTCTTGATGAGACCACTGACCCCATGGTATACACATACTCCCTATCAGAAAGTGGAGCGGAGTTCATAGAGATCATCCAGTCTATCAAAAAATGGGGTCTTGAATGGAAATTCGAGAATAAAGCATGCGAGCTTTCAAAATGCAAGAACTGTAAATTGTGAACGGACCTATATCAAAGGGCTCCGCACCCACAACCTCTGCTCAAAAGAACGGACATACGTGCTTTGATATCAGCAAGGTCCTCATCCGAAAGACCCTCATGGGCCTCTTTGATATGCAACAGCATTTTTTGTATAACACTGTCAGCTTCAGCTGCGCTGCCGGTTGCAATGAAGTCACAATTAAAACCAAGATCCCTGCATTTTATTATCTTCACTTTTTGTCCCCCATGGATAATTGAATTGAAAAAAGGCAGGGATCACATCCTGCCAATCATATCAAATACGGGTGTCAATGATCTGATAGCATCCTCGCATTCAACATTTTCCGCGCACAGCTTTCTAAGACCGTTACACTTATTGATCAATTTGCTGACATCATTTGTAGCAGCATCATTTATCTGATCTGCCATATCAAGAATGGCCTTGAAGTCACCGTCCTTTTCGGAAAGGTTTGCCTTGAACGTATTTATTTCAGCTTCCAATACCGGTTGAACAGCAGATTTGAAAACCCTCAGGGAATTATCGGTAAAACCACATTCTACATCCCCATTCAGATCACATTCATCATCTGTTATTTCCATAGATGACATTTTTGCGAGCAGGTGTGAAAGAATGGTCCTCTGTTCTGTCAGATACTTTATGAATGTGAACTTCAGCTTGTGGCTGTTTGCCACCTTTGGTTTTAGTTCAAGGGTTACATAAGGAAGAGCTGAGCGGTATGCATTGGTAAATTCATCCACTTTCTGAGGATAAAATCTCTGTAACAGGTCCAGAACTTCTTCAGACCATTTCTGATATTCCACAGAAAAGATTGCCTGTGACTCTTTAGCTTCACCAACAAGTGGGAGTATCCTGTATTTTCCTTCCGCCTCATTCTCGTTCTTTTCAAATTCGAGGAATGGATACATTTTAGCAGGAAGAGCTTCGATCTCATTGAGCACAATACTTGCTAACCTTACACGATTGAACGTCTTTCGATCCATGTTACACCTTATATTTAGCTACGTAGTAATATAAAAAAAGGAACAATACCAAGGCAAATTTTCTATAAAGGATATGAATATCCAAGAACTTGAAAATATCCTTGTATTGCCCCACGTTATTCTTCAAAAAGAAAGAATGGATACTATAGTATCAATCTTCTTCTACTGTTAATTTGGTCATGATGTCACTCTGTTTGATAGCATTGACAACATCCATGCCTTCGATGACCTTTCCGAATACAGTGTGTACACCATCAAGATGTGGCTGAGGAGAGTGAGTGATGAAGAACTGACTTCCACCAGTGTTCTTTCCAGCATGTGCCATTGAAAGAGCGCCCTTTGTATGTCTCTTTGGATTTATCTCACATTTGATAGAGTAGCCTGGTCCACCGGTACCATTGCCTTTTGGACATCCTGCCTGGATCATGAAATTAGAGATCACCCTGTGGAAAGTAAGGCCGTTGTAAAAGCCCTGTTTAATAAGCTTCTCAAAGTTAGCAACTGTTTTAGGTGCATCCTTTTCAAAAAGTTCGAGTACTATAGTTCCTTTATTGGTCTCAATTATCGCTTTTTTCATTATTGATCTCCCTTCGGAATTATGGCAATTGATAATTTAAGGGTTTCCGTGTTACTTATTGAAAAAATAGAGATTAATAGGATATTCAATTTCATGAGTCGCCTGAAATTAAGGTCGTTTGACAAGATCCATATATACATCCGTTTATACATATACATATATATTTATAAAATATAAGTAACATGATATTGTTTGCCTGAAATATATTCACAAATATTATTTTTATATAAATATATACAAATGTAGAGTGATAAGAATGGATGATCGCGGTCAAGTTGCTTTTGATTTCCTCCTTGGAATGGGTTTATTTTTAGTTGCATTTATTTTTACGATGCAATTTGTACCGGGTTTGTTCATTTCTGATTCTACCGATGAGACTGGCATTGCTTTTACTGCATATCGCACTGCTACGGTCCTAAGTGAAGATCCGGGCTGGTGGGACGACAGCACCAAAAAGGGTACGGATTGGGAAGATCATTTATCCAGCTCAACTAGAATAGGGCTTGCAGTAGATACTATTCCGAAAACCCGACTGACGGATACGATAAATCTTCTGAGTATGGACAAATCATTGAAGTTCATGCAGCTGGATGAAGACACCGTAGTAACGAAATTAGGCCTTTATGATAATATTAATGGAAAGCATATCAGATATGGCTACAACATCTCGATCAATCAGGACGGAAATCCGATCTTAC
>JAIORD010000057.1 GCA_021108275.1 Methanococcoides sp.
TGGGCTCCATTTGGGGTTTTGTAGCTCCTAACATTCTGGCATTGCTTATAATCGCTATTTTTGTCAAGAAGTTCAAGAATCTACCTTCTATCACACAGGCTGAACTTCTCGAACAGAGGTACAGTTCTGCAATACGTGCTCCTGTTGGTATTATTATCACTATCGTCATGATCCTTTTTGCGGTGGCAGATATCAAAGGATTCGCTCTTGTGTTGCAGATATTCTATGGGGTGGATCCAATATATGCGGCACTTATCGTTGCTCTTGCTGTCTCTGCGTATGTGACCCTTGGTGGTCTCAGTGCGGTAGTATGGACCGATGTTGTGCAGTTCGTTTTCCTTTCCATCTTCGCTCTTGCAATGGCTTTCCTGGCTATCGGGACAGCAACTTCCGGTTCAGCGGATATCTCTTCCGCATCAGACCTGATCTCAACTGTGCCTACTGACTGGTGGAATCCTTTCATCATAGGCATTCCGATGGTGCTTATCTTCGTTTTCGCTATCATCCCTGGATGGATCACAGAACAGGACCCATGGCAGAAAGTATGGGCAGCTAAAGACTCGAAATCTGCAAGGAATGGTCTTGTACTTGGTTCTTTCCTTGTAACAGTAGTATTCACCGCATGTGCGTTCATTGCTATTGGACTTAACTCACTGTATCCTGAGATATCTGCGATGGGTTTCCCTATGGGAATGGAACAGGCCGAACCTGCACTTCTGACATTCATTGTCGAAACATTCTCACCTGCTGTGATCGGGCTTAGTGCAATTGGTCTTGCAGCAGCATCAATGTCCTGTGCGGATACTTTTGCAACCTCAGGTGCATCATGTGTTTCACGTGATATCTACCAGAGATTTATCAAACCGGATGCTACAATGAAGCAGATGCTCACCATTAACAGACTGAGCGTTCTTTTCATCGTTGCAGCAGCAACAGTTTCCTCGTTCTTCATAAACAGTATTATCGATGCAATTCACATTGCAACGTTCATCGCAAGTGCATCCTACTTCTTCCCTCTCATGGGTGGACTTTACTGGAAGCGTGCGACAAAAGAGGGTGCATTGGCGGGTCTTGTTATCGGTGCTGTGGCACAGATATCATTTACTGTGTATGACCTTTTAATGACCGCACCTATGGCACCTCCATATCTTGAGACAGTACATCCAATTCTCATGAGCCATGGTGTGATCGTAGGAATGGGATTGAGTGGACTTGCTTTCTTCGGCGTATCCCTTCTGACAAAGCCATCGAGTGTCATCAATCTTGCTCCGTTCTTCAAGGATGCAGCAGAAGAATTGGCAAGCCACGATGCACAGAAGGTCGATGATCAGTCCTCTGAATATAAGAATTTCCTCATGAACCTCGATGAACAGATCACCGGGGAACGTGCACACCTTCATTTGAGGCTTGAAGCTTCAGCCACAGTGAACTGGAGAAAGTTCGTAGAACAGCTAAAACAGGCTTATCCTGCATGGGTAACTCCTACCGGACTTGATTCTGTCTACAGGCTCATCCAAGCTGACATGCTTGCCTGTGTTTCTATCACCCGTGGTGAGAATGAAAAGGAGATCTGGTTCGCATCAGAACCACCAGTCGATTCTGTTGAAATGCAGAAGAGAGAGGTCTTTATTGCATACAAAGAAGTATCAAAAGCTCTCGAAGATGTTGGTATTCTCCTGAGTATTCCGAACGAAGAATAAGCATATTTAGGTCACACTCCCTTTCTGGGAGTGCCTCTTTTTTTCAACAACCTTTTTTAGTGATGGTGTCCATTATTTTTTGAACAACTTTTGCGATGTGTATCATGAAAAGATTAGCAATAACATTGGTATTGGTCTTTATTCTTGCAATAATGTCATCAGGTTGCATCAATGAGCTTGCTCCTGTGACTGATAATAATGCAACGGTAGAAGCTTCTGATTACGAACTGGAGGTCTTTCATAGTCCTTCCGATAAAAGCGATGATCTGAATACGACAACTTTTTATCTTTCAAGGAACGGAAGTACGAACGTTGTTTATATGGTGGCAGAAACCTCGGTTATAGAAATCGTTCCAATGGAGGATGTTTTCAATACTGGGGGGGATATTCTTTCCAACGTTGTTATCCTTGCGGACAGGTCTGAAAACGTTTCCGCTTCAGCCGAGACCTTTGAGATGTTTGCATCATCTTCTTCGGAGGACCTTCCTGTTTTCAACTATACTCTTGAGGATGATGTGATTCGTGGTCAGAAACACTTTGTCATGAAATTCGATGAGAACATTACCGGTATCGTTGCTTTTGCTCTCAATAATCCAAAAGGGCAGGATTTCATGTATGTTCCCACTCATGATTCAACGGTAAGATTTGTGCTACCCGAAGGTTACACTACCGGCAATCCCTTCGTTGGAAAGGTAATTCCCGATACAGATGATCGATACATCGATGAACAAGGGCGTGAAGTTCTGGTCTGGTATGACCTTCATGCAAAGTCCGGTACTTTTACAAATATGGCAAGGGAATATCTTAAGGTCGAGATATCTGAAGAAGACCTGCCCTACAGGACCGTGATGATAAAGTTCTATTCGGGATCTGCGCCAAAGTTGCTTTTGATAGGTATGAGCATTCTATTTGGCGGGGTATTGCTGGTACTTGGAAATTACCTCTCCGCAAGAAGGAAACTCCGTAAGGAAAGGAAATCCATTGAAGATGCTTTCATTGAGAAGAAGGCAGGGGATGGGATGGGCGGAAAGAAAAAGTAATGATCAAAGGATAAGTTCCATTCCGTCATATCCCAATGGATATGTTTTAACGGCTTCATCGTGAGGTTTGAAGTAATGGCTTAAATGGGTCATTACAACCTCTTTTGCTTTTATCTTTTCAGCCATTTGCATGGCTTCCTTTGCATCCATGTGTTTCTTTACATGGAATCCTACGTCATGGGGTATGATGGCATCCACTATGAAAATATCAGGTTTCTGTATAAGTTCAATGCTTTTTTCAGGTATGTTCTCATCAGTATCCCCGCTGATTACCACTTTTTTGTCACCTTCGCATATCATCACTCCGATAGCTTTCTTTGCAGGCGGGTGGTTCACCTCGAAAAGTGTGAACTCCAGTCCTATAAGTTCAAAGGACGTATTCAGCGGTATGTCATGCCGTTTTGGTTTGAGAAATGAGACATAATCAAGAATATAGTCCAGCGTTTCTGTTACTCCATAGACATCCACATTGTACTGGACACGATGGAACTCTCCGAATCCGGTATAATGGTCATAGTGGCCATGTGTCCATATGACACCATCGACATGCTTGAGCCCCTTTCGCAGCATCTGCTCCCGCATGTCCGGGCTGGTGTCGATCAGGACTTTACCTTTGTCTGATTCCACGAGTATGGAAAACCGAAGACGGTTGCTCTTGGTTCCCTTTTTTGCATCGATACATGCGGGACAATCACAACCTATGACCGGTGTTCCGGGAGCATCTCCTGTGCCCAGAAGTGTTATCTTCATGGAATCTCAGACGCCTCCCTCATTTACCACATATTCATCGGACTTGATGTTAGCACGTTTGTTGAACTTGAGGACGGCATTGAACAGATCATCCTGTGAGATGACAGTTCTCTCTTGCACAAGAGCATTGAGTACACTTTCCCGAATGACCATTCTCAGGTCAGAACCGGAGTACCCTTCTGTGAGTGGTGCTATCTCAGCATTGTCGAAGTCCCCTTCTATGTCCTTGGTCACGATATCCAGAATGGCCTTTCTCATATTCTCGTTTGGTAATGGGAAGTTCATTATTTCATCGAATCTTCTCCATGCAGCAGAATCCAGCATTCTGGGGTGGTTGGTCGCTGCCATCAGGAGGACTCCATCATTGGTCAGGCTGATGCTATCTATGGCCTTAAGAAGAGTGTTAACAGCTCTTTTCAATGCAGCATGTTCATCGGATGCCCTTGTCTTTGCAACGAAATCGAACTCATCGATGAAAAGTATGCATGGGCTCAATCGCTTCGCAAGTGAAAATACTCTATCGATGTTCTTTGCTGTCTCTCCAAGGTATTGATCGGTTATCATGGACAGCCTCACCTCGACAAAAGGTATTGAAAGGCGTTCTGACATTGCTTTTGCCACGGATGTCTTTCCAGTGCCTGGTGGGCCTACCATCAGGATCTTCCCGATATCATACAAACCTATCTTTTTGAGATGCTCGCGGTACTGTATGGCCTTGACTATCTTTTCGATCTCTTCCTTCTGATCTTCTGTAAGGACCATATATCTCATCGGCTGGGCAATATCTTCCGGGGCGATTATTTGCACCAGCTTAAGCATATCTTCGCCGCCTTCTTCCTCAGATATCTCGCTTATAAGGGACTCTATCCATTCCCTGTCAACTTCCTTTGGTCCGGTTGAAGCTAGTGCCTTTTTATAATTGGCAGTCTCAGAGTTCTTTTTCTCCTCGTAGTAATATGCCAGGGCCGGGTTCGCATCTATTCTTTCGCCTGCTGACTCCTGTTTATGGAACCAGTCTGCTCCCACATCAAAGGAAGTGAACTTTATTTTTGATGTGAGCTCATCGATGTCGATAAAAGGCAATGACAGCACCTGTCCTTTAAGATCTTTGATGGCAAAAAGCCCCTCAATGTCCTTGCGGGTTACAGTTATAGGCTTTGGCACTCCTTTGTGCGTACGGCTCCAGTAGTTCTTCCTTATGCTCTTTGGAAGATCATTCACATCCATTTCCGGATATTTGTTGTAGATCTCTGCTGTAAGTAGCAGTTCTATAATGTCAAGTGTGGTCATATCGGACATATTCTAACCTTGTAATTGTGAAAGGACTTTTGTATTCGCCCTAAGGGCAGTCCATTGAACTATAATATTATGTGGTTCTTTTAGATATATCTTATGTGTTCTGAATGAAAAAGATGTATAAAATTCAACGGATCACTGGACAATTTTAACATGCCCTTTTTTCGGGAAATATATTTGTGCTGAACTTCTCATCTTTTCAAGAGTATCCTTGAATTTTGCTTCATCAACGTCCATTTCTAAAGCAATGGAGGATAACTCGGACACTTCCAATCCTTCTGGTCTGCTTTCAAGTATGGACATCATGTCCTTTTCCGCATTATTCTTTTTTCTGCGAACATTATCGATTGGAGTCTTGATCTTGGATGGGGTGTTCGGTTTGAATGCTTTATCCATATTTTTGGATATTGATTCATCATCTCTGGGTGGGGATAATGAAATAAGTTCCTCTCCAAATGTTGGACATTTGAGGTCGTTCATCGTTGTGCTTTGCTTTTCCCCGAGAAGCTGTGCCTGTATCTTTGTGCGCACAGCTCTTGCTTCTTCAATGTCTTCACCCGTATGGAACACCCGTAGTTTCCTTATCTGTAAGGTAGTTCCGCAAAGTTGACATTTTGTGGTCTTTGCACTTTTATCTTCTATGAGCTGTGCATACCTGCGGCATTTAGGGCAGGCTATCACAGAATAAACTGGCATCACTGACTGGTTGTCCTGTCTTCTATAAGTATAGAACCCTTTAGGATATTTCCAGATATTTATAATCCATGACGCCCATACTGGCATTATATGATAAGAACCGCCACAAGGTCGGATCTGCCGGCAGTCGTAGATATAGAGGACATGTCCTTTGCTGAGCCCTGGGACATGCGTACATTCAGGTCTTATGTTCATCATCCCGGTTTTATTGTGCTCGAGGAAGACGGTTCGATCTGCGGGTATGCGATCCTTGTCGTAATAGCGGATGATGCTCATCTGGCAAGTATTGCGATACATCCGGAGTACAGGCGGAGAAATATAGGGTCTTGTCTTTTAGATAGCTGCATGCTGCTTGCAAAGGCGAACTCTTTTCCTCTTGTACGGTTGGAAGTGAGGGAGAAGAACAAAACTGCGCAGGATTTCTATCTTACCAATGGGTTCGAGGCGGTAGCGACCATTCCTGACTATTATCCTGACGATAATGCGATTGTTATGGAAAGGAGAACTTGATCATTTGCCAAAGCGGCGCTGTCTTTTTTGGTAATCCCTTATGATCCTAAGTATGTCCATTCTTCTGAGGCCGTGCCAGTTCACATCGGTAAAATAGAGTTCAGAATAAGCGGATTGCCATAGAAGAAAATTCGAAAGGTGCTTTCCGCCTGCACGAATTATGATGTCGGGCTCTTCGCGTACTGTCAAATGTGATTCGATGGTATTTTCATCGATTTCCGCAGGTCTCAATCTCTCATCTTTCACATCATGAAGGATGGAAGTGATCGCCTTTGTTATCTCGTTCTTTCCGCCAAACCCGACAGAGAAATGTACCCGGTAGGTGTCACCCACTTTATTTTCGATAAGCTCTCCTTTTTCATTGTATATGTCGAATCCAACATTTTCGGGCAAAGGGGCCATTATCTCTTTCAATTCATCCAAAAGCAGCGATACTATCTTTGTTTTTGCTTCTTCTTTAACATCAAGGACATCCACGTAAATACTTATTATTTTGATCTCAAGGGCAAAACACCATTTCAGGAATGCACCCAGTTTCTCTTTTCCGCTATCATCAAGCAGATCGGATTCTGAAAGTATCATTGTGATATGTTCTGGTATGTGCCCTTGCATCCCGTTGATCTGGTTCAACAAGTATCGTTCGTAGAGTGCCCTTATCATGTAACGCCAGCTTTATCTTTATTATTGAATGGAACTTGTACTTATTTTGCAGTTGAGACTATCTTTACAACATCGCCGTTTTTCAGCTCATGCTTTTCTCCGAGTCTCATCTTTGTTTTTCCGTCAACTGCATAGAGGAACCGGTTTCCGATATCAGTGTGGACGCGGTATGCTAGGTCGTGTGGGGTAGAACCTTTCTTCATGAGGAATGCATCAGGGAGCATTCTGTCGTTCTTGTCTGCCCATTTTCCTTCATCTTCCACCGGATATACCACTATCAGTTCAAGAAGGTCAAAAACAGATCTGTTGATGCACTCCTGTATGCCGGCTCCACCGGTTCCAAGGGTGGTTATGATCTCTTTCAGGCTTTGAAGTCCTTTTTTCTGTGCTTCGTTGACCTTGTCGGAGATTATCTCGAAATCCATGTCTCCTGGGTTATAACTTATTATGCCGTTCGTTGCAGCTGATCTCAATGCAAGTTCTGCTGCAGCACTGGTGGGTACTACCATGATGTCAAGTTCTTCGAGAGCTTTTACGTTCTCCTCAGGCGCGACATCTATCTTGTTGGCCGCTATCATCGTAGGTTTGGTGATGGCACGTATGGTCTCACAAAGCTTTGCCATATCTTCATCTGTCCACTGGGTGCATTCTTCAGGCATTTTGCAAGCAAGCAGGGCCTGGCGTGCTTGGGATTCATTGACACCTGCACCCAGGAGCTGGTCTGAAACGGCCTGTTCCATCTTCATGCCTTCGGCCCTTATCTTTCGTGAGAGCTTGTCCCAGTTCTTTTTCAGGATGCCTGTCATCCACATTGCAATCTCACGGTTCAGGAAGTTAACATCCTCCAGTGGATCGTGTTCTCCGATGTCCACAGGGTTTCCTTCGATATCTGTGCCACCGGATGCGTCTATTACGTGTATTATGGCCTGTGCCTGTCTAAGCTCGTCAAGGAACGTATTACCAAGGCCGCGTCCCATGTGTGCATCGGGTACAAGACCTGCAACGTCTATGATCTCAATAGGTACGTACCTTATACCGTCCTGACAGTTGCCACAGCGTTTGTCCCGTTCTGTGCATGGGCAGACTGCCCTTACATAAGTTACTCCTTTGTTCGCATTGATCGTGGTGAACGGATAATTCGCTATCTCGACATCTGCAAGGGTAGCAGCTTTGAAAAAAGTTGATTTACCTGCATTTGGTTTTCCTGCAAGGCCTATGGTCATTGACATGCTTTACCAATCATCCTTGAAGCATTTAACTTTTGTTAATGGGAACCAGGCAATGGAAATGCTTTATGAAGTTGCTTCTGTGAGTAATGTTTATATTACAGGAAGTTATTAGGAGGTCTGTCTAACTTGTCTCGGTAGGGTAGAGGATATCCTTGGGGCTTGCGGAGCCTTAGACCCGAGTTCGATTCTCGGTCGGGACGTACCAGATATATTTGGAAGTCAAAGACTTTCACTCTGCTTGGAGTGTTTTAATTAACTTCAAGCGGGGTCTTGTTTTATATCAATTTAATAATGAAGCTTGTAAATTACAAGTTCATAAACGTGCTGATCTTCATACTGCAGTTTGTTTACGCAGGATCTGTTTTTTATCATTGTTATTATTACCTGTCCGGTAAAGCACATGTAATGGTGGCCTGTGATTATCGACATCAAAGTGTAATGTGGGTTTGGGTCGCTTCACTTATTTTTCAGTTTATCACATACTTTCCTACATTCTAATACTGGTTATACTTATATAGAAGTTCATTCATTTAGAACGAACAGATTGAGCACATAATGTGTAATATCTCAAATATTCAAATAATTGATTTTCTTTATCAATGCTATTAAGGAGGTCTAAATATCACACCAAATCTGAGAATTCAGGGCAGGGATGCACAAAGTAACAATATCCTTGCAGGAAAGGCAGTTGCAAGTGCAGTCCGCACAACACTTGGTCCTAAGGGAATGGACAAGATGCTTGTGGACTCCATGGGTGACATTGTTATCACAAACGATGGTGCTACCATCTTGAAGGAAATGGATATCCAGCACCCTGCAGCTAAGATGATCGTGGAAGTATCCAAGACACAGGATGCTGAGGTCGGGGACGGAACAACTACTGCTGCAGTTCTTTCTGGAGAATTGCTTTCAAAGGCAGAAGAACTAATCATGAAGGGAGTCCACCCAACCATTATATCTGAAGGTTACAGACATGCTGCAGAGAAATGCCGTGATATCCTGGAAACTATCACTATTGCTATTTCTCCAGACGACGAAGCGGCTCTGATAAAGATCGCTGGAACAGCTATCACCGGAAAGGGCGCTGAGTCATACAAAGAGACGCTCTCAGCTCTTACGGTCAAAGCAGTTCGTTCAATAGTCGAAGAGGAAGAGGATGGCTTTAAGGTCAATGTCCTTGAGAACATCAAGATCGAGAAGCGCGCAGGCGGAAGCATTGATGATTCCGAGCTTGTAGATGGTCTTGTAATTGACAAGGAACGCTCACACCCAAATATGCCTGAGAAGGTAGAGAACGCAAAGATCCTTCTGTTAAGCTGTCCTGTCGAGTTCAGAAAGACCGAGATGGACTCTGAGATCAAGATCACTTCCCCGGGCCAGATGCAGTTGTTCCTGGACCAGGAAGAGAAAATGATGAAGGAGATGGCTGAGAAGGTCATCGCAAGTGGCGCAAATGTGGTATTCTGCCAGAAAGGTATCGATGATATGGCACAGTACTACATCGAGAAAGCAGGTATCTATGCTGTCAGAAGGGTAAAGAAGAGCGATCTTAAGAGACTCAGCAAGGTAACCGGTGGAACAATTATCCAGGACCTTGATCAGATCACTACTGCAGATGTAGGCACAGCAGGTCTGGTGGAGGAGAAAGAAGTAAAGGGCGGCAAGATGACCTATGTTACAGGTTGCCAGAACTCCAAGGCTGTTACAGTACTTCTCCACGGCGGTACCGAACACGTTGTCGATTCACTTGATCGTGCATTGAACGATGCTCTGCATGTTGTCGGTGTTGTCATCGAAGATGGCAAGATCGTGGTCGGTGGCGGTTCATCTGAGATCGAACTTTCACTCAGACTCGGTGAATACGCATCCACACTCAAGGGAAGGGAGCAACTTGCTGTCAGCAAGTTCGCAGAAGCTCTTGAAGTGATCCCTGAGACACTCGCAGAGAATGCAGGTCTTGACCCAATTGACATGATGGTGGAACTACGTTCCCAGCATGAGAAGGGTAACAAGAATGCAGGTCTTAATGTTTACACTGGCGAGGTAGTCGACATGTGGGAAAACGATGTGATCGAGCCACTCCGAATAAAGACCCAGGCTATAAACGCTGCAATGGAAGCAACTGTCATGATCCTCAGGATCGATGATGTCGTAGCTTCAACTGGCAGCGCGAACCAGGGTATGGGTCCTGGCGGTCTGCCTGACATGCCTGACCTTGATATGGACGCTGCATACTGAGTCCATTTCAAAACCTTATTACGTGCCGGTCTTGCCGGCACATTCTATCTTTTTTTCACTGTTTTTTACTAAATATCTGTTTTACTGAAAGTTTGGGATAATCGTAAGCTATTTATCGAATGTTAACCACTCAACAAAACATGGTTAACAGCAATAAACATCCAGGACCTGATATGGTAAGTTCAAATACGGATATCAGAAAAATGGTATATGCCTCGTTATTTGCAGCACTGACCTCTATCGGTGCCTACATCACTGTGCCTCTTGGTCCTATCCCGTTCACTCTTCAGATGGTATTCGTTCTGATGGCAGGCGCAATGCTTGGCAGTAAATGGGGTGGGATAAGTATGGTAGTTTATGTTCTTCTCGGTATTGCAGGCTTGCCCGTATTCTCCAATGGCGGTTCCGGTCTCGGTGTCATCCTTGGTCCTACTGGTGGCTACCTCATAGGCTTCATTGCAGCGGCATTCGTCATTGGTTATCTCTTTGAGATGAACCGCAGCAATAATTTATTGAAGAACGGTCTTTTTGTAACGATTGGTTCCGTTGTCATCTTCTGTTTCGGTCTGGCCCATCTGATGATAGTTGCAGATATGTCATTCATGCAGGCGGTAACTGTGGGTTTCCTCCCATTCATTCTGCCCGGCATTGTAAAGATCGCAGTTGCAACGGGAATTGCGACAAAATACAAAATATGATCTGAAAAAGGTACTCTGATGATAGAGCTAAAGGGTGTAAGTTACAGCTATCCGAATGGTAATAAAGTGCTTGATAATATCGATATTCGGATAGAAAAAGGCTCATTCACAACCATTCTTGGGGACAATGGCAGTGGTAAATCCACTCTCATACGTCACATGAACGGGCTTTTGAAGCCTTCTCAGGGAGTTGTTTCTGTATGTGGGATGGATACTGCATCTCCTGCAGATATCTGGAAAATACGACAAACGGTCGGGATGGTCTTTCAGGACCCTCACTCTCAGGCAGTGGGCGCAACAGTTGAAGAGGATGTTGCATTCGGCCCTGAGAACCTTGCACTGGAGAGCGATGAGATAAGACTGCTTGTTACAAATGCCATTGCAAATGTAGGGTTGGAATGTCTTGAAGACTCTCTTCTCATGTCCTTAAGTGGGGGACAATTACAGAAAACAGCGATCGCCGGGGTTCTGGCGATGGTCTCTGAGGTACTGATATTCGATGAAGTGACTTCCATGCTGGATTCAGATTCACGTTCTCAGATCATTGACATTGTACGGCAGCTCAACAAAAGGGGAAATACCGTGGTCTATGTGACGCATCATATGGAAGAAGCTTTGTTTGCTAATAGGGTCATCGTACTTGAAAATGGTTCTATTGCAAGTGACGGTACACCTCGGGATGTATTTCGTGAGATATATGCATCAGGTAGAAAAGTTCCTCCACATCTGGAACTTGCCTTCAGATTACAGGACGCAGGTATGATCTCCCCTGACGTGTTCCCTATGGATGCTTTATCCTTGAAGGAGGAAATATGTCCATCGAGGTGAATGGGCTGCATTTCTCATATGGGAAAGGAAAAAAAAGGCTCACGATATTGAAGGATGTGACCTTTTCAGTGGGTAAAGGTGAGTTTGTCGGTATCATTGGTAACGTTGGTTGTGGCAAGACAACTCTCATCAAGCATCTCAATGGGCTGTTGGTCCCACTATCTGGAAATGTGACCGTGGACGGGCTTGCATCTTCAAAAAAAGAGGTATGCAGAAAGGTCGGTGTCCTGTTCCAACAGCCTTCAAAACAATTGTTCTGCAAGACCGTTTTTGAGGATATTGCTTACGGTCCCTCGAATTTTGGTATGAAAGGGGATGAATTGGAACATTGTGTACATGACGCAATTGAAAAAGTAGGTCTTAGTTCCGATATTCTTGGAAGTTCTCCTTTTAGTCTGAGTGGGGGAGAAATGAGACTTGTGGCCCTTGCCGGTGTTCTTTCATCATCACCTGACTATCTGGTCCTTGATGAACCTACATCAGGGCTGAGCACATTCTACAAGGAACGCCTGTTCAGAACACTTGAGCTGCTCAGACAAAATGGTGTGGGTATTGTGCTGGTCTCCCATCATCTTGAAGATGTTCTCGGTGTGGCTGATAAGATCGTATATCTGAATGAAGGTAAGATGGTCTTTGAGGGTACTCCTGAAGAATATCTAAGCTCACTGTCCTTCCCGGCTCCGGAGATTACCGTACTCATGAGGGAATTGAGCTCTTCCGGCCTGGCTGTAAAGAAAACGGTCTTTTCCGTGGAAGATGCTTTCAATGAGATTGTTGGAGCATTGTCGGAAAAAAGGGGCTGATCAGGTGGAAGGTTTCTTATTCTCCTATGTTGCAGGCAAGTCTGTCCTTCACGGACTTGATCCGCGTGTCAAGATATTATCGGTAATGTGTCTAAGTATTCTCATATTCAGATCATCTACTCTTGTTGATCTCCTCGTATTTGCATTGCTTTTTGTAGGGCTTACTATCCTCGCAGGTTCCGGGTTATCAGGCATAAGGTCGGTCCGGCCGTTGTTACCTATCTTTGTCTTTATTTTCCTGATCCATTCCTTCTTCACCGAAGGTGCGGCTTTGTTCAATTCTCAATTCTCACCAACCTATGAGGGGTTTTTGAAAGGTTCGTTGGTCACCGTAAGGTTCGTCCTCTTAATTCTCTATGGATCTTTGCTGACCTCGACCACAAGACCGGTGGTGATAACTGCCGGGATAGAAAGAATACTTCGTCCGCTTCCTTTGAGGCGGGTGGGTGTGACCTCTTTCGAGATAGCGACTATGATGTCTCTAGCCATTTATTTTGTGCCTCATCTGTTGTGGTATGCGGGGCAGGTAAAGGATTCTCAGTTGTCGCGTGGTTCTAAGTACAGGCGTGATCCCATATCTGGGACCCTTTCGCTTGCAATACCGGTATTGAAAGGTTCCATGAGAATGGCCGATGATGTGGCCATGGCAATGGAAAGCAGGTGCTATCAGGGAAATTTTCGTACCTCTTTGTTCGAGCTGAAAATGACCGCACGTGATGTTCTGGTCTGTTCGGTCGTTCTGGGTGTGACGGCATTAGTATTATATGCATGAGCATATGTTCATATGTTCATGCAAGACGATGCTTCCTGTGAGCGTGTTGATAAAGATGCCATTGATGCGATAGTCTCCCATCTTCCAGATGAGGATGCTATACTGAGGCTATCCAATATATTCCATGCTTTACGATCGGAACCTCGATTAACAACACTGTACCTTCTCCTTGAGAAGGACATGTGTGTATGTGAACTGGAACATGCCCTGGGGATGACCCAATCTGCCATTTCTCACAATCTTCGTACCCTTCGCCAGCTTGACCTTGTCAGGGTCAGGAAAGACGGGCGTTTTGCAGTTTATTCAGTTGCTGATGAGCACGTAAGAGCACTGCTCGAGCTATCCCGCAGTCACGTTGTGGGGTGTGTTCAATGACCTACCTGGAAACCATTCTGGAGGTACTCATTGGTATCGGCTTGAGTTCCTGGAACGTCCTTGCAGAAGCAGCACCTTATCTTTTACTGGGATTTGGAGTTGCAGGGATTTTGCATGTCTTTGTACCGGATGAAAAGATAATGCAATATCTGGGCCATTCCGCCGGGAAGTTCCGTTCAGTACTGAATGCTTCACTGATCGGTGTGCCTCTGCCGTTATGTTCCTGTGGGGTGGTCCCTGCAGCACTGTCCTTGAAAAAAAAAGGTGCAACAAATGGGGCAACCCTGTCTTTTTTGATATCCACTCCTCAGACAGGTGTGGATTCCATAGCCATCACATACGCCCTTCTTGATCCCATAATGACAATCTTCCGGCCGATCGCGACTTTCATTACTGCATTGGTGGCAGGGATCGCCGAAGACCTTCTACGCTCTCCTCGGGATGTTTCAGGCAAAAATGTTGAAAAAAGACCGACAACCAGTATATTGGAAATGGCTGCGTTACCTACACCCTCATCCTCTCTTTCCTCCTCATGCAGTTGCAACTCCTGTGGGTCTACGGGAACTGAAGATACTGATACCTTTTCCGGAAGGGTCATCTCCGGTATCAGGTATGCATACGTGGAACTTCTTGGGGACATAAGCTACTGGCTTATCATTGGTATTGTTCTTGCAGGTATCATCACATATCTGGTACCTGAAAATCTCGTTGGTTCCCATCTTGGAGGGGGTCTGGTCTCGATGCTCCTTGCACTTGTTGTAGGTATTCCCCTTTACATCTGTGCGACCGCTTCGACCCCTCTCGCAGCGGTTCTTATTGCAAAGGGCATGAGTCCCGGGGCAGCGTTCGTTTTCCTGTTAGCAGGGCCTGCAACGAATGCAGCTACTATTACAATGGTCCTGAAGTATCTGGGCAGGAGGTCGACAGGTGTTTATCTGGCTTCAATTGCAGTTTGTGCAGTTGCGGGAGGTCTGCTTCTTGATATGGTCTATTCATATATGGGTATTGACTCTTTGTCGATAGTCGGAAGTGCGAGGGATGTCATGCCCGAAGATGTGAAGACCGGGTTTGCACTGTTGTTACTTCCGTTGATGGCATATGGGATATATCATCAGAAAAAGTGTGGTGATTGATGTTCGTCACTCTTTTTTAGAATGGTGGTCGGATAATATCAATATATTTATGAAAATATGTTCGAGGCAATCTTGGGCCTTGATCCTTAAAGGCCTAATATAAGAGTTAAAAAATGGCATAAGGTCTATATCTAAAAACAGATTATCTCTTTTTAATGTCTTCTGATTCGGTTTTTCAAAGTTAACAGTGATATGCAAATACGATACACTTAAGTACTGTTATTTTTTCTTTATCAATAGTTTTGGTTATATTAGCCTAAGTGAACAAAAACTTTCATTTATAACATAAAGGAGTCATTTTGAATGAAATACAGTCTCGGTATCGATGCAGGCGGTACTTATACAGATGCAGTCCTTCTTAGGGATTCTGATGAAGTCATAATCTCTTCGAACAAAGCGCTTACGACATACCCTGATCCTCTTGGAGGCATCAGGAATGCAATTGATGGGATCGATGAACAATACCTGAACGATATAAAAGTGGTTTCTGTTTCCACTACTTTATCAACGAACAGTATTCTGGAAGGTACGGGCTTTCCGGTTGGTCTGATACTTGTGGGTAATTATGAACTGAACCAGGACCTTCCAACTGAGCACTATGCGCAGGTAGAGGGCGGTCATAATTACAATGGTATTCCCACTGCACCTCTTGATGAAGATGCTGTGCGGGAATTTGCGGAAAGGGTCAAGGGCAGGGTGGCTGCATTTGCAGTATCCTCTTATTTCAGTATAAGGAACCATGAACATGAATTGAGGGTCAAGGAGATCATAAAAGAATCCACAGGTCTTCCTATTGTATGTGCTCATGAGCTTTCACAGGAACTTGGTGCTTTCGAGAGGGCAGTGACCGCATTCCTGAACGCTCAGCTGATCCCTGTCACAGAGAAGTTCATGACCACTGTTGAGGAGTATATCTCTTCAAAGGGAATTGATGCAAATGTCTTCATGCTCAAATGCGATGGCTCGGTAATTGGTATCAGAAGTGCGCTTGAAAAACCGATCGAGTCCATCTTTTCAGGCCCTGCGGGTAGTCTTGTGGGTGCTTCATTTTTGACAGGGAATGATACCTGTGCAGTTATCGATGTTGGCGGCACCAGCACTGATATTTCGGTCATAACCAACGGAGTACCCGAAATGAGTGAATCGGGAGCTGTTGTCGGAGGCTGGAAGACAAGGGTGAAGGCTATCAAGATGGAGACCTCTGCAATGGGCGGGGACAGTGATGTTTGGGTAAAGGACAATCATGTCAATATCGGTCCTCGCAGGGTAATTCCTCTCTGCCGTGCAGCCGACCTCTATCCCGGCTTTCTGGACCAGCTCAGGGCAAATCCAATGCCTTCCAGGGGTTTACTTGGGATCAACTTCCAGCCCACTAAATTTTACATCAGGACTGGCTATGATCCCATAGACATAAGCCCACAGGAAATGGATGTTTTCAGATCTATCTCCGATGAGCCGACTTCCATAAGGGAGTTGCATAGCAGGATGAAGAAATATCCTTCGCCAAAACATCTGGATTCGCTTTTGCAGAAACGTCTGATACAGACAATAGGTTTCACTCCCACTGATGCACTTCATGTTCTTGGGGACTATACTGAACATACAGTCGAAGCTTCTGAGATCGGTGCCAAATACCTTGGTTCATTGTGCAAACGTGATGCGTTTGAGTTTGCATCATTTGTAAAGCAGGAATTTGCAAAGAACATGGCATCTGATCTTATGTCCTTTTTCCTTGAAGGGATCTCGAAGGCGGAGATCCGTAAGATATTCGATATAGAATCCCCTACGAAATTCAAGGTGGATATTCCGGTCGTGCTCATAGGTGGTCCTGTAATTGCATACCTTGAGGACCTGCAATCAATATTAGATGCAGAGATCATCGTGCCTGAATATTCAAATGTGGGAAATGCTACCGGTGCACTGGCAGCAAAAGGTATTCGCAGGGTGGATTTCCTTGTGAGACCTGCATCAATGGCAGCACCTGACTGGGAGTTCTATGTCTTTTCCGAGAAAGGACGAGAGAGCTTCTATGAATATGAAGAAGCACTCGAGTACGCTTCGGAGACCGGTAGGGAGACCATTATACAGTATATGATGGATGCAGGTATGGACCCCGAGCATGTGAGCGTAGATGTAGAGAAACAGGAGATAATCCCTGATGGATGGGCACATCCTCTTGAAACACGTATTCGTGTGATGGGTGTTAGTACAAGTCTGGTTGAAGAGAGATGCTAAAAGACATTCAGAATGTTCGATATTCTCGAATGTTCTTCTCTTCCTTTTCTTTTTTTTCTGATATGATGATCTGCCCTTTGTTGACCTTCGTTATCTAAAATGTAACTGCTTCACTCGCGCAAAAGTTGATGTAGTTTCAACTCTTTCTTTAAAATAATAATGTCTTTAGCATAATATGGGGGTGTGATGCTAATGAAACTCTGTTGTTCGCAAGAATGTATGGACAGGATCACCTGTACTTCGGTTGGACTGGTGGCCCTGGCAGTTATCAGTGTATTGTTTATCTTGATATACGAGTTTGTAATATCAAAATTCCTTCTGACAATGTTCGGTGTCTGACCATACGATATAATGGTAAAAAAAGTTAAAAGGAATGTAAGGTTTACTCTGCAGTTTCTTCTTCGTTCATCTTGTTCCTTTCATGGTTCAGTATTCTCCGAACCACCAGTTTCTTCTTCCCCAGCCCCATGTTCGGAACTTCCGGATATTTTTCGGTCGTATAGGCATACAGTTCATTTGCACCCATAGCTGTAAGATTATCTTCCAGCTTCAATAGTTCGGCCATTTCCATTTTCCTTCCTCCATATTTCTTACTCTAATGGATTAGGAGTTAAATATTTAGAGTTTGTGGTTTTGTACTTTTCTGAGCATTGATGTGCATTGTTTCATTTTGTCTATAGAAATGATTATAATTGAAAGATACATCTAATAGCAAAAATACGTTAAATGAACTTTTGAGGATAATTCCATGACCAATAACAGTTTTGAACCGATACCAAGCTCATTTATGTTTAAGAGCCTGCTTGATAAGAACACGATAATTATGACTGCAAATCCTCGTATCGCCCTTGTGACAAAAGGCATCATGCGAGCAGCAAAAGAAATGGATGCGCCGCTTATTCTTGAGCTGGCAAGATCGGAGTGCAATCTGGAAGGTGGCTATGCAGGTCTGACCCCTGCTGCGATCTCCAGGATCACAAGAGATGCCGCAAAAGAGCTCGAGTTCGATATGTGGGCATTGCATGCTGATCATATCGGTATCAAGAAGGGTACTGATGAAGATATCGAGGAGACCAAAAAGCTTGTCGATGCACAGATCGCGGCGGGTTACACTTCCTTTGCCATTGACGCATCCCATCTGTTCAATTTCCAGGGTGGCAATCTGCGTGAAGAACTTGCGAACAATATCGATGCAACAACTAAGATCGGGCTCCACATCAAAGAGGGTATGGGCGATATGAATTATGGTCTTGAGGTCGAGGTCGGCGAGATCGGAAGGGAAGATGAGAATGGCAGGGTTTTGACCCAGCCGGAGGAAGCTGCTACTTTCATCAAGGCATTGAACGAGAACGGTGTTTATCCTCACTTCCTGGCAATTGCTAACGGTAGTGCTCATGGGAACACTTATGATACCAACGGTAACCTCATCGAACAGGTATCTGTAGATATCGAGCAGACCATTGCAGTAGCACAGGCACTGAAGGACAACGATCTCGATGTAAGGATCGCACAGCATGGGATCACCGGTACTCCACGTGACCTTATCCACAATCACTTCCCACATGGTGATATTGTAAAGGGCAATGTGGCAACCTTTTACCAGAATATCGTCTGGGATATTTTCAAGGTATACGAACCGGAACTTTACAAGGATATCTGGGACTGGACAATTGCAAACTATAAGGAAAAGGCTCCGGAAAAGAACGACAATGAGCTATTTGGCAAGTTCAGCAAATTCTCCATCAAAGAGTTCTTCGACAGAATCTATTCAGTGAGCGAGGATACGCTGGAAGCAATTGATGCAATGTGTTACGCTGAAACCCTTCTTTTCATCAAGGCTTTCAATGGCGAGGGTACTGCTCAGGCAGTCAGGGATTCCCTTAACTAATTTTTTAAAACTCGGATGTGGTTGGTGAGGTCCGATCACATAATTCCGGGTTTTTTATTCTCTTTTGCCCTTTCTACAACAATATTTATTCTTCTGGCATGTGTCTCTACATGCAGTGTGTTCATGTCCATTATTTTTGATAGATGTCTTTATATCCTTTTTCATGCGATCTCTGTTGATTTTGTAATGGGGTGATCTGGCAGACCACAAAACAGTTATATTGGTAACACCGGATTTTCCTATATGGGAGGCACAATATGGATCTGAAAAAGAAGTCTTTTATTACCTTGATCGTGCTTACGATGATGCTTCTGCAACCAATGACCGTATATGCATTATCTGCAAGTGATGCAAAACAGGCATGGTATGATGCAAAACAGGAAAGTGTCGAAGCTCAGGCTGAACACAGGGATGCAAAGGTCGGGTGGGCAGCGGACAAGACCGATGAAAATAACCAGAAGGTAATTGACACCGGAAAAGATGCTCTACATGCTTCACTGAATGAAGTGGAAGCATGGCTTATATGGAAGGATCTGGAAGTGGAAGAGAACCCTGAAATTCCCAATGATCTGAAAGAGAGTATTCAGGAAGACGTTGATGCTAATCTTGGGAAGATAGACGCACTAAGGGCAGAAGTCGATGATGTGGAAAACAGATTTGAGCTTGGTGTAGTTTTCTTGAAAATAGTAGGGAACTATTTCGAACTTGTGTCCGATGTTGCAAGGAACAGTGGGTTTGTGTGGGTTCATATTGCCAACGAAAAAGCAGATACTCTTGATGAGTATGAAACAACTTTGCGCACAGTGGCGGAAGGTCTGGAAAATAACGAAGCCATTCTCGAAAAACTTGACCTGGCAAGATCTGATATAGAGGACGCAAAAGAAAATATAAACAATGCGAATGAGGAATATGAGCAGGTCCGTATTCAGGAAAAACCATTGATCAAGTTCTCCAATGGGAACAATTATCTAAGGATCGCAAGAGGTAATATGATCTCAGCACATGGATATTTGAATGAAGCTTATGGTCTGATCGTCAGGGAGGGCTGATAATATGAAGAAGATGCTAATCTCTATCCTGATCATAGCTACGATACTGTTCGTAAGTGGGTGTGCTCAAAATGGCGATGTTCCGGAAGAAGGACCAAATGCTGGTGTTTTGGAAGACTCCTCGGTTGGATCTGGAGAGATGGATGGGGATATGGGGGCTGAAGTTACAGATGCTATCACCGAAAGTGAAGAAACTCCAAATGGGTCTGATAATATTACTATATCGCAGGAGGATCTTGACAGGTTAAAGGAAGAACTTGAAGGGCTTGAGTTTGAAGATGTGGGTGGACTTTCCGGGGACTGATCCCTCATCTTTTTTTAATGACCTTATCTTTTTAATTTTAGAATAACATCCCTCTTAAAAGGGTAGCTTACTCATATCGTAATGCATCCAGCGGTCTCATATTTGATGCTTTCCATGCCGGATACATGCCACCTATAAGGCTGGTAGCGATCCCAAAGATGATGCCTTCTAATATGTAGAGAAGTGTTGCAAATGATAGCAGGTAGGATGTGTTGTCAACGATCAGCGAGAGTATCAAATAACCAGCTCCAATGGTGAAAAGTCCTCCTATCAGACTGGCAATAATACCGAGAAGCAGGGCTTCCAGAAGGAACATGGTGAGTATATCCCTGCGCGATGCTCCTACGGCTTTCATCACACCTATCTCTTTTGTGCGCTCCATTGTTGACATGAGCATTACGTTCAGTATACTTACTCCTGCTACCAGAAGTGAGATAGATCCGATTCCCATGAGGAACAGGGAGATCGATTTGAATGCTTCATTTATGCTTTCGAGAATTATGTTCGTGGCAAAGACCGTGATGACCTCTTCCTTTTTGTTAAGGAGTTTCTCTATATCACTTTTAATGTCGTTCACCTGGTCAAGCTCTTCAGCTTTGATTATCACAAAATCATATTCTTCTTCCTCGTTCGGATAGAGTTTCCGGTACATCTGTTCAGAAGTGAAAATTCCGGTATCTGTGTCTATGTCAAATCCCATTCCACGTTCTTTAAGGATCCCCACGACCCTGAGACGTGAATCCCCTATCTCTATTTTCCCCCCTAGCTTCAGTTCAAGGGTATTTGCAATGGATGCTCCTACGACGCAGTCTGTTGAACCGGATTTGAAGTATTGCCCTTCATCTATCTCTACTAACTTCTCAAGGTCATCCTTATCAATGTCATAGACGGACCCAAAGGTGTATTGGTTCTTGTATTCTACTCTGTCCCCGCTTGAATATACCGGTATTATAGCATCGATACCGCTGATCTTCTTCATCTGTTTGACCTGCTTTTCACTTACACCGTCTTTGCCTGGTGCGGGGTAGATAAGCAATTTATCACCAATATCTCCGAATGAATCGGTTACGGACAATTTCAGGCTGTTACCAAGGATCCCCATTGAAGATATCGCTATAACTCCTATTATGATGCCAATTGCAGCAAGAACGGTTCGGAACGTTTGTCGCTTGAGATTCCTTCGGGCAAGCTGAAGGTACATATTGTTCCTTATATCTTCAATTGATATCATCAGATACCTCCCCGTCCAGCAGCATTATGGTCTTGTTTGAATATTCTGCAAGCTTAGGATCATGGGTGACTACTATCAGGGTAGTACCGGCTTTGTTAAGCTGGCTTAAAAGGTCCATGATGATCTTACCGGTCTTGGAATCAAGATTTCCGGTCGGTTCGTCTGCAAGCAGTATCGGCGGATCGTTCGCAAGAGCGCGTGCAATGGCCACTCTTTGCTGCTGTCCTCCGGATAGTTCGTTCGGGCGATGGTCAGCGTATTCAATTTCGAGTTTTGCCTGTTCCAATGCATGTAATGCCCTCGCTTTTCTCTCATTTGGGGGCATACGGCTGAAGATCATTGGAATTTCTACATTTTCCAGGGCTGTAAGTGTGGGTATCAGGTTGAACTGCTGAAAAATAAATCCTATATTGTCCCTGCGAATTGTGGTAAGCTTGTCATCATTAAGCTCTGTGATATCTATATCGTTGATCTTCACAGTGCCAGAAGTTGGTGTGTCAAGGCATCCTACCATGTTAAGAAGCGTGGATTTGCCAGATCCGGAAGCTCCCATTATTGTCACAAAATCACCTTTTTTGATGGAGATATCAACACCGTTCAGTGCGTGTATCTCATTTGCACCAAGGGTGTATATCTTCTTGACATCTTCCATTTGGACGATCGTATCGGACATGGGTTCCCCCATTTAATCATCAGTTTCCAGTGTTTGTTCTCTCTTCTTCCACGAATATGCTATCGCTATGGCGACTGCGATCAACAATACTGCGGCTATCAGCCATACCCACGTTGCTGGCTTATTATCATTCTCATATGTGGCAATGTTTTCCAGATCGATGTATCCGGTAACTGATGAATATACATTATCGGTGTCGCGGAACTCTATAAGGATGGGTACTTTGGTGATATTGGACGATAATATCTGTGCTGAAAGTTCAAAACTACTGAAGTCATCTGCTTCCAGCGTGCCTATGAAATAGTTCGCGTAAGGCTGCATAGGTTTAATATCATCCGATCCGGCTACGGACACAAGTACGTTCTTTGCATCGGTGGTGCCGAAGTTATTGATATCACCTGTAAAGGTGTACTGTTTTCCGATGTTCTTCACTTCTATGCTTGTAAAAATGAGGGATGGCTGTTCCACAACGTCAATGGTGGTATCTTTTTTTCCGGAAACGTGGTAATTATCACCATTGAAAAATGATGCAGTAAATGATACCTCTTTTTCACCGCTTGTGGATGCCATCGTATTGAGCGTAACAGTGACTGTGGACTTGTTCCCTGAAGGGATCGCTCCTACAAACACTTCTGAAGGGTTGAATCGCACTCCATTCCCTTCAGGTGTTATGATGACATTGTTGACCTCGTTTGATCGGGTGTTGATTATGTCCAGCTCGATTGTTGAGATCTCATTCATTACGGTGGATGGCATTGTGGCCATAATGAGCTTAAGGTCCCGGTTATCGATCTTTACTGGAATGTTGTAGTTAAGGTCGTACATATCGCTGCCACCGACCACTTCCATGTTAAGAAAATGAATGCCGTTGGTGGCATTGTCCTTTGCGTGAACATTGAACGTCAGTTTGATGGGTCTTTCGGGCCGAGAAGTCCAATATCCGTATATCCTTTGCTGATGACATCAATATTAGAATTGCCCGCCAGCGTTATACTGGCTATATAGGCATTCATGTCGAAGGTTTCGTCATCCTCTGTGACATAGACCGTGCCAGTGGCCATGTTCTCTATATCCATTGTGATCGTGCCGGTATCTCCCGACATGAGCACGGCTGGATCTATCGTATAATCGACAACTACGGTTGGTCTTATCTCGGTTTCTGCTGTTGCTGTACCGGTGAGTCCAAGCAATAGCAGTACGAAAATGCTTACGATGATCTTGTTTTTCACTTCACGCACCTATGAACTTACTCGCACTGTATAATATATAAATTCCTACTGGGACCAATACGGATATTGCTGCATTCTTAACGGTCATGTTCCTTGCATGTACCAGTCCGAAGATCCAGATGTTCGCACTCCAGAGGGTGACTATTATTCCTACCAATGTCACCAGCTTCATAGTTGGGTCTGCAAGAATAGCTTCCTCAATAAGGGCAGGGTCTTCGAGATTAAAATTTTCCAGCGAGAATGATGTTGCTATTACAAAGATGCTTATCACACTGTTTATGATCGAGGGTATCAATCCGTATGCAACGACTTCAAGTACTCTTTTGAAATCTCCTTCTCCGCCAAGGATGGACGATATTACGTAGAATATTCCTGCGTAGATCACCCACATAAAAAGTACTCCGATAAAAGCTCCTATCACTGCAAAGACCACTCCAATGCTTCCGAAAGCTGCTGCTTCAGGGGGAAGGAGTACCATTATCTTTTGTTCATTATGGCAGCGCTTATAGCTCCCAGCACTCCGATGAACAGCACAATAAGAAGGGGCGTCTTAAGCTCCACTTCGCTTTTCATCTTCTCTTCAAAAAATCCATTTGGATCTGTAAGAACTTGAGTTAGTGTCATTACTATTTATTTACAAACTATTGTATATATCATTACCGGGTTCGTTAAATCGACATGCTGTGTTATTATTTCATCAATATATCTTCAAGTGCTAAAACCACTTTTCTGTGATCAGGTCCACTTATGACTATTGTCTTCTTTGAGTTCTTTGCACCGGATACGATCGTAATATCCCTTGAACTGATGTTAAAAAAATCTGCCACGATCTCTATAAGCTGTCCGTTGGCCTTCCCTTTCTGTGCTGCGGACGTAAGTTTGATCTCGATGCGTTCCCGCCACTGGTTATAACCTGCAGGAAAACAGGCTTTCTTTGACCCAGGGGTAACTTCCAGGTCGATGGCGATACCATCCTTTGTTTCTTTGATAGCTTTTTCAAAAGATGTGCCCATAGTAAGAACTCTTCGATAGGTGTGTTTAGAAAATGTCGATAATGCTGTAACCTGGCCCACTAACTCCGAAAGTTCATCCTATTGGGATTCCCGCTGTCCCTTCCGGTTTCCCTCGTGTCAGGCTTATATTGCATTATCGTATGTGCCGCATTGAGGTTGTCTATACAATCACAGAAAGGCTCTGCCATATTCTCATGCAAGGACCTTACAATGCGCCAGAGTACAGTACATGGTAGGATGATATAAAGATAACGTTTTGTCTGTGTTTAATTTTCATGTGTTGTTCTTTTGTCATCGTACTCTGGTCGTATGGTATTATGCAAAATGGTTTACAAAAAGGCTTCAAATAGCTGTTATATTATGTGTTAGCTTTCATTTCCTTTCTGGAACTACTTTTTTCTGATACATGCAGTAATCTTGAAGCTCTGGATTCGGTGCTTTCCATTCCCCCTGACCGGCTGTGCCCGGGGGTTGGGGTGTCTGGATAGTGGATCCCGGTTCTGTGGGGTATCGAAGGTATGGGCGTGTCGGTGCAAGTTGTGTAGTTGTGTAGTTGTGGAGTTCTGGACACTCGTTTTTCCACTGTGGGATTCTTTGATGTTGACTACGATGTAAGGTCGGTAATTGGAAGGTAGGGGAAAGGATGCCCTGTTCCGATGAATTGGTGGTAATTCTAAGATGTGACTATTAAAATCAAGCGCTATAGGACGTTTTCCTCTCTTTTTTTCATTTGTTGATATGTTTTATGTAGCACAATCTATTTATAACTGATAGCGGTAATATGTATCCTTGTCAAGCCACGGGATGTAATGGTTACAGTCTTGGTGGCAAAAATGACTATATATTAATAAAAAAGATTATGGTTGCATAAGTTTTTTTATATGTGCCTATTACAATTTAAAAAACTAAACGTGAGGTAAAATAATGGCAGAACAAAACCCATTTGAGAATGCAAGAAAGCAGTTACAGAAGTGCGCAGATATCCTTGAGCTCGATGAGGGCATTCATGATATCCTGAAGAACCCAATGAGGGAAATGCATGTGTCCCTTCCTATCCGCATGGACGATGGAAGCATCAAGGTCTTCCAGGGATTCAGGGTACAGTACAATGATGCAAAAGGTCCAACAAAAGGTGGTATCCGCTTCCACCCAGAAGAGACCGTTGACACTGTCAAGGCACTTGCAGCATGGATGACATGGAAATGTGCAGTTATGGACATCCCCCTCGGTGGAGGAAAGGGTGGAGTTATCTGCAACCCTAAGGAAATGTCCCAGGGTGAACTCGAGCGCCTTTCAAGGAAGTTCATTTCAAGCATCTCAATGATCGTAGGTCCTGACAAGGATGTACCTGCTCCTGATGTATATACCAACCCTCAAATGATGGCATGGATGATGGACGAGTTCTCCAAGTTCGCAGGCAAGAACCAGTCTGGTGTCATCACCGGTAAGCCACTCAGCATTGGTGGTTCCCTCGGTCGTGGCGACGCTACAGCACGTGGTGGTCTTTACGCAGTCCGTGAAGCAGCAGTAGAGATCGGCCTTGACCTTAAGGACGCAACTGTCGCAATTCAGGGATACGGTAATGCAGGTTATTTCGCTGGAACTCTCTGTGAAGAGCTCTTCGGATGCAAGGTCGTTGCTGTAAGTGACAGCCGCGGCGGAGCCGTCAACATGAACGGTATCAGCGCAGAAGCAGCACAGGAGCACAAGAAGGCAACCGGTTCAGTTATTGGTCTCGCAGGCACAGAGCCTATCTCCAACGAAGACATCCTTGAGCTTGATGTTGATATACTTATCCCAGCAGCTCTTGAGCACGTCATCACACACGAGAATGCAGACAATATCAAAGCAAAGATCGTTGCAGAACTTGCAAATGGTCCAACCACTCCAGAAGCAGATGAGATGCTTTTCCAGAAAGGCGTACACCTCATTCCTGACTTCCTCTGTAATGGTGGCGGTGTGACAGTATCTTACTTCGAGATGGTGCAGAACTTCTACATGTACCGCTGGAGTATAGAGAGGGTCCACAACAGACTTGACGCAAAGATGACCAACGCATACCATGCTGTTCTCGAAGCTTCCAAGCAATACAATGTCAACATGAGAACTGCAGCATATGTCGTAGCTGTCAACCGTGTAGTTGAAGCAATGTCAGACCGCGGATGGTTATACTAAGCATTGTAGACATTTTCGAAAAATAACTCTTGGTTTGAAGGGAGGGGGTGATCTTCTCCCTTTTTAGACCTGTGATGTCCTAAAACATTTGTATTATATTCAATAATTCTAAATGTTCGTCATTGGATATCGCATTCTACTTATCAAAAAAGATATAACTAACTTGGGAGATTAGAGGTCATTATGAAGATCGCAATCCTTGGTGGAACTGGCAATATTGGTAGAGGCTTTGCCCTGCGCTGGGGTCAGATGCATGATGTGGTGATAGGTTCCAGAAATTCTGAGAAAGCTATTACAGTCGCAGATGAATATACTCGTATCCTGAATGAAAGGGGTTTTGATTCTAAGATCGAAGGTATGGACAACAAGTCCGCCGCAGAGGCTGCAGATGTGATAATCATTGCAGTTCGTTATGAACAGGTTCCTTCTATCATCGAGCTCATAACACCTGTCCTCAAGGACCAGATCGTAGTTTCAGTTGTAGTTCCTATGGAAAAGGACCGCTGTTACATACAGCCTGATCCAACCGTTAATGGGCACATTACTATCGATGCTTCCAAGTCCGAGTATAATGCTGATTACTTCTGTTACACAACTCCCGCAGCTGGCAGTGCTGCAGCAGAGATTGAAAAACTTTTGCCATGTGATATTGAAGTTGTATCCGCATTCCACAATGTTCCTGCAAAGAAACTTGCAGACCTTGACATTGAACTTGATTATGATATTGCAGTATGTGGCAACTGCATGCATTCGAAGAAAATAGTGTTCGGACTTGTGAACGATATCTCTAATATGCGACCTTTGGATATCGGTCCGCTTGAGACTTCCGGAATGGTCGAATCTCTGACACCATTGGTGATCAATATCGCCATACGCAACAAGATGCATGATGTTGGCATTAGATTTGTTTAAATAAAAAAAGAGATTGTATCGGCATGAATATTGATCACCAATGATTATATATCTCATCCCTTACAATATCAATTATCCTCTGATAAAGGGCAACTGAAGGGTTCCAACCGTCAAAACTTAATCTTGGATTCATAAAAACGAAAATATTCCGTCCCCTCAAAGAGAATCCTCAGTTCCCCTTTTTCTTATCTCTTCTACTCTTCTAACAAAAGAATATATATAGAAAGGCAAGTTTTAGAGCATAATATCTTATTATACTCTATATCAAAACAGCATAAAACGATCCATGATGTGGGTGATGCAATGAATATCAATACTAAAGAAGATGTTCTCAAAGCAATTGAGAGTAACAATGTTAAGTTCATAAGGTTACAGTTCACGGACATTCAGGGTGTCGTAAAAGACGTGGAAATTCCTGTAACACAGATCGAAAAGGCTCTTAGTGTAGGGATATCCTTCGATGGTTCTTCTATTGAAGGGTTTGTTCGTATCAATGAGTCTGATATGGTTCTAAAACCGGATGCTCCTTCCTTTGCCATCCTTCCCTGGAACCAGAAGAAGGGTGTCGTTGCAAGGATGATCTGTGATATCCATCTTCCTGACGGAACTCCTTTTGAAGGGGATCCTCGTTATGCACTCAAAAAGGTTCTCAAAGAGGCGGAAGAGATGGGATTCTCACTGAATGTGGGCCCTGAACTCGAGTTCTTCCTTTTCGAAAAACAGGATGGAAAAGCAACAACTATTCCTCATGACTTTGGCAGGTATTTCGAGTTTGCACCGGCAGACCTTGCAGAGGATATCCGCCGTGATATCGTATTGACTCTCATGGACCTTGGATTTGATATCGAAGCTTCACACCACGAAGTTGCATTTGGTCAGCATGAGATCGATTTCAAGTATGGCGATGCCCTTACGACCGCTGACAACGTAACGACCTTCAAGTATGTTACCCGTACCATCGCGAAGCTCAACGGATTGCACGCAACTTTCATGCCAAAACCGATCTTTGGTGAGAACGGCTCCGGTATGCATGTAAACCTCTCCCTTTCAAAGAATGGCGAGAATATATTCTATGATGCTGATGGTGATATGCAGATAAGTGATGAAGCACGCTACTTTATCGGTGGTCTTCTCAAACACGTAAAAGCTATAACCGCAATTTCCAATCCACTTGTAAACTCCTACAAGCGCCTTGTTCCTGGATATGAAGCTCCGGTCTACATTGCATGGTCTGGTGCCAACAGAAGCTCTCTTATCCGTATCCCTGCGGCAAGGGGTAAGGGTACTCGTGTAGAGCTTAGAAGCCCTGACCCATCATGTAACCCTTACATCACTTTCGCTGCCGTTCTTGCAGCAGGTCTTGATGGTATAAGGAACAAGATCGATCCTGGGGATAACAGAGAAGAGAACATCTTTGAGCTCAGTGATAAAGGTCTCAAGGACTTTGGTATCGAAACCCTTCCATCAACACTTAATGATTCTGTAAAGTATCTGGCAGAAGATGAGTTCTTAATAGAAGCACTCGGTACTCATGTGATCAATAGTGTCTTGAGTCTCGCAAAGGCTGAATGGGATTCCTATCGCATTCAGGTACATCCTTGGGAGATCGAAAGATATCTCAATACAGTGTGAGAGTTCATACTCTCACTTATCCTTTTTTTCTTCGCTTGTTTATTTGGTTTAGTTCAAAGTTCCATAAATGTTAAATCGATTCATGATAAGTTCTTCTCATGACAGATGTGATGCTACTTTGGGACAACCCTTTACTTTTCGAGAAGCTCTTTACAGAGAACGGTCTTAAATGTCAGCGTGTTCTTTCGACTTCTGTCGGAACGCCTTTTCTTCCTCCCTGTAAGTGTGTGGTCATACCTACAGGATTTGCAAATCCTGCATACACTAAGATATGTCCGGGTATAGAGAATAATGCTAGGTCCTTTGAGAGATTTGTTCGCTCCGGGGGTATTCTTGTGGTGTTCGGTGCACTTATGCCTGAATATGGGCACGATTGGTTGCCCATGAAACTTACCTATATAGAAAAGCACGGGGAGGTCGGGCTGGTGCAGGTGTCATCCCACGAGGTGTCCTGTATTGCAGATGTTCAGGAAAATGTGGAATGTGATGGTTATTATTCAGAGACCGATGGGAGGGTCATAATAGAGAACAGTGAAGGAAATGCGGTGTTGGTAGTAAAGGAAATTGGGGAAGGGCTGGTGATAGCCACGACCATCCATGAGTTCCCTTCGTCAGCATTCCTTAAATATATCAGTGAAAAAGCAAAAAGATCGAAGATATGATCATTTCTGGCTATTGCGTAGCTGTTCTATATCTTCCTTTGCGTCAGGATATTTCAGTATGTATAGGCCGCTACATGGTTTTATGAACTGGAATATCAGGTCATCCCCCTTTATTCCTATGGGTATGGAATCTCCTCCGCGGAGCATGATCCCATGTAACTTGTAACCGCCTTTGACGTGATAGACCTCATCGCATTCTTTCTTGATGAAGTCTTCACATTCCTGAGGTGTAGCTCCTTTAAGGAGGATCTCATAGGGTATGTCGTTTATACAGGCCATATTTTACACTATCTCAAGGTCGCGTACACGAATGCCGCTTTCAACTATCCTTCCTACTATCTTTCCACCTGTCATCTCCGCAGCCTTTTCAGCATCTGCTTCAGGCAGGATTATGAGGAATCCCATTCCCATGTTGAATGTGCGGTACATCTCAAGTTCATCCACATTACCTTCTTCCTGCAGGAACTTGAATATGTTCCCTGGCTCTATGGGGTCAGTGAAGTCGAAACCAAGGTCTGTTACCCTTTTAAGTTTTAGCAGTCCGCTTCCTGTGATGTGTGCGAGTCCGTGAACGTCACATTCCTTTATCACATCAAGGACTTCCATGTAAATGCGGGTCGGGATGAGAAGCTCGTCTCCTAATGTGGTCTCTGTATCGTAAGAGAAATCCTCGTGATATGAATGTCCTGACTCCTTGACTATATTTCTCACAAGGGTGTAACCGTTACTGTGAACGCCGTCGCTGGGGATACCCACAAGTACATCTCCAAGCTGAACTTTCTCTCCGGTGATAACTTCATCCTTTTTTACCATTCCAAGACATGTGCCTGCGAGATCGAAACCGTTCACTATCTCCGGCAGGGTTGCAGTTTCGCCGCCTACGATGCTCATTCTTGAGATCTCTGCACCTTTGACAAGTCCTTCGCCTATCTGGCTTGCAAAGTCATCAGAGTGTTTCTCAAGGGCGAGATAATCGACAAAACTGATAGGTTCTGCACCGATGGCAAGAAGGTCGTTGACGTTCATTGCGATACAATCGATGCCTACAGTGTTCCAGCGCTTCATCTCATTTGCTATAAGCACCTTTGAACCGACTCCATCGGTTGCCATTGCAAGTGCATATTCGCCGAAATCGATAAGTCCTGCGTAGTGGCCGATACTTGTAAGAGGGGCACCGAGACCTTCGCGTTTGTAAGTCATTCCATTTGTAAGTGCCTTGATGGTAGATTCCTCTTTCTCGATATCGACACCAGAATCTGCATATGTAAGATGTTTCTCGTTCATTAAATTCCCTCTTTTAGTTGCATCCGCTCTTTTTACCAAGACCGAACTCGCGATGCAGAACTTTCACTGCTTCTTCTGCATCTTCTTCCTTTACTACAAATGAAATGTTATGCTGGGACGAACCCTGGCTTATCATAATTACGTTGATATTTCCTTTCCCGAGAGCACCAAAGATCTTTCCTGCAACTCCTGGGCTGCCGTCCATTCCAGCACCTACCACAGCGACCACACAGACCTCTTCATCGTATGCGACCTCTCCGACAACACCTTCATTGAATGCATGCTCCAGAGCTTTAACGGCCCTTTTCAGGTGGGCATGCTCAACTATGAGTGACATGTTCGCTTCAGATGAGCTCTGGCTGATCATTATGATGTTAACTCCGGCATTCGCAAGGGTGGAAAAGATCTTTGCAGCAGTACCAATGGCACCTACCATGCCTGCACCGCATATGTTGATGGCTGCTACCTTTCTAATCAGTGTCACTGCTTTTGCTACCTCTTCACTGCAATTCTGGTCTGCAACGATGAGGGTTCCGGGGAATTGTGTGTCAAACGTGTTCTTTACACGTACCGGTATGCCATGGCTGATGGCAGGCTCTATGGCTCTTGGATGAAGCACCTTGGCACCGAAATATGATAGTTCCATTGCTTCGATGTATGATATCTGTGATATCGTGGATGCTTCCGGTACTATTTTCGGGTCAGTGGTCATGATGCCGTGAACCTCTTTCCATAACCATATCTCATCTGCCTGGATCGCAGCACCGACCAGAGATGCAGTAAAATCGGAACCGCCGCGTCCGAGGGTAGTTATAATGCCATTCTCGTTCTCTGCAATGAAACCTGTGACGACCGGAATTGAATTTTCCACAAGAGGTCCTATAGTTCTCTTTATCTGTGCATAGCTTTTTTGCAAAGGTCTGGCGTTTCCGTAGTCATCGGTGGTGCTGATCCCTGCTTCTCCACCTGTAAATGGTTTTGAATCTGTGCCCAGGGAACGTATGGAACCACTGATTATAGGGACTGCCAGACGCTCTCCGTAGGATGATATATAATCTATGGAGCGTGGGGTAAGTTCGCCAAGGTAACAGATCCCTATAAGGGCCTTTTCAAGTTCATCGATGCGGATGTCGATGGTCTCGATGACCTCGTCTGCGATCCTTTCATTATCGATGGCATCACTGATCGCATCATAGTGCTTCTTTGCAAGGTCTGTCATGAACTCCTTTACCTGGGAGACCTTGCCTTTTTGTGATGCTTCCGCTGCGTTTGTAAGAAGCCCATCAGTAACACCGCCGAGTGCTGAAGTGATAGCTACGACCTGGTTGCCTGCCTCTTTATAGCTTATCAAAAGTTGTGCAACATGGCGTATCTTCTTTCCATCTGCAATGGATGTTCCGCCGAATTTCATTACATATCTCATAGATGATCACATTTGTAAATTGAGCTTGATTTGAATGTGGCTATAAGGACAGCAGTGTAATATAAAGATTATGAACGACAGTATCCTGGCACTGTTGCAAGATAAAAAAGGGAATCAGCTGAATTCCCTTTTTAAGAAGAATGCAGTAAGTGCGATCAGTATTGCAACAACGACATAGCTGAAACCGCTTGATCCTTTTACATCATCGGTAGAGTCTGAAATGACCTCTGATACAGCATCAGTTACATTGTCACTATCCGATATCACTTCATCGAGTTTGCTCATGTTCTCTACGGCAATACTCGTCTCTTTTATTGTCTCTGTTATGGAGTTGCTCTTCTCGACAGTGAATGAGCTATCCTCTGAAGATACGGATCCATCTTCAGAAACAATGGTAACTGTGACCTCATATGTTCCTGCATCCATTTTGTCTGTGATAGATGCGTATTTTCCTTCATCTACTTCTTTGCGAGTATCTATCCGGTCATCATCCACATATACCTTTATTTCGGATGCATCATTGTCGAGTTCATAGTAGATTATAGCGCGTTCGTTTTCCTTTATCACATCTCCGGCAAGGCCTTCTACCGTTATTTCCACATTACTTTCTATTATGACATCCTCTCTTTGTGAAACCTCTTTCAGGAAAACGATAGTTTCGCTGCTATCAAAGAACTCGTATATGTTCGCAATTACAATTGTTGTTATCTCTCCGTCAACTGTCTTGTAATGGCTGAATATCTCACCCTTTTCCATGTCGTTCATCTCTTTGACGAGGTGACCGTTCTTTTCCAGTGTTATGGTGATGGTCTCTTCCTCGTCGTCATAGTCGGATGCTTTTAGTGAGAATCCTTCTTCCAGATCTAGTTCTTCTCCTACATTGACCGACCTTGAATCGTCATATATCAAAAGATCATTTAGTTTCTCTTCAGGGTTGCGGAACTGCTCTATCCTTATCTTTGCAGAGGCAGGGTCCTTGGAAACGACATCCTTTGGCGTGACCCGGAACACAAGGTATTCCTTGTCCTCTTCATCAGCATCTTCTGCTTCAACTGTCAATATGTATTCGAAAGGGTCATCTTCCTGTCCGGCCCCATCTCCATCTTTGACAACCTTTCCATCACGCAATACCTCTACCCAGATATCTCCATCGTTCTCGTTGATGTCTGAGATATGCAGGGTGTATCCCTGGTCAAATGTAAGTTTGGTGCCAATATCTATCACACTTTCAGAGTAGTGTAGTATTGGTTCGGTCGGGTCAAGTGCTGTTGCAGGGGTTATTGCAAACAGCATGGCAAAAAATCCTATGATTACAAAATGTATATATTTCATTAACCTCACCATTCACGAAGATACTTTAATATTGCTAAAAAAGGGAACAGTGGTTATATCTTTATCGACACATTCATTTGGTCGTTTTGGCTTTTATTATGAAAAAGAGGTGTATAATTGAAATATATTATTCTCATTGGTGATGGGATGGCCGATCATCCGCTGGAAGAGCTTGGTGGCAGGACGGTCCTACAGAAAGCAAACACTCCTAATATGGACCAGATGACAAAGAACGGTCTTGCGGGGCTTGCGATAAATGTTCCTGAGGGCTATCCTCCGGGAAGCGATGTTGCTAACATGTCTGTTATGGGCTATGACCCTGCTTTGTATTATTCGGGACGTGCTCCCCTTGAAGCTGCAAGCATGGATATCCCCTTAGGATCGAAAGATGTGGCTTTCAGGTGTAATCTTATCACCATCAAGGATGGCCTTATTGCAGACCACAGCGCCGGTCATATCACAAGTGAGGAAGCAAGGGAACTTATAGAAGCTGTGGATGCTGAGCTTGGAAGTGAGGAATTGAAATTCTATCCGGGTATAAGCTACCGTCATCTCCTTGTTGCATCCAATGGCCTTGGGGCAAATGCGGATTGTACTCCTCCTCATGATGTTATCGATGGGAAGATGGATGACCATATGCCCAAAGGGGAAGGCAGTGATGTACTTGGAAAGCTTATCAAAGGCTCCATCCCGATACTGGAAGGGCACCCCATAAATGAGAAAAGGGTCTCAGAGGGTAAGAATCCTGGAAATTCCGTATGGTTCTGGGGGCAGGGGTATGCACCGAGCTTCCGTACTTTCGAGGAGCTTTACGGACTTACAGGTTCTGTCATTTCAGCGGTGGACCTTATAATGGGACTCGGGATGTATGCAGGTCTCGATGTTATTGAAGTTCCCGGAGCTACCGGATATCTTGATACCAATTATGTGGGTAAAGCGGAATTCGCCATGGAGTCCCTCAAAGATAAGGACTTTGTAGTGGTCCATGTGGAAGCTCCGGATGAGGCCGGTCATATGGGCGACCTTGAAGCTAAGTTGCAGGCGATCGAAGATTTCGATGAGAAGGTCGTGGGAACGGTCCTTCGTGCTGCGAAAGAAAGTGATGAGGACTACATTATAGTTGTTCTTCCTGACCATCCTACCCCTATAGCTCTCAGGACCCATACTTCGGAACCGGTTCCTTTCGTGATGTATTCCACACTTGAGGATGAGGTTGATGATGTGGAGACTTTCGATGAGGCTGCTATGAAAAAAGGTTCTCTTGGAATTGTGCGGGGCTGTGACCTCGTTCAGCTCATGATGGAACGGGCAAAGCAGGCGTAAAAGCAAAGTTGGAAAATGGTGTCTTGACCATAACGCTTCCAAAGACAAAAGCTGAAGAAAATACGAAGATCATGATCGAGTGATCGATCTTCCTCTCTTTTTTTACCCACCGATGATAGTTTGCGGCATCAGTCAGAGTTTATCGTCATATTTTGCTCGGTCGGGGTAACTCTCATCATCGCCGCAATACAGTTTATGTGGATAGTATTATTTACCATGTTATTATTATTTTCGATAGAATCTTGATCGAGGTATCATTTTGAAGATGGAACTTTTTACTGTGGATGATCTACCGCTTATCAAAGAAGGCGACAATATTGCGGCTATGATATGTGAGCGAACACAACTTGAGTCACATGATGTGGTCGTCATTGCATCTACCATCGTTGCAAAATCAGAGGCAGCAATGATCCTTAAGGATACGATAACTCCATCCGATCGTGCTGTTGCAATGGCAAAAAAGTGTGGGACCGATCCTGCGCTCGTGCAAGTAGTGCTTGACAACAGTGTTGAACAGCTCGTTGAATTCCCGGTCCTGCTTGTTGAGAACCTTAATGGGCATGTAAGTATAAATGCGGGTATTGATGATTCCAATGTGGATGATAAGTATTTCCTGGAGATGCCGCATGATCCGGATGGGTCTGCAAAGGCCATTGGAATGCATGTTGCTGAGCTATGCGGCAAGGATGTAAGCGTAATTATCACTGATACGAATGGCCGGTCCTTTAAGATCGGGCAAACCGGTGTTGCGGTGGGTGTCTATGGTGTTCACCCTATCAAGAACTGGCGGGGCGAGAAGGACCTTTTCGGGAAAGTGCTTGAGATTACCGAGGAAGCGGTGGCTGATGAGGTTGCTTCGGCTGCGAACCTGTTGATGGGTGAGGCTGCAGGTGGAACTCCTGTGGTCATTGTACGGGGGTTTGACCTTTACAGTAGTGATGATGTATCTGTAAAAGAAATGTATCGCCGGGAAGGCGAGGATATTATTAGAAAAGGGTTGAAGTGTCTTCGTCATTCCTGAGATGGAATGTACACCATTTCAACACCTGCTGCGTTGAAGAATTCCTGCGTATCGGTGTCAGGATATGAAGTGCTGTATACTACCTTGGTTATATTGGAATTGATTATCATTTTTGCACAAAGGATGCATGGCTGGTGGGTACAGTACACTGTTGCGCCTCCTATGCCTACTCCGTGAAGGGCTGCCTGTATGATGGCGTTCTGTTCTGCATGTACTGCCCTACATTTCTCATGGCGGGTTCCTGATGCGATATTGTTCTGCTGTCTTATGCAGCCGATCTCAAGACAATGTTCCATATTGCTTGGTGCGCCGTTGTAACCGGTCGAAAGAATTCTCTTGTTCCTTACGATGACGGCACCGACCTTGTTCCTCAGGCAGGTGGAACGTTTTGAGACAACTGATGCTATCTCCAGGAAATATTCATCTATGGAAGGTCTTTCAGTCATGTGTTAAATGAAAATAGCAAGTAGTATATATAAGTTGTAGTGTATGATTCTGAGAATAGTAACGATTATTATATTGTGACATATTTTTGATAATGGAGCATTAAGAATGGCAGCCATTTTAACAGAGTATCTTGACTCTTTTGTACGGAGTTGCGATGATAAGAAATTGATCGCGATCCCACTTGCAGTGTTGGTGCTTTCCCTTTTAGTTTCGGGATTCGTATTTGCAACGACCGGAGCACCGGTGAAGCTTGGGATGGAATTTGAAGGCGGAACGATGATCGCTTTTGAGACGCAGGAATCTGCAGAAGCCCTTGCGCTTGCATATTCAGCTCATTCCCTTGTCGATACCCGTAAGACCGGAGACCGTGCTATTCTACAGTTCGGCCCGATGGATGGCGAATCTCAGTCCGAGCTCGAAAAGGCAATAACTTCCAAGTATAGCAGTGTGGAGATAAAACAGATAGGTGCATTGTACGGTAAAGAATTGCAGACACAGGCTTTGATAGCTCTTTGTCTTTCGTTCATAGGTATGGCCCTTGTTGTGTTCCTTATTTTCAGAACGGCGGTACCATCACTTGCTGTGGTGCTCTCCGCATTCTCAGATATTGCCATAGCTATTGCTTTTATGAATATTGTGGGGGTCGAGCTTTCCCTTGGGACCGTTGCAGCACTGTTGATGCTGATCGGTTATTCGGTAGACAGTGATATATTGCTGACCACTCGTGTCCTTAAGAGAAGGGGAAGTCCTGATGAGAACATCGGGCGTGCGATGCATACCGGTGTCACCATGACCACTACAACGCTTGCTGCGTTGGTCGTGATGTATATTGTTTCCACTTTCTCTTATCTGGTGACCTCTTCTGTTTCACAGATAAATCTGCTTTCCGACATTGCGATAGTCCTTATATTTGGACTGGCTGCCGATCTGATGAATACGTGGCTACTTAACACTGGTATTCTGAGGTGGCATGTTCGCCGCAGTACTCCAAGGAGGAGAAGGGCATGAGGGAAGAGGAAGTTCCGAAAGGATTGAAGAATGATATACGTGTCTGGTTATTGATCGCGGCTGTAGTTCTCTCTGTTGTGATGATTGGTCCGGGCTACTCTGCTGAGGAGGGTCTGAACACTGATCTTAATTATGGTCTTGATCTTGAAGGCGGTTCATGGATACAGATCAAGTTGCAGGGTGCCGTTACTCAACTGGATGCCGACATCTCAATGCTGGTGACCGAAATAGTGGAGTCTGCAATTGATGTTCCTATAGAGATCCTAAGTGTTACAGGGGATGAAGGTGAGGGCTATTCCAATGATGGCAATACTGTCACTTTCACGACCAGTACATATGTCTCTGGCCTCCAGATGGACCTTTTGGGTCTTGGGCAATCCGATATCTCATATTCTGATGATGCAAGCAGTATTGTGCTTTCCACTAACAAACAGACCCTTATCATGCAATATCTTTCCAGGGCTCTCAATACTGAGGTTGTTCCTCTTTTTGTTGGGGATGGTGTTGAGTACGAGATCCGTACAGCTATCTCTCTGGAAGAATTGCAGACATTGATGGTCCCTGTTGGGGGCAATGTTCTTGCGGGAAGTGACGGGGATGTGATATTCAGGGAAGGTGTCAGGACAGAGACCCGGGACATGACACGTGATATCCTTAGTGAAAAGCTGAATTCCCTTGGTCTTAAGGATATACCTGTGCGTACGGTTGGCGAGGAGTATATACTAATCGATTTTGCAGGTACTGATCTTACTACGGCAAAGGAGATCGTAGAGAAGCCTGGCAAGTTCGAGATACGCATGCAAACCACTGGAAATGAAAGTGTGCATGTACTTTATGGCGATTCCATAGAAAAAGTGGGTATTGTTACCCAGATGGATGGGAGCTGGAACACTCCTTTCACTCTCGATGAGGAAGGTGCTTTTGCTTTGCAAAAGATCGCCATTGAGACCGGTGCTATAGCTGATCCGAATTCTCATCTGCTCTATATGTATCTGGATGACAGGGAGGTATATGGTGCACCGTTGAGCTATTCCGCGGCTTCAGCACTGAACGAACACCCTATATATTCCTGGCAGGCTTCTACGGGTATTGACGAGGACGGTAAAACTCAGGCAGAACAGCTTCAGATACATTTGCGTGCAGGTGCTTTGCCTGTGAATGTCGTGCTCATGGGCTCCGGTCAGGTGGATGCAGCATTGGGCGATCAGTTCAAGAGACAGGTGGCTATAGCAGGGCTTTTCGCATTGTTGGCAGTGGCTGTAGTGGTGTTCAGGAGATATCGTAAGAAGGAGATCCTGTTGCCTATGGTGGGTACCTCTCTCTGTGAGGTCATAATCATACTTGGTTTTGCTGGCGCTGTTAACTGGCAGCTTGACCTTCCGGCAATAGCTGGTATTATTGCGGCTATCGGTACAGGTATCGACCATCTTGTGATAATCACGGATGAAGTTCTGTATGAAGGCAAGCTTCCATCCACCAAGGTCTATATGGAAAGGATCTCCAAGGCATTTGCTATTATATTTGCAGCTGCAGCGACAACGACAATTGCCATGTCCCCTCTGGTGGTCATGGGATTCGGTGCTCTCAGGGGATTTGCCATCACTACAATAATTGGTGTGCTTATCGGTGTGCTTATTGCAAGGCCTGTATATGGCAAAGTGATCAAAGTGGTCCTTGACAAAGCAGAGTGATGGTTGTTTGGAGGTTGTTCAATGAAGGATCTATGGACTGTAAAATACCGGCCTCAGAAGCTTGAGGATATTGTGGGGAACGGGGAGTCTGTGAATTCTCTCGTCCATCTTGTGAATTCGGGCAACCTCCCGCATCTTGTTTTTCATGGGCCGGTGAATTCCGGCAAGTCTTCCACAGCGTTCGCTTTGGCATACGAGCTCTATGGGGAATACTATGAGAACAATTTCACTTACTTCAATGGTTCTGATTTCTTTGATCAGGGGAAACGCTATCTTGTGAGGGATAAGCGTTTTGTTCACATTATAGGTACCGATGACCCCAAAAAGATATATTCCAGTGTTATTTCCATATTCAAGGAAGTCATAAATGAATTTGCAGGCATGGGCTCATTAGATGCAGATTATAAGATAATCTTCATCGACAATGTTGAATCTCTGGAAACCAGTGCCCAACACGCTTTAAGGCGCATGATGGAAAAATATACCAGGACCTGCAGGTTCATATTATCTACCACGCAACCTTCAAAACTGATAGCTCCTTTGCGTTCAAGGGGGCTGGAACTGTTCTTTACTTATGTGCCGGACGATGCACTCCGGGCATTTGTTATCTCGGTGGCAGAGAAGGAAGGCATCTCTATATCGGATGATGGGTACGATGCTCTGCTTTATTATGCAGGGGGTGATGTTTCCAAAGCCCTTCTTACACTTCAGTTCGCGGTCATGAACCATCCTGGGAAAACCATCACAGGGGATATTCTTTATGAGGAAGCGTTAGTCGATGTGTCCAAAAATGTGACCGAGCTTCATAATGCTGCTATTGAGCATGATATACTGAATGCACGAAAACTGATAGATACGCTTCTTATCGAAGAAGGTTTTACGGGGGGCGAGGTATTGCAGCAGTTACATTCTGTGGTAGTGGGCTCCGGTAGGGGCGAGGCTGGGGTCGCAAGGGCTATCTGCAGGATTGCGGACACGGATGCCATGGTCATTGACAGTGCGAATCCACGGATCCATTTGGAGAAGTTGGTCTTGGAACTTTATTGAATCTGGTTTTGAATATGACATCGGAAGTTAATGATAATTTCAGGGTCGCATGCCGAAAGTTGCTGGACATGGTGCTTGACGGTGAGATCTCTGATGAGAAACAATTGACCAAAGCGAAGAAGGTTGTCAGCAAAGAGTATAGGCTGTCCACCCTTCCGAAACATCCTGATATTATCAGGGTGGGGACGGATGAAGAGCAGAAGCTCGTTCGTGATCTTCTCCGCCGAAAGCCTGTTCGGACGATCTCGGGAGTGGCGGTCATAGCGGCAATGACATCTCCCTGTGAATGCCCTCATGGGATCTGTATACCTTGTCCTGGAGGCCCGAAATCCTCTTTCAATTCCCCTCAAAGCTATATGGGCAGGGAACCTGCCACAATGAGGGCGATGCAATATGAGTACGATCCTTATCGCATTGTTTCTGGCCGTCTTTCCCAGTTAAAGCATATAGGTCATGATGTGGACAAGGCAGAGCTTATTGTCATGGGTGGTACGTTCTCTTCACGTGCTATCGATTACCAGGAATGGTACACTAAGAGATGCCTTGAGGCCATGAACGATTTTTCCGGTACACAGTGGCGTGAAGATGTACAAGTTATTGGGGATTCCATTCCTTATGTGACGGTCGAAGATGTCCAGAAGGCGAACGAGACCGCCATGGTCCGTAATACCGGTATAACCTTTGAGACAAGACCGGATTGGACAAATACTGATCATGTGGACCGGATGCTTAAGCTGGGTGCTACCAAGGTCGAGATCGGTGTGCAAAGTTTATATGATTTCGTGCTTGAGAGGATGCGGAGGGGGCATAGTGTTCAGGACTCGGTGGATTCGAACCGGGTGTTACGGGATAGTGCACTGAAGGTAGGTTTCCATATGATGCCTCATCTTCCGGGGATGGACTCTGCAAGGGACCTTCGGGGATTCAAGAAGCTGTTCTCTGATAGTAATTTCATGCCGGATTATCTTAAAATATATCCTACACTGGTGACGGAAGGTACTGAGCTTTACGATATGTGGTCAAGAGGGGAATATGAGGCTCTCGGTGACGAGGAGGCTATCGAACTTCTGGCGGACATCAAGGCAATTCTGCCTAAGTGGGTCCGTATGCAGCGTATACAGAGGGATATCCCCTCCCCGCAGATATTCGCAGGTGTGAAGAAAAGTAATATAAGACAGCTTGCGAAGGAACGTCTTGATTCAAGGGGTGTTAAGTGTAAGTGTATACGTTGCAGGGAAGTCGGTCATAATGTCCTCAAAGGGAATGAACCTGATGTGGATAGTATAGAGCTTACCATTGATACCTATGATTCCTGTGGCGGAAAGGAACATTTCCTTTCGTTCGAGGATGTCAGTACTGATATTCTGATAGGTTTCTTACGTCTTCGGTTCCCGAATACACCTCACAGGGAAGAATTGCAGGATGCTGCACTGGTGCGGGAGCTTCATGTGTATGGTTCTATGGTCCCGGTGGGCAAAGGTGCTGAGGGTATGGACTGGCAGCATAAGGGCTATGGTGCTGAACTTTTGGAGAATGCAGAACTTCTGGCAAAGGATGCAGGTTACTCAAAGATCTCTATTATCAGTGGCATTGGTGTAAGGCAGTATTATCGCAAGTTTGGTTATTATCGCGATGGTGTATATATGTCTAAAATGATATGAAGGGTTGCTAATACCTTTCATTCATTTTGTTTTTTTTTCAATCTGTTGTATTACTGTAAGCCTTCAATACATTTATATTAAAGGATGTCGTAATTGGTATAATTGTTCCTAGTTTATATATGCAGTATCTAATAATAATGTTGGCGGGATCATATGACCGATAATTCATCAACTGAAGAAATGATCAGGCTCCTTCGTGAGATCAGTGGCAAACTGGACCGTATCCTTATCCAGGGGTCAGCTGATAAAGAATCGGATGATGGTATTTTAGATGTTCTGGATGTTATGACATTGCTCACTTTACCAGACCATTTACGTACGACTGCAACAGCCCTTTTTGAGCTGGGTTCGGCTACGGCGGACGAGCTTGCGGAGAAAACCAATAAAGAGAGAGCTGTTGAAAGCAATTATTTGAACCAATTGGTACGAATGGGTCATGTTGCAAAGAACAGGAATGGTAGGAAAGTATATTTTAGTATTGGGGAAGGGCTGGGTAAGTGAAACGAGCTCAGCAATCTGATTATTGAGTTGAAATATAATGCCATTTATATCATTTTAAGTAAAGTAAACTTTATTACTAATCAATTGTAACTTTGAATTATTTTATATACAAGTTTAATCATTTATCTAATTGAACTCTACAATATTGAAGGGATAGAGATATGGCATTGACAATTGCGATACATTCTTATAAAGGTGGTTCCGGTAAAACCTCGTTTGCAATTAATCTTGCATCTGCATATGCATCTGTTGGAAAGAGCGTATGCCTTCTGGATGTTGATCTAAAGGCGCCCAGTTCATTCAATTATCTGCTTCCTGAAAGTAAGCACTGGGTCAATGATATCTTTGAAGGGCGATACGGTGTCATGGATGTGGTCAAGGATGTCAGCAAGGAAATGGGTACCAAAGGTGCGTTCTATATTGGCTATTCTAATCCTGATATTCTTGCTGTACGTGAGGTTTCAAGCAAGGATCGAAAATGGCAGTCAAAAGCATTGAAACTCTTGATGGCTGCTAAGAAGGACCTTTCAAATGCAGGTATCGATGTTGTTATTCTGGATACTGGTGCTGGTGTGGATTTTACTTCCGTCAATGCAATTGCGGTTGCAGACCATGTTATCTCGGTGGGCAGGCCGGGGGTTTCCAGGCAGAGGTTGATGGAGCAGATCATTGGGGGTGTTTATATGCCTCTGGATAAGGATTGTTATATTATTGAGAATATGTGTCATAGTGACAATCCTACTGATCTTTCAGGTAAAAAGTTCGATCTTCCGGTTCTGGCATCTATCCCCTGTATGTGTGATGTTGCTGTCCGGGGTGATAATGAGGTCCTGGTACTTACGGAACCGTACCATATTTTCTCAAAGAAAATTTACGATATCATGGAATCTCTTGACAAGATAACTTCCTGATCATCAACAAATCCCAAATATGATCTCTCTATTTTAAATGAGATCACTTGCTGCTCTCTTTATCGATGATATCTTTTACATCATCAACGTAACTGAACAGCTCATCCCTTTTTTTATCTTCGACCTTGTCCTGAAATGTCTCTGATTCCATTAGTGTGCTCTGGAGTGCAATAATTAAAAGATATACGATCGCAGCAGCAGCAAATGCAAGTGTTATCCTCTCGATTGGATAGATGGTCACTACGGATGCGAACATCTGCGGGGGAATATCAAAGAGAATTGCCGCTGTTATGCTACCTGCAAGGTGGTCTGCAAGGATGGCAATTAGGGTCGTAAATAGGAGAAATGCGAATGTGTATGCATTTCCTGTCCTGTTACGATATTTATGATGAAATAGGATAAAACCGCCAAGAACTAAAATGTGGAACCATGGCCAGTAGAATAATTCCCTTCCTATTGGGGTAATGTACCACCCAAGGATAAGTATGCTGAACAATACCATTGCAGCTTTCTCCCTTTTTGAAATGCACAGTCCTGTCACAACGGAAGCCATTGCTACGAAGAACGGTGTGAGGAGATGGAACATATCAGGGCTTTGATCTCTTATGATCACATGTCCTATTATGCCGGCAAAAGATGCGATAGCACCCCAGAAAGGACCCAGGAGAAATCCGTTCAGTGCACCAAATGATACCACTGAACTGATTCTGGCACCTTCTATACCGATGAGGTTCTCAAAATCAGGTAGCCAACTTGCAAAATATGTGGCCACTATTGCGGATAATAGGTACATCAATGTAAGGTTCCTTTTTTTAATAAGGCGGTTATATATATCTATTATCACATTATTCCATTTGTCCTACAAATATATATAATGAATTAGGAATGCCTTTTTTATATTTTATGCCTTGCTGCAAATTTTGCATCAGAACTAATATATATAGTCATAGCAATTTAGCGCATTGATAACTATGATGTTGATCGGAGAAGCACTAATTGGCGAGGCACCAGAGCTCGCACACGTTGATCTTATGATCGGGGATAAGGAGGGACCGGTAGGACAGGCATTCGCAACAGGAATGACCCAGCTTTCTGCAGGCCACACTCCTGTTCTTTCCGTCATCCGCCCGAACTTACCTACAAAGCCATCCACACTTATCGTTCCAAAAGTGACCGTTAAGGGAATGGACCAGGCTTCACAGATATTCGGTCCTGCACAGGCTGCTGTTTCAAAAGCAGTTGCTGATGCAGTGGAAGAAGGATTGATCCCTAAGGAAAAGGCAGAAGACCTTGTAATTATTGCAAGCGTTTTCATTCACCCGCAGGCAGTGGACTATAACCGTATCTACAGGTACAATTACGGAGCTACAAAATTGGCACTTAAACGCGCACTTGACGGTTTCCCTGACATTGACACAGTTCTTCATGAGAAGGACAGGGCTGCACACGCTGTCATGGGATTCAAGATCTCAAAACTTTGGGATGCTCCATACTTGCAGGTCGCACTTGACAATCCAAACCTTCCTGTTATCCTTAATATCATCAAGCAGCTCCCTAAGAGCGACCACTTGATACTGGAAGCAGGCACACCTCTTATCAAACGCTATGGTGTGGATGTCATTTCCAAGATACGTGAGGTCAGACCTGACGCGTTCATCGTTGCAGATCTTAAGACCCTCGACACAGGTAACCTTGAGGCACGTATGGTGGCTGATGCAACTGCTGATGCTATTGTAGTATCCGCTCTTGCACCTATCGCAACACTCAACAAGGTGATTGAAGAGGCACACAAGACAGGTATCTATGCTGTTATGGATACATTGAACACTCCTGATCCAGTAGCTGTCCTTGAACAATTGGAAGTACTTCCTGACATAGTTGAACTACACCGTGCAATTGACATCGAGGGCACTGCTCACGCATGGGGCAGTATCGAAGGTATCAAGGCACTTGCAGTGAAACGTTCTTCCAAGGTCCTTGTGGCAGTCGCTGGTGGTGTACGTGTTGACACTATCTCTGATGCACTTGGAGCAGGTGCTGATATCCTTGTCGTTGGCAGGGCTATCACTAACTCAAAGGATGTTAGGCAGGCAGCTGACCAGTTCATTGAAGGCTTGAACAAGCCTGAGATCGACCAGTTCAGAATAATGACCGATTTCTAAGCGTGCGATCTTTCGCACGTTCTTTTTTTTTAGGGGTGGTAGTTTGAAACCTTTGATCGTATTGAACCTAAAGACATATCTCGAAGGTACCGGAGAAGGTGCCGTAAGGATAGCTCGTGCCTGTAAAGAGGTTGGTGAAGCAAGCGGTATCGAGATCGCTATCGCACCTCAGCTTTGTGATATTTACAGGGTTGCATCTCAGGTCGATGTTCCTGTATATTCCCAGCATCTCGATGGTGTCGGAGCAGGCAGTTTTACCGGACATGCTTTTGCAAAGTGCATAAAGGATGCCGGAGCTGTGGGTACGCTTATCAATCACTCGGAGTGCAGACTGAAACTTGCTGACATCGAAGCTTCTGTGACAGCAGCAAAAGGCGAAGGTCTTCGCACTATAATCTGTACTAACAATATTGCAACAACAGCCGCAGCAGCGGCATTAGGCCCTGACTATGTTGCAGTTGAGCCTCCGGAACTTATAGGCTCTGGAATTCCTGTATCAAAGGCAGACCCAGAGGTTGTAACAGGCTCTGTGGCAGCAGTTGAGAAGATCGATACAGCAGTGAAGGTGCTTTGTGGTGCAGGTATCTCCAAAGGGGAGGACCTTAAAGCTGCAATAGAACTTGGTTCAGTTGGTGTGCTTCTCGCATCAGGCATCGTAAAGGCCAAAGATCCAAAAGCTGCGCTTGAAGATCTTGTCAGTCTTATTTAAAAAAGAATTTGTGATGCCGGAAGGCATCAATATACTATTTTTATCTTATTCCCTTTTTTTTAAAGGAAATAGACTGCGATCGCCAACAATAGTGTGGAGAATCCTACTTTTATTCCCATTGTGAGTTCCATATGGAGATTGCGGGCAACCATATTGGATATCCCTATAGGCGGTGGTGATATCAGCAGTGCTGCACCGAACAGGCAAAATCCTGGAATGTAGTTATTTTCTACAATGATAAGATAAAGTCCCTGTATTCCCAGGTATATTCCAAAGACGGAAATGAAGAACAATCCCATCTTGTAGAATCGGAGATACTTTTCGATGCCTCCGGGGAGCACATTGGCAGCTTTAAGCCCTTTGTTATTAGTTTTCAAATAATCACCGTAGGTAGTGTTCTATTTATGTGGCTATTTGTTCTGTCCTCATAGCATATATAAGAGAGGTTCATCCGCGTATCTCACAACCAAGTCCACAGAGGAGTTTTTCAACATCGGCCTGCATCTTTGTTGCGTTGCTCTCTTCAAGTATGGTAATACGGAACGTAACACTTAGTCTGTTATTAGAAAGGCCTGAATAGGTATCAATTATCTCGGTCGAAACTATCCTTTCATCATTATCGATGACCTTCTCAAATACCGATGCATCGGCCTCTGCAGGTATCAATACCGAAATATCCCTTTTTGGATGGGGGAGATTTTCCACTTTCCAATCCTTAAGTTCCTTCTCGGTGTACAACCTGACATTCTCTGTCTTCAGGTAGACATCCTTTCCGCCCCTGGAGATTATCACTGCTCTTGGTGTCACTTTCTTTATCGTTCCCACATGTGTGACGCCTGAGTAGTTATGGTAAAGGCCTCTTTCGACTCCCACAGATGCGATCATCTCCTCGAATTCGGATATTTTCGCATTGATAAGCTTGTCCGAACGGTGAAGTGCGGATGGCGTATCCTTAAAATGAGCAGCAGCCTCTGTCATCTTGTTGCAGAATGCTTCAATGTCCTGTTCCCTGACTATCTCAGAGAGGATGTTACATTCACTTATGAATGTCTCATGGACCTTTAACACCTGTTCGTTCTGCATCTGTATGTGCGCGTACAGGTATGGATTCTGCCCAAGTATCCTGCCAACGAAATCGACCATTATCTCATAGACAGGGCTCATGAAACGCCGTGACATACTAACATCAAAATCAAGGCTTTTGAACGTGTTCCCTATTGTTATGTATGCAAAATGTGTCAGACCCTGAACAACAGAGACGAACTTATCGTGTTCCTCGGGCTTGATGATCTCTATGTGTGCACCATTTTCCTCGAAGAGGTTTCGCATTATGGGGAACCACTTCTCAGATCGTCCTTTGGTGGGACTCATTATCACTATCTGTCCCTGCAATGTCGGAATGGATGGCCCGAACATGGGGTGTGTGCCGAGGATCTCAACGCCTTCCGGTGCTGTTTCTCTCATTGCTCTGACAGGTTCGGCCTTTATGGAGGTCAGGTCCATCAGCAAGCTTCCGGCTTTCATCTTCGGAGCTGTCTCCCTGATCACATTTGCAGTAATGTCTATTGGTACTGTGATGACCACCACATCTGAGGTTCTTATTGCATCGTCAAGGTCTGATGCAAATTCAACTCCCATTTGTTTTGCTATCTCGGTCTTTCCGCTGCTACCCCATACCACAACTTCATAACCGTGATCGGTAAAGAACTTCGTGAACCACTTCCCCATCTCTCCTGTGCCGCCGATGATCAGCATTTTCATATATCCAATGCCTCCATGACAGTCCTCTTCATGATCTCGATGGGGGGTTCTCTTCCAGTCCAGATACGGAAAGCTTCAGCTCCCTGGTATACGAGCATCATAATGCCTGTGATCGGTCTTGCGTCTGCGGTTTCCGCTTCCTGCAACAGTTTCGTCATAAGCGGATTGTAAACTATATCAAAAACTGCAAGGTCTGAATGCATCTGCTCCGCGCTCACAAGGGTTCCATTGGAATGTCCCAGGCCCACAGTGGTGGTATTGATAAGAATATCGATCTCATCAAGGCCCTTGTCAACTATGTCAAGGCTGTATCCTTTTGCATCCTCTATCTCTGCAGCGAGCTGTATGGCACGTTCAGGGGTTCGGTTGGCAATGTTAACTCTTGCTCCTGCTTCTGCAAATGTGAATGCGATGGCTCTTGCAGCACCGCCCGCTCCGAGGATCATGACATTCTTTTCCTTGATCTCGACACCTTCATCCTCGATAGTTCGTTTTGCACCAATGCCGTCAGTGTTGTAACCTTTGATACCGTCCTTGAGGTCAATGGTGTTTATGGCACCTATCTTTGCGGCAAGGGGATCTGCATCAACGAATTTGAGGGCGGTCTCTTTGAGGGGCACTGTGAGGTTCAATCCTCCGAATCCCATGGCCTTTGCACCCTGCAGTGCGTTTTCAAGGTCGTTCTTCTCAACTCTGAATGCATGGTAGGTGCAGTCCATGTCCAGGGCCTCGAATGCTGAATTGTGCATGATGGGTGATAGTGAATGTTCTATGGGGTTCCCAAGGACCGCGAACACCTTCTTCATTCCACCATCTCCATTGCTTTTTTCAGGTCTTCCACTTTCAATTGCCCTGGTGCCACTGCATCGGATACGCTTGCATAGGTAAGCTTTGAGCCATATAGGGGGGCAATGATGCGAGTGTGTTTTCCCATCTGTCCCATGGATATCGTGCAGACAGCGTTAACTTCCAGTGTCACTTCCAGCAGGTCCAGTACATCCTGCATATTCTCAGGCATCACTGCAAGTTTTGCAATATCGGCACCTGCGTTGTGGGAGTGGTCAAGGATGCTCTTCAGTGTGGCTTTGTCAGGCGTTCTTTCAAAATCATGCGAGGATATTATTACGCTCTTCCTTTCCTCTTTTGCTTTTTTGACTATCCTGTCCCTGAGATGTTCATCTGTTTCAAGCTCGATATCCACGGCATCTGTAAGATGCATGATATCTTCCAATAGGGCAATTCTGCTCTCTTCTGTACCTTCCCAATTTCCGCCCTGGGTTTGTAACCTATTGGTTGCAATACACGGGAGACTGGTCTTATCTTTGACCATTCTCAACATGTCTGCAGCCTCTTTGGGGGTAGTTATCCCAAGCAGGTCAAACCTTATCTCAAGGATGTCTGCACCATGTTCGGCTGCGGTCTTGGACTGTTGTAAAGGTTCGTTGCTGATGGCAGCGACGATAGCTGCCCTTTCTTCCAGATCGAACTTCCCTATTTTCAGCATCGCTCATTTCTCGATTATCGTTTCTTCGACCTTCATTCCGAAATGCCTTGCTCCGCCTTCATAGTAGACCATTACTTCATCTCCGGGTTTCAGGTCGGCCACAGAGATGGGTTCTCCTTTTATGTCCACCAGTTTGATGGTCTCGGCGTTCTGGAGGATGTTCTTTATGATCTCTCCATTCACTTCGGCTTCTACGAGCATGAGTGGCCGTCTTTCGATCTTGACCCTGCCTACAATGCCGGTTCGCTGTTTTCCTTGTGCATTGATAATGGTAACCTCATCACCGGAGCTGAGCTCGGAAAGATATCTGGTCCTGTCTCCCACTTTTATGTAAGCATGAACTGCTCCGGCATTGACGCGGAACGGACGGGATGCAACGTACGGGCTTTCTTCGGATTCTGAATGTACCAGGAACATTCCGCTTGCCTGTGAACCCACAAGCATTCCTTCACCTTTGGTCATCATGTTACAGGTATCTACACAGACGCGGTCGCCCATTCCAACAGCTTCGACCTTTGTGACCTTTCCGGGAACAAGTTTAAGGTCCTCTATGCCTGAACTTTCTGCTACTGCAACGGTGGCCTTGATGGCACTGGGGTCATCGGAGTCAAGCAGGACACCTTCTGAACCATGCTCCATGGTCTCAAGGGCAAGTTTTGCTTCATTTTCGTCACGAACACCGGCAATGATCTTCACATTGCTTTCCTGAAGTCCGGCAATGAGGTTCTCAAGGGGGATGACCTTCCAGTCAGTACCGACTATGATAAGGAAATCGCATTCTTTGCCTATCTCCGCAGCAAATTCTTCGTATTTCTTGTTCTTTATCACTACGTAGGCTCCGACGGTCAATCCTTTTTCTTTCAATCGGATCGCAGTGACCATGTCCAGGGAGCCAATGGGGTCAGGAGATAATGGTTTTGTTCCGTCTCCTTCTCCGCCCTTTCCCACGACAACGATATCGGCACCGGACTTGTCGTCATAGGCAAATGCAGCGACCTGTATGTCGCCAAGTTCCCTTACTTTTTCCACTTCGTCGGAGTTTACAAGCACACAATTGGCACCGGACTCAAGTCCTGTTGTTATTCTGTCCTTGTGAGCTTCCCAGTGGCCTTTATCGGCCTTTATCCAAATTGTCTTGTCCTTCATATTATACGCCATTTGGAGTTTATCATTTAAGTGTTTGTAGTGCCTCTTCGACACTTATCTTGTGGTGGACGATCTGCGTGATAGCTTTTGTCATCTTTATGGGGTCAGGGTGCTGGAATACATTCCTGCCGATTGCAACTCCTCTTGCACCTGCTTCCATGGCTCCGCTGATCATTTCCAGGAATTCCTGGTCGGTCTCTGTTTTTGGTCCGCCTGCAATGACAACCGGTACGGGACAACCATCGACGACTTCTCTGAAACTGTCCACATCTCCGGTGTAGACCGTCTTGATGACATCGGAACCCAGCTCTGCACCTACTCTTGCTGCATGAGCTACCATCTGTGGGTCATGAGGGTCTGTTATGTTCTTTCCTCTGGGGTACATCATTGAGAGCAGAGGTATGCCCCATACGTCACATTGTTCTGCAACGGAACCAAGCTTCTTGAGCTGCTCTGATTCTGTTTCCGAGCCGATGTTCACATGGATGGAAACCGCATCTGCGCCCATTTTCATTGCTTCCTCTACCTTGCAGACGAGGACCTTGTCATTGGGGTCTGGTCCAAGGGATGTGGATGCACTCATGTGGACTATGAGACCTACATCGTGGCCGTATCCCCTGTGGCCATGGTAGACCATTCCTTTTTGCATGAGGATGGCATTAGCTCCGCCTTCGGCTACTTTATTGATGGAATCTGCGATGTCTATCACTCCTCTGATAGGTCCATCGGACATACCGTGGTCCATTGGGATGATGACCATGTTCCTGCTGTCTCTGTGCATAATTCTTTCAATTCGTATCCTTTTTCCTATCTCTGCCATATATATCACTCTCTGTTATTTGGTTAATATCGTTATGTGCATTCGCCGTGTTACTATGTGACATAGTAGCACGGATTAATATTTAAACTTTGTTATTTGCTTCCTTTTGAAATGTGGAATAGCCTTATATATAGATTCATCAATATTTCGAGTATCGACCTTACCGGTGTGATCATCATGAAAGAGTTAAAGATCCTTGTTATCAACAACTATGGCCAGTTCTGTCACCTTATTCATCGTACGGTGCGTGACCTTGATATGGATACGAAGATCGTGGCTAACACCACTCCAGTAGAGGATATCCTTGATGAAGAGCCGGATGGCATCATTCTTAGTGGTGGTCCTTCCATGGAGCGTGTTGGCCTCTGTCAGGAATATGTGGAGAGCATTGACATTCCTATTCTTGGTATATGCCTCGGACACCAGCTTATAGCCAGGACCTTTGGTGGACAGACCGGTGCAGGTGAGCTTGGTGGATATGCGGCTATCGACATTGAGGTGATCGAAGAGGATGATATTCTGAAAGGACTTGGGCCAAGGACCTCTGTTTGGGCTTCCCATGCGGATGAGGTCACAGTGCTTCCTGATGAGTTCATTCATCTCGCCCGTTCAGATGTCTGTGAGATCGAGGCAATGCGTCATGAAGAGAGGCCCATCTATGGGGTGCAGTGGCATCCTGAGGTTGCTCATACCCAGAAAGGGGAAGAGTTGTTCATGAACTTCTTTGAGGTATGTGAGAATTACTGAGCTTTAATAGGCTCATATCATTTTTCCATTTCTGCCTGTATGACATTTTGTTTTTATACCTTTCTTTTAGTTAAGTTCTGTTCATGGTCACTATTGGAGATCTTTCTGAGTTCCAATTGCATTGCCCATTATGGCAAAACTTGTTATCATGTTCCTGTTATGGGAAGAGGGGATGTAATCGATACTTTTTCAGGATCCCATGATCATCCGGGCGTTACTAATGAGAAAAAAGAAAAAGAGTGGTATTCACTCTTTTTTATGGCTCTTTCTGTAGAACACTAATGTTACTGCCAGAATTATCACTCCTGCGATGAGGGTGATCAAATTGGAGGTGACCATTGTTTGTTTGGTCGGGCTTGAACTCTCCTGATACGATCGTTCTGTATCTGTGTCGAGGTCATAAATGCTCTTCTGGGTTTCCTTGTTTTCCATCCCTACAATGGCAAAGGGTGAGAAAGAGTCCGGTTCTGCTTGATAGTAAGCAATACCTTCAACTGTCTCAATATATGTTGTCGGGACGGTTTCCCATTTATCTGTTTCAGAGTTGTAATGTTTCATGAAGACCTTTTGAGGGTCGATGTTGTTCTCTTCAAGCCATGCAGTATTTACATTGAACTCCAGTATTGCGTCCTTTATGTTCTTTGGGACTGCGAATCCTTTGTAGCCTACCCATATGTTCAGGTTCTTGTAAGTCATTCCTTCTGGTGTTTCTTTTACAAGCTCTGATGTTTGCTTAAGGACCTCTATGGTGACGGGGACACTATTTGCTGTCACGCCGGATGTGAACTTTATGTATGTAACAGGATTTGCAGTTCGTTCAAAATGATGTTCTACAGGTGTGCCGCTAAATACCTTCAGGTTCACAAAATCGGTTGTCAGTACATTCTTTGCGTCTTTGTCAGGACTTGTTCCGGCACTGCTTCCGCCCGAGCTGGAACTGTCGCCTGAGGGTTCTGCTTCAGTGGATGTGGGGTTCAATTGTATGGTCTTTGTCTCACCATCGATGGTCAGTGTGAAATCCCCTTCTGGCATGGAACTGGTCGAGTACTTGAATTCGTAACGGCCTTCCTTTACCGGGATCTCGCTTGTTGCGGTGATCTTCATATCAACGGTCGTTTCGTCAGGTTGGGCTATGCCTGTCAGTTTTATCGAGTATGACCCTTCGGGAACGTTCGACATTGAATAGGATGCTTTTCCATTGGTCGCAGAGGGGTGGCCTGCTGTAAGCCAGAACATAAGCTTTGCTTTGACCTTCAGGTCCTCTACATTGCTTGCTTCTACAATGAATTTGTTCGGTCCGTCAGGGATGGCAACCTTGCCAACATAATAAAGATATTCCCCGTCTTCTACAGGGACGGTCTTAGTGAAAACTATCTTTGCAGGTACCGAGCTTGTTGTTGAGTCTCCTGTCACTATGATCTCTTCGCCAACTGTAGGGTTCATGGGCGTTATCTCGAAAGCAACTGCGGAAGGGATCAATAGGAAAAGGCTTAGTGTGATGCACACGAGTAAGCATATTTTTGTGGTCTTGGTCATATGTACTACCATCTGATAATTTTATGAGCGGTATTGAACGTTGCAGGAAATGTTCAATATCTTTTGCTTTTAATAATATTTTTAAGTATATCTCTCCTTCTTTGAGGTTGTTACAATGCTTAAGGATTTCGAATATCGGTTTAAAATCAGGTATTATATATATTATGGTATAATTTTATATATGTGTTACATGTTAAGTACTGTAATATGTCCTTTAAACATGTTTATAATACATGAACAAAATGTAGGGCACTTACAATCAATATTAAAGAGAAATCAAAATGGCTGATCGGAATAATGTTCCTACTGATATCAAGATCGTTGTTGCAATGGTATTACTGACATGTGTGTTCATACTGCTACCGGTATTGAGCGATACTGCTATACGTACTATCCTGGGTTTGCCTATGGTTCTTTTCCTGCCGGGCTATGCGCTTATTGCAGCTCTTTTCCCTAAGAAGGATGACCTTGACGGGATCGAGAGGGTTGCACTTAGTTTTGGTCTGAGTATTGCAGTAGTGCCTCTTATCGGACTTGGTCTTAATTATACTCCGTGGGGGATCAGACTATTGCCTATTCTGGTCTCGTTGTCGTTCTTTACTATTGCAATGTGCGTGGTGGCGGTGTTTAGAAGACGTGTCTTGCCAGAGGGTGAGGAGTTCAGCGTTCCGTTCAATGCTACCTATCTTTCTCTGAGGGAAGAGCTGTCAAGAAAACCGGACAACAGACTTGACAGGATCCTTTCTATCATCCTTGTGCTGTCCATAATCGCTTCGATAGTTACCCTTGCTTATGTGGTGGTGACACCAAAGGAAGGCGAGAAGTTCACCGAGTTCTATATCCTTGGTATGGATGGTATGGCTGATGGCTATCCTGTGAATTTCACATTGGGGCAGAGCGGCAATGTGATCGTTGGTGTGGTGAACCATGAGTATGAGGTTACTGATTATTCCATGGAGCTATTGCTTGAGAACGGTTCGTCCTCTGTGGAGCATGAACGGCTTTTCATAAGCCTTGGGCATAATGACACCTGGGAGGAGGGGCTGTCATTTACGCCGGAAAGTGTCGGGGATGATATGAAGTTACAGTTCCTGCTCTATAAAGATGGTAATATGACGGTTCCATATCGGGACCTTCATCTCTGGATCGATGTGGTGGAGGGCTAATATGGGGTTAGATGACGAGTTTGTAACTATTGGTGAGGGCGATGTCCTTCAGAAGAGCAACGGCATAAGCGTCCTCAATATGGAGTTTTTGACGATCGTTATCCCTTCCCTGGTAATAATCCTGGCCGAGCTTTCATTGTTCCTGGGGTATACAAAGTTCTCTACATGGGTGCATATCATTTTGCTGGTGGCCCTGACCTCATTGACCATTGTGATCAATGATGTGGACAAACAGTATTTGTTACGTGCTTTCATTCTGCTTTCCCTATTGCGTATATTGAACCTTTCGATGCCGGTGTTCTTTGATCTGACATTATACTCTTATGTGTTCATCTATGCCCCCCTTTTGATACCGATCTATGTTCTGGCGAAGGACCAGGGGCTTGATTGGGAGTATCTGGGGTTGAGGAAGGCTATAAAGTATTATGAAATCCCTATTGCTCTGTTGGTAGGCTTGGTCATTGCAGTGGGCGAGTTCACGATCATCAAACCTGGATATCTCATTCCTGACCTTTCATTTTTCAACTTGCTCAAGCTCTCTCTGGTGATGGTCCTTTTTGTAGGTTTTTTTGAAGAGATAATTTTCAGGGCAATATTGCAAACGAAATTACAGGAAATGATCGGTAACTATCGGGGGCTTTTCCTTGCAAGTATCCTTTTCGGAATTATGCACTCTGGATATGGCATTCCCTATGAGATCATTTTCACGGCCCTTGCAGGTATATTGCTGGGTTCCATGTATCAGAAAAGCAGAAGCCTTTTCCTTGTGAGCGTTACTCACGGCTTTATCAATGTATTCCTTTTCGGGGTTCTGCCTCATCTGGTATGAACCCATAAACGTGAGTATTTGGGGCAAGGGCAGAAATAGAAGGGGTTTTCTGTGCATCGGGAGCTATTTTAACTTTCAGCCGAGAAGTCCCCTTCCGCAAGGTGGGCATGTTAAATCGAATATCAAACATGCACATTAAATCTTCGATTTTATGTGGGATGAAAGGCGTACAATCCACATACAACATCATTTTACAAAACATTAATATATTGTTAAAAAATATGGTGTATTGATGCTTAAAGCCTACAAATACTGCCTGTACCCTTCTGAATCTCAAACCGAGGTTCTTATAAAACATATTGGTGCATGTAGGTTTACGTATAATTGGGCTTTAGAGCAGAAGAACAAAGCGTATGAAGTTGATAAGGAACACTTGTCGAGATTCGAATTACAGCATCGACTTGTTCATGACCTGAAACCAAACAATGAATGGTTAAAAGAGGTCAATTCTCAATCGTTATTGAATACGCTTATCAATCTCGAATCTGCTTTCACTCGTTTTTTCAGGGAGAAGAAAGGATTTCCTAATTTCAAATCAAGGAAAAATCCTGTACAATCGTTCCAGATACCACAACATTATTCAGTGGATTTCGAAACTGATACGATCAAACTTCCGAAGTTGAAGCAACCAATAAAGGCAAAGTTACATCGAAAGTTTGAAGGTAAAGTAAAAACCGCTACGGTATCCAGAACACCTGCTGGAAAATACTACATCAGTATTCTAGTAGATGATGGAAACGAATTGCCTGAAAAAGAAATGTTCGATGAAAAATCAACATTGGGAATAGATGTTGGACTTACTCACTTCGCTATACTTTCCAATAGTGAAAAAATTGACAATCCCAAATGCCTTCGAAATAGTATGGATAGGCTGAAGATCTTACAAAAGCGGATGAGTAAGAAACAAATTGGTTCAAAGAACCGAAATAAAGCCAGACATAATGTATCAAAACTCCACGAAAAAATCCGAAACCAGAGAACTGATTTCCTGCACAAAACTACTTCTAAACTCATAAGCGAGAACCAAGCAATTGCAGTAGAAACTCTGAATATTTCGGGTATGATAAAAAACCATTGTCTTGCACAAGCGATCAGTGATGTTTCATGGAGTGAGTTTTTTAGACAACTCGAATATAAAGCAGATTGGTACGGGAAGACACTATTAAAGATAGGTCAATTTGAGCCATCTTCAAAATTATGTAGTGTATGTGGTCATCATAATGGTAAAATGACCTTGAAAGATAGAGATTGGAGCTGTCTTGAGTGTAATACAGAACACGACAGGGATATTAATGCCGCGATCAATATCAAGAAGTTTGCACTTCAACATCAAAATCTATTAAATATTTGACACCTTCGGAACGAGGGGAAGGGCTTGTGGACTTGTGAACGATGGTTCAAAGGATGAAGCAAGAAGCTCCATACGTAAGCGTGGAGTAGTTCACCATACTGCAAACCTATATTCACAATTGTTCCTCTTGGCACACCCGTTTGCTTGTGATATTGTTGCGAGGTCCTTGATCGGTATTCAATGGAACTCTATATAACTTGGGTTTGGGTGTGAATAAATTCAGTTGTCTGGTCAATTTTGAAAGGGCTCAAACCATTGATACAAAACAGTGCAAACTGAGGTACGGGTCCACTACAACATCAGTTCAAAAGGTGTAGGTCAAATTAAAAAAAGAAAATACGATCGAAGGTTTATTTTTACTTCGATCAGATCATCTCTGCAACTTTGAATATGACAATTCCTGCAAAAACAACCAGTAGTGGGAATATGCTCATGTCGAGGGATGCACAAACCGACTTCTTCCAGTAATTGGATGCTGATAATATCTCTTTTGCAGAGAGTAAGAATATGAGTGTCACCACTGCAAGTACTCCATACTCGGGTAAACCTATTCCTGTTGTCATTGATTCCGCAGTAGATGATGCTGCGCTTGTTGTTGAAATTATGCTTGTAAGCATTTTGTACCGTCTCCTGTCACCAATTATACAAATTGTTGTATGTTATATATACCTTTTGAAATTTTGTACACGTTTTTGAATAAAAGAGATCATGATGATCTCTTCCACTTCTCAATTGTTCTTTTTCCTTCTAACCAGAAGGAATGATCCAATCAATATTAGTGGTGCCATTGCTCCTATAATTGTTGTGGGGAGCAATCCTTTCAGGGCCCCATCTGCTGGTTTAATTTCAGCTGTGCCGAGAGTTTGAGGACTCTGTACATTTCCTGGATCTTGCGGTCCATATATTATGGGTTCCTGTAAATTCCGTTTTGGTTCTTCAGGGGTGTTGAACAGCTCCTTGATCATGGCTTTTCCAAAGGGGGAGCTTCTTCTATTTCGTGAGTAGATCTGTCCTGCATCAGGTATGCCAATTGCGTATGTGGAGAAGTGGGTCACTTTGGCCCATATGTAGTTATCTGTGGTGTTCTGGCCGGTCTCAAGGCAGAATGACGGGTTCCCAGCTCCTTCAAGTGAGATCCAGGTGCTGTTGTTCTCGTCATACCAGTAGATCCTCAGGTCAGTTTCGGCAAGTCCGTTCAGGGCACTGTCCTCGTAGTCGAAGTAGATGTAGGCGTAGCCCATTGCTTTGCTGAGGGGGTCGTTCTCTGTGAATGTGACAAAACCGTCAGAGGTATTGAACAGCGGATCTGTGAAGCCTTGGAGCATTGTCTGTTTCTCGATCTGGAGCATACCATTCGTTAAGCTCTGGTCCAGGCCAATGATCACGCGTATCCCGTTCTTTGTGTCATTTATATATATCTCGTCGCCCGAATCTCCAAAAAGGCCAATTCCTTCATTGGTGATGTACATTTCATCCTGTTCAAAGGCGACCATTTCATAGTCGGAGGTAACTCCTGCGAATACCAGGTAATCCCCTTCGGAAAGGCCGGTGGTGTCTGCATATAATGTTGCATTGTTGCCATATACCGCTTCGTAGACTATGGAGATGTTGTCTTCTCCGAAGATGTCGATGAGGCATTCCTCTAATTCTGCACCGTCAATGTCGTCCTTGGACATGTCGACAAGGTCGAACCCCTCTATTATGCGATCAGAGTTAATGATCACATCGAATCCTTTCTGGGTGCCATCGAACTCCACACGGACATCGGTGGTGTAAGCGCTTTCCTTTATGAGGATCGCGCCGTAGGTGTAGGTCTCATCAGGTGCATCTTTCATACTGATGTCGAGCTGAACGTTATTGCTGTTGCGTGTGGTCTTCAGATCGGCCTCGTAGTCGAGGACCTCGAAGGCGGTGGTAGAGAGCAGTATGTTCTCCTCGGTGATGTCATCGGCATGGATGATCATTATTGAGTAGCAGCCGGGTTCCATGTCTTTGTAGGTCATTGACATGTCTCCGTTGCCATCAAGGACAGCTTTTGATTCCTGTGAGTTGTCATAGAGGGCCTGAGCACTTGCTGTGTTTCCTTCCATGAGGTCATCAAGGAGGTGTTTCAGGTCGACCATGGATGAGTTGAAAAGATATACGTCCACTTCTCTGTTAGCGAAGTGATCGGAGCCGTGGAAAGTGAATGATACATCGTCCATTCCGTCCTTTGCCACGTACATCTGGTGGGTGCTGTAGGGGTAGGTGATGACGTGATCTGTGTAACTGTCCACGTTAAGGTCAACGGTGACGTTCCTTCCCTTTATGACAGCGTTCTTACTGTTCACACCGTTGTAGGTGCATGTGAAGGGTTCGGGTATCCTGAAGCTATTTCCTCCGCTTAAGGCGATCCAGTTGCCTTCTGCCGTGCCATTATGATCGGCAAAACTGACATGGTTGTCATCAATACTTATTTCCATTATGTATTCATCATTCATGGCATCTGCAGATGCCACTGTTATGAATGAGAATGTGATCAATAGGGCTAAAACTAACGTTACTCCAGTGCATAATCTGCTCATAGGTACCACCTTTTCGACATGCTCCGCCTGTTTCTCACAGAACTTGTCATTATATTTGATAATGTCTTCTAAGTTTTATATTGTTGTTCTGTTAGTAAATAATGGTTTCGACTGGAATATTTTTAATTTCTATGGGACCCATTTGTCCTTTAGTCACCGTTCCTATGGATGTCAGTTCACGAAGGTGCTTTTCAAAAGCAGGGCATCCTCTTCGAGATTCGGGCTTTCACATATCACAAGACCTTTTATGTCGTACTCCTGGAATACTGCCATGAGGTCTATATAGTTAAGGTCCGACTCACGAAGAACCAGATGGTTCTTCTCCCCCTTCTCTCCATATGCTATACCTGAGACATGGCAGTGCATGTTATCCAGCCCATTCCTTCCCAGGGTATTTTCCACGCTCTCAAGAACGCTTCGGAACTCTTCAATTGTATTATACTCTCCGCAGCTGCGTGCGTGCAGATGGGAGAAGTCTATGCAGGGCATTACCCCCTCGATGGCTGATGCCATCATCAGGGTCTCCTCCAGATCGCCGAACTGTGTGGCTTTGCCGGTGGTCTCCGGGCGAAGCACCACATCGATGCCCTCATCAGTCAGCCTTGAAGTAAGACCCTCGAGCAGCCCGGTGACCTTCTCCATCACTTTTTCACTGCTCTGGCCCTGGTAGTAGGCCGGATGGAAAACGATGGATGAGGCCCCACATAGAGCCCCGATGCGTGCGGACTGATATATACGTTCGAGACTGGCCTCTATCTTCTCTGCTTCGGCGGAGTTGAGGTTGATGTAATAGGGTGCGTGCACGCTGAGAGCTATGTTCTCTTCCCCGGCGGTCTGCCTAACGTTTGCAGCGGTCTCTTCTTTCATGCGAACCCCTCGCACGAATTCCAGTTCCATGCAGTCAAGCCCAAGCTCCTTTACCCGCCTGATCCCATCAATGGAGCCTTTCTTCTTTGAGCTTAGGGGGGCACCTGCCGTCCCGAAGAGCAGCTGCTTCATGCCATCCCCAGATGGAGACGCAACTCTTTTGCCCGCTCCTTTGAGACCTTCTCTTCCACAAGCTCGAAGAAAGTGTCCACGTCCTCATCCTCAAGGGACCTTATGTCCTCTTCTCCTTCCAGAGCAAGCCCTACAAGATAGTCAAGCTCTTCCCCGGTAAGTCTCTCAAGCCGTTCCCTGAAGTCGTCCGCATCCTCCACGAACTTGTGGGATATCGGCCTCAATATGAACGGATAGGGGTGTCCCATGGGGGACATGTGCGTACCGCCGTTCTCAGGTGCAAGCTTGTTGAAGATCTCTTTATCCCTGTCTGAAAATTCTCGTCCCATGAATTATTGTATGGCAGACTGATATAAAATCGTGTCTTTTTTTTGGGGATGTGTATGATATGTGTATGTGGGAATGCATTAAGTGTACATTTACGCTTTTTTTCATACATTTTAAGATGAGTTCTCTGACATCCGAAATTATTCCTAAGGGCATTGGCTTCCGCTCACAGGCAAAAGTCTATCCTTTTCAGCCAGGATTGCATCCTCTTCTTGGATCTTCCAGTCGATGCCAAGATCAGGATCATCATAGGCAATACCTGCTTCTGTTTCAGGGTTATAGAATTCATCACACTTGTAGGCAAAGACCGCAGTTTCACTCAGCACTGAAAAGTCGTGGGCAAATCCTTTTGGGTCAGGAACTGTTTTTTGTTCTCTGCTGTAAGTTCGACACCTTTCCATTTTCCAAATGTAGGCGAATCTTTTCTGAGATCCACAGCCACATCATAAACAGCTCCCTGTAAAACTCTGACTAGTTTCGTTTGGCTGTATGGATTTAATTGGTAATGGAGGCCTCTGATAACTCCGTAAGATGATCTTGATTCATTGTCCTGGACAAAAACATACTTCTTCTTTGTTAAAGCGTCAAGAGTATTCTTGTTATAACTTTCATAAAAATATCCTCTATCATCACCAAATACTCTTGATTCAAGAATAAAAAGATCTTCAATTCCGGTTTTTATCAGTTGCATTGTGCTCCACTCTTTTCAAGAATTCTCAAGCAGCGATCTCACAGTGTCTCTCACAAAATCTTCCGAGCCGGAATCGAGTTCCCATCCCATATTTTTCAATTTATCTATCGAAAGCATCATTATTGGGACATCTCCTTTCCAGCCTCTGCTACCGCCTGTATAGCTGAACTCAACATCTTTAAGTCCCATTTCCTCAACGATTATCTCTCCGATCCTTGTTGGGTTGGTTGCATCCTCTGATCCAACGTTGAAGATGCTCACTTCATCGTTGCTTTTTTCTATAACAAAAGTGATCGCATCCACGCATTCATTAACATGTAAATATGATTTTGATTGTTTTCCATCACCCAGGATCTCAAGTTGTTTAGGATCGTTCTTGAGCTTCTCAATGAAATCCACGATTATTCCGTGAGTTCCTCTGTCACCTATGATGTTGGCAAAGCGGAATATCCATGATCGTATACTGAATGTGTGTGAGTAGGATGTGATCAGGGCTTCACAGGCTAGCTTGGATGCACCGTAGAGGGATGGGTACGAGAGGTCCATAGTTCTCAGGTGTTGGGATGATCGTTGCCTCTCCATATACAGTGGATGTGGATGTAAAAGCAATGTTCTTGACCTCATTGATACGGACGGCTTCCAGTACATTGTAGGTTGCAGTGATGTTCTGGTCGAAGTGTACCTTTGTATCTGACACTCCCAATCTTACATCGGGGTTAGCGGCTACGTGGAAAACGAGGTCCTTGTTCTTACATGCATTCTGTATCTCTGCTGTGTTCAGCAGGTCACCTTTGATAAAAGTGAAATTCGGGTCCTCTATATGATGTTCCAGAAATTCCATTTTTCCAGAGCTAAGATTGTCAAAAACAGTAACAATATTTCCATCTTTTAATAATCGGTCTACAATGTGACTGCCGATGAACCCGGCACCGCCAGTAACCAGAATGTTGCGCTTTGACGAACTATTATCACTATTTTCCATATTTACCACCCATAATTACATATGAATAAATTATTTTAATAAAATCCCGGTTTACTTGTTTAAGTATATAACTTCTTATGTATATTTAAGGATTATCTTGTATATCCGTGTGATCTTAGCAATTTATAATTTCAAAATCGTTTTTACATGCACGAAATGTGAATAATTGAGCAATAATATCCATGAGGTAAAAACTCTCAAACCTGCACACAATTCCCCTGCAAACCACTGCTCGTACTCTTCAAAAAACACCCGGGCGTGCAACACAGATCCCTTTCAGCTACGCTTTTATCCACCACGAACTTACTGCCACAAACAGGGCAGGTCTTCTCTACGCTGATTATACTACTTACCACCAATGGGCGCTTCTTTTTGGATTACCACCATTACACCCGAGGTGTTCCCAATACGCTAAATATATTTAAGGGGTTCGGTTATATTTTGTTTGAAGTCATTGAAAAAAGAAATATGAAATCATTGATAGCCATATTTATATATCTTAAATCCCATATTTCCTTTCTGGTGAGGTGGCCTGATTATGTGTAATTTTGTATCTACTAATCTAATTATAATTCATACTTATCTAATAAATGAATGTGAGGTATGGCAATGACCGTGGTGGCAGCCATTCCTGCATATAATGCTGAGGTCCATATCAAGAACATCATTAAAAGGACGAAGCATTATGTCGATCATGTAATTCTTGTTGATGATGGTAGTAGCGATGCTACCGCTCATATTGCTACTAATATGGGTGCACGGGTGATCAGGCATGGGGGGAATTTGGGCAAGGCTGCTGCACTGGCAACGGCGTTTGAAGCCGCGAAGAAACTGAACCCAACTGTGCTTGTGACCATCTATGCTAACGGTTTTCACAATCCTGATGACATCCCTGCCATATTGAATCCTGTGCTCTCAAAAGATGCGGATGTTGTGAATGGTGCTTATGTTACTTCATCAGGCAGTGGTATTGATACTACTTTCGAGATTGCGGAGGCTGCAAGCGATGCCCGGCTTATCATGGACAGTGGGTTCCGTGCGTATTCTTCAAAGACGCTTGATGCTTTCAAGTTCACAAAGGCAGGTGATGGTATTGAGATGGAGCTGATCGATGATGCTATCAATGCCGGTTTTACTGTGCGTGAAGTGCCTATTAGGATAATCGATCCGGTCAAAAGGGAGTTGCTGGCAAGCAAACGCATAGGTGTGGTAGTGCCTGCGTACAATGAAGAGAAGCTTATCAGGAATACCGTTGCAGGTATTCCCCAGTATGTTGACCGTATCTATGTGATAAATGATGCGAGCACTGATAATACTGCAAAGGTCATCGAGACACTGGATGACCCGAGGGTGTTCGTGATAACACACGAGACCAATAAAGGCGTGGGTGCTGCACTTATCAATGGTTATAAGAAGGCATTGAGGGAGAATATGGACGTTGTGGCCGTGATGGCCGGCGACGACCAGATGAACCCTGATCAGTTGTACAAGCTTATTATCCCTATCATCGAGGGCAGGGCCGACTATACGAAGGGCAATCGCCTGATGGATATAGAATACCATATAGGGATGAGCAAGTGGCGTAAGATCGGTAATGCAGTGCTGACCATTCTGACAAAGATCGGCAGTGGCTACTGGCACATAATGGACCCTCAGAACGGTTATACGGCTATCTCTAAAGAGGCCCTGATCGGTATCGGACTTGATGAGGTTTACACTTACTACGGTTATTGCAACCATATGCTCGTGAGGCTGAATGCTTTTGGTTTTAAGACCAAGGACATTACCATGCCTTCGCGATATGGCGAGGAGAATTCCACCATCAGGTACAGTCCGTACATGGTGAAGGTTTCCGCAATGCTGTTCAAGAGCTTCCTCTGGAGACTTAAGACTAAATACATGGTGATGAGCTTCCATCCCCTGGTATTGTTCTATCTCCTGTCGATGTTACTGATACCCTTTGGAGTGGTCTTTGGCCTGTCCATGGTCCTTGCAGCCCTGGGTGGGATCGCAATCCACATGAACTATGTTCTGCTGGATGCCCTAATGTTCCTTTCAGGTATGCAATTCCTCCTGTTTGCGATGTTCTTTGATATGCAGGAGTCGGACAAGGGGATGCGATACTCCGAGAAAACATGTTATGAATCCTGATCGGTCGTGTGGGGGTACAATAATCTTGAAGAGTTGCCATTATATCAGTACGGTGAACAAGCCAAGCCCTGCAAGGTCGAACATGTACGTGTTCGAGACCTCAGGTGCAAAACTGTTCGTGATAACTACTGACAGATAATGGGGATTTGTGTACATAGATTTATAATTTAGTTCGGGTTGATTAAGTGGGTGGTATATGATGGAAAATTCTCTCTCAATAACAGTGGATGTGGAAGATTGGTATCATATTCCCTCGGTTAGCGGTTCTACGTTTTCGGTCTACAAAGATGTGGATGATTTCTTCGAAAACTGGACCGAACGCTATGATTACTTGTCCGAGCCAACAAAAAGAGTACTGGATCTGTTCGATGAGTATAACATCAAAGCAACTTTCTTTGTAGTTGCTGATGTTGTTGATAATTACCCCGGTCTGGTGGAATCCATTGCAGAACGCGGCCATGAAATTGCATGTCATGGTCTACATCATGCATGCAAGATCGATCCCAAGACCAAAGAGCCTCTAATGTCAGTAGAAGAATTTGAAAAGAACACCCTTGAAGCCAAAAGGATCCTGGAGAAGGCATCCGGTCAAGAGGTAATAGGTTACAGAGCACCAAATGCCCTCATAGGCGGCTGGATGTTAGATTCTCTCGAAAAGCTTGGCTTCAAATATGATTCTTCAGTCTGTGTAAATTCAATTTACAATAAGACCGATTCCACTCTGGAAGGCGTTTCAACGTATCCATATCATAGTGAAAGTGGCTCACTGAACACAGGACCAAAAAGAAATATTGTCGAACATCCTTGGGCATACTACGATGTTGCTGGGTTTAAAGTACCAACCTCAGGTGGTCCAATGCTCCGTTTCCTCGGAGCTCATATGATGTTAAAAGGTCTCAAACAGAGCTTGAAGCGAGGAAACACAGTGTTCTATTTCCATCCTATTGATATTTCGTATGAAAAATTCCCTCAGATTGGTAAAGGTAGACCAATGTATTGGGCTATTAAGGGGAATGTTGTTGAGAATCGGATCAAATACATTATGAAGAAGTTAAAAAATGTTACGTTCGACTGTCTTAATGAAAATTATAGTTGATATATGAGGTTTAATATGTACATAACAGGAATCGGAAGAACTAAATTTGGAGTTTTATCAAAATCATTGATAGAGCTTGCATACGAGGCTATGTATAATGCTATCAATGATGGTCCTATAGACATTACTGATATTGATGCTATATATGTTTCCAACTTTTTAGGCGGTCCTCTTAATGGCCAGTTGCATCTTAATTCGGCTATTGCATCTTTACTTCCAGATATGAACATTCCCATAATAAGGATTGAGACTGCCTGTGCTTCAAGCAGTGTCGCTTTGAATCAGGCAATTCAAAGTCTTAGTCAGTTCTCAAATGTAATGGTGGTCGGTGTGGAGAAGATGACCGACTCCAAATATATGAATCCTACTGATGCTATTGCTATGGCAGCAGATAATATTCTCGATTATCAGAATGGATTGATCTTTCCTGCATCATATGCATTGATAGCTCAACAATATATGCTTAAATATGGAATTGGACACGATGTTCTTGAACAAGTATCTTATCTAAATCATAAAAACTCAAACCTGAATCCATTGGCACATTTTTCATATAAGGACGTAAGTATGGAAATGATAAGGCAATCTCCAATTGTTGCATCTCCTATTAATCTATTTGATTGCAGTCCTATTTCTGATGGTGCGGCTGCAGCTATTATCTCTAAAGACAGGTGCTCTGATAGGGATATCGAGATACTGAGTTCTCATGTATCCACTGACTCTATTTCTATTAGCCAAAGAAAGGATTTGACCTCGTTCAATGCAACAAAGACGGCTGTTAAAAAAGCGTATGCTGAAGCAGGTATAAATCCAGATGATCTTGATATTGTAGAGGTTCATGATTGTTTCACGATAAGTGAGCTAATAGCGTTGGAAGATCTGGGACTGTGTGAGCCTGGCAGGTCATGTGATATGATCGAAAATGGTGATATTAGCATTGATGGCAGAATTCCTGTCAACACTGATGGAGGGTTGAAGGCTAACGGCCATCCTATCGGTGCTACAGGTCTGGCCCAGATATTTGAAGTTGTAACTCAGCTTAGGGGTGAAGCTGGCAAAAGGCAGATCTCGGATCATGAGGTTGGATTGGCTCAAAACATTGGTGGTATCGGCGGAACTGCAGGAATAACAATAATGAGAGGATAAAATATGCACTATCATTGTAAAGAATGTGAAAAGTCCTGGAGTTACCCTCTGGAAAATTGTATATTTTGTGGCAACGAACTGACGGTTTCAGATCCATCTGACTATAAGGTTATAGGGTGTACCGAAGTAAATGTACCTTCAATTGCTTCTGAATCAGTTCCTTATTATGTTTATCTGCTTGAAGATGAGAACAGTAATAGACTTATTCAGAAATCATCAAGGAAATACGAGATGGGGGATCTCTTTGAGTTAAATGATATAAGTTTCAGTCAGCTCAAGATCGGTATAATCGGCAGTGGGTTGTTGGGTTCTCAGCTCGCTGAATATGTTTTGCAGCATGGATATTTAACAATACTAAAGACCCGTTCCGATGAGAACCGATCTCAGGCCTCTAATAAAATCAAAAAGCATATTTCAAAGAAACTTTCTGACAAAGAGGTTGAAAAATATCTAACCAATCTAGAAGTCACGACCGATTACTCTGATCTTTATGATTGTGATATTGTCATTGAAGCGGTATCTGAGGATATTAGAATAAAAAAAGAGGTTTTAGCTCAATTGTCTTCTGTTTGTAAAGAAGATGCCATTATCGCAACAAATACTTCTTCAATTTCCATCGATCTTCTTGCGGATGTGAGTCTAAGGCCAGATCGTTTCATTGGTATGCATTTCTTTAATCCTGTTCAAAAAATGGATCTCGTTGAAGTTATCATTGGAAAGCAAACTTCTATTGAAACTCAAGACAAGATCGTTCAATTCTCAATGGACCTGAACAAAAAACCGGTAATCGTAAAGAACTGTCCGGGTTTTGTCGTTAACAGATATCTTTTACCTCAGATAAATGAAGCAGTAAAGATGCTTGAAGAAGGGGTCGCTACAAAAGAAGACATAGATTCTGCAATAAAGCTTGGTCTTAATCATCCTATGGGTCCATTTGAACTTGCAGATCTTATTGGACTCGATGTTTGTCTGTCCATTTTGGAAGTTATGTCTGAAGGTTTCAACGATGACAAATTCATTCCATCAAAACTGCTGATCGAAAAAGTCAATGAAGGAAACCTTGGTTTCAAAACAGGAGAAGGGTTCCATAAATATTGAGGTATTTTCATGATATCTGAAAGAGACAAAGTATCCTATGATGAAGTTGTTGATTATTATAAAAGCAATAAGATATCATTTGGAATAAGATTCCTCAAGAATTGGTTCCTTGAAAGGCTTGCATCAAGTTTCCCACTACCTTCATGGCGTGTAAATCTGCACCGAATGAGGGGAGTCAACATCGGAAAGAACGTCTATATCGGCTATGAAGTGGTCTTTGACCGCATTCACCCAGAACTCATTACAATAGACGATTATGCCGAGATTGGAGATCGATGTATCATTTCAGCCCATTCAAGAGGAACTTTCCCTCTTCGTAACAAATACCCTCGCAGCGAAGCTCCTGTTAATATCGGGAAAGGTGTCTGGATGGCACCCGGTTGTATCGTCATTCAGGGCGTTGACATCGGGGATAATTCAGTTATAGGCACAGGTGCAGTAGTGAATAAGGATATTCCTGCTAATAGTTTGGCTGTTGGAGTGCCTGCAAAGGTAATTAAGAAGCTAGATTCGGAGGTTGATATTTAATGAGGGTTATTATAGACATTTCTCATCCTGCTCATGTACATTTTTTTAAGAATTTCGTATGGGCAATGGAAAAAAGAGGCCATGAAATCATTATTACTGCAGGTGACAAGGAAGTAACACTAAAATTGCTTGAAAATTATGGTTTAAAATATAGGTTTACTTGTAAAAGGACAACCGGGTACAAGTTAATTCTCGAAGTTGTAAAACGAGATTTACAAATGTTGAAATTTGTGAGGGAGTACAAGCCTGATATTGTTATGGGTATTGCCAGTACGATTGCGGCTCATGTTTCAAGTGTTACGAATGTGAAATCTATCGTATTTACAGATACGGAGCACACTAAATTGGCAGATATGATCACTTATCCATTTTCGGATTCAATTGTAACTCCATCTTCTTATAATAAAGACCTTGGTAAAAAGCAGATTCGTTATGATGGCTATCATGAACTCGCATACCTTCATCCTAACTACTTCAAACCAAACCCAGAAGTTCTCAGTGAAATTGGACTCCAAGAAGGAGATCCATTCACTGTTCTGAGATTTGTTTCTTGGGGTGCTTGCCATGATATTGGTCATCATGGTATAGAGAACAAGATTGAATTTGTAAAAGAACTCGAAAAATATGGTCGTGTTCTGATAACTTCTGAATCAGATCTTGGCCCTGAATTTGAAAAGTATAAGATAAAAGTATCTCCTGAGAAGTTGCATGATCTGTTGCATTATGCTACTCTACATGTGGGGGATGGCGGTACAACTGCAGTCGAAAGTGCTGTTTTGGGTACTCCCTCAATATATATATCTTCACTTGCAGGCACGATGGGAAATTTTATTGAATTGGAAGAAAAGTATGGCCTCATGCTAAGCTACAAAGATTCAAAAGATGCTCTTGAAAAAGCAATTGAATTAGCTAAAAATCCAAATACTAATGATGAGTGGAATGAGAAGCGAAATCAATTATTAAAAGATAAAATAGATGTCACTTCTTTCATGGTGGAGTTTGTTAGTAAATATTGTTAAATACTGAAATAGATTTAGGCTTGGTGATAATGTTTGCTAGATATGTACAATATTCTAAAGAGTAATTCTGAAATATGGGGGCAATTCTCTAAAAAAGAGGAATATTCGCCAAAGCAGTTAGATTCTCATGAACGATTCAACTATTCTTATAGTATGCATAAAGATGTATCAAATCCAAATGTTTCAAAATATTTAATTCAAAATGGTTTTCAAGTAGAATATCCTAATAATAGAAAATTTGCTGTTTGTTTAACTCATGACATTGATGATATCTATCCACCATTAACACATACGTTATTATCTTCCTTCTATTGTTTTAAACAATTAAATCTCAAGGAGCTAAAAAAACAAGTATCTTGGAAGATAACAGGTAGAACTAACTCTCCTTATATTAATTTCAGAAAAATAATGGAGTTGGAAGCTAAATACGATGCTAAGTCATCATTTTATTTTATTGCTTCAGAAAACGATCCAAGAAGATTTCGCTATAATATTGAAGACATTGAAAATGAATTAAAATTTATTGTAGACAATGGATGGGAAGTAGGTTTGCATGGTGGCTATTATTCATATAATAATCTCGATGAGATTCTAAGTGAAAAAAGAAGATTGGAGTCTGTTTTAGGTAAGAATATAATAGGTTTTAGGAACCATTATCTCAGATTCAAAACTCCTGATTCATGGAAAATACTATCAAAAGCTGGTTTTAAGTATGACACTACTTTTGGATATAGCGATATGGTTGGATTTCGTAATGGTATGTGTCATCCATTTAAGCCTTATGATTTGAACGAAAATAAAGAAATTGATATTTTGGAGATTCCTTTAGCCGTAATGGATGTTGCTTTGTTTGATGTTGCTGATTCTGTTGAAGATGCATGGAACTATGCTAAAAAGCTCATTGATATTGTTGAGGAAAATAATGGCATAATAACTATTTTGTGGCATAACAATGTATTTGATAATCCATTTAGGTCGAGTTGGTCTCTTCTTTATGAAAAAATCTTAAAATATTGTTATGAAAAAAATGCTTGGATGACAAATGGGGCTGAAATTTGGAATTGGTGGAATGATGGATATTAAATTACTTGATACTAATAATTTATTTGAATATGATGCCTTAGTAGATGTTTCTAACGAAGGGACAATATTTCACAAGACTTGGTGGTTAGACATATTTTGCAATACAGATACTAATAATTTTAATGTTGTATATTGCGGTGCATTTGAAGGCGGTTCTTTAGTTGCAGCGATGCCTATTCCAATTCATCACAAATTTGGATTTAAATTTGTATATTTACCCAAGTTAACACCTTATCTAGGATCCATTTTTATTAGTAAAAGCAATATTAAATTAGATCAAAAAATATCTTGGAATAAAAAAATAAATATTGGGTTTGCTAAAATTTTAAAAGAATCTGGGTTATGTTTGCACTATTCTTTTGGTCATAATAAGGTTGATTTACAGCCCTTTAAATGGTCTAAATTTATTACTGGAATTCATTACACTTATGTTTTAACATTAGATGATTTAGATAAAGTCTGGATGAATTTCAGTCGAAAAAGAAGGAATGATATTAACAAATCATGTAAACAAAATTACAATATTAAGCTTGGAGACCTTGATAAGTTTATTGAATTAAATAATTGTACTATGGAAAGACAAAATCATCAAATTCTAAATCCAAAATTATGGGGAAATATTTTTCGTACATGTAATGAAAAAAAATGTGGTCAAATATTCACAGCATATTTAAATGATAGAGCGGTTGCAACATTATTTTTGGTATGGGATACTAAAAGAAGTTATTATATTGGTGGTGGAATTGCTGAAAACATAGGCAATGATCGTGGTGTAATGTCGTTATTAATTTGGGAATCCATTAAATATACAAAAGAAGTATTAAATTTAAATGAATTTGATTTTGAAGGGTCGGATATAAAAAGTATAGAGTCATATTTCCGAAAATTTGGTGGGAATTTGAATCCAATATATTTTATTAACGATGATTCGTTTGGTAAATTTCTAGCCCTGAATTTATATTCTGTTTTTTCGAAATTAGCAAAAAGGTGATTTTGTGACTAAAGTGTGCATGGTTTCTATAAAACATTCATCATTCGATGATCGACTTTATTACAAGGAGTCTAGGAGTTTACTTAAAAATGGATATGAAGTCCATATTATAAGTGCATTGTCAAGTATTACAGAGAAGGATAATGTTCAAGCAAGTGATTATTTCAATTTAAAGCGAGAATACGTTTCTGAGATTACAAAAAATACAATCTTTAATCGAATTCTGGCATTACCTTTATTGTTTATAAAATCGTTACAAGCTAAAGCAGATGTTTATCATTGTCACGAACCTGAAACTTTTTTTGTTATACTATTAATTAAATTAATTACGGGAAAGAAAATTATCTATGATGTTTATGAATCATATCCTGATGTAGTATCCATGTCAAATGGATTCTACAAATTAATTTTGATGACTATCTTACATTTAGAACCTTTATTGTGCAGATTTGCAGATGGGATTATTACTGCGGATAGTGATATTGCTAAAAGATATGAAAAATTTAATAGGCCAATTTGTACGCTATATAATTATCCCTGCATGGATTTATTCAATGAATCAATCCCGGAAGATAAATTGGACTCTACGGAGAATGTACTTATCTATGTGGGCGGATTATCTGAAGAAAGGGGCATTCTTGATTTATTAAAAACGATTAATCTGATTTATAAGAAAGATATTCCGATTAAATTATTACTAGTTGGACGATTCAGTAATCGCAATTTTGAAAAAAAGTGTATTGAATATGTAAAATCAAATGGAATCAGTGATGTTGTTTCATTTGTAGGATTAATTTCTCATACTCGCATAGCAGAATATATATATTGCTCTGATTTTGGAGTAGTACTACTTCACTTGATTCCGAAATTTCATAAAAATATACCTACAAAACAATTTGAGTATATGGCATGTGGAAAACCAGTGATTGGAAGTGATCTACCACCAATTAGTAAATACATAAATGACGCTCAATGTGGAATTCTAGTTAATCCTAATAATACTACTCAAATTTCAGATGCTATTATTTTTTTGATTGAACATCCCGAGGAAGCAAAGAAAATGGGGATGAATGGAATGAAAGCAGTTCATGATAAATATAATTGGGAGAAGCAAGGGCACAAATTAATTTTGTTTTATCATTCTATTTTAAATTGAGGAATAATCATGCTGAAACATAATAATAACAATGACAATTTGAAAATATTTGTAGTTGATAGAATAGAACCACCTCAAGATGGAACAATATTTCTAAACCCTCTTTGGGAAATTTTAAAAGAACTTTCTGGTATGGGATGTGATATTCATACTATTAGTTCTAAAAACGATTCCTGGCAAAATGTCCACTTTCATAGAATGCGCTTGTCCAACAAATGGCCAATTTTCTTACAAGGTATTGCATATATTTATTCGATATTTGGAGCCATATTAATCGCTAAAAAAAATAAATTCGATCTTGTATATTTTAGAAGTGTCCATGGGAGGCCTATAGCCTTATTATTGAAGTACGTTTTAAATCTAAATTATGTATGTGAAATTCATGGGGTTGAATTTTTTGAAAATGAATATTCTGCAGAAAATACAAACTCTTTCAAAAAAATATTTTTAAAAGTGAAAGCATATTCTCAAATATTCTCTGCAAAAAATGCGGATGGTATTCGAGCTGTTACTGATGAATTAAAACAGTATTTGATTGCTCAGGGAATAGATGGATCTAAAATTGATGTTATTGAAAATGGTGTAAATACTAATGTATTTAGGCCATTTGAAACATCTACTGATGTTGTGAATTACAAATATAAAAAGGGCATTAAAGAAAGTTCCAATGTAATTGTTTGGGAAGGATATTGCTATCCTTGGCAAGGGGTTGAATTTTTGATAAAGGCATCATCTTTGATTTTAGAAAGATTTCCTAATACTGTGTTTCTGATAGTAGGCGATGGTGAAATGTTATCTTCTTGGAAAAAACTTGTACACGATTTAAATTTGGAAAGTGAATTTGTTTTTACTGCTTCAGTACCTTATGATGAAGTATGCTCTTACATTAATATTGCTGATGTGTGTGTTTGTCCTGAGATTAATGATGAAAGAAATGATGTCACTGGTGGTTCCTCTCTTAAATTATTTGAATATTTGGCTTGCAACAAGCCAGTTGTAATTGGAAATCTAAAAGGTAACATGAAAATAGTTTCTCAGTCTGGGACAGGATTAATAGTTGATGCACAAAATACTGTTGAGTTATCTGATGCTATTGTAAAATTACTTGGTGATAAAAACAATTCAGTTGAAATGGGTATTAGGGGAAGAGATTTTATTTTGAAAAAATATAGCTGGTCAAAGTTATCTCAAGATGTTTTTTACTTATGTAAAAGGTGTGTGAATTAATGTCTCAACACTGCTATAAAAGAATACTTGTTTTGAGTCCACATACAGACGATGGTGAAATCGGTGCGGGAGGTGCGATTGCAAAATTCATCTCAGAGGGTGTAGAGGTTTATTATGTTGCATTTTCTAGCTGCGAAGATTCAATACCAGTTGGTTTTTCAAAAGATATATTAAAATTTGAATGCAAAGAAGCAACCCGAATTCTTGGTATTAAGCCCGAAAATCTAATTCTATTTGATTATGAAGTTCGTACTTTCCCAGAACACAGACAAGAAATTCTTGATGACATGGTAAAGTTAAATAAGAGAATCAATCCCGATTTGATACTTATACCTTCATCCAATGACACCCATCAGGATCATCAAGTAATTAATAGGGAGGCTCTAAGAGCATTTAAAAAAACCTCTACAATTTGGGGATATGAGCATCCTTGGAACAACCTAACTTTTACAACTGATGTATTTTTAAAATTGGATGACATACATATTATGAAAAAAGTAAATGCATTAGAAGCATATAATTCACAGGATTATAGGACATATTTTGATGAATATTACATTAAGGCGTTATCATATACAAGGGGGTCTCAAGTTGATTTTAAATATGCTGAGACTTTTGAGCTATTAAGATTATTGGTGTTATAAATGAAAAAAGTTGTAATTCATCAACCAAATTATCTTCCTTGGATTGGATATTTTCAAAAAATTTCGTCATCAGACATTTTTATTATTTTAGACGATGTCCAATTTTCAAAAGATAGTTTTACTCAAAGAACAAAAATCCGTACTCCTAATGGTTGGATGTGGCTAACAATTCCAATTCAGAAAAATAATAATTTTAACAATATTAATCAAGTTTTACTTCCAAGTGATTCTAAATGGTTGAATAGTCATTGGAAGAGTATTGTTGCAAATTATTCTAAATCAAAATATTTCAATCAGTATGGATCTTTTTTTGAAGAGCTTTATTTAAATAATAATATTCAGGATTTACAAGCATTTAATGAAAAAATCATTTTGTATTTGCTAGATGTGTTGAAAATTGATGTTGAAGTATTTAGGTCTAGTGATTTTGAATTAGATTCATTGAAAGGTACTGATTTGTTAATTGAATTAGTCAAAAAAGTTGATGGAGATTGCTATATATCTGGAATGGGCGGTAATAATTATATGGATACTAATCTCTTTTCTCAAAACAATATCAAATTAGAATATTTCAAGTATAAACCATTTGAATATGAGCAAAGGTGGGATGGCTTTGAACCCTATATGAGTATTATTGATCTGTTGTTTAACTGTGGAGATGAATTTAAATCGGAAATATTTTAAAAACAATTTCACTTGAATTATTTGTATACACTATACGTTTAAAATATCGCAATGAGTTTGAATATATTATGAGGTTAATATGAATAACATATCAATTAATTTCAATAAGCTTTATCAAAGACATGATATTATGTTAGCTTATATGGGAGTAATTACTGGCATTTTTGTAATTTCTCTCTACTATTTAATAGAATTAAATCAAAGAGATATAGGCCTTACAATATTCAGTTCATCGTTGATTTATTTACTTATTCACAATAAGCTTTCAAAAAATAGTGCTCCATATTTTCAGTTGTCTACAAATGAAAAACTACTATTAAATGGACTATTTTTCATTTTGTTATTTAGTACCTTATATATTTGGTGGTCCCAATTGTATCAAAGACCATTTATCTACTTTGTATTGATTTCTATTTTAGTCAGCATTATTGCAATTGAAATATTTTATATGGATGAAAGTTCATCAGCTTCGCACATACTCATTAAAATATTGTTGTTATCTGTTAGCTTTAGAGTAGGACTTTTTTATAATTATCCAAGTCTTATGGGTTATGATGCATATACGCATGCTGAACTCGCTAAATTCATTGTAAGTAGTGGATTTATACCTTCTATTGAAATCAGTGGTAAATATTTTTATTATCCAATTTTTCATATATTTATCTCAATCATTCAGATTGTCTCTGATTTAGTTATAAAAGATTCAATTTTCAATTCAATTGGTATGTCTAGTATATTTTCAACAGTATTCATTTATCTTGTGTGTATGAAAATTAATACTGGAAAGCGGGTAGCATTACTTTCAACTTTATTGTTGAATTTCATCAATTTCATCATTGTAAGGGGTATTGCAAATATAACACCGGGATCTTTAGTAATTTGCTATTCATTAATTCTTTTATACATATTTTTTGTAAAAGAGAAATCTCCATCTCTAATTTTGTTAATGATATTCTTAACTTTTCTTATGATCATTACGCATCAACTTTCTACTTTCGTAATCTTTATTATCGTTTTATCGTTTATGATTAGTAAGTATCTTCATCTACGCACAATTTCAGATTCAAATTCGATTGTCAATGCTAGTTATGTCATATTGTTTGCAGTTTCATTACAATTCTATTGGATGAATTCTTATACATCATCTGGCGCTTCATTTTTTGATATTGTATTAGGTCCTTTGATTGGTGTTCTTAAAGCAGGAGGAGGTGAATATGGAAGTAATGTATTAGTTGTTGGTCAAACATATTCATATACTTTACTTGAAACATCATTAATTCATTTAAGCTATTTGATAATTCCTTTTTTTGGGATTGCAGGTATTTTTCTTTGGGCTTCTTCTAAAGAATCAAATAAATTCTCAATTGCAATTGTTACAATTGTCTTATATGTATTCATATATGGGATTCCTTTACTTGGAATCCGAAATATGTTGACTAGCAGATGGCAACCCTTTATATCTTTATTTTTGGCTATATTGGTCGCAGCATACTTGGTTAAAATAATAAGTTTAATTAAGTTAAAATCAATTCGAATTTTTTCTATTTTTATACTTATATTCATCATATCTTTTTTTATGATAACAACTCCAGCTATCAATAAAGATAATTCTCTAATTGCAAAGGATACAACTATTAGAAATCAATTTGAATATAATGAAATATTTGGTGCCAAGGCGATTGGTCAAATGTCTACTGGAAATATATACGTTGATACTTCATATTGTAACAGTTTTTAGTATTATGCAACGCTTACCACTTCACGTGTGAAATCGTACAATCCTGAATACATCTCTTCAAATTTACAAATGAAAAATAATGGAATCTATATTTTGCGAAGTTCATCCTTGTATGATCCTATTGAGATAAATTCTGAGTTATTTGGGATGACTATCGCAAAAGTGTTGTCTGAGGATGTCTTTATCGAAATGAATGATGGATTAAATCTTTTATATAACAATGGGAATATTTTAGGATATTCTTAACTATATCCATTTTTTCAACTTTGAGTAGATACTTCAATATTTAACCTCTCTATCTTCAATTGCAGTAGATTTATCATTTATTTGAGGATTTCGATAAACTTATGGTTTCGGACGATTGTTTATATATAATTTATAAGCAACCGCTTAAATTGTGGGGTTTTTCGAAATCCTCATTTGTTTGTTTGTAAATGAGATTATTCTCAAGGTTTCTAAAAAAATGATCAATTTAAAATTGTTGAATGTAAGACTCTGTAGAAATCCTCTGTATTCGGACACTAATCCAATTTGAATAGATTATGGAATGTGTTACATGATGTCGAAATATCATCCTAATTTCAGCCTATATAAGTTGATTCTGATAGGTTTTCTACAGAGCCGAATGTAATATAAGTTATATCCCTTTGACAGTTAAAATCTATTTCGAAAGAGAATATATTCTCTTTCGTTCCACTTTTTACTTTTTTGTCAGAAAATCCGATTTGATAGTTCCAATAAATTCACTTGAATTGTCATGAAATGCCCTACTTTTATTTATCGCATCAAAATTAACATAAATATATTTTTGATTTTCTCTGCCATGAATCCACAGTAACTGCCAAATTCGAAATGGATTTTTTGATGAATTTTGTTGACGTATGTTTCAACTCTGCAAATTCATACCTCATCAGCGATATGAACAACTGTGCAATAAACCCAATGATAATAGCACCAGAAATACTATCATCCGTCCACAAACTCGCGGTTTCATCTTTATTTCGCTCTTCAATGAGTGACAGATTTTCTCGATTGAATCATTTTTCGATATGCATAAGAGCTTGTTTTAGTGTCAAATTCTTGCTTGATTTTAAGCAGAAAAATCCTTCTCTTCCTGTAATAATCTTATCTTCAAGAAGCTTAATTGCTTCATCTTCACTGAGTTTAATCAGTTTAGTCTGAAATGAGTAGCTTACATCAATCAGTACATTATTGATCCTGATACTTTTTGGAATCTTCTTTTTCCTGTCAATGATTTTCTATAGCTCTTTAGCCTCATGAATTTGTCTTAGAGCTTTTCTTCTCTTGATTCAAGTTGTTCTTTTTGAAGTTTCTCAGAGAAGTAAAGATAGTTCACATATTGTGTTTAGTGATCTTAATTCCATCTATTCTATTCTATTCTCTGGATCAACTATGTCGGGACAATATCCATAAAAATCTGCAATGATTTTATAGTCGCTGTTATTGAGTTTTTTTGCAGCTATCCACTGCATCCCATCTGCTCTGATCAAAGTGGTATTCTCTATACTGTTAGCACCTTATCAAATACAACAAGAGAACCTTTCCTCAGTCTTGTTTACCTGATGATACGTCTTCTTAAAATGAGTCTGATCATTCAGATTACCTTTCTCTACAGTGATTCCCAATAGAAAGGTTGATGGGACTAGCGAGTTCGCTGATCCCTATGGTTATTTGCTTCTTATCTGGCCCGTGATCGCGACTATAACCATATTTTCCAAGTGGAGTTTCATCTTCATGAAGAACAACACTTGTCCAATCCATATTGGTATGTTCGAAATCATACCTTTCGAACAACTATCCTGGATATCTGAAATGATCTCTTCTCGATTTGAACCAATATTTTCAAGAACTCGATAGAGAGTTCTTTCGCTGAATGTGTCGAGATCAAAGATTTCAAGCACCTCTTCACGTTTTATCCATTTATGCTTTTTTTTGATGCTAAAATTATTTGTGAGCTTATGGCTCACAAGAGCTTTCAAAGCTTATTAATGCCAATACCATTTTTGTATTTGCTGAAAATACTAGAAAAGTTCAGGACATCGTAGAGTTTTTCAATGGTCAGGATAGTTCCAATCGGAAACGATATATTGGTGTTAGGAGCATACTTTATATGTTCTTAGTTTGGTTTGCATGTTTTGATCGACTCAAACAAAACTAAGGGCTCTTATATTTATTTTGCCTGTCCACATTGGCTATAAGTTCTAAATGCTTATCTTCTGAGAATAATCGTTTGAAACGGTCTAATCAGTTCATTTAATTGCTTATCAGTTTTAATAATGTATCCATAATAAAAAGCAATAAACAAACCTGATATGCCTACAAGAACAAACTGGTTAACATCTAACAGTTTCAAAATTAAGAGTAAAACCCCTGCGGGAACAAAATATAATATATTAGATATAACAATCGTTATAACTCTGGATTTTTTTACTCCTGCATAATCCATCATCTTTAAACACATATATCCATATACTAAAACACCTGATGCAGCGAAAAGGATCAATGCTAGTCTTGCACTGCCCAAGTAGCCTCCTATTGCAAGAGATAATATTCGGGTCGTAAAATTGAAAATATTGTATTGAAGGCCAAATTGTTGTTTTTCCATTACTATATATATTGTACTTAATGGAGATGAAATAAACCAGACAAATGCCCAGATGCTTAAGATTTGTGCATAAACTCCTGCTTCGGCCCAAGCTTGTCCAAAGAATACGCTGAACACATCGCTACCAACAATTGTAATTGTAAGTATGGGAAACAGTCCAATTATTACAAGAATCTTGAATACATTTTCAACAAGTGAATCGAGTTTACCTTCTGATTTGGCTACTGATATTCTTTGGAAAAACACTTGAGATATGGCTCCACCAATAAAGCTCATTGGCATTTGAAGGAGGCGAAATCCTAATGAGTAGAACCCTACAATAGCGGGTGAGAAATAAAATGCAAGTAAAAATGCTGGTAGTTGCCATGATATCGCATTTAGAAGAGCTGACCAGCTATCAATAAGGGGGAACTTTCGATGTCTTTTCAATCCTTCCATCATTTTTTTAGGTCTGATGTATGCTTTGAATGATTTTTTATCATCTTTCCAGATCTGTCCCGACAGAACTATTGTTGAGACTATATTTCCAATAAAGGTTCCTATAATCAAACCAATTCCGGTTGTATAACCACCAATACCAGCCCCTATCTGCGTTCCTGTTGATGAGAGTGAACCGGAAACCCGAGCAAATGCTAGTCTTTTGAAGTGCTTCGTTCTAGAATTCCAGTAGTTCAGTGCAAGGAAAATTCCATTCAGAAAAACAAAGGGTGGTATTAACCACACATAATTTCCGAGTTGTGGTGAATTGAGGGCTAGAACGAGGGGATCTTTAAATATATATATCAAAGGAATTGTTACTACTGTAATTAGTAGAACAAATACTATACTCAGGGCAAGAAGATTTATTGCATCTTCATCGGACTCTGGTAGCATTATTGAAAGTTCGTACCTAAGGCAGGTAATAACGCCTATTATTCCAGTAATCGAAAGAAATAAAGTCCATACCCCAAAATCCTCTGGTCCGTAAAGCCTTGTAAGTATGGGGGCTGCTAATAGAGTGACTATATGAGCAAAAGTTGTTCCACCAACTATTGTTAAGACATCAGATGCAAAGCCTTTATTCTTTTTTTGATGGGATGAAATTTCATCAGGTTGTGTTTTTGACGGATTCATTTTAAATAACCAAAAAGTAAAATTAATTTTATAATCTCATGTTCTTTATATAATATCGAACTCTGCGGACCCTCTGATTTGTCAATATACTCATTAAATACTTAAGGTTGAATTCAAATCATCTTCAATTATCAAACCCGTACTCCATATATTAAATGACTCCCCTGCATAATATAGCCAAAACTCATCATTAGGGAAGCTATTCCTGTAAATATCATTAGTTATTACACATGGAGTATCTTGATCATGGTAGTCAAAACCCAAACTAAATGAATTCATGTTCTTTACAAATTCCCTTTCATCATAATAAAAAGTTGGATTTGTGTCCCTATACAATTCCATATTTGCATAATCAGTTCCATACCTATAATGCATAACTAGCAAGTAATAATTAGAATTATATTTGAATGGTGCCGCTTGGAAATATCCAAGCTTTGCATTTGAATCTTCAAATATTGGATTATTTGGATCTTTTGACCATGTAGTTAAATTTGTAGAAGTTGCTAATCCTACTCGACGGGGGAAATTTTTTAGAGAGTTATAATAAAGATAATATGTATCATTAACTTTAATTAAATTCATATTTTCTGCATCATTAGAATCCCATTCTCCCAGAGAGCCTTCTAAAACCGGATTTGTTTTCTCTTTTGTCCAAGGACCATCGGGTGAAAAGGATGAAGCTAATCCAATTGCATATACCGAACTATTATTTGACCCAGTATAAAGCATATACCATGTATCATTTTCTACCCATACAGCTGGATCCCAAACCATTAGCTCATCCCAACTAGGACCAGTTGCCAAAACGGGATTGTTAGTATCTTTCTCAAAATTTTTACCATCAAATGAAATCGCATGCCCTATTTGAAGACCATCCCCAGAAGGTTTATCATAAGAATAATACATGTGATAAACATCTTCATCTTTCCACACACTACCCCAAGCAGCTTTTTTCTCATCAATACCAGGACTCAATACGGGTGGACTAGAAAAATAAGACAGTGAATTCTGAAAATATATAGATAGAGGGATTTTAGAACCAACATAATTAACATAATTCCCTCCAATGTACAATAATGAACTATCTTCAGTATTATTAAAAACAAAAATAGTGCCAAATATAATACTCAAAATGCAAATAATTATTAAAATGTGTCTCATGTATCCCTCTTTAAACATGTTTAAGTGGACATCCTTATTTTTAATCCCTCATTCTTTGGATTACCATCTTTACACCCAATGTGTTTCTAATGATATAAATATATTTACGGGAATTGGTCGTATTTTTTTTGAATGCACTGAAAAAGCAACACTACGACTGGCAAAAATTAGCACTGTATGAGTTGATGAATAACAGCCTTATATCAATAACTGCACAAGGTTCTCACTTGAGCTTCAAATGGTCGTGTAAATCGATATTTCCTTGGTCGATACGTGTACGATATGGGAAGGTCGTCATCCGCCATTACGTAGTTTATGCTCAATATCTTTATTTCAGCTCTTCCGGCGGCCTTTCTTATCTCGTTGATCTTCAGGGCAACGAGATTGGTCTCGGGGGATACTACGATGAACTCGTAATCATCTTCGATGGTCGATCCGCCAGATTGGTAATGCGACATCCAGGAATGCATGTTATGAATCCTGATCAGTTGTGTTGATCTCTGTAGAAATCCTCAAACAAACTAAACACACAATCTTGACATTACTTCCAAGCTTTCGTATAGATTTCGTGTAACTTACAGAGTACAAGTTGAATGCCTACACAGAGAAAACAATTCCTGAATTTTAGGTATGCACTGTAAAAGCAGCAACAAAAAAATCAAGTCGTATATTTATTGTTACCTGCGGAAAGTCAGTTTTATTTAGATATTGATTTTTTATGGCCATAATGGGAATAATTATGCGCATAAGGGTTTAATCTATGTACATATATTTTTAAACTGAGTTTAATATATGGGGTTAGATTAATTAATCAAGTATTGTTTTATATAGCCAAGCACCGAAATTCATAATTGCAACTTTATATATATTTATAAATTTAAGACTGAGGGGATGCCAAATGAAATATGGAAATGTAATAATTTTATTAATATTGGTATTTGTATCGTTGATAACGATTCCAACTGCTTTGTGTAGTTCTCCAACATCATCTATTATATATATTGATACAGATGGTTCTGGTGATTACAATTGTGATGGAATTAATGACGAAGTTGAGATAAATCAAGCACTTGCATTTGTAGCAAACAATGATGATTTCACAACAGTTCATCTAAATGGTGCTAATACCTACTGGATAGATGACACCATCTTTATTGGAAGCAATACAATACTTGAAGGTGATTCGGATGCAAGCATTAAGTTGGTCGATGATGCAGACTGGCCACGATACAAAGCATTGATCACTCAAATGGCGATTCCTACCTACAATGTTACAATACGCGGATTTGAGATTGATGGGAACTTTGATAAGAATGATGACTGTGATGCAGGGGTATTCTGGAATGATGCCGAATATACACATGAAGAAATGGAGGCAATGTACACAGGTCGTCCAGTTGGCAGAGGATATTATAATTTTATCACATTTGGTGGTGTGGATGGTATTACTATCAATGATATGAACATGCACGATAATGCAAACGATCTTATTCACTTTAGTTCATGTACGAATATGGTAGTGTATAATAATGTAGCTGAAAGACAAGGGCATGAGTTCGTTTATGCTATTAATTCACAGTATCTTGATGTGTATAATAATTCAATTTGGATTGCTGTTAATTCTGGTATCAGGGCATATAACTCCAACCATATAACAGTTCATGGTAATGATATATTCACTAATGTTAGGGGTGGGTATGTTGGAATACTGATTGAAAAATATAGTGGAGGTATTGTTGATGATGTTGAGATCTATAATAATACAATCCATGATTTGATGTATGCAGGGATATATCTGAACGGATTTGGTTCATATTCTAATCCCGACACTGCCTCAAATGTATATATTCATCATAACACAATCTATAATAATGGACTAACATATGTAGGCATCACGCAAGGTGGTATTGCAATGCATTATTTCAATAATACTACTATTGAAAACAATATTATCATTGGAAATCGTGGGGATGGGATCGCGATAAGAATGCCGGATTCAAAAACACATCCTTCTGTATCCGGATTACAAACAATTGTGAAAAATAATATTATCATGGATGCAACTGCTCACAAAGCTATATCAGGTTCCGGATATGGGATACACAATTACGAATCCAGTACACATTCAATTATTGCCGAATATAACTCTGTATATGGTAATGTTGGATCATATAATGGTGGAAGTATAACATACTCGAACAATATAGAAAATGATCCACTCTTTGCAGATCCTTTAAACCATGATTTTCATCTAAAGAGTGCTGAAGGACGCTGGTCTAATAATGGCTGGGTATTTGACACCGTAACAAGTCCACTCATCGATGCCGGACATCCCACATCTGATCACAGTAACGAACCCGAATCAAACGGCAATAGAATCAACATTGGGCGATATGGCAACACCGCTGAAGCATCCAGAGCCTTTTCCGACCAGCCCACCGCTTCTGCGGGTGCTGACCGCATGGTGAATGCCGGTGAGATTGTGACCCTGGACGGTTCTGCATCTACAGATAATGTTGGTATTGTATCTCATGTCTGGGACTTCGATGATTCTGACGGTCTCCAGCAGGATGCCACCAGTGCTGTTGTGCAGCACTCCTATGGTGTAGCGGGAACATATGCAGCAACACTTACGGTGACAGACGTTGAGGGCGAAATAGATTCGGACACTGTTCTTGTAATAGTACAGGAAATTCCATCGGAGACTGTCCACGGAAATTTAGACATAGTACACGGCACAGCTACAATCGATGGTGATTTAAGCGAATGGCAAAGCACAACGGATATTACAATTTACGCTGCTTCCGAAAGAAGTCCAGAAGAAGACAATACAGCAATAATAAAGTCAATGTATGATGATACCTACCTTTACTTTGCATATGATGTGACAGACACTAATCTCCAAGCAGATAGGGTAAATGGTGAGACTGGTCTACATTTAGATGATAGTATCGAGGTATATATTGATACTTTACACAATAATGGGACTGCAATGCAGACAGATGACTATCACTTTATTGTAAATCTAAATGGTGCAGTAGTGGATTATGTAGGTACCGGTAGTGGAAAGGATCACAGTTACACCGGCAATATCTTCAAAAACGTGAGTTTGCAGGGCAGCAAGAACGATGCCAGTGACACAGATACAGGCTACATAATCGAGATTGCAATACCATGGAGTGATATCGGTGGAAAAACCTCGAACAACATTGTTGGATTGCTCCTTGCCATAAATGACTTGGATAATTCAGGCGATGTATATTCCTTTAATTGGTGCAATCTAACAGGTTCTTATGCTGTACCTGAAAGCTGGGGGAATGCAAATATCGTTTATAACAACGCACCCGTTCTAAATTCCATCGATGCGAAGTCAGTTGAAGAGGGATCCACTCTAAGCTTTACTGTCAGTGCCTCGGATGCTGACGATGGCACCCTTGCCTACTCAGCTACTGATCTCCCATCCGGTGCAAGCATTGACAGTTCCACAGGTGCTTTCAGCTGGGCACCAGTTGTAGGTCAGGCAGGCACCCATTCTGTCACCTTTGAAGTAACAGATGGACAATTTACTGATTCAGAAGAAGTTATCATTACTGTAAATGGAAACCTTGATCCAACACCAAGTATGGTGTATGACAACCGTCTGCGTGAAGCATCCCCTGATTCAGTTCACTCCGATTACTATTATATTGACATTGGACACAAGCCTAATGGTCGTTTCAGGGATGTGATGTGGTTTGATCTAAGTGAGTACAACACCACCGATACAATCTCCAATGCTACCCTTTCACTACATTGGTACTATCCTGCAAACAGCCCACGTAACCAGGATACGGTTGTCGAGATCTACAGGGCGGCTGACTGGAACTCTGATAATGTAAGCTGGATCAACAAGGCAGCTGGCACTCCATGGAACAATGCGGGTGGAGATTGGTTCGATGCGAACAATGTAGCCCAAGGTAGTGAGCCTTATGCATCAATAACATTTGATGCAAACGATCTGCCTGATAACAGGTACTATGAGTTCGATATCACAGAACTAGTGCAGGATTATGTCAGTGGCGAATACGACAACACTGGTTTCTTCCTCAAGGCACGGGATGAGAACAACAATTACATAGCATTCTATAGTTCTGAATGGACCAATCCAGACCAGAGGCCAAAGCTCACCATCGATTATGCAACAGAAATCGATTCTGCTATTGGACCTGAGAATCCATCAATCACTCCTGTCCACCTTTCAGCTTCATCTGATCAGATAGCTCCTGGTGAAACCTTCACAGTGGATGTTTTGATCGATCCTGCAGTACCAATAACAGGGGCTCAGTTAGACCTTCTTTTCGATGGTTCAAAGCTGACAGCAGAAAGTGTGGCAGAAGGTAATCTTTTCGATCAGAACGGTGCTTCCACGCTTTTCAGTAGTGGAATACTGCTAAACAATAATGGCAAGATCGAAGAAGTCTACTCCTCAATTATCGGGCCGGAAAGTGTCACATCCCAGGGTGTGATGGCTACGATTAGCATGACAGCAGGAAGTGCTACAGGCATAGCAGAATTTGATCTGGCTAATGCGGTCATCAGTGATGCCAATTCAAATTCCGTGCCTTTCACAACTTCAAAGGCAACCGTGCTCGTTGATACAGCACCAGTTATTGATCCAATTGGTGCAAAGTATGTTGATGAAAAAAGCACGCTTACATTTGTAATCAGTGCTACAGATGCAGATGGCGACATTCTGACATACTCGGTGACAGGCCTTCCGGGCGGTGCAAGCTTTGATTCCTCATCAGGTGAATTCACATGGACACCTTCAGAGGGTCAGGCAGGCACTTATGTTGTCACTTCTGAGGTAACAGATGGATATCTTGCTGACTCCGAAATCTTTACTATAACTGTAAATACTGCCTATCCGCGCTGGGATGTGAATAAAGATGGAATCGTTAATATTCTGGATATAACACTGGTTGGCCAGAATATCGGCACCTCTGCGGAGAGTAGCCCACGCTGTGATATTAATCAGGATGGTCTAATAAACATCCTGGATCTCACAGACGTTGGACAGAATTTTGGTAAAACTGTAAATTGAGGTGCAAATCTTGCGCCATCTTTTTTTATTTATACCTAATGGATTAGAATTGTTTTTTTTTCTCGATGGATAGTATTGTCGGCTAAGAATGAGATATTTATAGCTGAACTGAAATTTTCCTTATTATAAGAATATCCCGGATAGACTTATATCTTCAAATGTTTTATCTCTTAACATGTCCTATCCAGTTGCATATGTTATGTTCTTCGTGATCTGCATCAGTGCAGTAGGAGTCTATGCGATTCTTGGTTCATCAACATCATCTATTATATATGTTGATACAGATGGTTCTGGTGATTATAACTGCGACGGAATTAATGATGAAGTCGAGATAAATCAAGCACTTGCATTTGTAGCAAATAATGATGATTTCACAACAGTTCATCTAAATGGTGCTAATACCTACTGGATAGATGACACCATCTTTATTGGAAGCAATACAATACTTGAAGGTGATTCGGATGCAAGCATTAAGTTGGTCGATGATGCAGACTGGCCACGATACAAAGCATTGATCACTCAAATGGCGATTCCTACCTACAATGTTACAATACGCGGATTTGAGATTGATGGGAACTTTGATAAGAATGATGACTGTGATGCAGGGGTATTCTGGAATGATGCCGAATATACACATGAAGAAATGGAGGCAATGTACACAGGTCGTCCAGTTGGCAGAGGATATTATAATTTTATCACATTTGGTGGTGTGGATGGTATTACTATCAATGATATGAACATGCACGATAATGCAAACGATCTTATTCACTTTAGTTCATGTACGAATATGGTAGTGTATAATAATGTAGCTGAAAGACAAGGGCATGAGTTCGTTTATGCTATTAATTCACAGTATCTTGATGTGTATAATAATTCAATTTGGATTGCTGTTAATTCTGGTATCAGGGCATATAACTCCAACCATATAACAGTTCATGGTAATGATATATTCACTAATGTTAGGGGTGGGTATGTTGGAATACTGATTGAAAAATATAGTGGAGGTATTGTTGATGATGTTGAGATCTATAATAATACAATCCATGATTTGATGTATGCAGGGATATATCTGAACGGATTTGGTTCATATTCTAATCCCGACACTGCCTCAAATGTATATATTCATCATAACACAATCTATAATAATGGACTAACATATGTAGGCATCACGCAAGGTGGTATTGCAATGCATTATTTCAATAATACTACTATTGAAAACAATATTATCATTGGAAATCGTGGGGATGGGATCGCGATAAGAATGCCGGATTCAAAAACACATCCTTCTGTATCCGGATTACAAACAATTGTGAAAAATAATATTATCATGGATGCAACTGCTCACAAAGCTATATCAGGTTCCGGATATGGGATACACAATTACGAATCCAGTACACATTCAATTATTGCCGAATATAACTCTGTATATGGTAATGTTGGATCATATAATGGTGGAAGTATAACATACTCGAACAATATAGAAAATGATCCACTCTTTGCAGATCCTTTAAACCATGATTTTCATCTAAAGAGTGCTGAAGGACGCTGGTCTAATAATGGCTGGGTATTTGACACCGTAACAAGTCCACTCATCGATGCCGGACATCCCACATCTGATCACAGTAACGAACCCGAATCAAACGGCAATAGAATCAACATTGGGCGATATGGCAACACCGCTGAAGCATCCAGAGCCTTTTCCGACCAGCCCACCGCTTCTGCGGGTGCTGACCGCATGGTGAATGCCGGTGAGATTGTGACCCTGGACGGTTCTGCATCTACAGATAATGTTGGTATTGTATCTCATGTCTGGGACTTCGATGATTCTGACGGTCTCCAGCAGGATGCCACCAGTGCTGTTGTGCAGCACTCCTATGGTGTAGCAGGAACATATGCAGCAAAACACTTACGGTGACAGACACTGAGGGCGGCTGACTGGAATTCTGATGATGTAAGCTGGAATAACAAGGAAGTTGGCACTCCATGGAACAACGCGGGTGGAGATTGGTTCGATGCGAACAATGTAGCCCTGGGCAGTGAGCCTTATGCATCAATAACGTTTGATGCAAACGATCTGCCTGATAACAGGTACTATGAGTTCGATATCACAGAACTGGTGCAGGATTATGTCAGTGGTGAATACGACAACACCGGTTTCTTCCTTAAGGCACAAAATGAGTATGACAATTACATAGTATTCTAGTTCTGACTGGAGCAATCCAGACCAGGGGCAAAGCTCACCATCGATAACGCAACAGAAAGTGATTCCGTAATTGGACCTGAGAATCCATCCATCACACCTGTCCACTTTTCAGCTTCAGCTTCATCTGATCAGATAGCTCTTGGTGAATCCTTCACAGTGGATGTTTTGATCGATTCTGCAGTGCCAATAATAGGGGCTCAGTTTGACCTTCTTTTCGATCAGAACGGTGCTTCCACGTTTTTCAGCAGTGGAATGTTGCTAAACAATAATGGCAAGATCGAAGATGTCTACTGCTCAATTATCGGCCCGGGAAGTGTCACATCCCAAAGTTGGATGGCTACGATTAGCATGGCGGCTGGAGGTGTTACAGGATAGCAGAAATTGATCTGACCAATGTGGTCATTAGTGATACCAATTCAAATCTCGTGCCTTTCACAACTTCAAAAGCAACCGTGCTTGTTGATACAGTACCAGTTACTGATCAAATTGGTGCAAAGTCTGTTGATGAAAAAAGTAAGCTTACATTTGTAATCAGTGCTACAGATGCAGATGGCGATATTCTTACATACTCGGTGGCAGGCCTTCCATCTGGCGCAAGCTTTGATTCTGCATAAGTCGAATTCACATGGACACCTTTGGAGGGTCAGGCAGGCACTTATGTTGTCACTTCTGAGGTAACAGATGGATATCTTGCTGACTCCGAAATCTTTACTATAACTGTAAATACTGCCTATCCGCGCTGGGATGTGAATAAAGATGGAATCGTTAATATTCTGGATATAACACTGGTTGGCCAGAATATCGGCACCTCTGCGGAGAGTAGCCCACGCTGTGATATTAATCAGGATGGTCTAATAAACATCCTGGATCTCACAGACGTTGGACAGAATTTTGGTAAAACTGTAAATTGAGGTGCAAATCTTGCGCCATCTTTTTTATTTATACCCAATGGATCGGAATTGTTTTTTTATCGAGGGATGTTATTGTCGGCTTAGAATAGAGATATTGATTAGCTGATTTGAAATCCTCCTCCTCAAAATAATGTCCCAGATATACTTATATCTTCAAATTTTTTATCTATTAACATGCCTTATCAAACCGCACATGTTATTTTCTTTGTGATCTGTATCTGTGCAGTAGAAGGTTTATGAAACCTTTGCAGCACTCCTTCGTAAATAACTTTCATCCAAAAATGGCATACATATTCTGTTGCTGCTGTTTGTAGGAGTATTCTTTGCATTGTACTCAGACATAATGGCCGTTTATAATATCCTTGTAAATGGTACCATAGAACATTGCCAGATTGGAACGATACCAACGCATTCACTGCTGTTTAGCTCTTCTACGATCATATTTGGAGCAGTTGTCGGATATGTGGTATATCTGAATTTTGGCAAGGCATAAATGGGCATTTTTGCCATCTGAGTTTCTTTCACATCTGTTGCTGGACGATCTTTCCAGATACGATATGCACTATTTTAATCCAATATGCAAGGAACTGATCAGCATATTTTCGTATGTGAATACGGAATTTGCAAGTATTAATTTAGTTCATTATCTGCTGGCATTGTTTGCATTGGATCATCTTGGTTTTGAGTTCAGGTATAGGTCCGAAAAGTGATCTTATCTATATATGAAATTATTACGTGACCTTGAAATGAAACAAAATGGTAATGCGACTTTATTGATAATATGTCGTGACAGATCAAAAAAGAAGAATACAGGCTAAGATCTAATGTCCATAAAAATGACACGGGGCGCAGAAAATATCCTGCGCAATCATTTTGAATCTTCTTCAACATTCAATTTTTTGATAACTCGAACCGGAAAACCCAAAGCAACACAATTTGGAGAAATATCGCGACTAACTACAGATCCAGTTCCTATTATGGAATTTTCTCCGATTGTAACCCCTTGTGTAATTATACATCCCGGATTTATACAAACCCCTCGTCCGATCTTTATGGGTGCCGTGGTTCTTGGATACGCATCTCTTGTGGTTAAACTACCTCTTGAGTGAGCAGATAGTATACATTGATCACCAATTTCAGCATAATCCTCTATTGTAATTAATTCCGGATGAGGTCTATCAAAAACTACATTATAACCGATGTATACATTATTTCCAATATTTACGCCCCGCATTTTATGCAATTTCGCTCTCCAGGAGGGAATGGGACAACTTGATGCCATTTGTTCTAAAAACCAGTTTTTAAGATATTTAATTCCGAATAAAACTTTATTACTGTGATAATATTCAGCTACTTCATCATAAGTTACTTTATCTCTATTAGATATCATTGTTGTTACCAATTTGAATCAATATAACTTGAATATGATACAGGTGAAAAGGAAGAATGATCTAAATATCTTTGTTTCATACATTTTTTGTTTGAATAACATCGTCTTAATCCAACGTCAAAAGCTCATCTCACAACAACTGCGCAATGCAACCCTAACATCGTTTTCAGATGAGACCTCTTCCTTGTTCATCGAAGTGCTAAGCTCCCATGCTCTCTTTTTTTGCGAATTTATGGTCATTAGCAATACACTTTAGTTCTTTGTTATGGGTCATAATATTTCAAATCATATTAATATATTATCCTTGTTGGCATCATTCCATACTTTATTTTGATCTACAATAATTATGCTGAGTTTCCGTTACAGGTAATTTCCTTGAGACGATTAATGTTAATTGTATACTGATTCGAATCCGTAACAACAGCAAGTATATATCTGTTATTTATAATATAATTTGAATGACAGATATTGTTAAGATCTAATTCTTTATTAAAATTAGATAACATGCTCTTATTCGAAAACTTACAATACGCTTCTTTCAGGGTCCATATCATTAAAGGATCGTGACCATTCGCATATGTGTCGGCATGTAAAAGTGTTGTGCGCAGGAATTTTGAAACATTTGCAAGGGACCGCAATTTTCTAAGCTCGACATCAATGCCAACCTCGATCTTTGAGATTGCCAAGGTGACAATATTTTCAGTATAGGAGATACAGATATGTACTTCCTTATGATCGCGTACATGGACTCTTCCGTATTTGTCTTTATACATGGATATGTCAGATACGGCTCGTTCTTTGAGGAGGCGACGCAGAATATATTTCAAAACCATTCTGGATGTGATGTATCTTTTTTTGAAATACTCGGTTTGTAATCTTTCCAGATGTTCCTTTTCAATGTCATCCAGATGATCTGTACTCAATGTATCATAGTCATTCAGATCAACTATAAGGATAAGGATATCATTCTGTTCCCAAAAATAGGGTATATGTTCCAGAGGAACAGTGGATGGTATTTTTAAATTGTTAGTGTCCATAACAGCTCCCCATATATATATGCACACAAAATACCGCAGTTCCATGTCCTCTGGATCACGGATGGCCTCCTTCTAAACTTATTCCCTCAGATGTTCAGTTAACATCCCCTCTTCCAATACCCCGATAAACGAACCCACCATCAACAAAAACAGTAGGATCAATAACGTTCCTGCCATCCACAATAACAGGCTGGTCTTTACCCATCATTGCTTTAACATCGACAGGGCTCAGCTTGAAGTATTCGGAGTGACCGGTCAGGATCACGACTGCATCAGCGCCTTTCACTACTGACCCCATATCTTTCTCTATCTCAACATTCGGATAGTTTAATACATGTGGATCGTGCACCATCACATCAGCACCGGCTTCGATAAGCAGGTCCCGGTATGGTTCGGATGGTGGATTCCTTGCATCGTCTGAATCGTTGATGAATGCCCAGCCGAGCATGGCAATCTTTGAGCCTTTGACTGACTTTCCAACATTTGCAAGGGCTTCTTCGGTGAGCTTGAACATGTGGTTGGGCATGAAGTCGTTCACTTTGCGGGCGAGGACATAGATGGAGTCAGCGTTCTCAGGGTAGTCCAGGGGGTTTTCTCCGGCTATCTCTATTCCGCGTTCTAAATGGTAGGTGTCTTTGGTCAGGCAGTGGCCGCCGACTCCGGCTCCGGGCCAGAGGATAGCTCTTGTGATGCCCTCGCCTTTCAGGCTGTCAATTCCGGCACGGACATCGTAGAAGTTGATGGCCATGGACTCGCAGTACAGGGCGAGCTGGTTGGCTGCTGCGATTTGGAGATCACGGAAGGTGTTCTCTGCGGTTTTGGTGACCTCGGCGGCGGTGGCGGACATTGGGATGATCTTTCCCTTTGTGAGGACCGGGGAGTATAGCTCGATGGCTCGCTTTGTGCTGGCCTCATCTATTCCTCCGACTATTCGGTCGTGTTCCTGGATGTTCTTGAGGAGTCTGCCTACCATTACGCGTTCAGGGGCGTGGGCCAGGGCGAAGTCCTCTCCTGCTTTCAGGCCGGACTCTTCCTCGAGGATGTCCTTGGCCATTCCTTTGGTAGTTCCCGGGGTGACGGTGGATTCCAGGACCACCAGTGTGCCGGGGGTAAGGTACTTTCCTACGTTGCGTATGCCTTCGATGAGTGCTCCGAAATCAGGGATAAGGTCTGCAGGGTTCGCAAATGGGGTTTGGATGGCGAGGGTCACTGCGTCCATCTCTGCGATCCTTGAAAAATCAGGGGTGCACTCGAACTTTTTGGCATCGGTGACTTTTCTTAAGAGGTCTTCAAGGCCGGGTTCTTCGCCTTTTAGAGGACTTTCACCGTTGTTGATCATGTCTATCTTGTAGCCGGATGAAGCGGAGTTCCTCTGGAATCCGAGAACTTTATCAAAATTGTCAACATCTGCAAAAAGAGCAGCAGCAGGGATGCCTACGTATCCCATGCCAAGCACACCTATATTTTTAATTGGACCTCTTGCGTCCATGATCTTCTGTAACTTGTCACTCATAATATCAACCTGTGTTATCTATGTTATAAATGTGAATATTTGATCTTTAGCGATCACAACTGGATCGTCTTTTCCTGTTTGTATGACTCGATGGCAGCCATGCAGACTTCCAGTGCGTGCTTTCCGTTCTCTCCGTTGGAGTGTACCTTTTCGCCTGTGCTCACACATTTGATAAAATACTCAAGTTCGTTCCTGAGAGGCTCGGCCTTGTCCACTTTTGCTTCTCTTATCCAGTTCTCGTCATGAATCTCTAATGTCTGATTAATGTAGTCCAGATATGCTACGCCTTTAATTCCTACGGCGGTAAGGTTGCGTATCTTGTGAGGGGTCAGCCAGTTGGTATCCACAAGTCCTGTCAGGTCATGGTCAAACCTTAAATGTATCGAAGCATGGTCCTCGAACGGATGGATATCCGCACCTGCGATAGCATGAACGTTGTTCACTTCAAGGCCGTAAAGGTATGAGATAATATCGATGTCATGTACTCCGATATCCAGGATAACACCCACATCCCTGATCCTCGGATTGTATGGACCTACTCTTCGGGTCGAAATGGTGACTATCTTTCCAAGCAAGCCCTCATCTATGATCTCCTTAAGCTTGATGACCGCCGGATTGAACCTCTCTATGTGTCCTATCATCAATGCTTTTCCTGCATTCTTTGCAGCCTGTATCATTATATCTGCATTTTCCGGCGTATCTGCGATGGGCTTTTCCACAAGCACATTTGCCCCTGCTTCAAGAGCATCAAGACACACCTGTTTATGGAGCTTTGTCGGGACAACGATGCTAATAGCATCCAGGTCCTTCCCAAGCAACCTCTTATAGTCTGTAAAGGGTTCTGTGTCATACTTTCTGGATAGCTCTTTTACCCTTTCTTCATCGATATCTGAGATGCCGATAAGTTCCACACCTTCCATCTCATGATATATTCGTATATGGTTAACACCCATAGCTCCGGTTCCGATAACTCCTACACGTAACATAATCATAACTCCTTAAAATAGATGAATCTAATACAAGTACAACTAATAAACTCGATCTTTAAAAATTCCTGCACATTTTCAATGTTGGTTAATCTTCTCAAGCCTGCACACAATTACTCTGCGAGCTACCGCTCATACTCTTCAAACAACACCCGAGCGTACAACACAAATCTCTCTCAGCTACGCTCTTATCTACCACAAACTTACTGCCACAAACAGGGCATGTCTTCTCTACATTGATCATATTTACCACCAATTATGGGTGCTAATTTTTGATTACCACCTTCACACCCAATATCTTAAGTGGCTTATAAATATTTAAACACACCGGTTATCATTTCAAATATATTAAATATGAACTATATCTCATGATAATAATTAGTGCATTTGTAGGTGGGTGGGGGATTACAGTTCACATCTGAAAAGTCATCTCACTTGCGTTTCAAATGCCCGTGCACATCGATCTCTCCCTGGCCGATACGTGTGGACGATATGGGGTGGTCATCATCCGCCATTACGTAGTTTATGCCCACGATCTTTATTTCTCCTCTTCCGGCGGCCTTTCTTATCTCGTTGATCTTCAGGGCAACGGGATGGGTCTCAGGGGATACAATGATGAACTCGTAATCTTCTTCGATGGTCGAGCCATAAGGATCTTTAAGGGTCTGTATATTGTACCTTTTCTTCGGAATCTTGAGTTTTTCGATAAAAGCGGTCAGATTCTTCTTACGGGTTCCAATATCGGGGATGTTCCTATTCTTTATGCCTGCCATCTCATCGGATGTAAGGCCGATATCCACAATATCGCCTTCCGCCATCTCGAAGGCTTTTCTGATCAATGCCATATGGCCATCGTGAAGGAATTCAAAGGTTCCTCCTACCGCTGTTCTTCCCATCGCTTGCAAAAGGGTTTCGTATCACATAAGTGTTATGATGGCCGGGGGTTGGTTTGCATTGGGTAATTAGGGTTTAGGCGGTATCTCGTGTGGCGTTTCCCTTCATAATTTGATCAGGGCGATCAGCCGGGCTCAAGAACAAGGGTGGGTATTCTTGCTGTTCATATCTTTTATTGGGCAATGATGTCTCTTTCTTGCGGCCTAAATACCTTACCAACGAGTAACTTAATTCTAACTAAGCATCTGGAATTTCTGACCCTTCTTCACCTCGAATACTTTCACCTTGCTTACCTTATGTATATATAGTCCTGAGGGATAAATGAAGAACTAATGTGCACACATGAACCAAAAAACTGGTGCACCTCAAGGAGTAATTGAAAATGACAGAAGTATTACTGGAAGATCTTGATCACGTAGGACCGGCAACAGCACAGAAGCTCAAGGATGCTGGATTCACTACTATTGAAGCCATCGCTGTAGCCTCTCCGGCAGAACTTGCCAACAGTGCGGAGATCGGGGAATCTACAGCTGCAAAGATAATCAACGCCGCCAGGCAGTCGGCGGATGTCGGTGGATTCGAGACCGGCGACCTTGTTCTTGAAAGGCGAAAACTTGTGGGCAAACTGTCCACCGGGTGCACGGAATTCGATGAGATGATGGGTGGCGGGATAGAGACCCAGTCCATCACGGAGATGTATGGGGAGTTCGGGTCTGGAAAGACGCAGATCGCCCATCAGCTTGCTGTGAACGTACAATTACCTCCCGAGCAGGGCGGTCTTGGTGGTTCTGTGATCATGATCGATACCGAGAACACCTTCAGGCCTGAAAGGATCGCACAGATGGTAAAAGGTATCTCTGATAAGCACGGCATCGAGTACGACCCTGAGGAATTCCTCAAGAACATCCATGTGGCACGTGCCTTCAATTCCAATCATCAGATCCTTCTTGTGGACTCCGCCAATGAACTTGCCAACGAGCTCAAAAATACCGAGATGCCAGTCAAACTTCTTATCGTTGACTCCCTCACTGCCCATTTCAGGGCTGAGTATATCGGCAGGGGTACACTTGCCGACCGGCAACAGAAGCTCAACAAACATCTTCATGACATCCTTCGTTTTGGGGATCTTTCCAATGCATGTGTGGTAGTCACCAATCAGGTCATGTCAAAACCTGACGCTTTCTTCGGCGACCCCACAAAACCAATAGGCGGTCACATTCTCGGCCACACTGCCACCTTCAGGCTCTACATAAGGAAATCCAAAGGCGAGAAAAGGATAGTCAAGCTCGTGGACTCTCCGAACCTGCCGGATGGCGAAGCACTCATCTCCGTCACAACAGATGGTATTGGGGATGCCTGAGTAAACAATTATATGGTTCTTCGTCATATCTGATGGCATGGTCCTCAAAGCTATTGTCATTGATATTGACGGAACTATAACCAATCCTAACAGGTCACTGGACCTCGATGTCGCGAAAATGTTTCGCGAATTGAACGTGCCGGTGGTCCTGTCCACAGGCAATCCTCTGTGCTATGTCCACGCTGCTGCAAAGCTAATAGGCATCAGTGGTATCGTAATAGCAGAGAATGGGGGCGTGGTCTCCACCGGTTTTGACAGTCCCTCCATCATAGCCGAGGGCAAAGAAGAATGTGAAAAGGCATATGAGCTGCTTTCTCAATATCATGATCTGGTAAAGCTCGATGCCGCATATCGCAAGACAGAGGTCGTACTTAACAGGGATGTCGCAGTCGAAGATCTCCGCAGTACCCTCTCTGAAAACGGTATCGATATTGAGATCATCGACACCGGTTATGCCATACACATCAAAAGCACTGCCATGAACAAAGGTACAGGGCTCTTGAAAGTGGCAGAACTTATGGGACTTGAACCCACGGATTATCTCGCCATCGGTGACTCATGTAACGATGCTGAAATGATGCAGGTCGCAGGGTTTGGGATTGCAGTCGGCAATGCCGACGATGAAGCAAAAAAGGCTGCAAAATACATGACCCAAGCTTCCTTTGGAAAAGGTACCCTTGAGGCCATTGAGTATGCTATTTCCAATGGCCTGCTCTAAATAAAAAGGGAATTACAGGTTGTTGCGTGGCAGGGTTTTCGCCATGAGCTTATCAACAACTATGTAATCCTTGATAGCACTGACCGCATCAAAAGAAACGACGATGTACTGTCCGTCCTTTTGATATTTGGAAGTATCCAGGCCGATATCCGGCTTAATAATAAGGTTCTCCAGTTCACCGGTCTTATTTTCCATCACTATGTTGTTCAGTACGCCTAGCTCGGTTCCATCCGTGGCCATTACCTGTTTATTGGTCAGGTTCTTTGCAAACACTTTTGCCATCCTTTATCTCCCTTTGAATATTTAGTAGAATCTTTACATGTAACCCATATAAGAACTTGTTTCTTGTTTATGAGTTCCACCCTTAAGTTTGTCCTGGACCTTGTTATAGAATTCGGCCATATCCTCTGTAATCGTAGGCTTGACCTTCTCGATTGCAGCAAAGAAATGCCTTGCCTTTACCTTCTTCGCCTCGAAATCCTCGCGCAGTGCAAGCATTGCAGCCTCTCTGCACACTGATTCTATATCAGCCCCTACATACCCTTCGGTCATGGTAGCAAGCTCCTGTATACTTACATCGCTATCCAACGGCACGTTGCGGGTATGGATGTTGAATATACTTTCCCTTCCCTGGATCGTGGAACTGCCTACAAGCACAAGTCTGTCAAACCTTCCTGAACGCATCAGGGCAGGATCGAGCATATCCGGTCTGTTGGTGGCGGCAATAACTACTACTTCCTTTAGAGGCTCCAATCCGTCAAGCTCTGTCAGCAATTGATTGACGACCTGTTGTGAGCTTCTTCCGGTCTCACTATCTGCCATCCTCGTTGTAGCAATGGAATCTATCTCATCGAAGAAGATGATGCAAGGGGATACCTGTCTTGCTTTCTTGAAAGTATCACGTACCGCCTTTTCGGACTCACCCACGAACTTTGACAGCATCTGTGGTCCCTTTATGCTAATGAAATTAGCATTCGCCTCATTTGCCACAGCCTGTGCAATAAGAGTCTTTCCGGTACCTGGCGGACCATATAGTAAGATCCCCTTGGGTGCCTTGATCCCCATCTCAATGATCCTGTCCGGATGTTTCAGCGGCCACTCGACAGCTTCGACGATCTCCTGCTTCGCATCATCAAGACCACCAACATCCTCCCATGTAATGGACGGTATTTCCACAAGCACCTCTCTCATGGCGGAAGGTTCCACTTCCTTAAGTGCTTCCTCAAAATCATCAGCCTGGACAATGAGCTTTTCCAGTACTTCCTGTGGGATCTCATCCTCATCAAGATTTATCTCTGGGATGATCCTGCGCAGGGACCGCATTGAAGCTTCCTGGACAAGTGAAAGCAGGTCCGCACCCACGAAACCTTGGGTATAGGTGGAGAGATGTTCAAGATCGACATCTTCTGCAAGGGGCATTCCGCGAGTATGTATCTGGAGCACTTCCAGCCTGTCATCGCTATCTGGCACCCCTATCTCTATCTCACGGTCGAATCTTCCCGGTCTGCGAAGGGCCGGGTCGATGGAGTCCACGCGGTTGGTAGCTCCGATAACGACTATCTGTCCTCTCTCCTCCATGCCATCCATAAGCGTCAAAAGCTGGGCCACCACCCTGCGTTCGACCTCGCCTGTCACGTTCTCACGTTTTGGTGCAATGGAATCTATCTCATCTATGAATATGATGGAAGGTGCATTCTCTGCCGCTTCCTCGAATATCTTTCTCAGGCGTTCCTCGCTCTCTCCATAGAACCGTCCCATTATCTCAGGACCTGCAACATAAAGGAAATTCGCCCTTGATTCATTGGCAACTGCTTTTGCAATAAGTGTCTTTCCCGTGCCTGGTGGACCATGAAGGATGATCCCTTTGGGGGGTTCGACATTGAGTCTCTGGAATATCTCATGATGCTTCAGAGGCAGCTCTATCATCTCGCGGACCCTCTGGATCTCGTCCCCAAGACCGCCAATATCCTCATAAGTGATGCCGCTGGCAGTGTCCTCATAACCTTCCACAGGTTTCTGGCGCAGTTCTATCTCTGTACTCTCATTGACCATCAATATGCCTTCTTCAGGCTCGCTCTTAATAGCAACAAGAGGTATCGCCTGATTTCCAGGTACTGATTGGGTCATCGAACTTGTTATTGGAATGACGTCCCCCACAACGAACGGCCTTTTCAATATATTATGCTTGATGATGGCGGTTATGTTGGATCCGAAGTCCATCATCACACCTTCAGGAGGTGCCAGTATGACCTTCTCGGCCACAAGTACCTCGGTCCTCTGGATGTGAACCCTTTCCCCAATACCTACCCCAGCATTTTGACGGGTGAACCCATCGATACGACCGATCCCCTGCCCCCAGTCCTGACGGTCTGCACGCCAGACCTTAGCTGCGGTCCTCTTTTTCCCAACGATCTCCACAATATCCCCTGGAGATAGCTGTAAGCTGAGCAAGGTACTCGGATCAAGACGTATGATACCCCGTCCAAAATCGATTGGATGTGCTTTCTCTACTTTGATCTGTAGTTCTTCCATTGGTCTCATCCTTAATTGTTTTACTATTTTATCTGTTCCAAGACATAAATAATATGTGGTTCTATGTCATGCTTTTGTAATTTTTATAAAGTTAATATACTTATAATTACATATTTAAATATGCAGTTTAGGTCTAATTTGTTTTTGCCTCTTCATACTGGATCTCTTTTGATCTCTCTTCTGTATTTTTGTCACCATCGGCAGTTGCTGATATGCAGATATAAATGATCTGTGTATCCTTTTACAACTCAGAAACATCAGTTCCTGTAGGTGCTGAGGATATGTATTGTAACTATCAAAGATATTCCTGAAGAAGAAGGAGGTATCGCAAATAACTCCGCAAATTTACATTTACAGAGCTAAAAGGTGACGAATTTGCTATCCTGTGTAGGTCGTATCTCCCATGGTAATTTAATTTAAAACATAGCTATTCTTAGCCTCATCATATTTCATTTTTCCAAAAACTGTTCAAGTCCTTTTCTCAAACTCACTTTCGGAGTGAATCCCAGTTTTTCAGCCTTTGAAATATCTGCCACACTATGTTTTATATCTCCTGCAATTGGTTCTTTATGGTCTGGCTTTACATCCTTTTCGAATAGTTCTATAATGATCTCTGCAAGCTCATTGATAGTTGTGGCCTTGCCTGTAGCTGCATTGAAAACATTTCCAATAGCCGTTTCCTTCGAGATCATAAGATCTACCAGATCCACAACATCCTGGACATGGATGAAATCCCTGGTCTGCTCCCCATCACCAAAGATCATCGGGGCAGTCCCTCCTGAAACTCTATCCATGAACTTTGAGATAACTCCTGAATACGGGTTCGAGGGGTCCTGTCTGGGGCTGTATATGTTGAAAGGCCTTATACAGGTCGTTGGTAGTCCGTATGCCTTGTTATACATAAGGCAATATTTTTCTCCTGCAAGCTTACTGGCACCATATGGTGATAATGGCTCTTGCGTATGTGTTTCAGGTATCGGCACTTCCACGGGGTTTCCGTAGGTAGCAGCTGAACTGAAATACACAAATCTTTCAATATCCGCATGGCGTGCTTCCTCAAGCAGGTTCAACGTACCCATAATATTGTTATGTGCATCGAAAAGAGGTTCGTTCATCGACCTTACAACGCTTATCTGGGCGGCAGTATGTATGATCACATCTGCATTTTGTACGTGTTCTGAAACATCTTCCCTTATATCTGCTTTTATCACAGGTACATCTTCAGGAAGCATCTCTCTTGTCGTGGAGGAATAGTTATCGAGTACCGTCACTTCGTTATCTTCATGAAGGTGATCGACAAGATAACTTCCGACCTGGCTCAAACCCCCGGTAATAAGAACTCTTTGCATGTCTTTGAAAATGGTTTTCTTTTATATGGACTTTGTGAATCTGGGTTTAATATATTAGTATCACATTATTATGAGCATCATAACTTCTTTCAATCTTTCAGAAAGTTAATATAGTATTGTGTCACTTGTATATATTGAGGACCATTGCAGTTCTCTCCTCTCTACATTATATGTGGTGTGGTACTAAATCGAAACAAAGGGTGTGGTGGTACGGCCTTTGTTGGTGTCGATATTATCGAAACCAAAGCGGGCTTTGTGGTGAGGTCCGCTTACATCCCCTCTTTTTCTCATTCTTGGTTATGGGCAATTTCCTGTCCAATTTGTTCAAATGGGCAATTGGTATTATCATAATGATAATTATAACTTCTAAAATTCATTCCATAAGTTAATATACCATTACTGTATATTTTATTTCATTGTACGCTTAAAGCTACTGAATTGACCCAGTGGTGATGTCGTACGAGAAAAACGATTTGGTTTGTGTCATTACTATGCACCGGACCAGGGGGCACACTGTGCCCCCATCATCCCCTCTACTTTTCTCAATATCCTTAACTTTCAATAACGTTCAGAAACATCATTCTGATCGGAAATATATCAAAAAAGAAATGTGGCAGTATCTTCACATCTTCTCTGCCGGAGGTGCGGTGTTCAATTTCACGTACTTAACACCTTTTAGTGCCATTAATCTCTCGTCCATCTCCTTGACAAGTTCTCCTTCTCCATCAAAGATAACGACCTCAAGGCAGTTATCATGGTCAAGGTGGATATGCACTGAGGACTTGATCAGGTCTGAATAATCATGCTGGATATCCGCGATAGTATTTGAAAGTCCTCTTTTGGTATGGTCGTAGATTACGGTAATAGTTCCTACTCGCCTTCCCTTTATGTCGCTCATCCATTCATACTGATTGATGTAGGTGCGTATCGCATCCCGAATACCTTCTGAACGTGAAGAATATCCTCTGCTCTCTATAATTGAATCAAATTTATTCAACAGATTGTCGGGAAGTGAGACTCCTATTCTCATTAGTTCATGTTCCATAATTTCACCTGTACTGAAATGGACATAAAAGGTAATAACATTTTGTACAATTTTTATTATTTTAGTTGTTATTTCATATTGAAAAACGCACTAGAATATATATTTATATTTAAGTGTGGTATATGGTATCCATAATTAACAAAATATAGACTATCCATATTTGGAGACCAAATTCATGAAAACGGAAGAACTATACTCAGGCAAAGCAAAGACCATCTATAAGACCGAAAACCCGAATGAACTTATCTCTGAGTTCAGGGACAGCCTCACAGCTTTTGACGGCAAGAAGAAAAGTGAAGCAAAGAATAAAGGTTATTACAATGCTCAGATATCAAAGAAGATCTTCGAGATGCTCGAAGAAGAGGGTATTAAAACACACTACCTCGGTATGGTGTCTGGCAATGAGATGCTCGTAAAGAAGGTTGAGATAATTCTCATCGAAGTAATTCCAAGGAATATCGCAGCAGGTTCTATCACTCGTAAATATCCTGTTGAAGAAGGTACCGTCTTCAAAGAGCCTGTTCTTGTATTCGATTACAAGAGTGATGAGTTCGGTGATCCTATGATCAATGATGATATCGCAGTTGCAATGGGTATCGCTACACGTGAAGAGATCGATTTCATCCGCAGCATGGCATTGAAGATCAACGCCATCCTCAAGAGCTATCTTGAGAGCAATGGTTTCCTGCTTCCTGACTTCAAACTTGAGTTCGGTAGGGTGGACGGCGAGATCGTCCTTGCTGACGAGATATCCTGCGATACCTGCAGGTTCTGGGATGTTGAGACCGGTGAATCCATGGACAAGGACCTATTCAGGTTCGATAAAGGTGACCTTTCAAAAGCATATGAAAAGGTTGCACGCAGGCTTGTCCCTGAAATATTCGAGGAGTAAATGGATAAATATGATGTTATCGTGGTCGGAGCCGGCGTGACCGGTCTTCTGGCCGCACTTACATTATCAAAGCATGGCAAAAAAGTGCTGGTGCTTGAAAAACAGGACTCTGTTGGGGGAAACTGCAACAGTTACACAGTGGATGGTTATCAGGTAGACACCGGTCCGCATGCGATCACTCATCTTGCAGAAGGTCCGCTCAGGCGGCTTATGGATAACTATTTTGATTATCAGCCGGTATTCGAGGACTACGGTCAGTATTATGTAAGGACCGAGGAACGTTTTGTAAAAGTTCCCTCAACGATTAAAGAATTCGTCACATTTGACGTTTTTCCCAAACTTGACCGCCTTGCAATTACTCAGGCCATCACAAAGTCTCTCACAATGGCTTCCTTTGGTATCGATCTCTCGGACCAATCGGTCTATGATTCCCTTCCTGCAAACCTTTCAAAGGACACTTACGACTTCGCAGATGCTATATCCTACTTCCTTTCCGGACGTTGTATGAAAGAGACATCTGCACAGAGGGTGCTGGCAGGAAGCAGTTTTGTAAGGGATAGTGTGACCCAGGAACAGTTCGAAGAGATCATCAAACAGGAATCCACTCCTCAAACTGAATCCATACTTCAATCTGTCCTCCCATCCAATCTTCATCTCTCACTTCATTCAAGGATAAACCTATCCTGCCTCGGAAGACTTGCTTCCAACAAGGTCAGTCTTTCCCAGGGATATCCGCGAAAAGGCCTTAAATCCCTGCTCAATGCAATTCTTTATTCTCTTCCCTCGACCGTGGAAATTAAGACCGGATGTGAGGTCCATAAGATATTCACTGATAATGGAAAGGCCTGGGGTGTCGAAGCGGACAATGCCTATAGTGCTGATCTTGTGATATACACAGGATTTGCAACATCCCTTCCCACTCTGGTCGAAGACCTTCCGGCATCTTACAAAGAGCTGCTTGACGGTATCGTTCATTCTAAAAGTCTCACATTATGGCTTGGCCTTGACAGAATGATGGATGAGTTCAAATATGTCGGTTCTGAGATATGGTTCAAGGACACTCCTTATTGGGCGATGCCCACAAGCAATTATGATCCTTCACTTGCACCTAAAGGAAAACAGTTGATAGGTTTTGCTTTCTTCATGGATGAGGACAATGATGAGTCCAAAGATATAAAGAACGCCTATGAGACGATCTACCGTGCTGTCCCAAACATCGAGGATCGCATAGAAATGAAACATCATCAGGTGATCGTTCCTGAAAAAGCTGCAGTAACGCTCAATGGAAAATTTGCCGATATCCGTACTCCTGTAAAAAATCTTTATGTTGCAGGGACGGATACCGATAAACGCAGCATGGGAGTGACCCGGGCTGCATATTCTATACTTGAAATGTTAAAAGTGTTGAACGAGGACGGTAATCTTCACTGATCACCGTCTGATTATCATTGTTCTGAGTCTGTCGGCTGCATGTTCGGTCTTATCTGCAATGTCTGCAATAGTTCTGACAAGTTCGATAAGATAGAACACTCCTACAGCCCCTAGTTCCTTTTCATGAGCATATATGTCTTTGACAAGGTCCTTCTCGATAAGGTCTGTGACATGCTCCATCTCTTCTATCTGCGGAACAAGGGCCAGGGTCTCCTCGACCTCACGTTTGCTAAAGGATGTTTCAAGGAGTTCGCTCAACGAATCTACCAGCTTTTCATATATTTCCACTGTTTTCAACGTCTCTGCACTCAGTTGACAGAGCTGATCCTTTATGGCATCAGGCATGTCGCATTGTCTCAGGGTAAGCATATATGCAGCTTCCTGTGCCACATCGGCGATGGAGTCTTGTGGCTTTAAAAAGTTCAGCAGGTCCTCTGCGTTCACAGGCAGCATTATCGAAGACGAAAGCTGTCCTCTTATCGTCTGTTTGATAATGTCCGCTTCATGCTCGATGTTATCGATCTCATGGCTCAGCTCTTCAACAAGTGGCATATTAGTGCAATATGCATTGACCGCCTGATCGAGCTTTCTTACCGTCTCCACACCTTTTGATGCGTGCAGGTAAAGCGGCTTAAAAGGCGATCTTGCAAATACGTTAAGTACCGAACGAATGTATTCCCTTTTCATTATAATCCAACTCCCCTTAATGCCAGGAATATAAGTGCTGATGTTACTGCTGCTATCGGCACGGTGATTATCCATGACATGGCTATCTTTCCGATAACACTAAGATCGACTGCAGCAAGACCGCCTGCAAGTCCGACCCCTATCACAGAACCAACAAGGGTATGTGTTGTAGATATGGGTAGTGAACTGTAGCTATGAAGGACAACAACAGATGCTGTAGCGAGTTCTGCAGAGAATCCCCTTGTAGGTGTCAGTTCAGTTATCTTTGTGCCTATCGTCTCTATAACGCGGTATCCCCATGTAGCAAGTCCGATGACCATTCCGACACCACCGATCATTAAGACCCATACGGGTATAGTCAGGTCTGCGAATCCGAGGGCGTTAAGTCCTGCATAGAGTGGTCCGACAGCGTTTGCCACATCGTTAGAACCATGTGCGAATGCAATAAAACATGCAGTACCTATCTGAAGTATCACAAATTTCTTTTCTATATTATATGGATTGTCCGTCTTCTGTAATAACGTCAACCGTATTATCGTGAATATAATGTATGCGAGGACGGCACCCAATATGGGTGAGACCAACCAGCTGCCCACGATCTTTGTAAGTACTATCCAGTTGATATCGCTATATGCGATAATTCCCTGGTATGCGGACACAAGTCCGAAACCAAGTACTGATCCCACAATTGAGTGTGTGGTGGAGACTGGCAGGTTATAAAATGTAGCGAAAGTGATCCAGAAACCGGCTGCAAGGATCGCTGCCAACATACCTACTGCTACAAGGTTCGGATCTAACAGCTTAATACTGTCAATAGGTACGATTCCTTTTGCAATGGTCGATGTGACCTTCTTACCAAAAAAGACAGCACCAACGAATTCGAAGACACCTGCCACAAGTATTACCTGTTTAATTGAGAGTGCTCCACTTCCTACTGAAGTTCCCATTGCATTAGCAAGATCGTTCGCTCCGATATTCCAGGCCATATAGAGGCCTGCGAATACCAAAAGAATCACAATTGGATTTAATAGATCTATCATATTTCCTTCCTTTGATCAAGTATTAAGGCTGATAATGTCACATATGTGATAAATGTATCAATCATTATTTTTTGTCATGGAAATAATCTCTTCACGTGCCTTTTTCACTTCCTCATCCTCAGGGTCCAGCTCGATCAGCATATCGTATGTCTTAATGGCATCATTGTAATTGTCTTCCTGTACACTGAGTTCGGCAGCATTTGTCAGTATTGCTTTTGCTTCCTGTTTGTGTCCAAGCTTGTAAAGCAGTTTACCTCTTGTTCTCCACATGTCGATGTTGGAAACATCGAGCTCAAGGGCATTCTCGATCGCTCCGAGTGCTTTCTCGTATGTCTCAGTGTTCCTGCTCATAAGGGCTTTCAACTCCCACATCTCAGCTGCTGCATGGAAACATTTTACTGCTTCCTTTGCTTGCCCAAGCTTCCTGTGAGCAATACCTGTAAAGAAGATCGGTTCGACAAAGTCTTCTGTCAGTTCCATTGTCTTCTCAAAAGCTGAAATGGCAGCACCATATCTTTCAGATTCAAGAAGTAACATTCCCTTGCTGTGCCATACATGTGCAATGCTCGGGTCTATCTCTATGGAGCGTTCAAATTCCTCAATACCCTCTTGCGCCCTTCCCATTTCCGCAAGGATACCGCCTTTAAGGAAATAGCTTTCAGCGTCCTTTGGTGCCATCTCTGTGATATTCGTGAATATCTCCAGTGCTCCCTCAAGGTCATCCTTGATAGCAAGGATATTACCTTTCAATTTGAGTGCCTCGATATCTTCTCTAAGTTCCAATGCCTCATTGGTGGTCTCAAGGGCATCATCGTAGAGATGAAGGCCGGTGAGTATCCGCGCTTTGATAAGCAGAGCATGAATTGGGTCAGGTGCATGGTTGATCGCCTGTTCCACAACTTCCAGTGCCTGATCAAGGTGGCTTTCCCTGCACAATGACATCACTTTGTTTATCAGAAAATCTGCCAGTTCTTGAGGTGACATATCACTTTTAGGTTCGGACATAATCACCAATTGTGCAATACCATTTTAATGTCTTGCGGAGGATTCAGAAAAAAGAGTCCAGCGTTCTCTGGAAACGTATGTCTGATAGCATCTTTGCCTTTGCCTTCCATTGCTCTGCAGGTGTTCTCACTCTCGTTGCCATGTCATCCAGTGCTTCTTCAATGGTCTCGAACGTGCGTGGTATGGAGGACAATGCATTTCTGGCAGCCTCGCGGACCACCCATACTCCAAGCGGTGCCCAGTATTCAGGTGTTATTTCCCTTATCATGAATACCGATGCCTGTCTTTGTATATTCTCAAGATGCTCCAGGGCGGCTATACGGGCGGCATAATATCCTCCTGCAAGGTTCGAATATCCCTTTTTACCGTTAATGTCCTCCATGTCCTGCCCTATCCATGAAGAACCTCCGGACCAGACCGAGCTTTTCATCCATATCTCGAGCAGCTCGTAAGAATATCTGCGGGGTGTCATGAGTATCTCAAAATAGTTTCCGAAACATCCTCCGCTGAACACTGATATCTCACTGATGAGGGGTAGGTCTATCACACGGTCGGTGATATCCTTCCCGACCATCTCATCCGTGGCTGTAATTGCCCAGCGGGTAGGTACAAGTTTCCGTTCCTGTCCCAACAAGCCTATGGAAAGCAATCTTGTAATATGTTCTGTGGGGATATCCCCTTTAAAAAGTTCACACACCGCATCCTTTGCAAGGGCATCAGTGTCGTATGCCAGATGATCTACTTTTTTCGGGACCTTCGGATTCTCTGCAATATCAAAGTCCTTCATGGTGCCGGAAGGGCCCATGGGGGTAAGTACGCTGTCGAACTTCAGGTCCTGTTTCAATGGTTTTGTGAACCATGCCTCTGTATCGATGGGCGACTTTGACAGTGCGAGCTCCTGCGATTTTTCCAGGAGTTTATCCGGTCTGTTCGCATTTTTCACATCTATGGTGGTATTTGCACGGACAAGTTGGCATCTGGCAGATATGATGTCCTGGATATCCATAGAAAGCCAATACTTGGGGTCTTCCAGTGCCATTGCATCCTTAGAATCCACCTGTGGTGGGATCATGGGTCCGGCCTTGACCTGGGGGTAACCATATCTTCCCACAAAGACCGCTGGCGGGGAAGCACCAAAAATAGAACCGTCTGAAGATATCGAAGCTGCAGTGCTCTCGGCAGACCTGAACTTCTCAAGAATAGGACACCGAGGTCTTCCGCAAAGTCCTTTCCCTTTACATTGGATGCATAGACTTTTGCTCAATCTTCATCATCTTTACATAATATGCAATATTCTGCTTCCGGTGCATTTTTGAACAACCAACCTGAACGCTGTACGAACTTGCATACATTGCACATTCCCTCGTTCATGGCCTTTGCAGACATCTCATTGACAAGGTTGGTAGCAAATTTCCTTATCTCTTCATTGGTCTCTTCTGAAAATCCTACTTCTGCTCCCCTTTTCTCACTCACGTACTGGGAAACGGCAGCTCTGGACAATCCGAGAATGTCGGCAACCTGTTGCTGTGTGCATCCGTGGTCGATCATCATGGTACGTGCAAGTCCGGCTCGTATTGCTGGCAAAACTCTCTGAACCATTATCTCGCAGGTAGGTTTCATAATATTATATCCTTCACTCGTCCTATTTGATTTTTTTGGCAGCATTGATGATAAGCAGATCTGCACTCGAACGGACGCTCATAATTCAAAAAAAGGACATGGCATTCAATACCAGCATTGATATGGCCATGTTCCGTTCATTATTAGGTTTTTAATACGAACATCAGGTCTGTCTGGCAGTCCTGCTATTCAATGTCAATTTCAGTCCTTGATCTGCTCGGGGGAGAACCCTTTCTTTACAAGAACGGCTTTCATGCGACTCAGATGGTTGCCCTGCAATTCTACGGCACTACCTTTTACAGTTCCGCCACACGCAAACTTTGATTTAAGGTATGTGGACAGTTCGTGGAGGTCGATCTCATTAGCATCGAATCCTTCTACAACTGTAACTTCTTTACCGTATCTTCGTCTATTCACTTTCACTGTAATTCTTTGTTGCTCTTTTGCCACTTCTTCACAGATACATAGCTCTGATGGCAAACCGCAAACCGGGCACATTTCTGAACTCATCTTCTAGTTTTTCCTCCGCAAAATTATTGCGTTATAACCATAAATTATTATAATGTATGCTATTTATAGGTAATAAATAGATGTCTTTTATGTATCCCACTATGCTATTAAAATCTAATGGTGATGTAATATCATCTGATGTCGAATATGCAAAAAGCATGTTCAGGCAGGCTAAAGGCCTTATGTTCAGACGTTCGGTCCCTGATAGCTATGCTATGATCTTCATCTTTTCCTCTCTTAAGAAAATATCTCTCCACATGCTGTTTGTACCATTTCCTCTGGATGTCCTTTTTCTCAATGAAGATAAAAGGATAGTCAAGACCACTACTCTCAGGCCCTGGATCGGTATCACTGATTCCGGTGAAAAGATCAGGTACGTCATAGAACTACCTTCAGGTACTATCGCTTCCAACGACCTCAAGGTTGGGGATGATCTGATGTTCGATGAACCCTGAACTTCTCTCTCGCTGGAAATCTTTATCTAATCTATGGTTTATTTAAGCCTAAATCATACTCCTTATATAATGAGGCGCACAAATGTTACCTGAAAATGACCTGAAGATCATAACAGAAGAGATGGGCAGAGAACCAAACCTTGTTGAACAGGGATGCTTTTTGAATCTTTGGAGCGAACACTGCTCTTATCGTTCCAGTGCTCCCCTGCTAAAAACGTTTACTACCGTGGGAGATCGTGTTATCATAGGTCCTGGCGACGATGCCGCAATAATACGCTTTGGAGAAGGCTGGGTACTTGCCATTGGAATGGAAAGCCACAACCATCCTTCATATGTCGATCCTTACAACGGATCAGCAACAGGTGTCGGCGGAATTGTGCGTGACATCATATCCATGGGTGCCCGCCCAATAGCACTTATGGACCCGTTGTATTTCGGCCCTCTGGACACTCCTAAGAACCTTTACCTTTTCGAGCATATCATCGAAGGTATCGCAGGTTATGGTAACTGCATTGGTGTTCCTGTTGTCAGGGGTGAAACATACTTCGATGAATCATACAGTGGAAATCCTCTGGTGAACGTTGTTTGTGTGGGTCTGGCACGCGAAGAGAACATCGTGACCGCATGTGCACAGAAAGCAGGTAACAAACTTGTCCTCATAGGTTCGACCACAGGCCGTGACGGTCTTGGCGGTGCATCCTTCGCATCCCGTGACCTTTCAGAAGAGGCTGAAGCCGAGGACCGCCCAAGTATACAAATCGGTGACCCATTCACCGAAAAGCTTGCAATTGAAGCAACACTGGAAGCTATCGGTGCAGGCTATGTTCTCTCATGCAGGGACCTTGGTGCAGCAGGTCTTGCAGGTGCAAGCTCTGAAATGGCATCAAAGGGTAAACTCGGTATGCGTCTTGAAGCTGACAAAGTTATCCTCAGGGAAGATGGCATGACCCCTTACGAGATAATGATCGCCGAATCTCAGGAACGCATACTAATGGAAGTCGAACCTGAGAATGTCGATGCTGTCCTTGCAATCGGAAAGAAGTACGATCTCCATGCAAGCATGATAGGTGAACTTACAGAACGTCTCTATTATACTGTTGAGTTCGAAGGTGAAATGGTAGCTGACATTCCGGTAATGCTGCTCACCGAAGGTGCGCCAACGTTCGAACGCCCATCCACTGCTCCTCCAGAGCGTGAGATCGGTGAAAAACCAGACCTTCCCGCAGACCTGAAAAAGGTCGTTCTCGATATCCTTTCCTCCCACAATATCGCTTCAAAAGAATGGATCTATCGCCAGTATGACCACGAAGTGCAGGTGCGTACTGTGGAAAAACCCGGCTCAGATGCAGCAGTTCTTCGCATAGGCGATGGAAAGGGACTTGCTATGTCATGCGGATGCAATCCACGCCATACACTTCTTGATCCATACGAAGGTGGAAAAGGCACGCTCATCGAGAATAGTATGAACCTTGCAGTAAAAGGCGCTGAAGGTATTGCACTCGTGGATTGCCTGAACTTCGGAAATCCTGAAAGACCTGACATCTACTGGCAGTTCAAACAGGCAATCCTCGGTCTTGGTGACGCTGCAAGAAGCCTGTCCATTCCGGTGGTCGGGGGGAACGTTTCCCTTTACAACGAAAGCGGAGAATATGGCACTGCCATAGCACCAACACCATCCATTGGTCTTATCGGTATCACCGGAGAGCTTGAAACAGTTCCTCAAAGTCACTTTACAGGAGACGGCAACACCATCATCCTCGTAGGCAACACCCTTGATGAGATGGGTGGCTCGGAATATTACAACATGGCTGGGCTAAGGCTCAACGGTAATGTCCCAAAGGTAACTGATGATTCAGTAAAGGTCGTTGAAACGCTCATCAATGTGGTGAGGGGTGGAAATGTAGTGTCTGCTCACGATGTATCTGCCGGTGGTCTTGTTGTGTCCCTCTCCGAGATGTGTGACTCTATCGGTGCAGATATCGATCTGAACACCGTAGGCGACAACCTGCGTGCTGACGATATCCTTTTCTCCGAATCCCATGCAAGAGCAATTCTTGTAACATCCTCTCCGGAAAAGGTCACAGAAATGCTTTCCGATGTACCTCATACTGTCATTGGAACCGTAGGCGGCAACAACTTGAGCATCAAAGGTGAAGGATTCGATATTTCACTCTCCCTTGAGGAGATATCAGATGCAAGGGCATCTCTTACAAAATTGATGATGGAATAATTTCCATTATCTTCTTTTATTATTCTTTCATTTTTTCAAATTCGAGTCATCCTATTGCATGGGTGCATATCCAATGCGGTTGATTTACTACATGCTATCAAATTTTTATATGTATATATTTTTATAATTAAATAACTATATGTACTATTCTATACGGTAGGTACTATGTTTATTCGACAAAAAACATTGATTGGCGTAGGGGTCATGCTTATTTTTATGATGTTTGCCATTACTGGAGTTTCTCAACTTCTTGTAAAGGAAAGTTATATTGAATTGGATGAGCAGCAGGCATCTAAAGATGCTATCTGGATGCAAGATCTCATTGAGTCTGATCTAGGTACATTGGAGTTTCTTAGTGTAGACTATGGTCAATGGGATGATACTTATGAATATATTGTATCACATGATGGAAAATATATTGAATCTAATATAATTCCAAGCACGTTTGAGCTCAGTCGGCTTGATTTTATTGTTTATTATGATTCTTCCGGTGATCTCGTTTATGGTTCAGCATATGATAAAATAAATGGAGAGCAAGTGCCATTATATGGCAGCTTGGTAGAGTTAATTCCGTCTTTAGATCTAAGCGAATCCGGTTTCGTTAATTTACCGGAAGGTGTGTTTCTAATCTCCTCGTCTCCAATATTGACCAGTGCTATGGATGGTCCATCTCGCGGAATTCTGGTCCTGGGGCGCTTATTCGATTCTGATGAAATGCAATATCTTTCAGAAGGTTCAGGTATTTCAATAGATCTAATGCTTCCAAACGATCCACAGCTACCTCTGGGAATTTGGAATGAAGGTTCTTCTGATATTTTCATAGAAACTGTTGATGAAGATATGCTTGCAGGCTATTATCCAATTCGTGATGCTTTCGGTATTCCTGCAATAGTTGCCAGAACCACAACTCCTCGTTTGATAACAGCACAGGGGACTGAATCATTATATTATTTTACTCTCTCACTTTTCTTTGTGGGGTCTATATTTATATTTATCATGCTCTTGTTCCTGGATAGGGTCGTGCTTAGGCGTATACTCCATCTTTGTGTAAATGCAAGATCTATTGGAGACGATAAGAATTTCTCTTCCCGTTTGCATATTGGGGGGAATGATGAACTTTACCTTTTATCTTATTCCATAAACTCGATGTTGGAAAAGCTTGAAGAGATGCACAAAGCTAAGGACAGTGCAGTCATGAAAGCTATGCCGGTTATGATCGCTCACATGAAGCTTGATGGTACCATTGTACACCGTAATGATCCCCAGAATGGTGATCTGTTTTTCTTATCCTCCATGAATTTTAAAAATATTTATGATATTCTTCCTGATGATACTGCAAAGCTTATGAGAGAGAAGGTGCAGGATATTGCTAAGTCTAATAAAGTTGGAGCTGTGGAATACAACTTGCCTGTAGATGGTCGGATAGTCAATCTTGAAGCAAGGGTCCTGGTGTTCGGTGAAGACGATGTGCTTGCGATAATTATGGATAATTCCCATCGCAAAGCTGCGGAAACTGCTCTTATTCAGTCAAAACTGGAAGCTGAAGCATCAAGCCGTACAAAGTCCGAGTTCATAGCTAACATGAGCCATGAGCTGAGGACACCTTTGAATTCGATCATTGGTTTTTCGGATGTGATTAACAGTGAAAGTCACGGTCCTTTGAATGAACCTCAGAAGAAATACATATCTAATGTTATTAGGAATGGAAAGCATCTTTCAAGCATCATCAACGACATACTATCTGTGTCAAATATCGAATCTGGTAAGGTGGAATTTCATGCTGATGAATTCTTTGCATCCGATCTTATTAATGAAGTAGAAGCAATGATGGCACCTATTGCATTAGAGAAAGGTATCGATGTGATCTGTAACATTGATATTGAAATGCCTGCCATAAAAGCAGATATGATAAAATTCAAGCAGATCGTTTACAACCTCGTGAACAATGCCATTAAGTTCTCTGATAAAGGGGGAACAGTGGCAATCGAAGGGAATGTCTCCGGGGGCTTCATGCATATTTCTGTAAAGGACCGTGGAATTGGCATTTCACCAGAGTGTCAGGATAAATTGTTCAATCCTTTTTATCAGGTGGATGCATCTGTTTCCAGAAAGTATGGAGGTGTCGGCCTTGGTCTTCCTCTTGTCAAGAACTTTACAGAAATGCATGGTGGTTATGTACATGTAGAAAGTAAGGAAGGGGAGGGCAGTACCTTTACGGTCTCCCTTCCATTAGAAAGGGAATTTGATGCCTCCCAAAGTAATGAGCAGAACTAAAAAGATCATGCCAGCATTGTGATCTGCTCAACCCCTTTTATTAAATAATCTACCTCTTCTTTGGTATTGTACAGGGCAAATGAGGCCCGTACGGTACCTTCGACACCGATCAGGTCCACTGATGGCATGGCGCAATGGTAACCGCTTCGAACACATATCTTTCTTGTCTCATCAAGGATCATGGCGACATCATGCGGGTTCATTCCCTGCACATTGAAGGGCACGACTCCGGTCCTGTCCTTTGGTCCGTATACTTCCACCCCATCTATCTCTGCAAGGCGCGTTGCAGTATCCTGTGCCAGCTCTTTCTCATGTTTCTCTATGGCTTCCACTCCAATGTCCTTCACATATTCCACGGCTCGTCCAAGACCTATGACCCCTGGGATATTGGGGGTTCCGGCTTCGAACTTTGATGGGGCTGGCTCAAGCTCATAACTTTCAGTGGTAACTGCATGAACGGTTCCGCCTCCCACATAAACAGGCTCCAGGATGTCCGGGTCCTTTATGCAAAGCACGCCAGTTCCCTGTGGTCCGAGCAAACCTTTATGGCCCGGGGTTATGAAAAAGTCACATCCGGTATCTTTGATATCTACTGGCATATGCCCGGCAGACTGTGAGCCGTCAACAAGTGTCAATACATCGGATCGGTGTGCTATCTGAGTTATCTTCTTGACATCCCTGACAGAACCGAAAACATTTGAAACATGGTTGACACTCACCAGCCTTGTTCTGTCCGTAATGGCCTCAGCTATATCCTTTGGATCTACATTTCCTTCCCTGTCCGATCCGACGACTGTGACTTCAACACCTTGTTCTCTTAGCCTCATCCAGGGGAGAAGATTTGAATGATGTTCAACAACAGTTGTCACCACATGGTCGCCAGTTTCCCATTTCAGTCCAAGGGATACCATATTGATGCTTTCTGTGGCATTTTTGGTGAATACGGTCCCCTCTGACCCAGTGTTCAGGAATTCAGCGACTGTGTCCCTTGCATCCTCATAGTGGTCAGTGGTCTGCCGGGCAAGCCTGTGAGCTCCTCTGCCATGATTTGCAGCATATTTGAAAAAATAATCGTTCATGGAGTTGACGGCTTGCACAGGTGTCTGTGTTGTGGCACCGCTATCAAGGTAGATAACTTCCTCAAGAACGGGGAAATCTTTGCGTACAGAAAGAATATCATACATATTCATTTCATACGCAAGATTGCTAAAAATAGGTTTTGCAGCTTATTTAGATAGAAATCCACCGAGCATGAAATTGCAAAGTTCTCGCTCATCAGCATCCAGTCTTTCAGTGGTCTGACCACTTACAACCGCAAAGTACCTGTCTTCTCCATTTCTGGCAGAGATATCATCTATTTTCATGATATTTCTCATAATTTAATTCCTCCTGTCTCTTCAATTGTAGTTATAAAATTTGACCTGCGTAGCAGAGCCAAACTCTTAATAAAGAGTTAATCTTATTTATATTTTTCTATTGATATGGGAGTTTTTGTGTCTTTAATGTCGTAAGGAATATAATGTTGCAAAAGAGTTCCTCTTACCATGTCTCACATCCTGATCGATCGATCATTGCAATATATAGAAGGTACACAGCGTGTTCTTGATGAGGGGGCTACTCTTGAGAATACGCAACCTCATCTTAAAAGAATAGGGGTAACCAGGATCGCAAGCATAACCGAGCTTGATCGTATCGGAATACCTGTTTTTTCAGCCATAAGACCTTCAGCAGCCGATGGTGCGATATCCATCTATTCCGGTAAAGGAGCTTCAGAGGCACAGGCAAGGATCTCGGCCATGATGGAAAGCTTCGAAAGATGTCTTGCTGAACGTGTAAGCGTAAATGCGGACATCGATGAAGAGATCGCAGCAGATGAATTTATCGAGAGCTCAGATAAAGCAAGTGAAGGCCATGAGCTACTGGATGTAGATTCTTTACTTATCTTTGAACCGATAGCCTCTGATAAACTGGTCGAATGGACCAAAGGCTGGGATATGTTGCAGGAGAAGGAGATCTATGTTCCCTCTAATGCTGTCCATCACCCATACGATTCACCGGGAATGTCAGCAAAACTTTTCCGAAGCAATACCAACGGACTTGCTTCCGGTAACGTTATCGAAGAGGCCATTCTCCACGGCTTGCTTGAAGTGATCGAACGTGATGCTCTGAGTATATCTGAGTTTAACAGGAATACTGGCAAGGAACTCGTTCTTACTGAAAATGACGGTGTCAATTATGAGCTCATAAAGAAGTTCGAAGATGCCGGTGTGCAGATAAAATTATGGTATCTGGAACATGATACTGCTATCACCACCATCGTAGCGGCTACCGATGACCTTGAACTGAAAGATGCCGCATTGCTTGTCATGGGTGCAGGTTCCCATCTCAAGCCGGAGATCGCTGTACAAAGGGCAATTACAGAAGCTGCACAATCAAGGGTCGTACAGATACACGGTGCACGTGAGGATACTGACAGGGAATCATTTGTGAGGCAGATCGGATATGACCGCATGAAAAGGATGAACCGATTCTGGTATGACGAAGGTGAGTCCATAACGATCGACCAGATAAATGATATTTCCGCATCAACTCCTGCTGAGAACATTGACGTGGTCCTCAATGAGCTGCGTAAAGTTACAGACAGCGCAATAGTGGTGGACCTGTCCCGTGAAAGTATTGGTATTCCTGTGGTGAGGGTCATCATTCCCGGATTCGAACAATATACCCTTGACCGCGAACGTGTGGGTAAACGTTTAAGACAAGGTCGCAAGTCCTTGGCTTCATCTGAAAAGCCCTGGAAAAGAAAGTTCGGGCGTAACAAGTGATCCCATGAGAGCAGTGGTATTTGCAGGTACAAGTATCTGCCATGAAGATGCAAAAGCCATACTTGATGCTGTCTATCTGCCTCCTGTGGCAAGGGGTGATGTGGATAAGGTCGTGTCCCAGGGCTATGATATCATCGGTATCATCGATGGCATGTTCTTCGATAGGGCTGCCGTTGCACACAAAGAGATCCTCCATGCAATGCAGAAAGGCATCACCGTAGTAGGTGGTTGCAGTATGGGTGCACTACGTGCATCCGAACTTGATGTGCATGGGATGATCGGTGTCGGCAAGATCTATGAATGGTATCGTGACGGTATCCTCGAATCTGACGATGAGGTGGCTGTCACCACTAATCCCGAAACCTTTGAACCTGTATCTGTTCCCCTTGTTAACATCAGGGAGACCTTACAGGCAGCATGCGATGAAGGTATCATCGATGAGAGTACCCGTCTCTCCCTGCTTAATATAGCAATGGAGCTACACTATCCTCTCAGAAGTTATCTTGGTATTGTAAAAACAGCTGTTTATAAAGGTATACTTTCCGAAAAAGAGCCGCTATTAAATTATTGTCTGAACAACGAGACCGATGTCAAAAGAGCTGATGCTGTACTCGTTCTTGAAACCATAAAAGAGCTTATGAAAAAGTAAGCTCATGCGTGCTCTTCATGGTCAAGTCTGCAATTATCATGTTCTATTCTGCCACAAACCCCAAAAGTTGGATGTCCCATTGAATTGCAGATCGCATCAATGGCATCCTTTGATACAAAACCTTCAAAACGTGCAACCTCTTTACAGGATTCTTCCGGTGTAAATCCGTAATGGTTTAACATAAGGCTTAAAATACGGTGTCTTCTCATAATGAAATGTGTGTATTCCTTCCCTTTCTCAGTAAGGCTGACACCTCTGTAAGGTATATGTTTCACATATCCTGTGGAATCCAGTTCACTGATAGCTTTCGTTGTCGTTGAGGGATCTACTTTCATGTGCCTGGAAATATCCGTGGTGCGCACATTATCGCCTTTCTCAAGCAGGAATTTCAGGTACTCTATCTTTTTCGGAGATAGCTCAAGCCCTGTAATGTTCTCCATAGACCTGATTGATCTCCTGTTTATTTAAAATTTGCGTACATACCAAAAATATGCATTCTCATTTTGGACCATGCTTTTCAATGAACACCTCAATAAGCGACCCCGTAATACTCTTTTTCGAAGGAGGCGTGGGGATCTCATCTATGGGAAACCATTTTGCATCCTCTATCTCATTGGTATCTATCTCTATATCTCCGCTTTCATAGGTCGCGGTGAAGCCTATCATCAAAGAGGAAGGAAATGGCCAGGGCTGGCTTCCGAAATATGAAAGTTCCTTTATGGATACGCCAACCTCTTCTTTGACCTCCCTGTGTACTGCGTGTTCTATGGTCTCCCCGGCTTCCACAAATCCTGCAACAAGGCCGTACATACCTTCCTTGAAATGATGTGACCTTGCCATGAGCAATTCCTCTTCCTTTTCTATAAGGACCACAACAGCAGGACTTATTCTTGGATATGCGATATGTGCACAATTGCCGCATTGCATCCCTGTTTCTTCGGGCACATAATGTGTGGGACTTGCACAGAGACCGCAGTATTGGTGTGTGCGGTAGAAATCTGCCATCTGTACTGCTCTTGAAGTTATGCCAAGCATCTCTTCATCGATGATTCCATACAGATCATTGAGTCCAAGGAATTCCATATCCTCGAACTCTGCTTCTTCCGGTATTTCAAAACAATGGCAGGGTATGTCACCAAGCGTTCCTATGTAGATGACCTCTGTACTCTCAAGAACACTTCTTTCAGGGATGTACTTAAAATACTCTTCAGCATCGATACCGTTCTCGACCAGCACTTTCCGGCTTCGTACCGGAAAATATAGGGTTTTACCTTCTGAATTCTCTTCCAAGCCGTGAAATTCGAGTTCTTCGGTAGCAAAAGAAGGATTATAATATG
>JAIORD010000044.1 GCA_021108275.1 Methanococcoides sp.
AGATCAAGAACTTCACTGTTTTTAGCTTCAAGATGGGAATTTAGATCAAGAACTTCACTGTTTTTAGCTTCAATTTGCGAGTTTAAATCCGGGTTTAATTTTTCAATATTTTCAAGGCGAGATTTAACCGCAGAAAAATCAAAGTAATATGTGCTATTTTCAACAGATGATTCTTTTTGAATTACATTCTTTAGTATTTTTTCATAACTTAAAGGAATATCTTCTTTTTTAGGTCGAGCGATTAGAGCAATCAGATAATTTTGGTCATTCGAAATAAGTTTTTGTAGATTGATATTTTGATATTCTTGTCCAATTATCGGATTAATATAATTGAAATGATCTTGTGAAAAATGATTGCCGAGATATCTCTCTTCAAGAACTTCAAGACCAGCAGCTTCTGCTAGGTGCTTTAAGGAGTCACGTAGTAATTCTCTCCCCCATGCCCATTCATCAGTCTCCATGGCATGACGACGAAATAATAAATAGGGGATACTTTTTGAATTTGGTACAAGAACTATGACATATTGTCGGGCAACCTCACCCATTTTCCTTAAAACATCGATAACGTCCCATGCGCTAAAATGCTCAAGCACGCCAGAATTCCAAACAACATCATGAGAGTCAACGATATTAGTAGATAAATTCAGCATATCTGCATTAATAAAACCGCCTTTTAGATTATTATCATCATAATGTTTTTTTGCTTTATCTAAAGCTACTTTGCTGAAATCAAGAAGTGTTGTTTTAAAGCCCTTAGTTGCAAGATATCCAGATAAATGTCCACTTCCACACCCCACTTCCAGTAATGATGATCTAGGTTTGACTCCTAGGTCCAATAACATTTGTTCGATTTCATTTCCAAGTTGAACTTCTGAATCATTTGTACATTCTACATAAGTTTCAGCAACTTTATCCCATAACTGCGAAGATTGAGAATTAGCATACATGTTAATCACTTCATCCATATTTTCTAAAACTATAGACTTTTTTTTGTAGACGATTAATAATTGGTTTCCATGCCAAAAACCAGATGATTTTGTATCAATAACTTTAAAAAATATTTTTTCGAATTCGCCAATCTCATTTTGGAAAAAATGTTCATCAAAATAAGTTTTATGGCATTCCGTTCTATTTTTTTCTTTATATGGTACCAAAATGATATAAAAATCCTTTGTGTGTGACAAGTTTTCGTATATATATGATGATGGATTATTAAAATGTTCAAGGCAATTTGAACAAATCAATACTGAAAATATTTCATCAACTTGAGATAATTTATTTGATATAAAAGTTAGATGAGGATATTCTTTTTTTGCATTTTCAATTGCAATATCCGATATATCTAATCCTTTTACTTTAGCATTGGGAAAATTTTTTTGTAATAATTCAACACCTTGACCTAGAGCACATCCCCAATCAAGGATTGTATTTCCTTTTTTGTTAATATATAATTTAATATTTTCAGGCAGGTTTTCAATAAGAATCTACATAAAATATGCAGTTTGTTCTTTTCCATTATTAGCTTCCCAATTATTTTTAAAATAATCGTCCCACCATTCTTTTGAATTAATAATTTTCGACATGATATTATTTACTTCTTGGTATATTAATTTATGAATTGTTTGATTTATCTAATTCATCCAATTTTTGCATTATTATTTCAACCATACTGTTTTTTTTATTTTTCCATGTTTTTTTTTCTAGAAAATTAAACGCTAAATTTATATTTTGATGAAAATTCAGCGCAAGTGGAACCATTGTAACAAATATATCAAGGTTTTTTGCAATATACGCTAAATCATTACAATTTCTGATTTCTGGTAAATCAGTAGAAATCACACTCTTTCCAGCTGCAATATATTCATAAAATTTGACTGGATTTGAACTTATAGTTAAATCATTTATTTTAAAAGGGATAATACATGTGTCAAAAAATTTTAGATAATTAGGAAGCTCTTCATAAGGTTTTTTTCCAAAGACAAAGATATTGGGAAACTCTTTTAATGAATCAATTTTGTTTTTTACATTTGGGAACTCTGGACCTACCAATACAACAGAATAATCTGGATATTCTCTGGCAATCGATTCTATGATATCAAAATCCACCCAGTCGCTGAGAGCGCCAATATAACCCACAATTGGCTTTTTTATATTTTTGACATCATCCGGTATTGGAATATCAGTCATTGCTTCCTTAAAATGATCGATATCAACACCGTTTCCTATAAAATGCACATTATGCTCTCTATGTTTAGTAATATTCTGATGCAAGTAAGAAGAAGCAACAAAAATTATGTTTGCTTTCTCGATTAACCTGTCAAGATAGATTTTCATCCAGGAAGGAACGTTGGAGAAAGAGAGTTTATCATCTATATAATCAAAAACCACCATTGTTTCTTTCAATTTTCCGATTAAACTTGAATACCTTGGTTCATAATAGAAGAGAAGCGGTTCTTTTATGTTTTGTTTTCTGAATATGAGACGAAGCCATAATAAAATAAAGGAATCATTAATCCATCTCAAACTTTTAAATTTGTCTATCAAAGGAAATGATGGTAAAGAAACGATTGAAATGTTCTTTTCATTTCTAGTAAACAATCTATGAGGTTGTCTAAGGAGAACTGGAATTGATGTTGGTTCAATAAACAGAATTCTCCAGTTTGAAGGAAATCCTGTAAGAAGGTGCTGATGTCTTTGCCAGAGAGAATCCCAGAATATATCTGAGAAACAAACAACATCTATTGATTTTGTCTCAGATGGATAATCCATTATCTAATCCTCAATATATCAATTATTTTTTCTGCAGTTTTGCCATCTCCAAATGGATTTAACCAGTTCTTTTCTTCGCTCATCATTTTCTTAGCAGACTGGATGATACTATCGGATTCAACCCCAGCAAGCATATTTGAACCTACTTCCAGAGTTTCTGGTCTCTCAGTATTGTCTCTTAGAGTTATACAGGGTATTCCCATAATGCAGGTTTCTTCCTGAACTCCACCTGAATCTGTAAATACAAGTTTAGCATTTGCTTCAAGCTGGAGGAAATCCAAAAAACCCAGAGGTTTTGTAGTTCTTATACCATCCAACGAAAATCCAAATTCTCTGATTCTATTTTCAGTCCTTGGATGTATGGGGAAAATAATTGGTAATGAATATTCTTTTTGAAGGGCAACAATACCTTTCAAGATCTTTTCTAAACGTTCACGACTATCAACGTTTTCAGCTCTATGTGCTGTGATAAGGAAATATTCTTTTGATTGTATGTCCAAATCTTTTAAAATGTCAACTTTATTTTCAGCAATTTTTAAATTTTGATAAACGGCATCAACAATAGTATTTCCTGTCATGAATACTTTATGTCGACCTATACCTTCTTCTAATAGATTATCATTTGCTATCTTAGTAGGAGCAAAGAGATAATTTGAAATATGATCTGTTATAACACGATTAATTTCTTCGGGCATTCTTCGATCATAACTTCTCAGACCAGCTTCAACATGTCCAACTTTGATGTGCATTTTTGAAGCAGTAAGAGCACCAGCTAATACAGTATTTGTGTCTCCTTGTACTAGTACAATATCTGGATTTTCTTTATTAATGATTTCTTCGATACCCACCATGATCTTTCCTGTTTGTTCTGCATGGCTTCCAGAACCAACATCCAGATTATACTTAGGTTTTGGTAATTCAAGGTCATCAAAAAAAGCTAGATCCATTTCATAAGAATAATGCTGTCCAGTATGTAAAATAAAATATTTAAGATTTCTTTTTTCGCATTCTCTTATTAGTGGAGACATTTTAATAATTTCTGGACGTGTACCCAAAATAATTCCGATTTTCATATAATTTCTCCGTTTTTTGAAATGTTTAAAATATGATAATTCATTTTATTTTAATCATATAGATTAAAATTTAATCTCAAGTAAAATCTATAAAATTGAAATATCTTCATCTCACAAACTCGCTTCAACCAACACCCTAACAGCCTCCCTCACACTTCTCTCAGAGGAATAATCCGGACACCAGCCAGCTCCTTTCAATTTCTTGATCCCAAGCAGCATCCTTGGAACATCACCCTTCCAGCCGCGCTTTCCACCTGTATATGTGAACTCAACGTCCTCAAGTCCCATCTCCTCGACAATTATCTCACCTATTCTTGTGGGATTGATGGTGTCATCTGAACCTACGTTGAATATGTTCACGGCATCTCTGGAATTCTTGACTGCAAACAGTATGGCATCGATACATTCAGAGACATGAAGATAGGACTTTTCCTGCCTACCATCTCCGAGTATCTCGAGCTGTTCGGAATTGATTTTGAGCTTGTTGATGAAATCGAATATTATACCGTGGGTGCTGCGGTCTCCGATGATGTTTGCGAACCTGAAGATCCATGAGTTCATGTCGAATGTGTGACAATAGGAGGTTATCAGTGCCTCGCATGCTAGTTTTGATGCACCGTATAGGGAGATTGGGATAAGGGGGCCGTATTCTTCAGGAGTTGGGATGATCGTTGCCTCGCCATATACTGTCGATGTGGAGGTGAATACTATATTTGGAACATCGCTCTTTCGCATAGCTTCGAGCAGGTTGTAGGTGGCAGTTATGTTCTGGTCAAAATGGACCTTTGTGTCCACTGCACCCAGGCGTACATCCGGGTTTGCAGCCACATGGTATACAAGATCAATACCCTGGCATACAGTCTCCAACTTCTCAGCTTCGAGCAAGTCGCCTTTGATAAGTGTAAAGTTAGGTTTATCCAGATGATGTTCTATAAACCCTATTTTTCCGGAACTTAGGTTGTCAAAGACTATGACCTCATTACCATTTTCCATCAGGCGGTCAACGATATGGCTTCCTATAAAGCCTGCACCGCCTGTGACAAGTACCCTATTGGTCTTAGATTTACATTCAGTATTTTGATCCATGTTCTTGCACCCTAAGAAGATTGGTAATAAATTTATATATATTAAAACCTTGCCATATATTATTTAGAGGGTTGGGAATATATTTATATAACTAAATCAATAAACGGCCAATGACTTTTGGGCTGACCCTATGATAGACCTTAACCAACTTTTAAAAAGCAAATTTATGCTTGTCTTTTTGGTACTGACAGCTTTTGTTATCAGATCACTGTCTTCATTGATAATTTTTGCAAATGGGAAGGTAACCTTTACCGGAACTGACCCATTTTATCACATGAGGAGGATCATATACACCACGCAAAATTTCCCATCCACCCTCACATTTGATTCATATCTCAATTACCCATACGGTTTTGATATCGGATGGCCACCCCTGTATGATCAGGCAGCTGCATTGTTTGCTCTGGTCCTTGGCCTTGGGAACCCGGACATCCATACGGTCGAGATCGCAGGTGCCATCTTCCCAGCATTGCTGGGAGCCTTGACCATCATACCCATTTATATTGCTGCATCAACGATCTTTGATAAAAGAACAGCTATTTTGAGTGCAGTTGTGATCTCACTCATACCGGCACATCTTGCAGTTTCAAGTGTGGGGGCCACTGATCATCACGTTGCTGAGGTTCTGCTCTCAACAACCGCATATGCACTTTTCATGCTATCCTTAAAATATGGAAAGGGCGTAAACCTCTCATTCTCAAACATCAAACAGATTAATTCTCAGAGATCTATTGCAAAACCTCTGGTATTTTCAGGAGCTGCTGGTATTATCCTTGCCCTTGCTGTATTTACATGGATGGGGTCTCCCATATTTATCGGTCTGATTGGTCTGTATGCTTTTGTCCAGTTCACGCTCGACCTCAGGGAGAAAATATCTTCCGAATACCTTGTGATCAATACAATTACGACCTATCTCCTAACACTAGCTATAATAGCGCCTTTGATCTCAACCGTGATTCGGCCCGGGTACGAGATAAGTGGGATGTTCCTTTCCTGGTTCCATGTTCTATACGTAGCAGTTTTATTGATCTCCATTATTGTGCTTGGAGCACTCTCATGGTTTATTGGCTCAAAGGGATTAAAATGGTGGTACTATCCTGTTATCGTTGCAATTATATCTGGCATTGGAACTGCAACCCTCAACATCCTTTCCCCGGAGTTCTATCAAAGCTTGACCTCAGGACTTCTTTATCTTCTTGGAAGTGGAGCAGTGCTTGGAATGATCACCGAAGCACTTCCGATCCTCTACGACAAAGGTTTTACACTTACACATCTCTGGCACAATTTCGTAATATTCAGCATAACAGCCTTGATTGGTTTTGGCCTTGTCATCAAGAATGCCGTCAAAGAAAAGTATCCACCTGAAATGGTGTTCTTCATGATCTGGTCTCTTATTGTAATCGTGCTTACGATATCCCAGAGAAGATTTGCATATCTGCTTTCAATAAACATTGCAATATTAACAGGATACTTTATAATTGCAACATTTGATCTATTGAGAAATGATACAGTTAAAGAGAAAACAAAACAGCGATCAAAAAAAGTCTCTTCAAAAATCTCTTTTTGGCAAATTGGAGCCAGTTTAGCTATTTCAATGATATTCATTTTAGTTGTTGGCCTGCTTTTCTTTGCCCCTACTATCAGTACCTTAACAGATCCATTGGTCCCATCATCCGATTGGCAGGAATCCCTTGAATGGCTTGAAACCAACACTCCTGAAACATCATACTATCTGAACCCTTCTGAAAAACCTGAATATGGAGTCTTGAGCTGGTGGGACTACGGTAACTGGATTCTCTATATTGCCAAAAGACCACCAGTTGCTAACAATTTCCAAACAGGGCTGGAAGATTCAGCTAGGTTTTTTGCAAGTTCAAACGAATCTGAATGCATATCCATATTGAATAAAAGAAATGTAAAATATGTAATCACTGACAGTTTAATGGTGGGAGGTAAATCTAGACATATAATGAATACTGCAGGTGATGAATATCTTGCAGGAAACGATTTCGAAAGCTTTTATATAAGCGAGAAATTTATGGACACCAATTTAGTAAAATTGCATATTTCAGACGGATCACAAATTGGCAACCTCCGACTGATCCATGAATCAAATGGCACTTACATGAATATGTACCTTAAAAATAGAATCGATAACTATGAAGAGATTAGAGATGTCAAAATATTTGAGTATGTGCCCGGAGCAAAAATTAACGGTTATTCAGGTCCAAACGAAATTGTATTTGTAAAAACAAATTTGATATCAAATCAAGAAAGAAAATTTGAATATCAAAATGAAGCCACAACCGATGAAAATGGGTGGTATGAAATAAATGTCCCTTATTCAACAGAAGGTGCTCCCTATGATACAAAAGCAATATCTTCTTATACAATATGGAAAAAGGGAAGTGGAATCAAAAACGAAATTGCAATACCTGAAAATGATGTTGTAGAGGGTAATGAAATTAGGTTAAATCTGGAATAATAATTAAGAACTAGCAATAATAAAATGCATTGATTCCTTCCAATAGGTGGAGTAAAATGCATTTAAATATAAATAAATCCCACTTACAGCTCGAAGATCTCAGCATCCGGTGTTGATACATAAGCAGGGCAACGGTGCTCTTTCCTGCAAGAACGCCCGCAGTTTCACCGGGGTTTATTATCGAAACACCATTGACAGATTCAAAACTCTGCTGCGTGTGTAGATCCCCTTACAACACACCAAAGTTACCTTATGCTACAATTGCCCTTACCTCTGCCTCGTTGATGCCATAGAGCAGTGCAACATGGCGGTCTTCTATCATAAGGTCCCCGATGATCCCACAGGCTTCGGCTCCGAAATCACCGAACCATTCTATGAGCAGAGATTTATCCCCACGATCGTTTCCGAAAACGAAATAGAGCTTTGCATCAAGGTCCTTGAATAACCTTACAGCAAATAGTGAGACAATATCTCCTCCATGGAGCACTGCCATCACTTTCTTTTAAGTGAAGAACGCTACTGCCTTCTTTATCGCTTCCAGATTATCGTGTGATTCTGACATAATTACAATCATATTTAAATTATGTTGGCAATTATTTATGGCTCTTCTGCCACCCATTCCTCAAGAGCATCCGAATAGCTCCTGAAAGCCTCCTCATTAAAACAAACAACAAATACCTTCTCAATGGTCTTATTTTTCTCAAGAAAACCAGCTATCTCACGCATGGCTATCTTCGCCGCCTTCTCCACAGGAAAACCATATGCACCCGTACTTATAGAGGGAAAAGCTATCGTCCTTACACCGTTCTTTGCAGCAACCTTCAGAGAGTTACGGTAACATTTAGCCAACTTGTTGTCCTCACCTGAAGCGCCTTCTTTCCATATCGGACCAACCGTATGGATAACATATTTTGCAGGAAGACGATAGCCTGAAGTTATTTTAGCCTCACCTGTCAGACATCCATCGAGAAATCTGCATTCCTCAAGAAGTTGTGGTCCTGCAGCCTTATGGATAGCACCATCGACACCTCCGCCACCTAGAAGGGACTTATTGGCAGCGTTAACAATGGCATCGACCTTCAGTTTTACAATATCATCTTTAGTAACCACTATTCTTTCCGAAATCATGTATCATTGTTGGAATTCATAGGAACTTATAGTTATCCTTAAACTCATGCGAACATGAATAATACCATAGCACAACAAAATATAAGGACACCTGCACCTGCAAGAGGAAGCGTGAACCTGCGTACAACGGTTGGTATGCTGTCACCTGTGGAACGCTGTATCAGCCAGAAATATGGATCACTGACATAGGAAACTATCAGAGTGCCGGCACTTATCATAAGGATAAGCGGAACTGTCGGAACGGATGTGACAATATCAGTTCCTGCAACGATGGTGGATGTTATAACCGCTGTAACTATACGTGAACCCTGTGCCGTTTGGATCAGGACCGCCAGAACAAAAGGAACGACAACAACAGGGAACACACCATTGATAAGAGCAAAAACATCATCTGGAAAACTACTGGCAGCTATCACAAAACCAAGTGCTCCTGCACCGCACAGATCAAAGAGAATGATCCCTGCATTCTTCGTTCCTTTCTCAAGTGCGATCTTGCGAGGTTTTTCATCAACAAGCATCAGGGAAACGAACACGGATATCACAAGGGCGATATTGACATCACTTATAATTGAAAGCGGAGAGAACAGATAGCCAATAGATATCAGTATTATTGGTAATGCTATGGGCAACCAGACCTTCCACCGTGGCAGATCGAGCATAGCAGGTTCTACCAGACCTGAAAGTTCTGGAAGAGGGTGTTGAGAACCTCCTGAAAGTTTTTTTGCGACCACATACCCTGTACCCAGAAGGAACAGGGAAAGAGGGACAGTGATGAAATTGATACTGAAAGTATCCGAATTGGAAACTCCGAATGCCGTTGTCATGCTATAAATGACCGGCAATGGCAGTATAAGCACAAAGGAAAGCACGCTTCCAAATGCTGCCATGTAGAACAGTCTCCCGCCTGAAGACTGTTCCTTTTCCATCTGTTCGATAAGCGGGAGCATTACGACATAACTAGTAAGACAACACATCAAAGGAATTGAAAGAAGATAACCGACAACTCCGGCTGCCATGTCAGGAGCCTTGATGGTGCGTTTTACATCCTCAACTATCTTTTCTATGAAATGACCATGCTTTAATAGCTGTGCAATGACCGCACCACAATAGATGGGAATCCCCAGAAGTGAAAAGATACGTCCTGCTCCGCCTGTCACATACTGTATGAGCCAGTCCATTCCGCTGAAAGTCCCAAAAAGGAAAGCTGCTGCTATAAGGGTCAAGAACGGAGTGATATGATACCGAATGGTAAGGACACTGATGAAGATGATCGTGAGAACGAACAGAAGCAGGGATTCCATACGACATTTGATGTATCAGGACATATATGATAGCATCGGAGCAATATTATGGATGAAGACCTGCTTGCCGTTAGTTATTGTATAGACTGTGGAAAATGTAATGATGTCTGTCATATCGCAAAGGTCACGGACAACAAATATACACCCCGATCGAAGATAATGCTTTTACAGAAACTTATCGATGGTGATGAGCTTGATCAGGACGAGGTGGACGATGTTTATCTATCCACCAGATGTGGTGCCTGTGACGATGTATGCCCCATGAACATTCCGATAACCGATATCATTCAGAGGGAAAGGACGATACTGGCAGAGCAGGGAAAGGAACCTGCAAGAACATCACAGATATGCAAGAACATCATCGAAGCTGGAAGCCCCGGAAGAAAGGATGTCACATTGAGGAACTCCTGGATAAACGATGAGATCGAACTTTCCGAAACATCCGATGTCGCCTACATGACCGGTTGTTGGATAGCATTTGCACATCAGGATATCGCCCGCTCCACGATCAAGCTGCTCAACAAGGCAGGTATCACCCCAAGAGCTATACCCGAAGAGAAATGCTGCGGTCTTTTCCTCATTGACAACGGTCATATGGAAGAAGCAAAGGAATACGCCAAAGAGTATGTCGAATATCTTGAATCCCTCGGAATCAAAAAGATAATAGCTTCCTGTCCTGGCTGCTATATTGTCCTGAAGGAAGAATATGCCAGGCTTTTCAGGGAACCTAAATTCGAAGTGGTCTATTCTCTTGAATTGTTCAGAGACCTGATACAGGAAGGAAAGCTCGTTCCCAAAGCATTGGACAGAAAAGTAGCTATACGAGATGCCTGTGCCATTCTGGAGATGTCAGACATTCCAAGAGAGATATTAAGGTCCATGCAAGTCGAGGTCAAGGAGATGTTTGGCGGTAAACACGGATGCTGCGGAGGACCTGCAGGTGTGAAGCCGAACTTCCCTGAGATCTCATCAAAGGTCGGCATGATAACGATAGAAAAAACAAAAGATTATCCTGACGGTGTTGTCTCTTACTGTCCGTTCTGTTATCATCATCTTGAGGATGTATGCCGACAAGAAGGAAAAGAGTTCAGGATAAAGGATATTACTGAACTGCTTTTGGAGAGCGTCCTTTAAGAACACATCTCCCCCATGCAGAACAAATAATTAAATGATAGAATGATCATTCGAGCAAATGCTCGATCTCGATTATCTTCAACAGGTTGGTGCCGCCAGAATAGCCTTGTGTCAGAACGATCGTGTCACCTGACTTGCCTATCCCCCTGGACAGGAGGGCACCAAGCACTTTCTTTTCAAGATCGTCACTGCCATCGGATACAGAAAGCGGATAGACACCGTAGGAATATGCCAATTGTTCACAGGTAAGGTCAAGATGGCTCATAGCGATTATCCAGTTCTCCGGCTTAAAGCGTGAGATACGCCTTGGAGTGGCCCCGGAGTAAGTGGGTGTAACTACGAATTCGATAGATAATTTACGAATTGCATCATAGACCTGCAATGAAATGACATCACTTATACCCATCTCAGTCTCACCAATGGCATCCCTGATGTTGCCAATTCCACTACCTGTACTATCACGCCATGCTTCAGTCTTTTTTGCAATCCTGACCATCGTATGAACGGCCTCCAACGGATACTTACCAACTGCTGTTTCTCCAGAAAGCATGATAGCATCGGTGCCATCAAGAATAGCATTTGCAACATCAGTAGCTTCGGCACGTGTTGGTCGCACGTTATCGGTCATGGATTCGAGCATATGAGTAGCGGTTATCACCGGAATTCCACGTAGATTGGCCTTATGTATCAGTTCTTTCTGTACGATGGGAACTTCCTCTATTGGAATTTCCACACCGAGATCACCACGTGCTATCATCAAAGCATCGGTAGCGTCCATGATGTCATCGATATTTTCGACCGAGGGACCTCTTTCTATCTTCGCCACAAGGAATACGGACCTTCCTTTTTTAGCAGCATGATCCCTTATCTTCTGTATGTCGGAACCCTGCTCGATGAACGAGATACTGAAGCAGTTCACTCCCTCTTCCAATGCAAAATCCAGGATCTCAAGGTCCTTTTCAGTGACAGGATCAAGCAAAAGATCGATGCCGGGAAGATTCACACCCTTGTGAGATGAGAGCGGACCACCTACGATCACTTCACATTCAGCCTCATTGCTACAAATGCCACTGCACCTCATCTGAATGAAACCATCATTGAAATAAACATCAGACTTTTTGGCGATACAGTAAGGAAGCTTATCAAAGTCCACTGGAATAAGGTCCTTTGACCCTACGATCCTGTCAGTGGTAAGTTTCACCTTATCCCCCTTCTGTAAATTTATAGGGGAATCTTTGATCTCGCCTACACGTATCTTTGGTCCCGGAAGATCTGCCATCACCGAAACAACAACGTTGAGCTCATCACACAGCTTTTTTATCAGCCTAATAACTTTACTATGGTCCTCGAAACTGCCATGCGAGAAGTTGATCCTCGCCACGTTCATTCCTGCAAAGATAAGCTCACGCAGCATTTCTTCCGAAGAAGAAGCAGGTCCTATAGTACATACGATCTTGGTCTTGTGGTCCGGCAGATTCATTTATCTCACTGCTCAATTATTGACCGGCTGACTTAAAACATTACCTTTTTAGAAGGACTACAAAAAAAGAAGGGAAAACAAATACAATTATTTCAACTCTTCAGTATCAGCAGAATAGACAATTGAATCGCGGGCGTAAATACCCCGCTTTTGTGAAGGATTTGCATCGAAAAGCTCTTTCATCTCATCAGAATGCCCTATAGATCTCTCATTAAGCATGTTTATATAAGTGGTCAGTTCAACGATCTGTCCATCCAGATCAGCTATCCTATTATCCTTCTCATCCAGCTGGCGCTTAAGCTCATCTATCTGCTTCTGGATCTGCTTGAATGGGTCATTTTCCATATAGAATACCTCTTAAGAAACTATGAACAATAAATCTCACGATCGTAGTATCATTTAATGGCTACTGAACTGATAAAGCTTATTGTGGAAATGAGATTCTTGCATTTCAGATACCTTTTCACAATTGAAATAGAGATATTTCTTTAAGCAGAAAATAAATTTTAAACAGAAGCCATAATAAACCTAATAACACCAAGATTTTTGCTACATCAGTATTTAAGATTACACCCCGATCAAAAGATTGGTCCTTTGACTTAAATGATTGGTGACTGCGATATCAAAAACCAGTAAATATTTCAACTTCCTTTGGATATAGTAAATGGGGGCTATTAATGGAACACAAAAAAGACAAAAAGGAAAAGGATATTGAATTGCCTACACTGGATGATGAGATAGACAGCTGGTGTGAAATATCCACTGAAATTTCCGACATCAAGAGTGCTGATGACCTTGTGATCGATGAATGGTGCAAGGGTTCAGAAGGCGAAACTGATACAAAAAAAGCAACTGAAAAGAAAGATACAAAATAAAGCCTGTTGAACTTCTTTTACTGCCATTGTACAGAACTTTTTCTTATCCTTATTCTTTTTCATATCTTTTCCATCATTTTCCTTATTCTTAATCCCCACTAACAAATTTGGTTTTTCAGGATAGGTTCAATCCTTACAAGAAGTTCTACAAATCCTTTTATTGGAGTTTGATGCATTTATAATGGGGATCATTATTGTTTGACCTTGTATTGTAATTACAATCCGGGTGGTAGAAAATGAAGAACGGGCACATATTCACACTAACTATTATAGCAATATTGGCACTGACAATTGTTCCAATATCAGTATCTGCTGCTGGATCTGACAGTTGTCTTGACTGTCACAGTTCCATGAACAAATTTCCAGCCGTCATCGATGATTGGGAGAACAGTAAGCATGCTGAAGCGGGCATAACATGTGAGAGCTGCCATACTGCTGAAGCTGACGACCCGGATGCCATAGCACATATGGGACTTTATATGACCCCGGTAGTTTCGGCTGCTGACTGTGGAAATTGCCACGTTGCTGCATTTGAGGAGAATACAAGAAGCCTGCATGCCCCTGGTGCTCTTTACTATGAGGTAGATTTTGACGGTCAAAAACTACCATATCTTGAAAGCGAGATCACGCTTGATGGATATGACACCGCCAGTCACAATGCAACTGTCAACGGCTGCCAGGCATGCCACGGCACCAATATGACCGGAAAAAGTACAGATGATCCTTCCGTTTGGCCGAACAATGGAATTGGAAGAATAAATCCCGATGGCAGTTCCGGATCCTGTGCTTCCTGCCACACACGTCATGTCTTTTCAGTTGAAGAAGCACGAAAGCCTGAATCCTGTCAGCAATGCCATCTTGGGCCTGACCATCCACAGACCGAAATATACTTTGAATCAAAACACGGAAGCATATACAGTACAGAAGGTGATGACTGGAACTGGACCGAAGAGGACTGGAAGGCCGGAGAGGACTATCGTGCACCTACCTGTGCCGTCTGCCACATGTCAGGAACAGATGAGCTAAAGGCCACCCACGATGTAAGTTCACGGCTTTCGTGGGAACTTGAACCACCTGTATCCAGGCATACCGACAACACGGCTAACATACTGGGAACTCCAATAAGCGACGGAACCACCTGGCAGGAAAAGCGTGAGAGGATGACCTCTGTTTGCGAACAATGCCATTCAGAGACATGGGTGGACAACTATTACGAAAATGCAGATAACACTGTAGAGCTCTACAACAAAAAATATGCAGATTCAAAGTCGATAGTTGACGAGCTAAGGGAAGACGGCTTGCTGACAGAGCAGGACTTTGATGAACCTGTTGAGTTCAAGATATATGAGTTCTGGCACCACGAAGGCAGGCGTGCAAGAATGGGAGCGTTCATGATGGGACCGGATTACGTACAATGGCACGGATTCTACGAACTTCTAAAAGACAAAGCTGAGATTGTGGAAATGGCAGAACAGATCAGGCTTAACGCAGAGATAGAAGCAGGTCTTGGTATCGATGCAAGTTCTGAAAGAAGCGAAAATGATGCAACGGCCACTCCCGGATTTGAAGCTTTGGTCTTGGTAGCATCCATCCTGAGCGTAGTAATGATCATGTCAAGAAAAGGAAAGTAATGAAAAATACCTTTATTCGTCTTGAGATAGGATGGCAAAGCACAATGTGACATTGTGCCACCATCATTCGTTTATTAGACCAAGGTCATTCAACTGCTTTGTCCACAAGCACAGCATCCTCGATAATGACCCTCGCCGTATATTCATCCCTCTCCACAAGATCATACTTGTTTATATGTATCCTCTTTTTGAACATTGGTGCATCAATGACAAAACTCTCAAATTCACCACCTTCCCCTGCAATGTTCAAGCCTATCTTTTCATTGAGCTTTACGAGCTTATCCACTTCAGAAGCAGTAATTTCCTTTCCCACCCAACCACTGTCAAGACCATAGGCAGCTATGCTGCTGAAAATGAACCTGAATCCATTGTCAAGCAAATCCCGCATTTCCTGCTCCTGGTCCATATGCCACAATGGTGAGAACGCATCGAGACCAAGCTCATTACATATCTTTTCGATCCTGTCCTTCTGATAATTGGAATACAGTGCGCCTGTCACAATCCCTTCGAGACCGTATTCCTTCTGTGCTTCCAGGATGGCAGTTTTCAGATCATCAAGCTCAAGCTCCTTCTCTCCCTCTGTAAAGGTCTCCAGAAGAGGGAATCCCATGGCTCCTGCCTGCAACCTTGACAGGTCGATGTTCGGGGTATGGAACATATAAGAATCAGGATTTTTGCTTTTTATCGTGATCAAACACTCAATCGAATTTCCTTTTTCCTGCATGATATGCAATGCATAGCAGGAATCCTTGCCTGAACTGAAAAGAACGCCGAGTTTCACTTTATCTCATCTCCTGAAAACTATTGATATAATCTGTCTTATTTGCAAAACCTGCTCTTTTTGCAAGCTTCTTTAAAGCCTGATCGAACCTGCTACCATACTGAGCGGCCTTTTTTCCCCGTTCGGTCACATACTTTGGCAACCCAAGTTCCTCACCTGCCTTTCGCAGGATGATCTTGTTCATCTCATCGGATATCTTATACTCTTTTGGAATGGCAAGGGCATATTCCACAAACTTCTCATCAAGGTAAGGAAGACGCACGCTAGTACCTGTAAACGCCGCGACCGTATCATCTCGATACGTGTTCACTTCATGCATTTCCATGATATCCCTGATACAATCCTCATTTACCGATTCTGAACTCTTGAACCTGTTATATCCGGCAAAAAGTTCATCAGCTCCCGCACCTGCGAACAATATATTTATGCCATCATTCTTCGCCGCCTTACAAGCTGCATACATCGTCAATGCGACACCTGTCTTCGGAACGGTCGCATCCTCTATCAAAGGGACAACTGTACTTAGATACTCTTCCACAGTATCGAGACCGATCTCATGCACATTTAATTCAAGTTCAAGCTCATCTGCCAGCTTTCTTGCACAGATGATATCCGGCGACTGGACCTGACCTGAAAGTCCCACTGTATAACACTTACATCTTACACCTTTAGCTTCGGCAAACCCCTTACAAAGCAGGGCGAGGATAGTGGAATCAATTCCTGCTGAGAACATTACACCAAAATCCTCATCCGGCACACGTATAGAGACCGCTTCCTTAAGCAAAGAAAGAAGACCGTTCCGGACCTCCATGAATGATCCCTGATGTTCTGCAAGTCCCTGCAAAAATTCTCTGTCGTATACCTCTATAGTATCGTTTTTAAGATCGTAGCATAGAATCTGCCGAGGATCAAGTTCCACCACTTCATGAAGCCCGGACATTTCTAAGAACTTCTTTTCCGAAGCGAATGCAAAGCCTGAAGATACGTCATACCAGAGAGGTTTCACACCGATCAGATCCCTTGCGAGAAACACTTTATCACCTATATGAAAGGCAATTGCATAAACCCCGCGAATAGTCCTTAATGAACTATCAAAACGTTGGAACAACTCATGATCACTGCAGTTATCAAGGCTGAAAGTATCCTGCAAAAGTCGTGTCAGAATTGGCATGTTCTCCACATTCCCACAATGAAGTTCACATGCGATGTCATCAGAATTGTAGATGTCAGTGTCCCCGATTAGTTTGAACTTTTCTGATGATGAACTCAATGGGGATGAAGCTGCCAGACTCTCAAAACCGATCATGGCATTATTAAGTGATATGGACTGTATTTCAGAGGCAGAACACACATTGTGAATAGTATCATCTGTATAGATGAACGCTTTGTATTCACCACGAGCTTCCATTTCATTAAAGATCATAACCGGCCTGATGGAAGAAGAAGCCAATTTGAAGAAACCTGCGATTCTGCCCATGTAGTTTGAACACTTGTCTACCATATATTTATGTATCGGAAATTGACACATGGAATATATACAGTGATAAAATAAGACAGGATAAATACTGACCATTTAATAATGAACCACTGATTATATATTCTAATTATGCACTAAGAATGAAAGTCCTTTGGAATAAAAACCCATAAAACATTGTATATTTGATAATCGGTATGCTTTTATCTTTTGTTTCAAAAATAAAAATGGAGTTAGACTTTAGTGGAAGGGAAAGGCAAGACAGTAGAGCAACTATTCCATATGGGATTCTATGCAGAATACCCGGATGAGAAGATAGAGTACTATTCTGCAGTACTTGAATCCGAATCAAAGGACCCCCTGATATGGAATGAAGAAGCTATCGCATTGGTCTGGACCAACACCGGCATTGCATATTGCGACCTTAGCATTTATGATAAAGCCATCCACTGTTTTGAAAAGGGTCTTGAGCTCGACACCGATAATCCTGATATATGGTACAACAAGGGTATCGCTCATTCTTATGTTGGTGAGCATGAAGAATCGATCAGATCTTATTCAAAGGCTCTTGATATCGACCCAAAATATGATAATGCGTGGATAAATAAGGGAATTATATTTGACATCCTTGGCAGATATGAAGATGCGATCGAATGTTATGAGAATGTCCACACTAGCATGGAACTTAATTCAAAATACACCATTAAATGGAACAAAAAAGGTGTCGCTTACTACCACATGCAAAAATATGAAGAAGCCATCACTTGCTTTGCAAAGGTCTTGAATGCAGATCCCGATTATAAAGATGCAAAGATCAATATGGCCGCAGCAATGGCAAAACTAAAACGCGATGAAGCATAATAATCATATCCAGCCTTAAGTTGTACAGTCAGACAGATGATCCTTGATCTCATGAGGGATAAACTATTTTCAATGAACTGAAGAACAATATCAGAACACTTGCATTGCCAATTCACCAAATGTGCTGACCGTGATAGGCCTTGGCATCAGTTTTCTGGCTGCCATCGAATTCGCCACAGGGAATCTGATAATGGGAGCTGTTTATATAATGCTAAGTGGCATATTTGATGTTCTTGACGGAGCCGTTGCAAGGGCATCAGGGACGATAACACCTTTTGGAGGAGTACTTGATTCGGTATGTGACAGATATGCTGACGCAATTATCTTTGCCGGGATCATCTACGGTTCAATAACAGGCATGATACAACAACCCACGTTATTACAGGCACCGTTGTGGCTATTATGTATAATCGCTCTAATCGGTTCTTATATGGTCAGCTACACGCGTGCCCGTGCCGAAGCCGCAGGCTCTTCATCAATGAACGTTGGTATCGCAGAGAGGTCTGAGCGTATGATCATACTGGTACTGGGAGCATTCAGTTCTCAGATCATGGTCGCAGTGGCACTTATCGCAATACTTACACATGTAACGCTTTTACAAAGGATATGGAAAGCCAAACAGACCTTATAAACCTATATATAAGATAATAATTTAAGGTACAAGATATCGATCAGATAATGGCCACACCACATTAAGAAAGAGATCATTGTCAAAGCGATATTTTTAATTGCTTGGTGTCCATTAATAGCCATAATCACATCATAAGTAAACACAGAGGAAAAAAATGCAATACCGTGCAGAAGTAACCATAGAACGTAAGTCAGGAATGCTGGACCCTGAAGGCACTACTATCAAGAGAGCACTTGAACACCTTGGCTACCACACAAATGATATCAAGACCTCAAAGAGATATATCATCGATCTCGAGGAAGAGTCCTCAGAGCTGGCAGAGACTAAAGTTGATGAAATGTGCCAGAAACTTATTGCAAACCCGATGATCCATAATTATACGATCGACTTGAGGGAAGTTTAAATGACTATCGCCATCATTCAATTTGGTGGAAGCAATTGCGATCTTGATGTTCTGCATGTACTGGAAGATGTTGTCGGAACAGATGCAGAACTTGTCTGGTACAAGGAACACGACCTTGATAAGTACGAAGCTGCAATTATCCCCGGAGGATTCTCCTACGGCGACTACCTGCGCGCAGGTGCTATCGCATCAAGGACACCTATTATGGACTCCATCAAGAAGATGGCAGATGAAGGAAAGCCTATAATGGGAATTTGCAACGGTTTCCAGATACTCACTGAATCAGGTCTTCTGGATGGAGCACTTACCACCAACGAATACCCAAAGTTCAGATGTGAATGGACGAACTTGAGGGTCGAGACGAACGATTCACCTTTTACATCCGCATTCAAGAAAGGCGAGGTCATCCGCATACCCATAGCCCACATGGAAGGTAATTTCTACGCAGATGAAGCAACCCTTTCGAACATGGAAGACAATGATCTCGTAGCGTTCAGATATGTTGACAGCGAAGGTCATGTGACCGAAGAAGTAAACCCCAATGGTTCACAGGAGAACATTGCAGGGACACTCAGCGGCAACAGAAATGTAATGGGTCTGATGCCACACCCTGAAAGGGCATCTGAAGAAGTCCTCGGCTCCAATGATGGGATCAGGATGTTCAAGTCAATGGTAGAGTATATTTCAAGCAGGTGAAAGCCTGTTATACTCCCATTATCTTTTTATTCTTTTTTTATTAATTTAATTCGACACTATCCATCTTCTATTGATCTTATCATTGAATGAACTTCTGTGCCGTTTTCCATGAATGCCTGACAATGTCGGGAAAAGAGCCATTCTCACGATACCATTCCTCAAGGAACTTCTTGGTCTTGGGATCTGATGGATAGCCACTACCAATATCCACACCCATGTCCACCTTTATCTGCTCGATAAGTTCATCACGCCTTACCTTTGCCAATATAGATGCCGCTGAAACAACTGGATATAGATCGTCTGCCCTATGTTTTGAGATGACTTCCGGAGCTGATATATCCGGATGCTTTTCCATATAATTATCAAGAAGACGCTTTCCAAAACGTTCCTCCTTCACATCTGCTGCATCCGCATATATCTTGTCAGAAGGAAGTTCCTCGATGACCGAACCAAAAGCAAGTACCATGATATCGTTCATGCTCATCAGTTTTCGAAGCTCATCGATCTGATTCGGAGATACCTCATAAACGAACCACCCATCCGCATATTTCTTTATCTGGGCGGCAAGCTGCACCCTTCTTTTCGGGGAAAGCTTCTTGGAGTCCGCAACTCCAAGATTTTTCAGAGCATTGCTTCTGTCCTCATCGATCCTCACACCGCCTATGCACATCGGCCCGATGACCGGACCTTTTCCTGCTTCATCAATTCCCAGTATCTTCATTGAGATCTTCCTTGATATGATCACCATTATCATAGAGTATACCACTCATACGAACACAGTAAATATAAGGTAGCCGATTCCCATCATTATAATTGAATGCTTAAGACCGGACATTACACTGCCTTCCCCCATAGTACCTGCCATAAGTCCTGAGCTTAGACCCTGAATAAGAGAAGCATGCATAAACAGACTTATGTATGCATCAAGATTGAAACTGCTTAAAAAACCTCCGGCCCCACCGGATTCTGCCATCTTTTCCCCAGCAGCCGCCATCTCCGCCAGAAATGTCGTAGAAATAACATAGATAACACCTACGAATACCATGAAGGAAATATAGATGATCACAATATAGATCATCATGCCCATGGCACGTTCACGTTTCATTGACTGTTCGGAAGCCGCATCGTGAGCCGCTACCAGAAGCACTTCGCCAACATCACCACTTGATTCATTGGCTTTTGTGATAAGCGTTAATGACCGTGCAATTACCTGTGTCCGAAGCCTGTTGGCAAATCTTATAAGAGAATCATTGACATTCATTCCCCATGAGATGTCTGCCCAGATCATCCGGATCTCATTTCCAAGATGGCCGGATTTTGAATTTGCCATCAGCTTGATAGAATCCCGAAGTGTCATCCCGGATTCATTGGTACTTGCGAGCTTCTTCAAAAGATCGGGGAAATTCCTTTCAAGATGCTTTTTCTTACGGGACCTTATCTCATGGAAAAGGGCCATTGGTATCATAACAATGAACAGTGTGAGCACGATATAGTCATCAATGAATCCAACCTTTTGTGCTGTTGTCCCGAGACTATCAAGATTGGACCAATAGGGTATGACAAGAACAAGAATTGCAACAGGAATTGTAACAGCAAGAGAATATAACGGATTGCTCATTACTATATCGAAAGGGTTTTTCAGGAATTTCCTGACAGAAAGCGATCTTTTGGCTTTCGCAAAGTTCAGATAGTATTCTCTATTACGCACAATTTCTTCAGGTTCATTGATGAGTTCTCCTGCTTCATCATAAACCGGTTCCAGATATGAAGGAAGATCAGGAATCCCGTGGTAAAGTATGGTTCGGGTAGGCAAGAGTTCAGGTTCACCCATTTCGCTCGGAGTTATGATACTGATCATGACCACGAACATAAGAGAACCTATAGGTAAAACAGCATATATGATAGCATAGACCATGACCTCCGAACCGGAACCCATGACCGCCATCATGACGCCCATGATTATAATGAACAGTGGACCAGCAACGAATGCGGTCACATACGACTCCGCAAGTAGTCCAAGGGTCTCCAAAAACCCTTTCTCGTCGATAACTGTTTTTTGAAGATACTGTTCGGCTTTATCTTGGAAATAGCGCGGAATGCTGCCACCACTATCGATAATTGTAATAAGATTATCCATTAGTTCCTTGAATCTATCAGAAGGGGATCTCTCACTTATGTTCGAGATCGCGGTCTTCATGTCATGTCCGAAATAATCCATTTCGCGGATAATGGCATTAATCTCATTCGAAACTTCCCCATAGGTACTGCCTGAGCGGGAAAGCAACCTGAACACCTCGATTATGTTCATGCCACCTTTGCTAAGTGCATACATGAAAGTGACTGCATACGGAAGCTGCCTGTCAATATTGCCCTTTCTTTCACCAGCCTGAAACCTGGGATAAAGCATGAACAGACCATATATCCCACCACCAAGTGAAGCGGCAAAGAAGACCGTTACCAGAAGACCTACGAATATACTCCTGAATTGGAATATCCATGCACTTGATTCAGAAAATTCCAGTTTTGTCATGGATTCCGGCAATCCGACCACATAGATAGAGATATACGCAATAAAAATACCTATTATCAGACCGAACACGCAACTTAGCAAAGAATAGAATATTGCGTTTGAGACATACACCTCATAAGATAAGGGAATTCTGGCCTGGAAAAGGTGTAACTGAAGATTTTCATACTTATCTTTCCTCTCCTGGACATAATCACCAAGCAATGCAAAAGGTATTTTTTTGAGGAGATTTAAATATGCACTGGTCTTCTCTTTGGAATAACTTGTATCGTCAGCACTGTCAGAGAACTTGCTTTTTAGCTTTGCAAGTAACGACGTCTTCTCAACAATGGAAGAATCCAGGGCTTCACCATGCTCATTCTTTTTTTCCAAAGAGTTGTTTTCTGTCACTTTAGCACCCCTAAGGCTCAGAGCAGATCTAATTCTTTCATGATCTTTTCCGGATTGGATTGATATGTATTGATTATGGTCGATATCTGTTTGAAATCATTGAGACCTTTATCAACCATATATTCAAGGACACGCTGGCGGTTCCTTAGCTCATTATTGACATCCATAGCATTCCAACCCCTGTGAATACGTATATCCAGGAGGGCTTTTGATTCACCAGTTCTGTGGAAACTATCGGTATTCGAATCCCATACAAACACGTCATTAGTCCTGATATTATGCGTATTAGAATCGATATCGACGATCTCTACAAGTTTCAGATTTCTTCTGACACGTTTACCATTTGAATAGGTCTGTGCCTGAATGCACATTATATCGAGTGCCTGTATCATGTTACGCGGAACACTGATAGGCGGATTTTCCAGTCTGTGGATTGCAGATGGAACTGAATCCGCATGCATTGTCGAAAATGTGGTATGGCCTGTGGACATGGCCTGGAAAAGAGTAAGTGCTTCCTTACCTCGAACTTCACCCACAAGAAGATATTCAGGACGCTGACGGAGCGCAGCCTTCAAAAGATCGTACATGTCCACTGCACCTCTTTCATCCGCTGTGAACGAATCCCTTGTTACACCCGGTATCCAGTTTGGGTGTGGTAACTTCAATTCCCTAGTATCTTCAAGGGAGATTATCTTCGCTTTTTCAGGAATGAAAAGAGAAACTGCATTCAGTGAGGACGTCTTTCCTGAGGCGGTACCACCTGCATAGATAAGGCTCTTATTGTTCTCTATACATAGCCAGAGATATGCCATAGATTCCGGTGAAAAAGTGCCCCATTTCAGAAGGTCTACAGGGGTTATTGGCACTTCATTGAACTTTCTTATAGTAAAAGTGCTGCCGTGGGTAGTAACACTCTTACCCAGCGTCATTTGTATCCTTGAACCGTCCGGCATGGTAGCATCCACCATCGGATCAGCAACAGAGATGTGTTTGCCGCTCCTCTGTGCAAGCTGTATTATAAAAGAGTTCAATTCCTCTTCATCAAAAACAATGTTTGTAGCAATATTCTGATAATTTTTATGATACAGGAATATAGGTTTGCTGTGACCATTGCCCGAAATATCCTCAAGGGAATCATCGTTCATCAAAGGATCGATCTTACCAAAATTTATGAAATCACGTCTGGTGTAATAGAAGATCTTTTCGAGCATAGCAGGAGTTATACCTATAGCATAATCCTTGATTATATCCCTTATTTCCCTCTCAATGACCTCTTCTTTGTCATCATCCTCATCGATTTTTTCTATAAGAAGTTTATTCCGCAGCCTATCCTGCACCTCGGCCAGGAACACGGTCTCAAAATCAGACATTGGAGGCTCAACAGCATAATAAAGATGGTTATTACTATCTTCGTTGTAAAGGATAACAATGAAAACATAAGGTTCATTGACCCAGTAACGATTAACTTCCTCATAGTTCTCAATGCCATCAAAATAGGAAAGCATCCCATGTATTTCGGGGTCATATGCTTCGATCACTTCATTTTCACGAGAGAAAAGATTTTTGATCTTCTGAATAAATCCGATATTTTCAGCAGAAACACGTTCTGATTTGGCATCTGCAGACTGCTCAACAAGTGCTTCTTCAGTCCCTTCAGCAAGTTGTTCATCACATATTTTGTTGGACTGCTTTTCAGCGTTTTCATCCATATCAAAGCTCTCATCTTTGACATCAGAAGCATTTGCCTCCGAATTCACTGTTGTGAGTGAAATTGTCTCTTCTGGAGGTGATACGATCGGGTCAATATTATCATATTCAACCACACCAGGCACCCATTCTTCTGTAGGATCATGGGCAGAAAGATTAGGATTAGCAAATTTATCGGACCTTGGCAGAAGTATTCCGAATTCGTCTTCCATCTCTTTATCGTCGGAAGTTTCCGGAATATTCACAGGATACGAGTTCTTCCTACCGCGTGGTCTCAGTATAACAGCATCAAGGTCTTCTTTTTCAATATCCATACCTGATATAGGTTTGAATATCTTTGGCTCTTCAAAAGCAAACCGATCAAGAGTTGATGAAGGAGACGCGGTTTCGGGTTTAAAGACCTCTGGCTCTTCATGGTTGGAAGAGGGGTGTGAAAAAGTCTCGTTTCCATTTTTCTGAGCTATTTCTTTTGTGCTCAAAACCTGAAGTCCTGACAAACTCTCTTCCGTATCATTTATAAGATCAGGATCGTTTTTAACAGCAGGCTTCAGATCGGCATCGATTCCATCATCCAATCTAGATTCGTCTGTTCTTTTTTCTGTCATTTTGACCATCATTACACCGCAATGGTTCATATGGAGCCAATACCAGAGATATGGCGACCACTATACTCATTATTATAATTATGATTACTTATTATTATACTTATTGATGTTGATTTGCTTAATATAATGAAAAGTAATGAAAAATATTAAATCTAAAGCTATACATGTTCGTTCTATTATCGGTTCAAATTGCAATCTGGTCATGAATAGATGACCATGGAGATATCCCCCATGCCAATAATTACCTTACAATACGAGGATCTGGAATCACTCACTAAAGCAGACAAGGATACGATCATAGACCGCGTGCCAATGATAGGCGCGGATATCGAGCGTATTGAAAAGGAATCCATAGACATCGAGTTCTTCCCTGACCGACCTGATCTTTACAGTGTCGAGGGAGTAGCAAGAGCAATGAGAGGTTTTATGAACATCGAGACCGGCCTTTGTCAATATGATGTAACGCCATCTGATGTCCATATAAAACTCGAAGAAGGAATAAAGGATGTAAGACCGGTTATAGGATGCGCTATTGTCAGGGGTATCAATTTCACATCCAGCTCCATCAAGTCATTGATGGACCTGCAGGAAGACCTGCACTGGGGCCTTGGAAGGAACAGGAAGAAAGTGTCTATCGGGGTTCACGATATGACAAATCTTAAACCACCTTTCAAATATCAGGCGGTCAGCCCGGACTTCGAGTTCGTGCCCCTTGATTTTATTGAGCCAATGACAATGGATGAGATACTCGAAAAGCATCCTAAAGGCGTTCGCTTTGCAAAAATCCTCGAAGGAATGGAGAAATATCCTCTGATAACTGATTCTGAAGGGAACGTCCTTTCATTCCCACCGATCATCAATGGAACCCTTACACGAGTTGAGGAAAGCACTACAGACCTTTTCATTGATGTCACAGGTCTTGGAGATGCAGTATATACCTCACTTAGTATCGTTGTTAGCGCACTTGCTGAGAGGGGCGGAAAGATAGAGTCAGTAAAGGTAGTCTATCCTGACGGGACCGAGAAGGTCACACCGGACATGACACCAAGAACTCTCAAAGTACCTCGCTCAGATATAGATTCACTGATCGGCATAGAACTTACAGATAATGAGATCGTAAATGAACTGAAGAGAATGAGGTTCGATGCAAACGTCCTTGAGGATGGCGAACTGTTCGAGATAAGCGTTCCAACCTACAGAGCTGATATCCTTCATAATTATGACATCGTCGAGGATATTGCCATTGGATATGGCTTTGATAAGATCAAAAGCAAATTCCCCAAAAGTGCGACCATTGGATGTGCACACCCTATCTCAATTACAAGAGGCATCATGCGTGAGATAATGGTGAGCCTTGGTTACTCCGAGGTCATGCCTTTCACCCTCACAAGTCAGAAGGTACATTTCGAATGGATGAACAGGGAAGAGACAGACGATGTGACCTTCGTACTTCATCCCATAAGCGAAGACCAGACAATGGTACGTACCACCATATTGCCGAACCTTATCGAGATATTTTCCCTGAACCAACACCATGAACTGCCACAGCGCCTCTTTGAAGTAGGAGAGGTAGTCGTTAATTCAAAGAACCGCCTACACCTCGCAGCAGCCTCGATACATGCCCAAGCTAACTTCACAGAGATAAGAGAGGTCCTTGATGCGGTCATGAGGGAACGCGATATCGAATACGAAGTAGTTGTATCAGATGACCCCGCATTTATCGAAGGCAGGCGTGCAGATATTCTTGTCAACGGCGAAAAGGTCGGAATGATGGGAGAACTCTATCCTGAAGTTATTACAAACTTCGGCCTTGGACAACCCATCGTTGGATTTGAGATCGACCTTACAGAATAAATATATTTAGATTCCCGGAAATATCCGGGAACAGTTCTTTTTTAATTGATATTGTAAAAACTTAAAACTCCGATAAAAGAGATACGGGCCCGCCGCGATTCGAACGCGGGTCAATGGGTGTCTTCGCGGTATTTTACCACATCGAAGCCCATGAGGATGTCCTGGCTACCCTACGGGCCCTCTTTCAAAATTACGATGCTATCATTGTAATTGTTACTATTAAAGCTAAGGTTACATCTTCACAATTACAACCAATAATTTATTTTCTAAACTGGCTATTTCTATTTATAATTTGCTAACAAAATATCATACAACATAATAATAGATGAAGCTATTGACTAAATTTCACCACTCAACAAGCGAAATAAGCCCATCACAGCAATAAAATAAGGGCTCATTTATTGCTTTTTATCGTCTTATTGTACATCGAGTCCATCTAAGAAGAAAATGAATACACACCATATAGCTATGCCGATACTTTATATCATCGAGCTATCATTGATTACTGCTTGTTGAAATATTATAAGGAAGGGTATGCTACCCGTGTTGTGCAGAAGATGCTTAGTTATTTGATAATTAAATAGAGGAAATAACATGGCAACAAAAAATTTAGACCCAAATAATCTTAGCCCTGAAGAAGATTGGATAGGAAATAATGCCGCCTTTAAATGTTTATTATGTGGCAATACTTTCATTGTTAGTGGTATGCTTCACAGAAACGGAAGAAAATGCACAAATTGCGGCAAATCTACTGGATATTGTAAAGGTGGCAAGAACTCTGGTGGTTCAGCTACTATTGAATGGTGATGTTGTATTAAAAATGTTGAAAAGTTTATGATTAATCATCAGCCAAGATAGCAACACATTCTTTTGGATTACATTTATTTTTATAACCGCAAGAAACCAGCAGTATAGGACAATATTTTGATTTGTCTTTTGTGCATAATTCATCAATTTTGTTATTTTCATTGAAGATACAAAAATCACACATTCCTTTTTCACACATTCTCGGAACAAAATCAAAAGTAACATCAAATGATTCAGGATAACCTTCATCAATCTCAGATTTCAATTTAGTATAGATTTCTCGTATGAAACGAGGGGATTCGTATTTATTCAAACTAGATAACATGGAGATGTTTTTAAACAAGCATTTTCTAAATTTAGAGTTATTGTTCCAAACATCACCTGGTAATTCCAATTCGGTTCTATCTAAATTATTCCACGTTTCAATTAAACTATCTTCTTTGATGTCCTTTAAACCGTTAATCATATAATTGCAGGTTTCATCATATTTTATGTAGTCACGTAAACTACACCACATTCTTTTTTGATTGAAAAGAATACCGTTCTTATTTTTCTTAAAATCTTCGAACTTCTGTTCAAACTTATCCTTGTTTCTAAGAATTCCCAAAACTTCAGATTTATTTTTTTCAATCTTTTTTAGCATTTCTTCATATTTTTCATACTCAGAAGCTTTGGGTTGTCCGATATTGTAGTATGCCAAAAGATGTAATGCAAAACCTATTCTTTTAACTAAAAAATCACCATCAAATTCACTAATAATTCTTGCAATGAACTGAATTATGTCTTTGTTGTATTCTTTTTCTTCAAGTATCATTAAAGTTTGAAGAATTGATTTGATATCAGATGGATAATATCTGGGAGTAAATGTTACAGAACCGTCATTTGAAATAAGTTCAAATTTTGTACCGTCATCCTTCCTTCGATGGATAAAACTATTTTCATTAAATGGATTAAACAAATCTGTAGTCACACACTCCTTTTGAGAATAGGAATGAACAATATCTGAATATACGAATCCAGCTTTATCCCATATTTGAGAAAAGGGCATTTGTCTGTCACTAATGTAGCATAAAAAATGAGTTAGAATTTTTTCTGAATTCTTCAAATCATTTGATGAGAAGTTTATGAGGTTTGGATTATTATCATCTGGCTCAGATAGCCATCTATTTTTATCAAGCCATGCTATCTTTCTAAAAATATTACTTATTTTTTCCTCATCTGAACCCATTCCATCACCAAATTGAAATCATCAATCACTTTAATTAAATATATGTATGTTTTAAAGATAAACAAACTTGAGATATAAATTCCAAGGCCACATCCATCAAACATTCAACAGCTTACCATTAACCCGCAACCATTCTTTCCTCTGCTCCTAATCAGGCAAGATGGTCTTTATGGAATCCTAATACTCTTTTGAATGGTTCTTATGATTCAGGTGACACAGCTCATGAATCACTACGTAATAACGTTATTTTAAAAAATAAACATTATGATGAAAAAATAGCCCCCCTCAAGAGCTTATCTTTTCAAACATCTGCTTTAAGAAATCAGCCCCATCTTCCAAGAACAGGATATTCTTATTCATCAATTCATCCTTACTTTCGGACCAATTAAGGTCTGAATAATTTGTGCGAGACAAAATAAATGAATTCAGATTAATGTTTAATTTCGATTTATTTTTCAAATCTTTTTCAATATGTTTTATTTCTTTGTGAAGGCCAATTTTCTCATCATGATGGTCCACCCTCACAAGTCCTTTAGGGTCTATGAAATTGATTGTTTGTTCATCTCCTTTTATGGTCCATAGTATGAAATCTGGATAGAAATTTTTAGTTTCGAAAAAGCCAATACCTTTCCTTGAAGGATTTCTTAATAAATATATTTCATCAAACCCTAACGCTTTCGAATCATTTTCTAAATACAGATTCAATTGCTTTATAAAATCTCTTTCACTTTCAACTAAATTAACTGGAGATATTTTTATAAATTCAAGGTCCTTTGCTTTAACATTCTTGTATATCAATGGTTTAAATAAGTGAACATTCATTGCGAAAAAATCCATGATATTAGACATACCATGTTTGAAGGAAATATCTTCTTCATACATTATATTTCCATCTTCAGAGTTTACTCTTATGAAACTTGTTAAATCACTAGTAAATTTGTCTATATCTTTAATCAAAGTGTCAGCATCTGAATTAATTGTGAATACGTACTCTTTTGGAATTAAAGACTCATCTTCCTGACTAACAGTTTCATATTGTAAATTTTCTTGATACCAATGATATTTTTCATGATTATAGAGCTTATCCAAATAAGATTTAAGCAATTGTATCGCATAGTCTTGAAGCTTTTTAATTTTCTGTAATTCATCAGTTTCATTTAGTTGTAATATCTCTTTTTTGCACAAAACAGAATATTTATCTGGAGAATAAAGAACACTGCTCAAATCATCTTTGATAAAATATAAATTTGTATATTTCTTTAAATCCTTATATTTAAGCAATTCAAGATAAATATAATCCATATCAAACAAATCAACCAGTTCTGAACTAAATGTATTTTCTTTAATAGGGGAACTAGAATCTACTTGCTTGATATCTTCTCTTGATTCAAGAACATCAATCTTTGAACTTAAATCTATTTTAATTTTTGCAATCGATTTATCGAAATTTGTTATCTGTATAGATTTAGTAAAATCACTTACATCCTTTGTACTTCTTGGAACATAAAGAGCACTAACAGGCATTGTTGGTTTAATTTTAAGAGTTAGTCTCTCATACTCTCCAATTCCTTCTTCTTTCAATGATTGTTTGAATGTTTCCATGTAATTTGCATTTAATCCAAAAATATTCAACGTTTCAAGAAGTTCCAAATAATCGGGAATTTTAACATCTGCTAACATACCATTTTTGAATTCAGGTGCAGAGCTTCTTTTCAAGTAATTTTCATATCCTTTAAGCCGGACACCTCGTCCAAATAATTGAATTATCTGAGAACCTTCTTTTTTCCCAATATTCAAAAGACCCATTGCTGAAACTCTGTAAGAATTCCATCCTTCAATAAACTTTTTAGAACCAATTAAGAAATTGACTGGTGAGTTTTTCTTTTCAATTTTCTTAAATAAAGATTGTTCAAAATTAGATTTTTGAGCAATAAAGAAGTAATCTTCTTCCTCTTTATCAATGAGTTTCATGAAAGAACTCGTATCTCCAATATTTATGACTCCAAAATACTCCGAGTCAAATTTTAACCCAATTTCTCCATCTGCATTTTTAATCTCAACAAATTGCAATGTTTTAGATGTCTTGACATGAAATAAGACCTTAAGAATATCTTCATATATTTCATGAATCTCTATTTTGTCGATTTTGTTCAAACGTCTCAGGTATGGAAATTTTGTTGCAAATACTGGCTGGTCATTTGTGTCAACAAGGCTTGATTTATCAGTAAGTATATTTTGAATTAATTCTTTGAAGTTCTTTTTCTCATTTACAAACCTTGCTAAAAATTTAACCACTTGAAGAACGTCTGATTCTTTTGCTTTTCCACTAACACTCGAGCCTACAAAAATCATCAGAGGATTTTCAAGATTGAATGGCTTGATTTGTCGGCCATAGTTCTTGAAATAAACTTTTTGTTCATATAATGAGAGTAATGAACCCGTAAAATATTCATCGCCGTAATCTTCTTTATTATGCAAATTAAGTATACTGTAATCTTTTCCAAACCCATCTTCATAGAAGTATTTGTAGCGATAATCAAATATTATCGAAGAAGCATATTCGTTGAAAGTCTCATCCTTGTCGATAATTTCACCAAATGTGGCACTATATTCAAAAGTGAATCCATTCTTACCAACAAGCTCTTTTCTCATGTTCTTCCAAGTCTGAGCATCAGTGGAATGGCCTTTATGCCCTTCATCGACGAAAATAATATTATCATCTTCAAAAGCTTCAACTGGAATTGTTTTCCCATCTTGAGAACTGACTTCACTTTTAATCTTGGTGATTTCTATGACCTTTAGTGGATTCTTTAAAGACCAATCTTCAAGTGTCTTTTGTGCTTCAAACTTTTTGTGCTCTATATCACTTAATACAAGTTCGTCCATGTGCTGTGTGGAAAGCCCTTCACTAGGAGTAATAAGCAAAAAATTATCATATTTTTTATTATTATACCTTTGAATCTGTAAAAAGTTGATATGCATCAAAAGTGTTTTCCCACTACCAGTTGCAGACCAGAATGCCAATTTTTGCATGGCTTTTTTATTAGGATATGGATATTTGCTGTTCTCTTTTTTATTTAGAGCCATTACAAATGTAAGAAACTCTGAATACAATGAATTGAACTCATTGTAGTATTTATCAAGGTATATTTCTGTAAACAGAATTGCCATGTATTGGAAATATTTCAATACAATTGGAGGGTCTCTTTTTTGGTTTATGTGGTTCAAATATTCCTGGATGTTTTCATCATATAGATTGAGTTTCTGTCTGAATTCATCAGTAATTTTTAAATTTTGTAATACTTCAGTAAAATGCAATTTATTGTGATAATTTAGTCCATCTGGAATAGGTTTTAACAATGCACTAAATTCTTTCATATCTCTTAATCCAAACATTGAGGACATGTATTTATTCAGAATTAGATAATTCTGAAGTTTTCTCTGAACTTTGGCCATTGTTTATCCCCTGAACATATTTGTTTTAAAGATTTCATCTATTGATTTAGCATTCTTTATCAATGAGTTGCCATTGATAAGAATTTCATCATATTCTTCATTCAGAATATTGTTTTCAATGAATTCTTTGTCTCTTACAGGTTCAAAACCATCTGTCCTATTTCTCCAGATTATAATAACAGCTTTGTCTTTTCTGTAACCTTTGACGATTATGTATACTTCATTATCATCTAGTTTTCTTTGAATTGATTTAACGTCAATTCCAGCAATATAGTTGAATGTTTCAATCAAATCAACATTATGTTCCCTGAATTCATTATTATCATATGTTTTGAGTTTATACTCAAAAGGACTATCTAATGCATCCAGATTAAGGAAAACATTGCTTCCTTTGCTTTCAAATTCAAGCATGTATTTAATATTGTAATCTTTAGATTCTTTGGCCAAAGTGGTAGGTTCTTTGAAATCAATGTTGTTCAAAGAATCTTCATATTGCTCAAGTGTCTGATATTTGATAATTTGTTTCTTGGAACCATTGTTATCTTGTGGTTTGCCATCTTTCCAATTATCAGAATAGATTACTTTGAGAATTCTTGGCTTTGTAACGGTTTCAAAGTAGTGACCCATTTCTACAAGGATAAATTTTCGGTTACCATTATCTTCTTTGTTTAACTTTAATACAGCATGACCAGTTGTGCCAGAACCTGCAAAATAATCTAAAATTATTGCATTTTCACTCTCAAACGTTGCAGAATCAATTGCAGTCATCGTAGTATAAACTGATTTTGGATATGAAAATAAATCCGAATTGCCAAATATACTTGTTAACAAATTTGTACCTTGTGATGTTGCATTAAATTTGGTGTTGGACCAAATGCTATCGAGTAAACCTCTTGCTTTTTCATCATTATATAGCCGATTAATAGTCATATTATCTGTGCATTGAAGTAAGCTATTTTTATGAGCTTCTATCGCACCTTCATAACTCAAAGTCCAAACTCTCTCAGAATCATCACTACCAATTGGATAGATTCTTATATACCCTTCATCTGTAGAGTTAGTTGGGTATTTGCCTTGCGGTGGTTTTTCAAATGCAACAATCTCTCTATTATTTGGATTGACCAATACCGCATAAAAACTATTTGGCCTTCCTGTACGGTAATTATTTTCACCGGTTCCCGCCCTCCTAAAGTTCCTCACTCTTATTCCATCTTCCTTTTCTTTTCCTCTTAAGATATCCTCTCCTTTTGGAATTAAGAAAATATTATACTCGTGAGTTCTCGTTACATTAGAACGACCAGTTCCAGAACCTGGGTAATGGATAACAATGCTTTTCTGAACTTCATAGTTCGGTAGTGATAACTCTAGCAAAGGAGTTAATTTTCCAAGTTCAGTATCATCTATTGCGATACTAAAAACTCCTTGTTCTTCTTCTAAAAACTGGATTGCGACCTTTAATCGATTTTCTATCAAAGATAACCAAGACGATTCTTTATATTCATTTTTATAAATAATTGGAGTTGCCTTTGTATTATATGGGGGGTCTATATAGCAACATTTAATTTTCTTTTCATATTTGTTGAGAAGTAAATTTAATGCGTGGAAATTATCCGAATTAATGAGTATACCTGTAGTTTTGTCATCAAGATTATCAATCTCACTTAAGATTTGATATTTGAAATCCAAATCATAAAATTTCGTGTCAATAACAAGTGTTGGATTTTGTTTGAGAACTTCTATCTTCAGTCCTTCATCAGATTTTCCTGTTCCTGTAAGATTTCCTTTTACGTTATTTACTTCTACATCAATACCAAATGAATAAAGTTGTTTCCATTCTTCAATCTGTTTTTCATTTTTAAGTATTTCAGGATAATACTTTTCATCAATATAATCTAGTGTAATACAATAATCAGTTGAAGTAACAAACTTCATCTTTTCCCACATTTTTTTCTGGAACTCTTCAATCTGAGCTAAAAATTCAATTATTTTCAGAGATATTTCTTTGAAAACTTTTATTTTTTTGAGATTGATATTTAAGTCTTCTTTTGAATCAATATCATCAATATGAAGAATTTCATTTTTGATATAGAAATCCAATTCTTGAGATAAGAATTTCTTCAGGCCTTTATGGATGAAATAATCGCTTGTGTTCTTTGTAGTATATTTATTTAGATGCCATTCAAGTTCTGATTTTTCAGACTTGTCTCCATCCATCTTAATGTGTTTTTTCTGTAAATCTGCTAAACCATAAATACCGATTTTCTCATTGATTTGTTTTAAATTATACTGGTTTACTTCATCCTTCCCCAGTCTTTTCTTGCCGGAAAGGTCTTTAATTATTTCTTCCTCTTCACCAGTTAAACCTTTATATCCAAACTTTACATTGAGGTGTTTAGTCCTGCTATCATACTCTGCCTCATTGAATATGAAAAATTTCTTCTCCGAATCTTTAATATTGTTTTTTTCAATATCAACTTCTTCACTAGTTACTTCAAAATCAACTTTAATTGCATTAGTCTTAAATGAATAATTATTAAAGTTTTCACCAGTTTTGATGTAATACTGGTCGTTATTTGCCCAATGCAGATAGACTTCTTCACCATTGTAAGGAATTGCATACTTTGCATCTTTAGAATATCTTCTTTTGGAAATGAAATCGCCCTTGTCATAATATCTTGAAAAGAAACTAATTATATCATCATAGATTTCTTCTTCGATATAATTTTCTTTGTCAACCAGATTCATTTCTTTTTCTTTTTCAAGATAAGATTGTACTTTTGGAACTTCTGCATACTTCTGTTTTGCTTCTAGAATTTCGCATCCAAAATCAGATTCAATCACTGTCTTCAATGCTTCTAGATTGGATTTTAATTCTGAATTATCTCCAACCGTTTTGATTTTTTCATTTATAATTTCAAAAAGGTCTTTGTTAATAAACTCAGATATTTCTTTTTTCTTGATGTTAATGATTCTGTATATTCCAAAATCAAGGTCATTGTTCTCGAATTGGAACAAATCCTTTAACAGTAATTTAAGCTTATCAGCACTAGTATCAATCAATTTTTCATCCACCATTTTAGTTACCCCCTTCAAGTCCATCACAAATATGGTAAAATTCACATTTTCCAGTTTTATTATTACAAGAAGTTCCTTGCCAGTTTCTTCCAAAATCTTTATTATCAATTGATTCAGCAATTGAAGTTACCAAAGTCTTGGTTTTTTCAAGGTCTTCTTCTGTATTCATAAATCGTGTTCGTTCATTATCCTTGAATGTATAAGCACTGATGTTTTTAATTTCTTCATCATATTTATATTGAAGTGCAATATTATAAAGTCGCAGTTGAATATCCACATTCATTCTTCCAAGACCTTCTTTATATCTGGATTTGTAATCTATCAACTCAATTTCATTATTTTCGTTCTTGATAACTAAATCTGCCTGACCACTTATTAAAAGGTCTTTGTTAATGTACGAGAAGGGAAGTTCTATATCAAGAACTTCAGTCAAAAAGTTATCAGTCTTTTCATAGTAAGTCCATAAATCTGTGATGAGTTCATCACGCCATTTAGTTCGAGAATCATCATCTTTACAATATAGGTCAACTATTGAGATGATATCTTGTATATCAATTTCTTTTCCCTCTTTGATGAGAACATGTAGTTTTTTAAGAGAATTATGAACAATTACACCGTATGCTTGATAGTAATCTGTTGGAGTCTGGAATCCAAGAAAATCCCTACAATAAAATCTAAAAGGGCAATCAATATATGCACTTACAGAAGAATAACTTAATTTCGTTTTACCCTTTATAGGCTCATAATGGTCTTTATCTGTGAATTTTTTATTAAAATCGTTTAATTTAATAAAGTTACTCTGCCCAATTTCATCAATGAATTTAGATGGATGACTCCCAGGTCCATCAATCGTACTTATGGCCAACAGTTTTTGTGCTCTTGATACTCCAACATAAAATATTCTCCTTATTTCTTCCCCTCGATTGTAGTCATTTTTATCGAGCATTAATTCCTTTGGTATATCCATTATAATTGTTTCACGATTATTTATCGTATTATATCTCCTATTTGTGACACCTGCCATAATCACTACAGGAAATTCAAGACCTTTGGCTTGATGCACAGTCATTAGGTTTACTGCATTAATATTTTCAAAGGATGCAGCATCATCAATTTTGTTTTCTGGTATTGTCCCAATTTGATAAAGTAGAGATTTGAACTGTTTAGAATGCGTATTTTCTTCGAATTTGTAGATAAGAGTTGAAAATTTGGCCAGATTCTTTATAGCCATATTTGCAGTTTCGTCTCTATCTTTTAGATATTTCTTGAATAATCTGTAATGGTAGCCAGTTGCGTCCATTATTTTATAAAACAGCTTTAATTGACTAATAGGATTTCTTGTTTGTTGAAATTTAAGATTCCTCAAAGCCATTAGTTTATCAGAATCTTCGTTGTCAATATTTAAGCGTTGTAATTCATCATAGTCAAAAGACTCAAGAAGATTGTAAATATCAATTTTTGGATTTAATTTTGTAATTGTGTCTTCTTTCAAATCCAAAAATTTAGAATAAAGAATATTGTTGTCAAAATACTTTTCTTTCTGATATTTGTTTGGAATATGTGAATTGATGTATACCATTAGTATTAACAAATCTTTAACTTCATCTTGTACTAAGAGTGAGCCATCTCCTTTTACTATATATGTAATCTTTTCTTTTTCAAGTTCATCGACAATAGATGATGAATGAAATTTTACACTTTTGAAAAGTATGGCTATGTCTTCATATTTGATGTTATTATTCTTGACCACACTTTTTATGAATTGAACAATATTTTCAGCTTCAGACTGCTTTGAGTCTCCAGTTATGTATATTGGCTTTGAAAAAGTTGGATTATTTGTAAATATGTTCTTTTTAAATGTTCTGTGAGGTTTCATAAAGTCGTCAAACATAGACACTATCTCTTTATTTGACCTGAAGTTCTCTTCCAATACCAATTTTTTTGCATTGGGATATCTGTCGAGGAATGTTCTAAAATTCTTGATTGATGCCCCTCGAAAACTGTACAAACTCTGGTCTTCATCACCCACAACAGTAATATTAAATTTTGGTTCACTTATAAGCTTGAAAATAGCATCTTGGATTGGATTTGTATCTTGGTACTCATCAATTAGTATGTAGTCGTGAGAATCTCTTACAATCTGCAAAACGTCTGGACTTTGTTGAAGCAAATGATAGAATTCTCTTTGAAGAAGTGCAAAATCAAGCCTTGTATTATTTGGGTCAAGAATATTCCCCAGATATATCTGGTAACTTTTTGCAATTGCTTTTTTAAAACTATCCAGATTGTTTGTTTTGCAGTAGTTTATAAGTTTTACTGGGTCAACATCATTTTCAGTACATTTATTATAAAAGTTTATAAGCTCAGCAACTTTAATGTCCTTTGCATAATCTTTTAATCCATAATTCCAAAAATTCTTATTTACAAAGATAAACTGGTCTAAATCATCCATTACTTCGAAAATATTACCAAAATTATGATATTCCGGAAAAGATTGAAGCATTTTTTGACAGAACGAATGAATTGTGGAAATTTGCATGTTTTCTACAGCATCACCTAAACTTTTACGTAATCTGTCTTTAAGTTCTTCTGCTGCTTTTATGGTAAATGTACTGACAATTATTCTATTAGGGTCATATCCTTCTTTAACGAGAAAAATTACTTTTTCTGTAAGAACTCTTGTTTTTCCAGTTCCAGGGCCTGCAATAATTAATAGTGGACTATCTACATACTTGATAGCTTCTTGTTGTTGTGATGTCAAAGAGAGACTATTCATTTACTTCTACCACATTTTATTTTTTTATAAATTTAAGATAAAATCCATATATGTATCAAACTCTTGCCATAAATTCTAAAATTTATTAAATAATGGCAATAGTTGTATAAATAATTAGCAGTTTAAATATATTAAAATGTTTCATGTATCAGAATATTCTAAATTTGATAACAAGCATAAAAGATTAAATCAGGTGGATGTAAATCTATCTTCTTCAAACTCCCATCAAACTCTCCACATGCTGTTCAATCAAATCTTTTTCAATATCCGATATAATCCTTGCATAATACGTACAATAGAAACTGTGCTTCATTCATTTTCAACAAATCCTTTTCTTCGCATTCTCATCAAATTGGTCAGATAGACGCTTCAGGAAGAGAAGACCAAATATGTACTGCTTGTTATTCGGAACTGTCAATAGAGCTTCGCAGGATGTCTGCTGCCTTTAATAAATGGGTGCTTAGTTCGTTGAGGGTAAGTACTATTTTTGCACCTTGGGATGAAGGAATAATTTGTTTCTGTAAAAGTATCGTTGAAATCTATTAGCGGGTCTATTTTGGATTAATTTAAGGCATTGAATATAATAATAAATTTTAAAAATCTTGTAACTGATATTTTCAACATATATAGAAAACATTTTAGTCCTTTATTAAAAATACATCAAAACTTTTATATGTAGTAAGAATATGACCTCTCATCTATTGATTTTACAGTAAAAGCATTTAACCACAGGTGAAAAGGAGCTAAAGATGAGCACAGATTGGGAAAATAAATTTAGATTATGGACAAAAAAACCAAGCGATACAGAAGAGGCAATGTGCGAAAATGCTGAAAGAATGATTCGGGATGCTATTAGGAATGATGATGAATTATCAAAAATAAACATCGAGATTTTCGCACAAGGCTCCTATTCTAATAATACAAATGTGAAACAAAATAGTGATGTCGATATATGCATTAGGTACATGGATTCCTATTTTTGTGATTTTCCAAATGGAAAAAATAAAAGTGATTTTGGCTTTGTAGATTCTAAATATACGTTTTCTAATTTCAAAGATGATGTTGAAAGGGCACTAATTAATAAATTTGGAACAGCCGGAGTGACAAAAGGCAACAAAGCATTTGATGTTCATTCCAATACTTACAGGGTTGATGCCGATGTCGTAGCTTGCTTTGAACATAGAAGGTATAATGGTAATGGTCAAAACTATTTATCTGGAACAGAGTTTAGAAGTGAAGATGGAACCGAAATTATAAATTGGCCTAAACAACATTATGAAAATGGAGTTCGTAAGAATACTGATACTAACAGAAGGTATAAAAAAGTAGTTCGAATTTTAAAAAGACTAAATGTGGATATGCAAGACGATGGCATAGAAGTATCGCACAAAATACCTTCTTTTTTGATTGAATGTCTAATTTGGAATACTCCGAATCACATAATTACAAATACAAATTATGTTGATACAATCAAGAACACTTTGGTATTTCTTTATCAAAACACAACAGAATTTGAAAAATGCAGCGAATGGAGAGAAGTCAGTGAGTTGAAATATCTATTTAGAAGTTCCCAACCTTGGAACTTTGAAGATGTTAATAAATTTACAGTCGGAGCTTGGAATTATATCGGGTATTGATGATTATGGAAAAATATAATTTAAAAAATTATGCTTCGTTATCTATAGCTTTCGCCCTTATTACTTGGATTCTTCTAATATTGTATTCTGAAGGTTCATTAGAAATTACAAAAAACGCTTTATTTCAAATTCCCAAAGTTGTAACAATCAATGTAGTATTGTGGACAATATTCATAAAATGGTTATGGAAATTTAGTTTATTTAGGAATTGGCTTGTTCCATTTCCTAATTTATCAGGCAATTGGTCAGGGAAAGTTGTTCCAAATAGCATAAATCCTGCAACCAATGAAGTTTATAATCCAGTTGATATTGATGTTAAAATAAAACAGACACTTTTAAGCATCCACATTAAGGTTACCAGTAATGAAATGGAAAGTAATAGTTATTCTGCTTCATTTATTGTTAATAATGAAATCTCTGAAAAAAGACTATGTTATTCATATTTGAGTAAACCAAAATCAAACATAAGAAATAGGAGCCCCATTCACGATGGAACTACCCTTTTAAGTGTGGTAGGCAAAGATGAAAACGATTTGGAAGGAGAATATTGGACAAATCGGAACTCAACAGGAGAAATTTATTTGTTCAAATTGCATTATTAAGAGTATTTTCGAAATGTAATATACATAATATATTTAATTTGTATATTATTTTTCTACCCATTTTCCATTTTCATACACGTAACCATACTCTATCAATCTATGAGTTATAGTCGAAGTTGTAACTTCAAAGAATTTTCCACAAGCATTTGCTGACAATCCTTTTCCAACAAGTTCTTCAAGCTTCTTTTTTGGAATATCTTTTCTTGGTCGATGGCACACTACACCCCTTTTCTCCGCAGCCTTTCGCCCAGCCGTCATTCTTTCATTAATTATTGAACGTTCAAATTCTGCAAAGGAAGCCATAATCTGCAATGTGAGTTTACCCATAGCAGATGACGTATCGATTGGCTGACCAGTAGCTGCAAATGATACACTGTATGATTCCAATTTCTCAACATTGACAAGACAGTCGATTATAGACCTGGCAAATCGGTCAATTTTAGTAACTAGCAAAATGTCAAATTTACCTTCCTTTGCATCTCGCATCATATTTTGAAATGCAGGGCGTTCTGTGTTTTTTCCACTGAAACCAAAATCGACATAATCTTCATGAACGACCCAACCTTTTGATTGACAATAATTTCGGAGTTCTTGTCTTTGCAATTGTATCGAATCCTGCTGATTGTCTGTCGAAGTTCTAATGTAAAGCCCAGCTTTTTTTATAATATTATTTTTCATTTTAAATCAACTCTTTTTTTATATTCAAGAAGATTATATATTTATAAATGTATATATATATTTTGTTTATAATACTAAAAAGCTGAAACTAAATGAATACAATTTTATGAGGCATTTATACAAAATACAACATGCGTTTATGACTGTTGTGTTTGCTTTGCAAATAAAATAGATTAATGGTTCTTGTTGTCGAAAATTAAAATTAACTTTTTATTAATAATGCATCAATAGATACGGAATGTTGCGTAGAAAAAGTCGAAATTTTCATTCAATCTCACTGCTTCAATTTCAATGCTCGCACAAAATCTTCTACTACTTTTGGTTCACTATTCGACAAGTATCTAAAACTTTAGAAACTTGTCTCACTATATCCATATAACAATTCGGTAGTACAAAAAAATGGACAGCACACAAACTATATCGCAATTAGCGAAATCACTCTTTTCATCTCACAGTATTGACATTTAGCTTACCTGTACCACTCCAAACCTTTCTTGTTCTTCTTGAATCACACTATTCATCCATGTCTTCTCACTCATTTTTTTATTTTCCTCGGCTACAACAGACTCATGTGCGAAGTTATCAAATATATCCTGCTTCATGCTAAGTAAATCCATAATTCTCTCATCGATGCTATTCTCAACGAGTAATCGGTGTACAACTACATTATGTATCTGGCCCATTCGGTAAGCTCTTGAAATAGCTTGATTCTCAATGGATGGCTTGATTTGAGGTTCACAAAATACAACCACACTCGCTGCCTGAATATTAAGCCCCACACCACCGGCTATAACTTGGCATATTAACACTGTTCCTGGGGCAGCCTTTGTAAACTCATCAATTATTTCCTGTCTTCTTTGTGATGAAATACTTCCTGTAATCGGCTCCATGCATTGTTCACCAAGTAGCGTACAAACCTTTCCAATCACTTCTCTAAAATACGAAAATATCACTATTTTCCGATTGTTCATCTTTGCATCTTCGCAAATTTCCAGCAAACGATTTGCTTTAGTAGACGATTTCACATCAGTTATATTCCATGATAGCTGTCTCATTGCCATAAAGTTACCTAAGAAAACCGACTCACGATAGGCATCTATTTCCTGCTTATTAAACCTACACCATTCCTCTTTTTCGACCAATTCTGGTAGTTCCGTTAATACATCCTCCCGAATTCTTCTTAGATAAACCGGTGCTACTTTTTCTCTAAAATGTGGTGCATTCAATATATGCCCCATTCCATAGATTTCTGTAGCTATCTTAGGTTGCAAACACTTTACTAAAAAATGCATTTCTTCTACTCGATTTTCAAGTGGTGTGCCCGTCATGAACAATGTGCTTTCAGAAATCTTCGACAGTTCAAGCAAGGACTGCGTTCGAATAGCATAAGGATTCTTTACGTAATGTGCTTCATCTGCAACGAGCATATCTATTTTTAAGTCCTTAGGCATATCCAGTTTACTAATGGTTCCATATGTAGTTACTGCAATACCACCATCATCTACCCACATACTAAAAGTATTATCACGGTCCTTACCATGCACATTAAAGACGTTAAGTGTACTATGCTGAACTACCTCACGTGACCAATTAATAAGTACACTGGTTGGACAAACTACTACAAAGTGCGTCATTCCCTTTGCCTTTAAATTTGCCATCGCAGCAATGGACTGGACAGTCTTTCCCAAGCCCATTTCATCACCCAAAAGCACATTTTTCTGGCATAATATATACTTAGTTCCAAATAATTGATAACCCCTCAGTGTAGTTTTCATCAGGCTTAAGTCTAAAGGATACGCTTCCACCATTTCCACCAGACTATCTGACAATCCACCATGTGTAACGCCTTTATCGAGCTTACTACCAGCAATCGATTCAAGCATCGCATAATAAAGGGCAGAATTAGCCTCAAAGTCTGTCCAACTTGAATGCGTACTATCTATTACAATTTGGGTAAATTCAGAATTTATAACATCCGCACTTGCTTTTAAATCACCTGATAGCAACACTTCCAAATCACTTAAGCAGGCCAATGCCTTATCTTTCTTATTCCTAAATGAAAACATCCAACGCAGACGACTTTGAGCTATTTTTGCATTACGTGCTTTTTCATTTATAGAGCTATGATTCTCATCGTACAGGCGATGAGAATCTACCCTTATAGAACTACTTTTATGCAAGATGTAGATAAATTGAACAAGGTTTGATGCATTGGACGTTCGATTTTCGGGGTCAATCCTCAAACGTACAGTGCGCTCCACATTGTTGTAAATACTATTTGCAGCATCTCTGATTTTAGAAGCAGTTTGATTACCAATACCATTAATGGCAATCAATCTGCCATAAGGCATATCCAAAACCTGCTGAATATTATGGATGCCAGCCGATTTTAAAAGTGAAACACGAATTCCGTTTTTATTAGCATTGGTTTGCTCAATATCAATATTTTTAAGCGTCGTAGAAATGGTCTCATGACGCATTGCTTCTGCGAAATTTCTTACTTCTTGCTCGTATTTACTTTCGTCGTCAATGATTTGCTTTAACTTATTATCTATGGAATGAATTTGTGATAGAATCTCTGAGGCATGCTTAAAATCATGCTTTTGTGAATTAGACATGTTACAAATCCTATATTATAATTATTTGAAGTATCTTTATTGTTTTTCAAGTGCCAGCTCTCGTGCATTCCAAGCATCTGTATCGTTTGGAATAATTTCAATAGCTTTATTGTAGGAATCTATTGCTTCTGTATACCTACCTTCTTCGAAAAGAACTAGCCCACGGTTGTACCAAGCATCGTTATGGTTTGGATTAATTTCAATGGCCTTATCATAGGATTCTATTGCTTCCGTATATCTACCTTCTTCAAAAAGAGCAAGCCCATGAATATTCCAAACAATTGCATTATTTGGGTTAATTTCAATGGCCTTATCATAGGATTCTATTGCTTCTGTATATCGACCTAGCTCGTAAAGGACAAAACCATGACCAGTCCAATAGTCTACATTATTTGGGTCAATTTCGATAGCCTTATCAAAGGACTCTATTGCTTCTGCATGCCGACCTTCTTCGAGGAGAGCAAGCCCACGGGTACTCCAAGCAGTGGCAAAGTTTGGATTTATTTCAATAACTTTATCATAAGATGTTATTACTTCTGCATATCGACCTAGCTCGAAAAATGCATCTCCACGTTTACCCCAAGCAGTAGTATGTTTTGGGTCAATTTCAATAGCTTTATCATAGGACTCAATTGCTTCTGTGTATCGACCGAGTTCATAAAGAGCAGTTCCACGATTACTCCAAGCAGTGGCATCGTTTGAGTCAATTTCAATAGCTTTATTGTAGGAATCTATTGCTTCTGTATATCGACCTAATTTATGGAGAGCTGCTCCACGAACATTCCAAGGAATTGCATAGTTTGGGTCAATTTCAATAGCCATATCACAAGACTCTATCGCTTCTTTATATCGACCTTCTTCGAAAAGGGTCAGCCCATTATTAGTCAAATCCTCGGCATTTGTTGGGTTGGATTCATAATCTAAAGCTAAAACTGATAAGGAAATCAATACTATGGCAATAGCAATTATTTTGTACACCAAGCCATTCTTTTTCACAGAAATAGCCGAGTTATTTTCAGCTTTTTCAGACTTTATCATTTTTTCTTTTTTTTCTTTAGATTTTTTGAAAAGCCCCATATTTAATCTCCATCACGTAAAATTGGCTGCTCAATAATTATCTCGTTAGCTTAACTGATATTAATAAAAAGAAAAAGGAAAAGCAAATTATTGCATTTGATAAAGTGTTACCTTCATGCAGATTTCTTTTGCTTCTTCTTTAGTAATTCCATACTTATCAGCAACTTTCTGATAAATTACTTCTTCATCTACAACTGCATATGGGTCGCTTAAATCAATCTTATCCCATTCAGCATCAGAACATACAGTATAATAATCCCTTATTTCAAATTCCAAATCTGTAGGACGTTCTAAATTGTCATCCCCAACCTTTTCTTTAATATCAAATACATATTCATACGAAGACCTATCATTGCTTGATGCAATTTCAGGAGTGACGTCTCCCCAATTCCCGTTAGGACACCAATCCACTGTGCCAAGAGTATAAGCTCCATTTACGTCCTCTCTTCTGTCATAAGCAAAAATGGATATTGCATCAATATCTTTGTTTTCAGATGTCTTATCCAGCACGATTTGAATTAAAGTTGCTTTTAATTCTTCCTTAGAGATATCAGTTGGAACAAGAACCCTATATTGCTTCCGGATAGCACTTTTCCATAGGTCGTCCTCAATTTCTACGATTTCATAATTTCTAACCAAAGCACTATCATATTCTGGTTCATAATTGCTAGTTAAAGAATCGTCATATTCTGCTGATGATTGTTCAATTTCATCTGCACGCTCTGAAAGAGTGTCAGATAAACTACCCATTACAACTGCAAGGAACGTAGCCATTATTAGTACAACTACGCTAGCAACTACGATAGTTTTTAAAAAACCCATGATTTATTACCTCTCATTACATTACAAAAATTTCTTCGACGGATTAAAACATGCTTGGCTATTTAAAACTTTTTGTTTTACTATGAATAAATATCATAATTGTAGATTGATTTTGCTTTGTACTATGCCTGGAACTGCTCATCGGTCAGAATCCCCTGAGAAGCAGTATCGTCAGTCTGATGAAGAGTAATAGGATAGAGTCATTCACATGTATTTGCGACAAAACTCTTCAAAAACGATTGAAATGATGATTCAGCAAAGTGTTGTAGTATCAATTGAATTTTAAATTGAAAAAGGAGAAAAAAGTATGACAGTACATACTTTGTTTGGATACATATAAAGGATTCTACTCCAATGTAAATATTTTATTTTGAGATTTATAGCAACCTGTCTGGCATCATGCAATAGAAAATAGATGAAAAGATAATCTGTTATTGTTTTAACCTGTGTTTAGGATTGATAATTGCTGCCATAGCATCACAGCGGCTTATATTGATGAAACAATGGAATTAAAGGTACTTTGACATGTATTTGGAATAATTGTTTGCCATCGATTGAATTTCGGATTAATACTAGGCTTGAATTTCGATTTAATAATAATTCAAATAACAAGACATGTCTTATTCAAATCCAGACTGTATCATATATTAATAGAATTACTTTTCCAGCCGTTCCCATGATGGTCTTTGGGGGATGGAAGATTAAAATGATTTTAATAAGAATTAATGAACATATAGTTTAATTACTTCTTTATTCTTGACAAGATAACAAGTCCTAAAGGGCTTGTCTGATGGAGAGATGAAAGCTCGATGAGAGATAGGAAAGATTGATGGTAGCATTGAAATGATGATATGCAATTCAGTAAAAATATGATAAGTTCCACTAATCATACTATACATCAGTCTTTTATTTCTACATTTTCTATATAGATGAGGGGAAGTTACAATATGGGAAAATCTGGTGAAAAGATACTGATAATTGGGTCCTGTACAAGTTCAAAGAAGTATTCTCCATCCAATGAAGCAACTGAGGATGAACTTGATAGCCCTCTCTTAAGAAAGCAGAAAGAAGAGGAATTGAACAGATATATTGTCGATGCTCTTAATATGTATCAGGGAAAGCAGCATAAATTAACATGTGAAGCTTTTAAAATGTTGCAAGACCAAGGAAAAGATGTTGATTTCTGGATTATCTCTGCTGGATATGGTCTGATAAAGTATGATACAAAAATAATCCCCTATGAAGCGACTTTTGCTCAAAAAAATAAGAAATATGTAAAAAGTCGAGGAAAAATGCTCAAGATTCCCGATGATTTTGATAAGCTGATAACTAATTATGATAAGGTCATCTTGCTCTTGGGAAAAGAATACCTTCTTTCACTTAATTTTCCAAGAGCTATTGATGAAAATGTAGACATAATAGCTATGGGTGGAAAAGAGACTCAAAAGTTGCTTCCTGACCAGAAAAACATTCACTTCATTCCTGCTGGCAAGGATGAAGGAAGAAAATATGGAGCAGCACTAATTTACTTGAAAGGTGTTATTCTTAAAAAGATGGTGGAAGAAAATCAATTTGATACTTAATGTGGATTTTCAAGGTGTTTATATGAGTGAACAATGCAGAATATTGCATCATTATTTTAACCAGCTAGAAAAGTTTAGTTTTCCTTTTGAAAGCCAAGATATTCCTCAAAACGGAATTTATATTCTTTTTGAGAAAGGAGAACATGCACATGGTACTGATAGGATTGTACGTGTTGGCACACATACTGGTGAGAACCAGTTAAGGTCTAGGCTTCGCCAGCATTTCCTCAAGGAAAATAAAGACCGTAGCATATTCCGCAAAAACATTGGCAGGGCTATTTTAACCAAAAGAGATGAACCTTTTCTTGAACAGTGGGAACTGGATTTAACAACCAGAAAAGCAAAAGAAAAGCATCGTTCTTCTATTGATATTGATAAAAAAAAGGAAATCGAAAAAGAAGTCACACAACATATACAGAATAATTTCAGTTTTGTTGTTTTTCAGGTTGAAGGGAAGAAAAGAAGGCTTGAAATTGAACAGAAACTAATATCGACAATATCCCTATGCAACGAATGTGGTCCCTCTGAGGACTGGTTTGGCTGCTATTCTCCAGAAAAGAAAATACGTGAGAGTGGATTGTGGTTGGTTAATGGATTATATAAGGAACCGATGTCAGAGATGGATATGGAATGGTTGACAGAATTACTGTAAACAGAGAGCAATAATTAGTGTGTTACATAGAAGTATAGATGGATTTCAATCCTTTCATTCGTCATTCCTTTCTAAGATGTTCAAGTATCTGCAATGTTCTAAAAAATGGATTTCCAGTATCCTTTTTTTCTTTTTTTGTATCTGCCACGAATCTAACCCCACATATTCATTTCAATTTAATACTAATTAATGATAGAGAATCTCAATAATACAAAACTTATTTATTCTCACTCTTTCAGGAACTGGATTGTTAGATTATTGATTTGTTCTTGGGGGAAGTAGCTTTTTTTTGTAATTTTTCAATAATTACTAATACTCAGTTGAACTTTTTATTATTGGATGTATGTTTTGTAATCTTGATTTTAAAGATTATCCGAAAAAGATGTGTACATTTAGCAAATAAGGAGGTGGAATAGATAGGAAAAAGGAATCAAAAGACGAATTCAAATTTAAAATATAAGGAGGTAATTAAATGAACAATGAGAATCGTGATTTGCTTAAGGCATATGAGGGATACGCTGATGTATATGAAAAATACAAAAACAAACCCGATGTGCTTAAAATGTATAGAAACTACCCTGAAATATTCAGGGCTGACGAACCTGTAAGAATAATGGTAGGAAGAGAAATGCATGAATCATTCAATACTTTCATATTGGGAGAATTGAATGGTGAAAGCAGAGCAGAGATGAATAGTGAAGGATATTATGAATGTAATGTTAGCCCAAATTTAAATGTCTACGCTGAAGCATTGAAGTCGAGTGAAAACCATCCCAGGTCCTTAAAAGTTAGTCTTCATCGAATTGATGATGAAGTCAAAGAAAGATACATTGCAGAGGTAGATAAACTTCTGGAAAAGATGAAAGCAGATGGGATGTTTTGATATTAAAGAATACTCTTTCCGTGCTTGTCGCATTTTAAATCTATATGTCATTCTCGCATAATCTTCAAAATCAAGAGTATAAAGCATACATCCAATATCTTCATACTCCGATTTCAATACCTTTACATTCCATTTTTACTTCAAACGGAAGCTGAAAATCATAATCGCCTTCAGTATTGGCTTTCATCCAAAGCTATGCATAATCAAGGCATTGTTCACGGGTTTCAAAAAGTCCTTCATCCCTCATATCACGAATTAAACAAGAGATTTAATCAGAATATTCTATAGCTTTTGAAAGGAACTTGAACCATTTATCGTCTAAGAATGGGTCCCTGAAACCTCCTTCTCTTAATAAGTTGCGGATATACATTCCAAAATCGAAATGGTAGGTAATATGCCATTCAGGGTCTTGTTTTATCAATATCTTTATTTTTTGCATATCCTCTTTGGGTATCCTCTTGATAAGGTAAATAGCTGCTTTTTCAAGTTCCTCTTCGGAAATGGTATCAAATCCTTCTATCAGATAATCCATATCAATCAATTCATTATACGTATCAGGATTCAAATATTCGCAAAAAAGATATTTACCGGGACCAAATCTTCCATAATTTTTGATAACAATACCTACTTTATTTACATCATTGTGAAGAGAAGGCATTTCCAAATATCTGTTCAGTATTTCATAAATTTCATCGATGCTTGGTGTTTCTTTAGAAAATTCAGATGCAAAGTAAGTTACAGAACCAGAGGTCCCCAATTTTCTCCCAGTAAAGTTCTTAAAAGTTCTTACATTGTTGCGTCCAACTTGAACTTTATCAACAGGAGTACTCATATCGCCATCATAGTAAATAAAATAGGCAAACCCTTCAACCCCTTTGACAAACACTTCTCCCTTAAACCGTTCTTGAATGTAATACTTGCCAGTGAACAACTCCATTAGTTGTTCTTCTGTAATGTATCCTTCATCACCAAGTTTGTAGGGGTCATAAGGAATTTTCTGAATCAAATTTCGATACCATACAGCCATTTCATCAAAGCTGTATTTCTTGTTAATGAAGCTACGAGGCATGATTACTCTATTCTATAATTTCCAGTTTCAACATGATAAACTTATGGGAACTGATTTCTGTACTTCTTAATAATACAACATCCCTTTATCTTCAGTATAATGTAATGAACTACTCATACTTCTGTAATCGATTTGAAAATCAAAAGATAATCAATAACATTTCTAATTTTTAGGAAATCATTAAGTAAAATTGTTAACAATCTTATTCTATGAAAGAATATATTTTTGATATTTTGGGAATTGGTAACAGGGAGGATAGCTACACCGACCTGATTGCTTATTCGTTTAAAACATCAGATGAATTCAAGAAGAATATACTTGAACAGCTATCTGTTCCTTATCAGGATGACTGGATTGTAAAAACCAGACTACCTGTTGCCATTAAATCCAGCACAGGTCGGAAAAAAGATGTTCCTGACATGCTTCTGTTTAGCAAAAAGGGTAATTCCATTGTATTGATTGAAAACAAGATATTTTCAGGTGAAGGATGGGAACAAACCAATCGTTATGCAAGTGAAGAATTCAAATACAGTTTGGTTCAATATCTGCATGATAATGAAATGATAGGAACCTTAGAACCACAAATGGCTTTTTTCTATCTCACACTTGATGGTGACAAGCCTGCATCACCCGACTTTAAAATATTGCAGTATTCAGACATTTCAGCTAGCATTCCTAATGAACTTAGTACTTCAAAAAGAGATATCTTGTTGCAGGAATTGAAAGAGAATATAGATGAATACTACAATTGGAAAGCTCCTGAGGAAGATGATGTCATTATCGACTATCTGAAACGAGCTGAAAGGCTTGTATCGCCTCATAAGGCATTTTACACGATGGTTGAACAGCTGAATATTGATGAAAAGTTCAAGAAAGACTTTTACGTAACTGGCAATCCTGGTAGTGGATACATTCCAGCTTGTGACTGGCACAAAATGCCTCAATGGAAAGGAACAAGCTGTAAGGAATCAGATGATGGTAGCACATGCTTTCAAATAAACATTAGTTTCCAATGGGAAACCAAGGATGATTCATTCACATTATATCTTGAATATACAACGTCTCCTTACCAAACACGCAAACAACTGGCAGCATACGATGAATCATTCCTGAATGATTATAAACATGCTAGACAATTATTCTATGAGCATGTCAAGAATAGCAACATCGATAAGTGGACAATCAAAAAAACCCCTTTGAGAATTGCCAGTGCCAATTTTGATAAAAATATCACCTTTGGTGAATTGAAAGAAAACATCAGTGAGCTGACAGCAAGTGCCACTGATGTCGTTGATGACTGGTTTCAGTTGAAATGCAATGAATGAGGTGTTTAAATGGGGGAAAAGGGACAAACACTCGACACAGGTAAAGCAGGGAACAAATTTGGACACGATATGGGTGAATTTGTTGCAAACCATTTGTGTACAAAGCTGTTAGATACTAAAAAAGGAAGCAATGAAGCAATTTATAATGGTGAAAGGGTCATTTTCAAAGCAGCACATGAAGGGACACCTTCCATCGGAGTTACCATTAACGTGCTTGAGAATGTTCAAGGAATCATTGCAACACTTGAAGATAAAGAAAAATCATTAGATAATTTTCACCATTATACCATTTACAAGGTATCTACAGATTGGTATAAGCAACAGATGAAGCCATCTCAAAGCAGTGAGGCAGCTGCACGTACTACAAGGATGGCTAATTGTAATTTGATTCGCAAGGAAGGTAAGGTCATTGGTGAATTTGCTTGTGATTTTTAATTGTGCTTGGGAATTACATAAAGCCGTTGCAAACTAGGGATGGAAGACCCGAATAATAAGTATTACTTTAATATTTTTTTGTTAATCTCTTTAAATCCCTTTACTGCACATGGTCTGCCGGGAACTAATTCATCAAAATCATCATATGAAAATTCGATTCCTTTTTCCATTATCAAAGGGTACAGTTTTCTGATATGTCCTTCATGCAATTTTTTATTGCCAAAATCGATTTGTTTTTGACCTCTTGCGGAACCCCGTTTACATCTTCCAATATTATAACCCATTTCCTTTGCAATGTCGAAAAAAGTATCTACATATTCCTTGCTATCCATATTTTAGCCTCCCCAATTTATTCATAATTTAATAATCGTTTCCATTCTTTAAAAAAATAATGAAAGCTTTTTGTAGAACTCACAACTGAAATAGATGGATATCAGAATCAAGCATGAGATATTTACTGTAATCATTCCCTTCTAAGATGTTCAAGTATCTGCAATGTTCTGAAAAATGGATTTCCAGTATCCTTTTTTTCATTTTTTGCAATTGCCCTTAGTTCATCAATACGTCTTGCATATTCTGCATTGTAGATACATTCTAATCCATCATTTTCAAGGTTTTCAAATTCAGTTGTCATGCGACCATTAGGGACAACGGGTGACCAAAACATGAATCTCTTATTCGGAAAATTCTTAAGATATTTTTCAGCATAACTTTTCTGCCTTGTGTACTTGTTTTTAATTTTATTAATTGTATCATTATAATTTGAACCATAGTTTGGTCCGTCTAGATGAGTAGTAACCTCACACATAAAGGCAGTTCCATCAGAGAACTTCAATCCCAATACATCAAATTCACTAAGTCCTTCCATTCCACCTGATTGTGGCTTTACGTTATATCCAACAAAGTCACATTTTTCTATGATTTGAAGGTACGCACCAACAATATATTCGCCAACTTGTGTACCCATATTATCAACTCTTGATTAACTCTATATCAATTAAATCCAGATTGCTCTCTTATTCTTAATGCATAGCAGTTTGATGACAATTAACTCCATTTTGAGAACTAAACATTTTATCGCAAATTTCACATTTAAATTTTTTAGGAGCCTTTTTTCTTTTTTTAGGCTTTTCTTCTTTATCATTTTTTTCAGCATTTTGTCTCCTTTGTTCAGTCGTAGAATCGATATTATCCCATAAATCTGGTTTTAGTTCAAATGATTTACAAACAGCTTTAGCTATGACTCTTGTTTTTTTTAATGTACATACTTCAGAATCAAAATTCGTGTAATAAGAACAACGATTACAACTATAGGTGCGTTTATTGATGTTAGATTCAATTTGTCGAATTCCATTTGTGTACAAGCCTTTACTTAGATTATATTTTAATACACCATAAGGAATGTTTTTCATTTTGCTATAAACTGTATTTGGAGCAGGTGGTTCCCAATCGTCATAAATAGGATTTTCTGATACATCAATACCCCTTGATATTGGTTTATCGATATTATTTTTCTTTTTTTGAGAACGACTAGTAGCTTCTTCAACGTTTTTCTTTGGCTTTGAATTATCCCTAACAACCTTTTGAAGTTGAAGTAAACTATGACATTTTTTACAAAATAAATTTGTATCGGGATATGTAACCTCACATTTATTGCACATTTTCATTTATTACTGCACACACCAATTTTACTGATATTAAAATTAAATTACTAATGGTTTAAAATATTATTATTGTATATAATACTTCTGAAAACATGAATTTAACAATATATTCCTAACACAATCAATATAAATTACTTTTAGATATCTTTATATATATTTAATAATTAAAGCAATTGTATGTTAATGTGTAGAAGTTGTGGGAAACCTGTCGGAGATAATGGATATTGTAGGGATTGCATGACTTATGAATACGTCAAGGAAGTAAAAGACGAAGAAGAACTTGGTTTAGTTAAACCCACATCATCATCATCTCATAAACCCCCAATGCCATCAATTCATGGGGAAAATGAAGAAAAGCATATAGTATTTTCTTCAGAAAGTGAAGATGTTATTTCATATACTTGTAAATATTGTGGGAAGATTTTCCAATCAAAAAATAAATTGAAACGGCATAGTGAAAAAACACATTTCATATGCAAATATTGTGGGAAGATTTTCCAATTAAAGCTTCTGTTGGAAGAACATATTAAAAACATACATATTACATGCCAATATTGTGGAGAATACTTCAAATCAATAAATAGTTTGGAAAAGCATCTTAAAAACGTACATTACTATTGCAAACATTGTGGTGAAAAGTTCCAATCAAAAAATATATTGAAGGAGCATATTAAAGATTCACATATCGTATGCAAATATTGTGATGAGGAGTTCTCTTCTGAAATTCTTTTAGAACAGCATATTAAAGACGTACACACTCTCAAATGTAAATATTGTGATAAGATTTTCCAATCAAAAAATAGTTTGGAAAAGCATCTTAAAAACTCTCATATTTGCAAATATTGTAAAGAAAATTTCCCTTCCGAAATTCTTTTGAAGGAGCATATTAAAGATTCACATATCGTATGCAAATATTGTGATGAGGAGTTCTCTTCTGAAATTCTTTTAGAACAGCATATTAAAGACGTACACACTCTCAAATGTAAATATTGTGATAAGATTTTCCAATCAAAAAATAATTTGGAAAAGCATATTAAAAACTCCCATACTTGCAAATTTTGTGATGAAAAATTCTCATCAAGCGATATTGTAAGGCAGCATATTAAAAACACACATATTTGCAAATATTGTGGTAGGAGAGTGCTCTCTAAAATTGATTTGGAGCATCATATCAAAGAATCACATACTTGTAAATGCAAACATTGTGGTAAGATTTTCCTATCAATAAAAAGCTTGAAGAAGCATATTAAAAACGTACATAACAATAAGCAGACAAAAAATTCAAAACCAAGTGTTTCAAAGCCACATGGTATGAAAAAGGAATCCAATGATATACAATTAAGAGAAGCTAATAGAAATATTGATGAACAATTTTCAAAGAATATGATGAACAAAAAGTAACAATTCTTGTCGAAATTAAAATCTGTAGTCTTGATGAAGATTTGATTAAGAAAGTTCATTTGGGATGTAAAATAATCAAATCAAACAGAGATGGCATACGGATACAAAAATGGATTCAAGGAAAGATAAGTTTCAAAGACGATGATATGCCGAAATTTTATCAAAATGGGAACACTTTATCATGCAATTCCATAACTGTAGATGATAATAATAAAAAATCAGGAACTCTTATTGTAGAAGAAATAAAAAGAGGATGGGGTTGAGATTATATCAAGATATTAATGATAATGCCATATTATCACTCGTTTTAATCTACAGGTGAATACTTTCTGATAATATTCAAATTTTTGAACATTCTTTAATAGTGAAATATGAAAAATATGAGATATCATCATGATATCTCAAGCTCTTTCATAGTCAATTCCTCATATTCGTGCTCGAATTCATAAGATGCTATGGAATTGAATAAAGGACAGTTTATGTGTTTGTGTGAATAACAGGCAAGGAGTTTTTTTTCAAAATCCTCGGTTTTATCCATTTCCATTAATTTATAAGAGATTTGCAATGTGCAATTAGAGAAATTTTCTTTAAAGGATTTATTGCACTTAAATTTCCGATGCGCTACCCTTAAACTCGAAACACCATTTTCATGCGATTTATACGAAGCATAACCATTATTGCCATATCGTCTACGTAGGTTATCTGACTTTCCAATATAGACTATACCAAATTCATCAATAGTTGTTGGATGTCGAATATTAACACATTCTTTATTTTCAGTTACCAGCCTTATTTTATATACACATGATTTTTTCGTCAATGCTTTTCTAAATTTGCCATATGATTCTTCACTATCAAATTTTATATCTATCCACTCACTCCACTCTTTGTTAATATCTGCATCCAAGAAATCAGCAATGTATCCCCTATGAAAAAATGTTCCCTCTCCCCAAGTAAAAATCTTAGAATCGATTCCATGTCTGCTAATTTCTGCAGCCATTTGAACATGCACAAGATGACAGAGATTAATTCCATTAAATATGTGGAATCCACTTTCATAAACTTCCTCTGCAATATCCACATAATTTAATGGCTGGTCAGCACGTACTAAAATTTGGTATATCAAATTGATTAACGTCTCATCAGGACTAAAGTTAATATGACTACTCATGGCAATAGGATTTATGGCATAAAAATCAGCATCTACAACGTAGATTTTAGAGCCTATACCTAGATTTAATTCACTAATGATTTTTTCTTCAATAATGTCAATTGCTATGTTCCACAATAAATTTCGATTCAATCTCCATTGCCACAACTCTTCATTATAATAAATATCAAATATTTCTGATATGTGAAGTGGTTGATTGTATTTAATCATTATTTGACACAGAGAATCAATTGATATTTTTTGAAATATTTCTCCCTTAATGAAATTCAAATTTTCATAAGAGGGTTTTACATTATCAAAATTGTTGTTCTCAAATTTCTCATTTTTCAAGTTACCACCTCCTAAAATCAAATAATCAATATTCTCTTCCAGAATCAGTAACGTGCTTTTCCCACTCTTTTTTACTGATGATAGCACTTGGATACTTGCGAGTCAGCACTTCAAAATCAGATTTATTCAATTTCCTTTGACCTATTTCTGTGAAAAGCAATGACTCCAATTCAGGATGCAAGGTGATACATGTCCTCCTACGTCACAGAATTGACATCCCTCATCAGAATTGCTAAAATTATATGAACACCGTGCAAATCTTATAAGCATCTCTTCCATTTCACTCACCCCCTAATTCCTCTAAAAAATTGTTTATAACATTCTCCATTGTTTCTTCAATCGTTAAACCAGAGAACTCTGCATATTCCCCATAATCTTCAACTATAGCTGACCATATCGCATGTCTTAGATAATCAGAACGGCTAATATCATGGTGTCTTCTGCCCAAATTGATACTCGAACGGTCGTTCCACCACTCTAAAAATCCATCGAGTAAAACTAAATCGCGTCTCGGCAGGCGAATCGTTGTTTGTACCATTTCATCTAAAGAATCATTTTTTTTCATATTACCTCTTTTTGGATGCCGCGTATTCCTTTGTATCCCACATACATACGAAAAAACATTTATCATATATAAATCTGTTGAACATATTGGCTTTGAACATAAACTCCCTTACTTTGTGACAAGTGGGATGCTTTATAGTCAAATCTACATACTTTTGTTGGCATAACTACTATATCGAACCCAAACCCAAACCGAAATTAGCATTAAGCGCTTACATAGGGGTATGAAGGCCTAATGCAAACTCATAAAGAAGTACTTCAATTCCAATAGTTGATGCTACAAGAAGCAATTTTACCACCAAAAAAAGGAACTTAGGTCTGGAAGTAGTAGGGCTTCCAGAACTATTCATCTACCATTCGGGTCGAAATTAATTTTCACTTTTTGACCTTTGTTTTTATCATTTTTTTGACTTCCTTTTCGGCTTCTAGTAGAGGATTTCGATTTCATTGGCACAGGTGCTTTTGACTTAGACCCATACGGGATTCTCGCTAGCTCCCCAATGTTTTCACTACTTATTATAAATCCATCCGAGAGGTAGTCGCTGATAAAGAGTTTGCAATGGAGAACTTCTTTCCTGTCGGTAATCTTTTCTAAAAGGCCTAAGTTCACACTTGGATTTCCCTGTGCAACTGGAAGTATGAAAACATCTTTTCCAAAGATAAATTCCAAAACACCATTTGGTTTTTTGTAAAGAGCATAATGAATTAAAGTATCAAAAAAGACATCATCCAACAATTTTCCATTATAACTACGAGCTAAAGGTTTACGGTTTACAGATTTATCATTTCTTTGTTGTTTTTCATCTTCAGCTGATACATATACATTTCTGTAGATAATTTCCGGTGGCTTGCTTTCCAGAAATTCAATTTCTTCACGTAATTTTGCAATCATCCCATCTTTTCCGCCAGGCAAGCTCTGTTCTGAAGATTCATTATTATTTTCAATGGCTTTCGGTTTACTTTCATTGCCTATATCACAGATATTGGAATCTTCCTGCTTAATTATAGTAGTTACATTGTCACTTTTCATTCTATTTGCGATTTCTGAGGCTTTTTGTTGTACAATATCTGAATCCTCAAGCATTGCATTTGCTATCAGTACAGCCTTTTCTTCAATTTTTTGTATTCTTCGGTTAATTGCAAAAAATTCGTTCTCTGCATGCATTTTCCCAAGTGAAGTAACAGAATAGAGTGCAGGTCTATCTTTATTGATAACTTCAAGATAACCTCGCTTTTTATAATCATACAACAAACTTCGTAAAGAGTTATATGTGCCTCTATAGTTGCTTTTTTCGTAAATTGCTTCAGAAGTATAGGAATTTTCGTTATTTAGTATCGTTGTTAATATTAATTTTTTTACTATGAATGGGGGATAATTTTGAGTCATGATTATAATCACCTTTAAACGGTTCGATAAATTTTATGAAAAATATCTATTTTGAAAGTTTGTCAGCGTCTAAATCACTGACAACATAATTTAGAATGTTTCAAAACAATATAAAACTTTCTTAAAAAATATAAATATTGAATATGCAAATTGCATAAGTTCCGTATTTAGCTTTTCCAAAAAATGCCCAGGTAACCAAAGCTGGAATAATGTCTTGAAAATTCATACAAGTAGATGGTGTCAATTTGCTATTTAATTTCCAAAAAATGCTATGATAAGAAGGTGTCTATTTACCTGCATAATTTTGACAATCCATTCAAAAAGCAAGTTTAGTCTTCTTTATGTAAGTGGCTCAGAATGCTCAGAATGCTTTGTACGACGATGTGGAGTGGTGGATAGGGTAAGGAGTAGGCTTCAGAATTTAAACCTCTGAAATATGAAGAATATACAGTGAAAGCAGAACAATATCTGCAATACATTTTAATTCTCTCCCCATCAATTCAACTATGTTTGAAGCTTCTTTTTTGATTAAAAACGGCTCTGTAGGAATCCTTCATATCAAGGAATTTAGAGCAATGTAGATGAATCGATTAACTACATATGAAAGCAGGTGAACATCGATATTTCCTTTATATGTGGTACATATATTATAGAGGATTTGTACAAAGCCTTACTTTGAAGAAACTTAAAATTTGATTGGAATTTACTCAAATATTCATTTTCAAAAATTATATGGGATAAATTAGTTACTCAAAATATATCTTAAAAATAGTTTCCAATAAATAGCTTACTGATATCATTTTACTTGAAATTTATGGAAATATCCAAAAAAGTCTGTAAAACAAATATTACCTTAATAAGAGCTGACAATGTTCGAGTAAGGCATTGAATTCAAATATATAAAAAAACTTATTTTCATTTATTCCAGATTTTAGAGTAAATCGAATGATAAATTACACACGAAATTGATTTTAGATTTACTAATATTTTAAGCAAAAATAACTTATTTTTAATTAAATTATATAAGAAACAGTGTCAAAAACAAGTTGGTTTTATTTAGATTTTAAGTAATTTTCGAATTTTTAAGTAAACCACATAAGAAGGAACAAAAAAGAAAAAGTTGATTCCAATAAATAGAATCAACTCAATGCAACTTTTATATTTCGGTTAAAAGAGCCTTCTATTACGGATTCACAGGAATTGAAATATTTGATGAAACTTTACTAGCCTCAAAAGGTCCATCTTTAATTTCCACTCTATCATCACATACAAGTTTTATTCCAATATAGCAGTAAGGTCTTTTGCCATAAGTTGCCTGTTTTGGGCTTATATTTATCCCAACTTTTTTACAGCCAGAAATTATTTCCTTGCTAAATATTGTTTTTCCTTTACTCGGTAACCCATGTTCTTTCGCATACGATTTGTAAATATCATACACTAAGTCTTTCTCAACGAGATTACCTTCCACGCCAATTATCCTATCTTTTATGAAATTTTCAACAGGATTCGTTTTTTTGGCATATAGTTTGGCAGTTTCATTGCAAGAAATACTGTGTGAAAACTTCTTGTTCTTTAACAACCTTTGAAGTCCTTCAATAGCCCATGTTAATATACCTGTTAATGCTTCAGGCGTGGTGCATTTTCCTTCTAAGTCGACAATCGTATTTTTATCGCCTTCTTTAAACGAGTTTGGAAAATCTAAAACAATAAGCCTTCTAAGAAAACCCATTGTCTGGTCAGTTGATTCAGGCAATTCATTCCCTGCAAACACCAATTTTGCACGATTTTTAAAACTGAATGGTTGCCCGTATTTCCATTGTGCTGTAATAGTATCCCTTCCAGTCAGTTTTTTTAGATTTTTGGTAGCTTTGATTGTACCATTTCCAATATCGCCACATATGTTAACCCATTTTTTGTCAAGTGTACATAATGTGAATTTGTCATTTGATGCAATCTCTTCCAGCGACAATGAACTACAATTCGATTCCCCCAAGAAACGCTCAAGTATAGTTAATCCTGTACCTTTTCCGTTTCCACCATCGCCATTCAAGAAAAGAAATTTTGCCAATGGGTAGCCGTTGTAAAGACAATAACCAAACCATTCCTGGAAAATGTCTATTTCCCATTCAATTCCTTTGAAAGTAGAGTCAAGGTAAAATTTGAATTCTTTAACTAAATCTGCGTTCTTATCATAGTGCATGTCCAATTTAGTTGTGAATTTTTCATCGGGGATATGAGGTCTTAATTCACCTGTTATAACATTTAATATTCCATTATTGACCACAATACAATCTTTATCCGAATCCATTTCGTTTCGGTCAATGCTGGATGTGTATTCCAGACGATGAAGAGTATTTGCAATATCGCTCTTTAAAAATTTGGTTTTAAATTTAGAATATGCTCCTTCAGCGATTAGATTTTCGATTTTTGTGATGGCACCAGCGCTTGTATATATTCCATCCTGATAAAGCAACACTTCCCTTGAATCAGCTATACATAAAACATGATGAGTTTCCCTAATATAATCAGAAATTTCCCATACCATGTCTTCTTTTTTTGGCTTTTTAGCATTTGTACCTAAATTAGCCAACTGTACAAGTTCAAATAATTCCTTCGCATCATCCAATGGAATTTTGAATGTACTGCAAAGTCCCTTTATTATTTCATCCATTTTATGATTAGATGCAACAGGCGATTCTAGGGTCTGGAGAGCTTTTGTTGCTTCATCTTCACTTAAACCAAATTCGTTAACTATCATCTGAACTTTTTGAGAATGGAATACTGAATTTTCTTTTAAAGAAGTCACAAATGAACTGTTCTTTTTTGATATATCTACTGCAAATTCGTCATCTTGGCAAAGCTTAAGTAGTTTGATTTCATCAGTATTACTTGTATCTTTAACATCTAGTGCACTGGCATGCACTGATTTTTCAATTTCATTTGTCATTTCTACTCACATCGTAGTTTTTATTTTCTAATTTTTTTATTTCTTCTTTCATTAATTTGTTTAAGTACCTACTACGTGGTATCATTCTTTTTTCAATGGCATTATCAAAGTCAACCAAAACATCGTGGTCAACTGAAATTACAATTTTCTTTTTCATTTTTTCACCTAATTTTTAAATTTAATTTATAGAAGTTTATGTATAAATATACATTAATACTTCTAGGTATTGAGACCGTTGAAGTTAGATATATATATTTTGGGTCGCCCAATTACGATTTTGTAATCTGCAAAAATTGCACATGCTATGACATAAACCAATTATTTGAAAAGTAATATGTCCCTTTCGTAGTTAATTTTTAAACATTAAAAAAGCATTTTAATTTTTGAAAATATTGACGAACTCGGTTACGTCCTTTGTCAATTTTTGTCAACAAGATAAGAGAATCGAAAAATCAAACTATAATGCATAATTTAAAAAAGAGTAAGTGGGAAGAGGCATAAGAATCATCTGAATTTTTAACAGAATAGATTCAGATGAAAAATATGATTGTTTTGCGGATTAAACTTGTTGCACTTGACGTTCTGCTTCTAAAATATCAAGACGCCCTTTGTAGCCATTTAGTATCCCTTGGTATGTAACTACAAGTTTACTCATGTTGGACATATCCACATGCATGGAGTTTACTTTGTCTATCTCTTGTCTTAACAATAGTTCATTATCATCTTTGACCTTTTCTATTTCTTCAATTTGCTTTTCCAAAGCCGTGTAATTATCATCTTTTATTGTAATGGTCTGTGTATTCTCAAAGGTGAACGCATTAAGATAGGTCATGTAAAGCTTTTTGGCAGCTGCTGTAGTAGGAAAAAAGTATGTTTTCTTATTAATATCAATTTTTTTGCCACATAGATAGTCCTTAAAGATTTCATTACAGCCTGCCGATAGTAATTTAGTAGAAAAATATTTTCTAAATGAATGACTATGGAACTTACAATATGTGTTCTTTTCAGGATTGAATCCACATTTTATTGAAAGGCTTTTCATGGACTTGATGAAGGCATTTTCATCCAATGCTCTGATACTATCATCGAGAGTTTCTAAATATTTACTACTAATTTGTTCATTTACAAAAAGAAAATCATCATCACTATTGACTTTGCGTTTATTGTGCCAATCCTGTTGAATATGTTTTTTACTTGATGTTCCGTAACCATTGCGATAATTCAGATATTGTCTTATAGCCCTTGTTGCTTCAGGTGATAAGAATGTTTCAAAAGGTATATCGGTTTTCTTTCTGTTAAGGGTCAAAGTAGTGATATTATTTTCATCAATATCTTTTGTTGCTTGCCCCACACTTAATTTAAGAATGTCACTGATAGCTAATCCACTGGATGTTCCAATATATATTACAGTTTTTTGTGTTAGATTAGCATTTGCCAATGCAATTTCCAATTCTTCCTTTTCAGGAACTCCAATATTTCCAGCCTTTCCAGATGATTTTATTGGCTTGATTGATGTTGGAATTGCAATATCATGTGATTTATAGAACCCATTGATAACAGAAACTTGTTGTTTCACAGATGATTGTGCTAATGATTTTTGTTTAGAACCATCGGGATATGTACCACCCTTTAATAAAAAATCCTGATATAATAGCAAATTTACTTTAATCGACCTATCCCGCATTGGAACACATTCTTCTTCAGCACCTGCTTCTTTGATTAATTCGGTTGGTGACTTCTCAGTGAATCGCACATAAGAGTGCATAATGCATAAGTGTGTTTTAGTTGTAGCATCAGATTTTGCAACGTTGAGAAGCCAGAGTTTTACTTTCGTATCATTATAAAGCGTTTTTAAATTTTCACTAATCTTGAATTGTCTCTTCATAAAATCACCATTATTATATCTTTAGTATTAATATATTAATTTAATAGATATAAATATTTTGGAAGAAATGTAAAATATGGAAATCTAACCTAATGTTTACTATTAAAGCTTTCCATCATGAAAGCAGAATCATACAGCGCAGTATACCATCATTTAAGGAGAGATAACTGTAGCATCATGGATATCAGTATCAAAAGCAAGCCGAATATCTTTTTGAAATAGTTCTCAAAGAAACCACTAAGGGATGAAACTCTAAGGTACATTAGATGAGAACCTAGCTGACCTCCGATAAAGGCCACGATCCCAAGGATCGCAAGCGTATGAAGCTCTATCCGGGCATTACCTATGTGTGAAAGGAATCCGGAAAGAGAAGAGAACAGCACCACCAAAGCAGATGTTGCAGGGGCACGTCTGACACCAAATCCCAGGAACACGAGTATAGGTACAAGGAAAATCCCGCCGCCTATGCCCAGCAATCCTGCTATGGAACCTATGACCAGACCTGCTATTATCCCGATAGCCAAACGTTCCTTTACACCCAGGTTAGAAGCAGTATCATTCTCCCCCATATCTTTTGAGAGTATCATAAGTACACAGGCAGCAGCTACGACCACACTGAAAATATGAAGGACCAACTCTTCCGGAATAGACGTTGAGACATAAGCACCCAAAGGTGCAGCTATTGCAGAGGATAAGATGAACGGTGCTGCTGTGGGTAGATCAACTGTCTTTTTCCTCAGGTAAGTAACGGATGCAGAAGCAGTTGTGACCACATTGAGCATGAGAGCCATTGCAATGGCAGTTATCAGATCGATCCCTAGCCAATAGAACAGTGGCACATAGATAACAGCACCACCCATTCCGAGAAATGAGAAAAGGATAGAAAGCAATAGCACCAATGCAACCAGAGTAAGAGGATCCATAATATCGTTTTTCCAGGAATATATCAATTCTTTGTCACATATGCATTATGGAACAGTTCCATCTGATCCCTGCCACCTACAACTGCAACCACATCCCCAAGTTCAAGGACAAAATAATCATGCGGATCAATATTAACTTCCTTATTACGTTCAACGCCAAGTACCCTGCAACCAACCTTTTTGATAAGATCAAGTTCAACTATGGAAATACCGACCATGGGAGATTTTTCATGTAACTTGAACTTCTCAATACCTATTCCCTCATAGAGAACAATATCTTCGAAAAGATGGTCACATTCGTATTTTGTACATGTGGAAGTTATCTTGGCAAGCATCTGCCCTGCAACAATGGAAAGGGAACCCACGTAATCAGCACCGGCCTTGTATATCTTATCAATGGACCTTACAGAATTGGCACGTGAGAATATGAGGGAATCCGGTTTCATGCCACGTGAGATAAGGGTTGCAAAAATGACATCATTGTCATCGCTCAAAGTGATTATTAAAGTTGATGCTTTTTCAATCCCGGCTTCCTTAAGGACATCTTCATCTGTGCCATTGCCCACAACATAAGGGAAATCAGCATTTGAAAATTTTTGCTCATTTGTATCAACGACCATAAAGTTGAGCTGATGGTCTTGGAGCACTTCTACAATGCGTTTGCCCACATCACCATAACCAAGTACTATCAAATGTTCCTCTGTTCTCATAGCAATGCTTCACCCAGCTAAATTTTCAAGTTTTGCAAGTTGTTCCACTGTACCGGCTGCAAGGATCACAGTATTATTTTTAATTCGATCACTTTGATCGACATCGAATGTTAACTTACCGCTTTTACGCAGAGCTATGACCTTGGCACCCGTCCTATCTTCTATCGATGCCTGAAGAAGTGTCATTCCAACAAGAGTGCTTTTTGACTGTATCGGAAGTTCTACAATTCGATAACCATCAAAGAACTCGGTTGCACCGGAAACCATTCCAAGGATAGGATCTACCGCCTTTTTTGCAATGAACCTGCCAAGCACGAGCTTTGGCGAAATTACCCTGTCAGCACCTGCATATTTCAGGTACTTCACATTAGAAGCATCCTCAGCAACCGCTATTACCCGGACATCACTGAGCTTGCGTGCGGTCAGAGTGATATTCGCATTCTCCCTGTCCGACATATTGGCAATGAGAAACCTTGCAGAATGGATATTCGCATTCTCAAGGGAAGACTCTTCACTGGCTATACCATACAAACAAGGAATATGTTTTTTATTTATGGAACGAAGGACTTCCTCATCATCCGAAAGAATGACAAAGTCCAGCTCCTGCTCCTGAAACTCTTCTATCAATGTCTCTACGAGCTGGTTATAACCACAGATTATGATATGGTCGGACATGTTCTTAGGAACCCTTGCAGGTAAAGGAAGTTTCATTGTCTTCTCGAACCAGGGAGTTACAACAAGTGTTATCAGAATACCAAAGAACATGGAAATGCCAGAAACCTGCACAACTATGGAGAATAACTTTCCAATGACAGAACCGAATACGATATCACCATAACCAACCGTTGTGATAGTTGAGACCACCCAGTAGAAGGCATCGTGAAAGTTGATATGCTCGAGCTGCTGCTCAAACTACATGATCTTAATAAAAATAAAAATATAGATAACAACGACAGCTATGGACATGCCAATATAACCTGCCATATGCGTGCGTAAGAAATTTGGGTACTTCATCCAATTTACCTCTTATATCTATATTTTATTCTTAATATCAGACCTATGTAAATGTATTGTACACTTAGAATCCATGTACAATATAAGGACCGAATATCATAAAGAGGAACGAGGCCAGTATCAGCATTGTAAAGGATGCTGCAATGGCGGAAGATACCTCTTTTGCTTTGGTTTCATCGGAAATGAACCTGCTGATCAAAGCGTGCAGATAGTCCCTGAATACATGACCACCATCGAGTGGTACTGCCGGCAGACAATTGAACAGGCCAACATAAAAGTTGAGCCAACCTACCCACAACAATGTGTTCGCAATCCAGAATAAGCCAATTCCTAATGGTTCACCCCATCCTATCGGAGAATAGAACTGTGCAAGCTGACCACTAAATCCGGGGAAGCCCTCCCCTGCAAATCCAAATATAGGAAGGCCCAGAATAATTATCCAGCCAGTGAATCCGCCAAGCATCGAAGGTATAGCTTTCAGAGCCGCAAGGTAGTCATTTGCAGGGAATTCGCCTATGGACATACCAAGAGGCACAATTTCAATTCCATTTGATCCATAATAGATACCAAGGAACCCTTTTTCTGACCCGCCGTCTGGATGGGAAGCCAGTTCGATCTCAAATATCTCAGAAGAAACAGTCTCTTCTGTAGCTTTATCAGCTATCACTGTTTCCACAGATATGACCTGACCTACCGTGGTGGAGTTCATAAAGGCAACAAAATCTTCCGATGAACCTATTGGAGTATCATCGATCTTTACTATCAGCATACCGCTTTCAAGACCCATTGCTTCAGCCGGAGAATCCGTAACGATATTATTGACATAGATACCCTTTATACCATCATCCGTATCATTTCCGACCTCAACATCATAGACCAACAAGTTCTGATCCTTTGAAGCATGCACCTGAACAACTGTCCCTGCTTCTATATTGTTCATATAAAGAATGATGTCATTGGCCTTCTGTATAGAAGTATCATCGATCTGTGTTATGACCATGCCGTCCTGAAGCCCTGCAATATCGGCTGACGAATCAGAGGTCACATTGATAATCATGGTATCGCTCATTGGAGCTATAGCACCAAGAACCGGACCGAAGAAAAGGAGGAATGCAATTAAAGCAACAACGAAATTAGACATTACACCTGCAGCAAGTATCCTTGCCCTCTGCTCCCTTGAAGCAACTTTTTTAGGCACCACTTCTTTAACGGTGCCCAGAATACGTCTTTCGATGGGTCCATCAGTAGTATCAGCACCTAGGTTTTCTGCATTTTCCTTTTTAACACCGAAGAGCTCCTCCTCGTCAGGCTCAGCAAAACCACCTATGGGAACGATGGCAAGGAGAATTCCCATGGATTTTACCCTGATACCCTCGACCCTACAGAGGATAGCATGTGAGAACTCATGAACTACAAGAGTAACAAGCAAGGCTATAACACCCCACGTCAGAGGTATGAACTCATTGACACCTGGTATCAGAAAAATATTCCTTGCCTCATTGAACTTCCCAGGTTCCGGCAATGTGCTTTGGCCTATAGAGGCCAGCATTGCAACATCTGAAAGTATGATTATGAAGAACATGGCGAACATGCCAACGAACATAAGGACAATGCCAATGTTCGCAAAGGTCCTCCAACTTCTCTTCGGGCGTGCAAGGGTATCCAACAGAGCCTGACCTTTGACCGTCCTGATCATAAGGACAGGACCATAGGTAGATATGTTGTATCGCTCAAGTATTCCTTTCTTGTCAAGTATAGATATGATTGCCCAATATACAAGGAAAAGGGCAAACAAGGTGCTAGTGCTAACCAAATGAACTCTCCTTTGTTAGTGGTACTGAAATTAAGATCACGTTTTTAATTAATGTATTATTGTCATTTGTACAGTCATCTGTTTCTATAAAAGATATTTCATAAGGATAAGAAAGGACAGTATCAGAACATATCAGAGAAGGAACCGAACTGCTGTGCAAAATTAAGCTGATCCACCTCTTCCCAGTCTTCAACTATTTTCCCATCTTCAATGCGACTGATCGTGATTCCCGTGAAATGCACAGGTTTTTTTGTAGGGACAACTCCCTGAAACTTACCAAGATGGGTACCACTTGCCTTCCAGCGTGTCACTACCTTGTCGCCTTCTGCAATGACATCATATATCTCGAACACAAGATTTGGAAGGGCATAATGGATAGCTCCCATGAACTCGATCAAACCTTCAAGGTCAAGGGTAGAACCCCCGAAATGCATCTGATAATCATTACTACATTTCTTAGTCAGCATTTCCGGATGCCAGCCGCGACTGGCTACACTCAGAACAAGCTCTTTATTGCTCTCATTGCCACTGCATGTACCAGAAGATAGATTACTATCAGATCGAAAGGTTGTCATGAGAACAATATAATTACTTACTCACTAATAAATATAATTCTAAAAATAACAGAATATTTGTAATGATAGGATCAGCATTCGATCAAAATTTAATGAATTCATAATAAGAACATCAAAGGCAGATTAAAAGACCCCCAATAAACGCATCTGATAATAACAGATGTAAATAATTTAAATGGATATGTTTATAACAAATACTGCTGTTAATAGCAACGTATTTCTCAAATGCGGGAGTAACCAAGTGGCCAACGGTGGCAGACTCAAGATCTGCTCGTGTAGACGTTCGGGGGTTCGAATCCCTTCTCCCGCACCATTTAAATTATCAAATTAATCTTTTTTGACAGACATGACATTAGACATGGTGACAAGCATGGTGACATACAAAAATGTAGTTGAGGCCACTGTAGACATAATCAGAGAGGCAGAGACACAACTCCCTGATGATGTTATAGATGCACTTAAAAATGCAAGACAAAATGAGTCAAGTGACGTTGCAAGATCACAGATCGATGCGATACTGAAGAACATTGATATCGCAAGCAACAACAACATACCACTCTGTCAGGACACAGGTATCCTTATCTTTTATGTCGAGATTGGAAGGGAACTCAAACTTGATATTGACCTTAAAGGAGCTATCCTTGAAGCATCCAGGATAGCTACACAGGAAGTACCCCTCAGACCAAATGCGGTACACCCCATAACAAGGAGCAATAGTAGCGATAACACCGGAGACGGCCTCCCCGATATCAAATACGACTTTGTCGAAGGCGATCAACTAAAGATAACCGTAGCACCAAAAGGCGCAGGCTCGGAAAACATGAGTGCCCTTAAGATGATGAATCCCACAGAACTGAAAGATATAAGAAAATTCATCCTTGAGACCGTTCTCAACGCTGGCGGAAGACCCTGCCCCCCAATAATCGTAGGAGTTGGTATCGGTGGGTCCTTTGATAAAGCCGCCCGTCTTGCAAAAGCTGCCCTCTTGCGCAAAGTAACGGACATGAACGATGAGGAAAAGGGCATCCTCAAAGACATAAATTCCCTTGGCATCGGACCCATGGGACTTGGAGGGGATACCACAGCCCTTGCTGTCCATCTTGCCACATCCTACTGCCACACTGCCTCGCTTCCGGTAGCCATTAATATCCAGTGCTGGGCAAACAGACACGCATCCGTTGTTCTCGGAGGTGACGAATAATGGAATATCACCTTAGCACACCCCTGAAAAAAGAGGATATCGAAGAACTCAACGCCGGCGACATTGTCTATATATCCGGAACAGTACTGACAGCCCGTGATGAAGCTCATGCGAGGATCCTCGAACTAAAAGAAGAAGGTAAAGAACTTCCATTCAGCCTTGAAGGTGCAGCCATTTACCATTGTGGTCCACTTATGCAACAGACAGATGGAAAATGGAGAGTCGTTGCTGCAGGCCCTACGACAAGTGATAGAATGTCGAAGATGACACCTGCACTGCTTGAGAACTTCAATGTTCGTGTCCTTATTGGAAAGGGTGGAATGAACAATGTGGCTGATGCCATGAAAGAAAAATGCGTATATCTTGCCTATACCGGCGGATGTGCTGCCCTTGCATCAGGATCCATAAAGAACGTACCTGCAGTCCACTGGCTCGACCTTGGAATGCCGGAAGCCGTGTGGGAACTTGAAGTTAATGAATTCGGACCACTTATAGTGGGAATAGACACAAAAGGAAAAGACCTTTTCACATCGATAAAAGAAAAGGCAAGAAGCTCATTTTTAAAACTTTGAGCTTCTGATATTCTTTTTTTAATTCATTTATTTGACTGGCCATTCGTTCATTTATTCATTCGTTCATTTATTCATTCGTTCATTTATTCATTCGTTCAACCGATAGCTCAACTATTCGATAGGCCAACATTCATAGTCCAGTCATAGTTTAAAGCACTATGAATGACAGCCATGCAATTAACGTCAGGACGAAAGAGTGTTTCAGCCCGGCACTCAACTTCCCTTCCCCCATCTGTCCTGCAACAAGGCCACTCATGTAACCCTGGATGATGGTGGCATGGAAAAGTATACGTACAAAATTATCAGCATCGAAACTACCTATGAAAGAGCCACCGGCAGGTGCAGAAGATGAAGCTACACTTGCCATGTGCATAGTAGGAACGAACTTTGTGGCCAGCATCAATATCACAAAAATGAATACAAAGAATGACATGTAACTGATCACAACATAAACAGCCATGTTACCACGGCGCTCCCGTTCAAGGGTCTTGATCTCACTTGCATCCCTTGCAGCAGCCTCGAGGACAAAAGAAACACGACCTCCTGCACGATTTGCCTGCGTGATAAGTGCTACTGACCGAGTAATAAGACTAGTGTTCATCCTTTTTCCGAAAGTCTCAAGCGTATCCTCAAAAGAGATACCCCATGAAAGAGAAGCATCCATCTTACGGATCTCCGGGGTCATTTCACCGTATTCACCTTTTGCAACAGTTCCTACAGCAGACGGAAGGGTGAGGCCTGCTCTGCTCATCTCTGCAATATCACGAAGAAAATTTGGAAGATATTCCTCCACCTTGTTGATGTAACTTGCTTTACGAAAGTATGTCAATGCAGGAGGGAGCATAAATATCCAGCTTGAAATAATTAGAACATTATCAATGCTGGGTGTACCCCAGGTAAAGTACAAACCAGCAATCATGAATAGAATTGCTGCCGGTCCACTGAAGATCATGGCATAATAAGGATATGTTGAAAAGGAACCTTTGGGATCCTTCATGAAATCTCTTAAACGATCATCTTTCTTGACATCATCAAGCTTCATTAGGATGACCTGTTCTTCATATTCACTGAGCTGATCCTCATCAAGGTCATCAATTTCAACAATATTTTTTCCGGTCTTTTTATTGAACTTCATGATCATTCCTCCGGAGTTAATAAACTTATTATCACGATAAACATCGCACTTCCAACTGGGATCAGGCCATAAACAAGAATGTATAGGAACATATCATCTGCACCACCCATGAGTGATACGATAGCTATTGTGATAATAAGGAACAAAGGACCAGCCACAAATGCAGTAACATATGTCTCACCAAGAAGACCGAGAGTTTCCAGAAACTCTTTCTGTCTCTGCCTGTTATCAATGATATACTGTTCAGCCTTTATCTTGAAATATGGCTCAAGCTCACCACCAGAAGTTACAACGGTGATCGCACCCTGAAGGAATTCCTGTAACATCGGAGATGGTGTTGCAGATGCAAGGTTCTTCATTGCAGACACAAGGTTACTGCCAAGAACCTCCAGATCACGTACGAGATATTTTGCTTCAACGCACATTTCACCATAGATCTCATTGTTTGAAAGAGCACGGAAGAGATCGACAGGAAGAACTCCTGCACCAGACATTGCAGACATATAGTTGATAGCATAAGGCAACATCTGTTCGATCCTGCGTTTTCTATCACCTGCGATTATAGCGGGATAATATTTCATTAATGAATAAACACTGCCAAAACATAAAGCTGCAAAAGTAAGTCCTCCAAAGACCGCTATCAGTATAGGCTGGTAAGGACGATAAGCAGCAGTCCATGCTGGAAAACCAAACCTATTTGCCTCTATAACTGGCACACCAACAAGTGCTATAACAAAAAAGAATAGGAGAAGTATACCTAATGTGGCGATAATAGACATCAGGAGGACACCAGAAAGATATCGATCATACCCCAGATTCATCCTGGACCTGAGGAGATTTTGTCTTAAGGAAAAATACTTTGAACGTTTGTCCACATAGTATTTACCAAAAAGAGCAAAAGCTATATTGAGATATTTATCCATTCAGATCCTGCCTTACAACTTTCAATAATGTTTCAGGCTCACGCCTGTGCGCAACCACTATCTTGGAGAAATCCCTGAAGTATGTGATATTCTTCAAGCGTGACCATTCGAGAACGTCTTGACGCTCCTGTAATTCTTCCTTGACCTTAGCATCATCCCAGCCTCTTGATTCCATTAGATCATCAAGGACGTAGGAACGACCGGAATATTGGAACAGGTCTTTTGCTGCATTCCACACAAATACCTCATTAGTCAGAAGTTCACCAGACCTTGGATCAACCCCTATGATCTCGGTAAGTGATTTACATCTCCTTACCCTCTCATCCCCAATTTTCACCTGTGCCTGAATTGCTACAATATCAAGAGCTTGAATCATGATCCTGGGAACATTGATGGGAGGATTCTCAAGCCTGTGTACGATCGATGATACGGAATCTGCATGCATAGTGGAAAATGTTGTGTGCCCTGTGGACATTGCCTGGAAAAGCACATATGCTTCAGCACCCCTAACTTCACCCACGAGGATAAATTCCGGACGCTGACGAAGTGCAGCCTTCAAAAGTTCATACATCTCAATGGAACCTTTATTTTCACCTCCAAAAGCATCACGCGTAACACCAGGTATCCAATTAGGGTGAGCAAGGTTCAATTCTCTTGTATCTTCAATGGAAACAATTTTCATTTCAGGCTGAATAAAAGTGGAAATAGCATTCATCGCAGTGGTCTTGCCTGAAGCAGTGCCGCCTGCGAAAATGAGACTCCTACTTGAATCAACAGCAAGCCAGAGATATGCCAGCATTGCAGTAGAAAATGTATGATAGCCCACAAGATCACCAGGCATAATTGGATTCTCATTGAATCTACGAATAGTAAAAGTACTTCCCCTTGTGGTGATCTCCCTTCCAAGAGTCATCTGTATACGGGAACCATCAGGCAATGTTGCGTCCAAGATTGGATTCGCAATGGAAATATGTTTGCCACAAATTTGAGCTAGCCTTATGATCAAAGCATTTAATACATCTTCATCATCGAAAATTATATTGGAAGGTATGGATTCATACTTCTTATGATAAACATAAACAGGAGTGTTCGGACCATCGCCTGAAATATCCTCGATCTCCAGATCACGCATAATGGCATCTACTTCACCATAACCAAGATAATCACGAATAATGTAATAATTGATCTTCTCGCGAGTTATGGTGGTGATTCTGATCCTGTAATCGATCAGGAAAGAATTAACATTTGACCTCAGATACTCTTCAGAATCAAGTCTGTTCATACTTTTCAGATGAGCATCCATAACTTCGCCAAGACGTTCTTTTATCATCTTGAAAAGCCTTGTTTCCTCTTTGGAAAGTTCAGGTTCAAGTACCTGGTATAGGTATTCATGAATATCAGGATTATAAGCCACTCTAATGTAAGAATATGGTGGATTCACATTATAGAATTCCATTTCTTTATAAGCAGAATCTGCTGGAAGGGCTATTTCTACAAGAGGACCGTGTTTTGCGAGATCATAATCTTCCAGTTCAAAAGCTTTTGGACTAATCATATTCAAGAACTTCTTGAAAAACGAATCAGGTTTGATCTCAAGTGGGATATCTTCTGGAAGGGGGTTCTCTGCACCAAGTTCATTCAGGGTCTTTTCCCATGCTGAATTGACCCCATCCGGTAACTTTGAGGAATCGTCTACATTTTCATCGGCAAGATCAAGCAACCCCTCAATATCGCTCTCCAGTTCTTCTTTAGAAAGGAGCTCGGACTGAGAATCATCTTCAACGGCCTCTACAATATTTGACAATTGATCTTCCGAGGATTTACTCGTACCCACTTCCCCTAAAGATGAACTTGGTGACAAGTCATCCTCTACCACATCTATTGTATTCATTGTAATATTCTCCGCAGACATATTTTCGTCTTTTTTGCATCGAACCCATTATCAGAACTTTCTATCATTCTACCAAACCTTTTGTGATCGATATTTTTTATGGACCAAAATAGAGGGACTGCCCCCATGATATATCTTCATTATTGTGCAGATTGAGTACATTCGCTTACTGCAAATTGCACAGCATTATTATCATTATGATAATTATAGTACCGTTTTATAAAAGATTATTGGTTATACAATAGGTAAAACTAGCATCAACACAACCCAGAAAGGTCAGCCAATGTAAACCTATATATCCAGAAAAATGAAAGTACTAAAGAGATAAAGGTGAGACAATGCAACTAAAAGTACAACCCATTGATGTCAAAGTAGGCAAATATAAAGTGATCCTGAACACAATTGATGCTAAGGAACTAGGTGTCAATGAAGGAGATAGGGTACGTATAAGGGACCACGAGACCCTAACAGCTATCGTGGATTTCACAGAAGATATGATATCACCCGGCATGATAGGATTATACCATGAAGTGAAAGAGGCACTGAATAAGGAATGGACCGAGACGGTCGAGGTATTCCCTGCTGAAAAACCAAAGTCCACATACATTATTAGAAAGACAATGGATGGACAGAAGCTCACAAAGGAAGAGATAGACATACTTGTGAAGGATATTGTCGAAGAGAACCTTGCCGAGATAGAAATTGCTGCATTCCTCACTGCCACATACATAAACGACATGACCGATGATGAAACCGAATGGCTTACCCGTGCCATGATAGATTCTGGAGACACATTGGATTTCGAGACTCATCCAATAATGGATAAACACTCCATCGGAGGAGTTCCCGGAAATAAGATCTCATTGCTAATCGTTCCCATAGTAGCTGCAAACGGGTTACTCATCCCAAAGACCAGCTCAAGGGCAATTACTGGTGCAGGAGGGACCGCAGACCTGATGGAGATACTTGCACCTGTTGAGTTCGATGCTGCTGAAATTAAGAGGATGACCGAAGAGGTCGGTGGCGTACTTGTCTGGGGTGGTGCTACCAATATTGCACCTGCGGATGATAAGCTCATAAAGGTCGAATACCCGCTTTCAATTGACCCGCATTGCCAGATGCTCGCATCCATCATGGCAAAGAAAGGTGCCATTGGTGCAGACCATGTCGTAATGGACATACCCACAGGCCCCGGTACGAAGATCAAGAACGTACAGGAAGGAAGAAAGCTCGCAAGAGACTTGATCAATCTCGGAGACAGGCTTGGTATGGATGTGGATTGTGCTCTGACCTATGGTGCCTCCCCCGTGGGACGCACTATCGGACCTGCACTTGAGGTGATCGAGGCATTGAAGGTCCTTGAGAGCTTTGAGGGACCGAACAGCTTGATAGAGAAGAGTGTATCCCTTGCAGGAATGCTTCTTGAGATGGGAAATGTGGCTGGCAAAGACCAGGGATATGACCTTGCCATTGAGACCCTCAAGAACGGAAAGGCACTGGAAAAGTTCAAAGAGATCATCAAGATACAGGGTGGAAATCCTGATGTGACCCACAAGGACATTTCCGTGGGAGAGTTCACTGAAGATATTATTGCCCCTAATAACGGATATATACTTGAGATGGACAACAAACGCCTTGTTCAGATCGCCAGGCTTGCAGGAGCACCTAACGATAAAGGTGCAGGAATACTTTTGCATAAGAAACATGGAGAACCTTTGAAAGAAGGAGAAAACATGATGACCATTTATGCAGAGAAGAAATCAAAACTTGAAAACGCAGCCAAGAGCGCAAAGGAACGACCACCTTTCATCGTAGAGGGAATGATGCTGGAGCGTATCCAGAGTTTCAAGGAGATCTAATTAAAATGCAAAAGATTGTGATCCTCCGACTCGGACATCGTCCAGAGAGGGATAAAAGGATAACCACCCATGTAGGCCTTACAGCCCGGGCTCTCGGTGCTGAAGGAATGCTCTTGGCATCCAATGATAAAGGCATTAAAAATGCCATCGAGGATGTAGCTGACCGCTGGGGTGGCGATTTCTATGTTGAGAACGATGTGAACTGGAAAGAGGAGATCATTAAATGGAAAGAAGATGGCGGAAAAGTCTGCCACCTTTCCATGTACGGAATAAATCTTCCTGATGCTGCCGGAGAGATAAAATTGTGCGACAAGCTCATGATCGCAGTCGGTGCTGAAAAAGTTCCAACCGAGATATACAATCTGGCAGACTGGAACGTTGCTATTGGAAATCAGCCACATTCCGAAGTTGCCGCTGTTGCACTCACAATGGACAGGATAGCACAGGAAGAACCGCTAAAGCGCGAATTTGGAGATGCGGAACTCACCATTGTCCCAATGGAACGCGGAAAACGAGTTATTAACAATACCATAGAAGAGTGAGACCAGCATGGTCCACTCTTTTTGATATTTCTAGTTCAAAAGGGCTGCTGGCATTCATTCAATATTTTGTATTCAGCTTTCCTTTTTTACTTTACTTTTTCATTTCACACATCGTCATCTTCCTCAGGAGAAGCGACCGCAACTCCCCTATTTACCGGTGGTTTGTCAAACTTCCCATAGCCACGGTGTTTTTTGCTGCCAGGTGCTTTTGACTGCTCCATCATCAGTTCATCCAGTTCTTCGTCTGAAAGTTCTTCATGCTCTTTTTCTGCCATCATCTCACCTTGATGAAAGGATCGTTCGCAATGAATTCAACATCGATCTTTAATAAGTCCTTCAAACGTTCACAGAGAGTTTCCATTGCAGGGTTTTCTGTTGCATAATGGGTCGCATCTACCAAGAGCAGGTCATCATAGCTGCGGAGAACATCGTGTTTGAGTTCAGCGGAAACATAGGCATCCACATCGTTGTCTCTTGCGATATCGAGATAGTCGTCCTTGAAACCACTGCCACCAAAGACCATTACTTTTTTAATTGTATCCTTTTCCCCAACATACTGAAGATGAGTGTTCAGACTTTTTGCCACATGGTCGATGAACACATCCAGAGGACATTCATCGATAGTACCTATCCGCCCCATGCCCACCTCATATACGTCGTTAAGACCCAGACGTTGAGCGAGCACATCGTTCACACCACCCTTTGCACTGTCATAGTTCGTATGCATTGAATAAAGGGATATTTCATTGTCAAATGCAATTTTCAGCAATCCTGCAAGCTCTTTTGATATAAGGTTCACAGAATGGAATATCAATGTGTGATGAGTGATGAGCATGTCTGCGCCTATCTGTGCTGCACGTTCCAGGACATATTCGGTGGGGTCAAGTGCAACTGCGATTCTTTTGATATCGTTGTCAAGGTCAAGTGTGAGACCTATACGACCAATATCGAAATCCTCTGCAAGTTCAGGAGAGGCAATCTCCTCAAGTGTTTCGACTACTTTTGATAGCTCCATGCTATATCAATAAAATTCTTGGAAATATCAAGTTATCGGAAAAACAAGAGTAAGTAAGATTAAAACATGTTAATTTTAAAATGATAAAACAATAAGATCCTGATCAAATCGATACATTTATAACCGTTATGTTCGTTCATACATAACGCTTGCTTAGACTATGTTAAATTCGAATGTATGACCGCTAAAGGATGCAAACCGGCACATTTGGATAGCTGATTTCCACTAAGCCATCCATTAGAACTGCCACATTGCCCGTTCATCTACTCCGTTAGAACAGCAGCAGTTATTGACCACAGTGGTCATACGATCGTATTTTTAACAGATATGATGTAAAATCAAAATTATGAAACAATAGGTGAAACCATGATCGAAGAATTCGAACATTATCTGCTTGAGGATTGCCCCTACGGAGATGAGACCACAGAACTGCTAGGTATCGAAGGAGAAGGAAGGCTGACGATCAGGTCAAGAGACCCCGGTATTGCCTCCTGTGCAGACGATCTGGCAGAATTCTATGAGAAGAAAGGCTTGAAAGTGAACATGCATCTTGAAAACGGGAAAGGGTTTGTAGAGAATGCTGTACTTTTCGAAGCGGAAGGTGACCTGCGTAAGCTTTTCAAGCTCTGGAGAATCTCACAGACATTTCTTTCAATGACCTGCGCCATTGCCACAAAGACAAGGAAAATGGTGGACAGTGCAAGACAAGTGAACCCTGATATCATGATAGCCACAAGCAGGAAGGCACATCCCGGCTTTCGTAAATACGAATTAAGGTCCGTGCATGTCGGTGGCGGAGATCATCATCGCAATTCCCTTAGTGATTCCATCCTTATAACTCAGAACCACTTCAACGTGGTAGGTTCTTTTGAAAAGCTCAGGGCCATGAGAAAGATAGAGATAGAACCACGCACAAAAGAGGAAGTTTTTTAGTACGCCCCCATAGCAGATATTCTGCTACTTGATCATTACAGCCCTGAAGAGCTAAAGGAAGTGGCACCAAAGCTTAGAGAGATAAATCCAAAGCTCGAACTTGCTGTAGGCGGTATTTCATTCGAGGATATCCCAAAATATGCGGCTTCAGTGGATTTTGTCGTTACAACAGCACCATTTTATGCAAGTCCTTTTGACCTTACAACTAACATCGAGAGGTTGTGAACGGGGAGTTTCAAGATGCCAATATTCCCGATCAGTAAGAAGAATAGCAGGATCTAAACAACTAAAAGCCTGAAAAATGAAATAGAAAATAGGTTTTCTACAGAGGCCATTTGGCTCTTTTCTTATTTCCATTTTCTTACAAGATAGAAACAAAGCAATACACCAGCAATAGCCATCATCCCAGTAAATAAGGATCCTATCTTAGGCTCACTCTCATATATCAATTTTTCACTGAGAAATGAAGTATTTAGCTTTCTCTGTTGAACCCTGAACCCCTATAATTATTGATAATACTTTTACGTACCATTTATACCATATGCATTCTGCCAGCAAAATAAGTAAATAATAAGTAATCACAAAATTAGTATAAGGTAATTGGGGGTATTAAATGTCTGATAATTACTATCGCATGATCTTTGAAAGTTCCCCATTGGGTATCATTTACTTCGATGAGAATGGGATGATCACCTTCTGCAACGAAAAACTCACCAGTATTCTCAATATGCAGAAAAAGGACATTTTCAGCTCGAACATGACCGATATTTTCACAGATGAAGACATGCAAAATGTTATCAAAACTGCTCTTTCCGGAAAGCCCATACATCATCAGATTAATTATCACCCGCCTGGAAAGGATGATGCAATAGAGATAGAATTATACTGCAGTCCTGGCGCCTCAGGTCAGGGTTCCCCTCATGGCACTGTTTGTATCCTGCAAGATGTCACTTCAAGGGTAGAACTGCAAAATGCCCTGAAGCTTGACGAGTATCGTCTTGAAGCCCTCCTGGAGCTTGAACAGATGACCGAAGCACCAAATGCAGCAGATAGCTGATTTTGTGCACGAACAGGCTGTCAGGCTTACACAAAGCACTATAGGTTACATTGCATTCCTCAACGAGGATGAGAGCTACCTCACAATGCACACATGGTCTAACAGTGTGATGCAGGAATGTACTATCCCGGATAAGAAATTCGTGTATCCTGTGGAAAAAATAGGACTATGGGGAGAACCCATACGACAAAGGAAGCCAATTATAGTCAATGATTACCTTGCGCCCGACCCCCTCAAGAAAGGATTTCCACCCGGTCATGTGGAGATGTTTAACTACCTGACCATACCTGTGTTCGAAGGGGAAAGAATAGTTGCCACCGCTGGTGTGGGTAACAAGGATGGGGATTATGATAGATCAGACGTGCGACAGTTAACGTTGCTGATGCAGGGATTATGGAATCTCATGCAACGCAGAGAAGGTATCGAAAAACTCAGGGACCATGCAGATCAGTTAAAAAAATCTAATGAGATGAAAGACCTCTTTACAGATATTTTGCGCCATGACCTACTCAATCCTGCAGGGGTCGTCAAAGGATATACCGACATCCTGATTGAGAGTGAGGAAGATGAGGAAAGGATGAAGATCCTGCAGACCATCGACAGGAACAACGAAAAACTCATCGAGATGATAAAAAGCGCAGCCAGCTTTGCAAAACTGGACACCATTGAGAATATAGAGTTCAAGGACATGGATATTGCCCTTATGCTAAGGAAGAACGTGGAAAGTCTCAAACTCCAGATCGATGAAAGGGGAATGGACATCGAAGTAAGGCCTGACAGTGCATATATGGCAAAGGTAAATCCAATGATAGAAGAGGTGTTTGTCAATCTTCTATCAAACGCCATAAAATATAGTCCCGAAAAAGAAAGAGTGATTATAGATATACTGGGTTCCGGTGACGAGTGGACAGTAACTGTCACAGACTTTGGGCCCGGTATTGCAGATGAGGACAAGCCAAAGTTATTCGAGCGTTTCAAGCGAGTGGACAAAAGTGGTGTCAAGGGTACAGGGCTCGGGCTTGCTATAGCAAAGAAGATAACCGAGCTGCACGGCGGACACATTGGAGTGGAAGACAATCCTGCTGCAAAGGGCAGTGTTTTCTGGGTAACGATAAAGAAGGCATAAGGCTCATTTTTTCAGATAAGATATATAGAAATTTCTTCGGCCTGCATAGAGGAAAATGGGAACTTTGCAGAGATCCTCAATTCATAACACATTAATTAGTGACCGAACTTAAGACCATGTGCAGCTACTGCGAAAAAACACTCTTCCTGGACCCAAAGACATTCAGGCCCATTTCCCCAACCCTCCTTCACATTAGCATTCAAAGTAAACGACTAATACAGATAGAGGTCAATTTCGAATATTTTCATTGTGATTGGCTCATCTCGAGTATAATTCCTAACTACCTCTGGACTACATTAAGAAGTAAAATTGCACACAAGCACATATATATAATCAAAAACAAACTTTCTGAATAGTGGGAAATTAATAGTACAGTGGGATTAACATTTCATTGCTAAAAATAGGAATGGGGGAAACTAGTTATGAATACTACAAACGATCAAGAGACAAACGACTCCATCAAAGAGATTGAGAAATATATCTCGGTCAAGGAAATAATGACCGAAAAAGTGATCACCACAGATATCGAGGAAAGTGCTTTAAAAATCGGAAAGGAGATGATAGAGCACAATGTGGGCAGCATAATCGTAACAAAGAACGATAAGGCAGTGGGGATCATAACTGAAAGAGACATGATAAAAAAGATAGTAGCAAAGAACAAGAAACCTGAAAATGTCTCTGCTTCAATGCTCATGTCATCTCCCTTGATAATGATCAAACCATCCACGAATGTCATAGATGCTTCTAAAATAATGTCTAAGACCAATATTCGCAGGCTTGCTGTAATGCAAGATGGGAAGATCATGGGCATCATCACAGTCAGGGACCTACTTACGATAACACCTGGATTGACTACGATACTGGCAGATCTCATAGAAATGAACCACGAACAAAATGTTATGGCGGAAGAAGAATATCAGGGAGGAATATGCCAGAGATGTGGTTACTATTTAGTTGATCTTGCAACGGTAAATGGGAGAATATTGTGCGAGAGCTGCAGAGATGAAGAAGATTAAAGAGAAGATCACTGAACTGCACAACGGAACTATTGGAGTGGAAGATCTCTATTAATTTTTTTGGAAAAAGCAAGAAGAGCAAGATCCAATATCTTGCTCATCAAGTATCCTTTTTTACAGAACCGCATTGAACATATAGCCTGTGAATATCACAGCTACTGCCACGATCGCCACGAACAGGGCGATCAGTTCATTGCTCAGGACCTTTTTCAATATGATCATCTCAGGCAGTGATACTGCAGTAACAGACATCAGGAATGCCAGAGAAGTACCGATGGGGAGTCCTTTTCCAATGAGACTTTCGACCACAGGGATCAGACCCATGACATTGGAATAAAGAGGAACGCCAATTAGTACTGCAACAGGGACAGCGAAGAGATTATCTTTTCCTGCATACTGTGCAAGTATTCCTTCTGGAGCAAATCCGTGGAATATACCTCCAAGAGTTACACCTATAATGACATAGATCCAGATCTTTCCTACAATGCTTTTGACCTCATCAATAGCGTAATCGAGCCTCTCCCTGGAGCCCATCTCAGCTTCCTTAAAGGGCAGAGAGTGTACATCATAAACAAAACCTGCAACGTGTCTCTCCAGTTTGAGCAGACCTATTATATAACCTCCGACAATACCGATAACAACACCTGAAACAACGTAGAGTGCGGTAGCCTTGAATCCCAGTGTGGCCCAGAGCACGGCAATGGCTGCTTCATTAACAAGAGGAGAGGTGATGAGGAACGAAAATGTCACACCAAGGGGTACGCCTGCTTCAATGAAACCGATGAAGATCGGAACTGATGAACATGAACAGAACGGGGTAACAGTACCAACAAGTGATGCAGCTACATTGTATACCGGTCCTTTTTTGCCCCCAAGTATCCTTCTGGATTTCTCAGGAGTAATATAGGACCTCATGTAAGCTATAAAGAAGATCATTACAGAAAGAAGTACAAATATCTTCAGTACATCGTAGATAATAAAATTCAGGCTTTTTGCAAGACCTGTGGTGGCTTCGATCCCAAGTAGATCGTAGGTGACCTTATCTGCTATCCACTGCATGGGATAGAACACGTCAACCATAGTATCATTTCCTCCAGAGTAAATTGACAGGGGACAGCATCTTTGAATTATAAGGCTGGCTCACACCCGTCATGTATATTATAATATCACTGTTTCAGTGGATACATCATATTTTAGCATCCTTTTCATTTTCACAAAGATCACAGGGAGCGATCAGAAAAGCTTGACACACTTTTCCAGACTCTCTGAGAGTATCGAATCCTCGATATCCATATCCCTTGTCTTCTTCACGCCAAGTTCAGTGACAACTATATGTTCATCCACTGCTATCCCGGCGTTCTCGAAAATTTTAGAGGCACAGTTCATTGGACAGCCATCTATCACAACCACCCTGTCACAACCCTCTGCAGACCTCAACTGACCAGGGATCTTTGCACCGATTCCGGCGGTACAAAGCATCTTGCCCTTTCCAGCTTTTGTCAGTCCTATTGCCAGCTGGTTAGAGATAATGCCTACATTCGCTGAGCCTGAACATGGATAGATACCAACAATCTCTGACTCACACTCACATTCACATTCACAGCCACATTTCATATTTTCAGTCATTATTTACACCTTTTTCAATTTTATAATTTTAATACAATATCATGGACATGGCAATGTATTATTGTCCAATTATCCAATTTTTAACATTGTCCACACTGGGGATTCTGCCGGCGATCATTACCTCACCGTCAATGACAAGCCCGGGAGTGATCATTACCCCATAGGAAAGAATTGTCTCATAATCTTCAACCTTGACAACATCCGCCTGGAGCCCGCTTTCCTGAAGAGCTTTTTCAACTATCTCTTTTGTCTTAACGCACTTTGCACATCCCGTACCGAGTATTTCTATTTTCATACGATCACATCCTGTCTTTATCATACAACGATCTTTGTCACTTGAGCAGCTTCAAGGCATTTCAAATAATATTGAAACATGCTATTTCAAATAATGTTGAAATGTATATTTATAGATGTCGGTTTCAAATTAAGTTGAAATAGGTTATAAGCATCATACAGGAAAAGTATTCTGGATAATCTCGGTGACAACTCTCTGAAATAGAATATCCCAGAGATTGGAAACCATTTCTTTCAATTATAGCAGAAATGTATAAGTAAAACAGAGTAAGGTGGGCAAATCAAACCTTGATGAAATCGTCATGCTCAAGATGTTAGTATTGCAACAATTTATGGATTATCTGACCCCACTAACTTGAAAAGAAAGCTCTTGACAGAAATTGCTTTAGGAAAAGCTTAGGCCATGAGGTCAATATGCGTGTTGATAGAATAAACTACAGATAAAGGATGGGAGATTCACTGCTTCCAGTATGCTTATTTAGTCATATTTTGCCCATATATCTAAAGTTCGAACACTTAAGGTCAATGATATTATAATTGCTCAAAATTAAGTTCTTTAATGCACCCATCATAGTAGCTTTTCATTAACTTGTGCCAATCACCTGTTATTTTTCTAAATTGAATTCCTCTCTTTTTTCCATTGTACTCCCACACCCCAACCCGATAAAATATTGATCCGATGTGACTTGATAGCTGAGCTTCTGTATTTGTCCAATGGAGATCATTATAAAGGAATTTTCCAATACCTTCTTTTTCGGCCCCATTTCTTAATTTAGCTACGTTATTTGACAGACCTTTCCAGTGTTCATCTGCCATATAATCATTCAATCTTCTCAATTCATCCTTCTTTATGAGCTTATCAACCTTGAGCTCACCATTTAACGAATTAAATTCTCTACTTATGGAAAGGTTGAGATCATCATCAATTTTCCACCAAAATTTTATTGATTTCCCAAGTGTAGCACCATGGATCCAATCATTTTGGAGATCCAAATTGTATGCTTCAATTGTATTTTCTGCGATATTGAGCCAGTTGTACCTAGTCTCGATAAGTTCTTTACCGGCCTTTCTCATGCTACCATTGGAGAGGTCATCAAGTACGTAATTTATGCCCCATGCAATAGAATCCGGATTTTTGTAGACAAGGATACCATCAACAAAATTATTGATTATTTGGACAGCATCTGTTGCAACAATGGTCCTTTCGGCATCCCACCCTTCAAGGACAACGATCCCAAAAGGTTCGTTCCTGCTTGGAATACAGAGAATATCACATGCATTGATCCAGTCCCTGGCCGTTTCATCATCCACATATCCCAGGAAATGACAATGGTCTGAAACATTTTTTGCATTTGCAAGAGCTTCACATGGAGGGCGCATTTCACCTTCCCCGATAAAAACAAATTTTGTGTCCCAGCGATGATCCATCACCTCAGGGATAGCTTCAACAAGCAGATCCGGACCTTTTTGGTAGCTCATACGCCCTATGAACAGAACAACTGGTGCAAAAGGATGGATACCCAATCTTTCTTTCACTTCACCGGCATCAACATCCTTTTTTATTTTTCCATGGAAAATACCGTTTGGAATGATAGATATTTTCTCATCAGGTATCTGGTATAGGAACTTGATCTCGTCTGTAAGTTGCTGTGATGTAGATATGACCTTCACGGATTCATATCCAGCTTTCCATTCCCTGTGGGATATTTCCTCGGCTTCCCACCAGTTTCCATGTTTGTTACCGTTCCGCCCCCATTCGGTACTGTGATATGTGAACATAAAAGGTATACCAAATTCATATTTGATCCTTGAGACCACATTGAATGGATGCCAATCGTGTGCATGCAATATATCGAAATTGCCATATTCCTTCGTAACATCAATGAATCTTGAGTACATTGAATCACACATGCTATCCATTTGCTGAACAATTCCCCCAGAGAGAGAATGATCTAACCTATGATAGTGAACCCCATTGACCTCTTCGTATGGCTCCAGCCCATTATTTCTGGTAAATATGTGGACTGAATGTCCGGTCTTCGCAAGAGCTTCAGCAAGTTCGGAAACATGCGGAGCTATACCACCCACTTTTATCGAGTGTAAACTCTCCCAGGAGAACATCCCGATATTCAAATTTTCCCCATTATTTTTCAACCCAATTATTTTATATATCGATAGTAAAATCTTTGTATATCTATTTAACATTATCATTTGGAGTTGTCCTGTAAATTAACCTGAAGATATTTCACAGCCCCAATAACAATGATATTTTCTGTATAAATGATTCTTTTTTGTATTTTACATCCATAATTGTTACTGTATTAGTTTTTTCATAACCAAATAAACGGAATACGGTGGGAAGTCTAAATGATATTATGATTTTCAGATCACTTATCACATCATGAGACCTTTGCAAAAGCGAATATATGGATTCTTTAGATATCCTCAAAAATAATGAAATATATGAGTTGATGAAATTCAAGAGTTGTCTATCAACAGTTGAAAACAGGCATATGTTTGTATCCGTTTACTCCAACGCACATTCTGATCGATGGACTAGAGGCACTCAGCTGCATAACAGCTGAGTGAAACCGTGATCCAAACCTCCTTGATCAAAAGGATCTCTACAAAGCCATTAATTATATTAGCATCAGAACACAATTTAATATTATGGGAAAGGATGGGGAAGTTGATTTTTCAATAATAGGACTGGAAAATGAGATCGAACAGATCCAATCCAATATTGATGATCTTGAAAATGGCAAAGGGGGAAGCATAGCCATTATAGCAGAACAGTTTGCAGGAAAGACCACCCTGATAAACAAGGTCTGCAGTATGAACAAAAATAGGGTTGAGATGATATCCCTTTCTTCTGTAGTAAAAGATGAAAAAAAACTGCAAGAGATCGAAGAACAAAAACAAATAAAGATAATTGATAACTGTCACTTTCTCTATAGACACAAGATCGGCGGATTCGACATTATAGAGCGTTTTCTAAAGACTGTCACATCCCCGGAAAATAAACAATACATAACCACGTGGAACATCCATTCCTGGAATTTTCTGGAAAATACGCATGAGATAAGTAAATATTTCCCAGTTCAGATAAAACTCCAGGGACTTACACAAGAGCAAGCAAGACAATTAATACTCTCCGAATACGAGGAAGGAGAGATACAATTCATTGAAGATCCAACTGAAAATAAAGAAAAGATGATAAACTTTGTAATTGACAATACTATTTTTTTGAATAAAGAGATCGGCATCCCCCATTTAAAAATAAATTACAGGCAGATAAAAAGCAAACTCTCAAGAAAAAAGATCATCCTCACACCGGAGGAAAATATCTTTGAAAATATATATTCCATCTCAAAAGGCAACCCGGGAATATCAAAAGCGATATGGGAACAATCCCTTGTATATCCCCAAATAAAACCGGGAGATATAAAGGAACCATGCCAGGACATGGAGCTCGATAATGACGAGTCTTTCATACTCTCCATTTTAGTTTCAATGCAGAATGCCAGTCGATCAGATATCATTGAAATTGCAGGAGATGAGATCGACATCGAAAGAGCACTGCAAGTGCTATCAAAAAAGAATATTATAAGCAGTGAAAGGGAACATTACACGATCAAGCCTGAAATACTTAAATGTGCTACAAATTTTCTTAGAAGATCGAGGTTGGTGTGACCATGGTCGGAGAAGAATCAGGAAGTTTATCAGGCATGCCCTCTATCGACACTGGTACATTATTGAGCGTTATCTCTCTGCTTATCATAGCATATGTGGTCACAAGAGTGATCTCTTTTCTATTGACAGCTTTCTCAGAGAAAGTGGGGAAGTACAGAATTAAAATAAAAATGCTTCTTCCAATTTTGAAGTTTTCAATATATGGATATACAGTTTACTATATCATGGCTAAACTTCTCGAAGTATCTGCCCAGGAACTTATCCTCTTTGGAGGACTGCTCGGTGCTGCAATAGGTTTTGGACTCAAAGACCTTTTTGCAGATCTGATAGGAGGAATTATAATAGTATTCGAAAAGCCCTATCAGATAGGGGACAAGATAAGGGTCGGAGATCAGTATGGAGAAGTAAATGACATCGGAATAAGGGCTACGACGATCACTACACCGGATGATAACTACGTTTCCATCCCAAATTATGTCATATTCACACAATCAGTATCAAGCGCAAATATCGGAAATTCCGAGATGATGGTTGTCACCGACATATTCCTTGAGCACGGATCTGATATGAAAATTGCCAGGAAGCTACTAAAGGAAGCAGTAGTAACTTCAAGATTTGTATATATGTCTGAAAAACATCCGATTACAATACTCACCAAGGACTTTCCTTTTTACATAAGACTTCGAGCAAAGGCATATACACGTGACCTTAGATATGAATTCAACTTTGAGTCAGACGTGAGTAGCAGGGCATGGAAAGAGTTGAAAAAGAAGGGTATAAAACCACCAGGTGCAAATTTAATAGATTCCAGCTCAATGCCAGATCAAAGAGATCGATGAAAAGTATGTTCGATCATTCAACCTTGATCCTTGACTTGAACATACATCAAAAAAGAAGAGAATTGAAATTTAAAAAAATCAATTCTCTAAATTAATTTTCTTTTTCGATATTGTATTTAATGGATATTTTTTGTTGTAGAAGCCTCTACATTATAGTAGGCATCTGGTGTTTCATCAGCAAAACTAAATTTATATGACCCTGGAAGCATTTCCATGTCTTCAGTGAATATTTGCCAACCAGCAGAGTAATAGTGAGTACATGCACCAGAAACGGAAATGACCTTTACCGTGGAGAAAACAACTTTAGGATAAGTCCTGATATCCTGATATATATCATTAGATGTAAACTCATAGGTCATGAAGAATCTGTACGTGTTCGGCAACAATTCCCTGGAAACAATTCCATCAGAGGTAGTTCCAAAATCGTACCAGCCACCGGAATAATACTTCGCTGAACCGGTATCCATAAGGTTACCATCACTATCCCTGAGTTCAATAATTGTGTTGACCGTGGAAAAAGCCACTGTTGCATTAGTCCCAATATCCTGATAGATCTCCTTGGATGCATGATCATAGTTCATGTTGAAAGTGTACCTGTTGGGCAATAATTCTCTGGAAACATTTCCATCAGTGGTAGTTCCGAAATCGTACCAGCCACCGGAATAATACTTAACAATACCAGTATCCAGAGAGTTACCATTGCTATCCATAAGTTGAACGGTTGTGTTCACCGTGGAGAAAGCCACTGTTGCATTAGTCCCAATATCCTGATAGATCTCCTTGGATGCATGATCATAGTTCATGTTGAAAGTGTACCTGTTGGGCAATAATTCTCTGGAAACATTTCCATCAGTGGTAGTTCCGAAATCGTACCAGCCACCGGAATAATACTTAACAATACCAGTATCCAGAGAGTTACCATTGCTATCCATAAGTTGAACGGTTGTGTTCACCGTGGAGAAAGCCACTGTTGCATTAGTCCCAATATCCTGATAGATCTCCTTGGATGCATGATCATAGTTCATGTTGAAAGTGTACCTGTTGGGCAATAATTCTCTGGAAACATTTCCATCAGTGGTAGTTCCGAAATCGTACCAGCCACCGGAATAATACTTAACAGTACCAGTATCCAGAAGGTTACCATTGCTATCCCTGAGTTGAACGGTTGTGTTGACAGTGGAGAACACCACTGTGGGATCAGTACCGATATCCTGAGACCTATCGTTGGATGCGTGCTCGTAGGTCATTTTGAATATATATCTGTTAGGTAATAATTCTCTGGAAACACTTCCATCAGTGGTAGTGCCGAAATCGTGCCAGCCACCGGAATAGTACTTCACAGAACCAGCATCCACAAGTTGATCATTGCTATCCCTGAGTCCAACAGTTGTCATGACCGTGGAGAATACCACTGTTTCATCAGTTCCGATATCCTGAGAGATATCGTTGGATGCGTACTCATAGGTCATCCTGAACTTGTAAGTGTTTGGCAATAATTCTCTGGAAACACTTCCATCAGTGGCAGTTCCGAAATCGTGCCAGCCACCGGAATAGTACTTCACAGAACCAGCATCTACAAGTTGATCATTGCTATCCCTGAGTCCAACAGTTGTCATGACCGTGGAGAATACCACTGTTTCATCAGTTCCGATATCCTGAGAGAGATCCTTGGATGCATGCTCATAGGTCATCCTGAACTTGTAAGTGTTTGGCAATAATTCTCTGGAAACATTTCCATCAGTAGTAGTTCCGAGATCGTACCAGCCGCCGGAATAATACTTAACATTACCAGTATCCAGAGAATTATTATTGCTATCCATGAGTTGAACGATTGTGTTCACCGTGGAGAAAGCAACTGTTGCATTAGCCCCAATATCCTGAGAGAGATCCTTAGATGCATGCTCATAGGTCATCCTGAACTTGTAAGTGTTTGGCAATAATTCTCGGGAAACATTTCCATCAGTAGTAGTTCCGAGATCGTACCAGTCACCGGAATAGTACTTCACAGAACCAGCATCCAGAGAATTATTATTGCTATCCATGAGTTGAACGATCGTTTTCACCGTGGAGAAAGCCACTGTTGCATTAGCCCCAATATCCTGAGAGAGATCCTTGGATGCATGCTCATAGGTCATCCTGAACTTGTACGTGTTAGGCAATAATTCTCGGGAAACAATTCCATCAGTAGTAGTTCCGAGATCGTACCAGTCACCGGAATAGTACTTCACAGAACCGGCATCCATAAGATTGCCAGTACTATCTCGGAGTTCAACGGTTGTGTTGACAGTGGAGAACACCACTGTTGCATTAGCCTCAATATCCTGAGATATATCGCTGGATGCATTCTCGTAGGTCATCCTGAACTGGTATGTTCCAATTGGTAGTTCTTTTTTTACTTGACCTTTCTCGTCAGTCGTTCCGAACTCATTCCAGCCTTCGCTGTAGTATTTAACAACACCGTCAATGATAGGCGAATCCATACTGTCCTGCAGCTTTACTGTTATACTGGCATTACCCACAGGCACTGTTGTTGTACTTCTGCCTGTGGATTCGCTATCATCGACTACAATTTTGTGTATAGCAGTTGGTGTTACGTTCTTCTCCCATTCTTGACTATGTCCGTCTGGAATTTCACTATCTGCATAATATTTAACATTTGTATCGGCATCAGAACTATCTACCATAAATTGCTGAGCTTGTGGCAATGTTTCGGACGCTTTAGTGGCATCATTATTTTCAGCACAGCCAGATGCAAAAATAGAAATAAATATGAAAGCGATCAAAATGAATATTTTAAATCGATTTTTGAACATGAAAGGGATATTGAGCATAAAAACAACATGAGATATTAATATATAAATGAGTTCATTATAATAACCTTTATATTTATACGACAAAAATATGATAAAGTGCCTCGAACAGTCAGTCAGTCATTTCTATTGTTATAGCTTTGTAGGGTTGCTAGTATAGGATTATATCCATTACTGCCCCTTTAGTCAGCATATTTAAGCATACAGATAGATTGAGCAAATCAATTTTTGAAAATCATTTTAGAATTACAGAACACTCCTACGTAAATAGTTCTCATTATTATATAGAGAGGTTGTAAGTGTGATAGTATGGATAATTTCAGGTATTATGTAAGAGATGACACTCCGGTGGAAGTAGCAGAATCGGTATTAAGGACACTTCAGGCTGTCAAGGAAGAACACGATTGTGATTATAGAATCATTAAGATAGAGGAACTTTCAGAGGATGAGCAGGAGGATGTTCTGGAGAACATCAGAATATTGAGCCGGAGGAATACGGTAGGTGTTGTTAGCAAAGGCACGCAAAAAGAATCTCAGCAATGTTGGAATACTCGCTCATTCCAGAGATGGAAAGGACATTGCAGTCTATCCGAATGTGAAGAACAACAAGATGACGACTGCTATTCAATACCTGAACCTGATAATGAGATCACCAAATGTAGAGGATGCCCTTGAGTCCAAACATATTTCCGAAGACGACATTTCAAGGATGATATCCAGCCTCCCCGAGCTTATCGAACCCGGGCTGACATTCCACGAAGTGGAAGTAGAGGTCGAAGGTGGTAGGATAGATGCTGTTTTTACAGATTCACAGGACAAACATTTCCTGATAGAGATAGAGATAAACGCAAGGGATAATGCCATCGGACAGGTCCAGAGGTTCAAGCTGCCTTATGCTGAAAAGTACGGAGTGGATGTCGATGACATACGCTTGGGCATCGTATGTGCAGATATTGATAGTAGCAGAATGACGGCATGTCGTGGTTCAGGCATTGAGGTTTACAGGCTGAGTCTGGAAAAGCTTGACTAATGGTCTTGTAGAGATCATTGACCTAACTAAAGTATATTTAAATAGCACTCAATGTTGCATACCATTACTATAAAGTTCATTTTTCATTATCAATATATCGATAAAAAAAAGGGGCACTATGGCCCCACTTCACTTATTTACCCTTCCTATGCAGCAATCCTGCTGCCCCCAACACTGCTAAACCAATTCCAATTATAAAACCTGGTAGATCGGTATGTATCTCAGTTGGTATTTCTGTGGTCCCTTCATCTTTGGCAGATTCGGAAGCATCTTTTACCACTGGTTCTTCTGCAAGTTCATCCCCTGTAACCTGAAAGATGGAGAATCCAGGTGTTCTGGCAACTAAATAAATGAACTCATCGTCCCCCCCAATCTTGTTAGTTGGTAGCTCGTTCCATTCATCATCGTGATACCTTGACAAATGAATGGTAGAAATATCGATATTGTTCATTTTGATCCACTCCCTGTTGACCTTGAACTTGATCAGGATGTTGTCAGCATTGTCCTTAGAAACAGTTCCTTCTTTTCCAACAGTAATACTCATTTCCTGATATGAATGAATAGAGGAACTGCTCTCAATACCTTCGGGTAACTCTTTGAGTACCTGTACCTTGGCAACAACATTGCCTTTGTTATCTTTTGCATCAAAGCTGATCCCAAGTACAGACCCTTTTCCATCAGAAAAAGCATATTCCACATTTGTGCCTGCAAGGACTTTTTTTATTGCAGAATCTGTATAGATAACATTCTGTGGTGGCATGCTCTGACCAATGGATATATGACTTCCAGAAATATCACTGGAAGGAGTAAGTTCTGTCATAGCTGTGCAATTTGACCACGTTGAATTTACATTACCAAAAATATCAACGGTCCTTGTACTGATGGTATAGCTGGTAGATTCTGAAAGATTCGTTGCCATGTATGATGTATCGGTGATATTGCTCTTGAACACACCATCCATGTAGACCATGGTATGCTTGAAGTCGCTATCTAATGGATTGGTCCACAGCCAGCCGACCCATGTGGACCCTACATCAGATTCAGCAAGACCGGTAACAATGGCAGGTGCAATTGTATCGATGCTGAAATTGACCATTGAAGAACCATTGTTCCCTGCTATGTCCTGTGCGATCACAGTTATGTCATGGATCCCATCAGGCAATGTTAGTGACTGGTTTCCACTAAACGTGATATCAACAATATTGTTGATATTGTACCACCAGTTTGCAATATTCTCGTTAGCGGTAGTATTAAGCCAGATCGTACTGGAAGTATAATTATGGTTCTCTTCCGGTACATCAATAGTGACAATTGGTGCAGTGGTATCCGGTGTCAAAGAAAGATAATCGAAGTTTCCTGAACCGATATCATAGACTGAGTCGCATATTCCATCACTGTTATCATCGGTGTTATTGATCTGGCTGAATCCAGTACCATCCGGTTTGAGCCAGTAGTTGCCAGCAAGATAAGAACCATTTATGATGTTGGAACCTTCGGTCTTTGTAGTATTCCAAATATTACCATTATTGGTTCCGGTAAAGTAAGTATTGGCAGTGTTGTTGAAATAGTTGTTATAGATGAGATTGTTGCTGGAAGAGGTAAGCGAGATGCCGTAGTTGTTGTTGTTTCACACATTGTTACTGTTCAGGTCGTTGCCGCTGGAGGAATCCATATAGATGCCACAGTCAGAGTTGCTTGATGCTGTGTTGCTTATGACCTTGTTGTTATTGCTGGGAGTGCCAATGAAGATTCCGTGCTGGATATTACCTGATGCCGTGTTGTTGATCAATGTGTTATTATTGCTGGAAGAATAACAGCACAATTCTGTGATTTCTATTCCCTGAGGCCAGGTTGCTGGTAACTGTGTTATAATTGCAGGTTTTATACAGAAATATCCCGTGACCGTTATTAGATGATGCTGTATTATCGTTTAGCGTGTTGTAGTTACAGGAAGATTCCAGGCGGATTCCACAGTTGTTGTCCAGTGCTGTATTGCCAGTTAATGTGTTGTTTTATTGGAAATACGCAGAAAAATCCCGAAGTTGTTGTCCGAAACCATGTTGTTGACAAGGCTGTTGTTGTTGCAGGTAGATTGCAGACAGATGCCGTATTGGGTGTTGCTTGATGCTATGTTGCTGCTTACCGTGTTATTGTTACTGGAAGAGGAAAGGACTATTCCCCAGGTATTGTCTGATGCTGTGTTGTCGGTAAGTGTGTTGTAGTTGGAATGAACCGCATCGATGCCTTGGTAGGTATTGTTCGACGCATGGTTATTGTTCAGCGTGGCGTTGCTGGATCCATCCAGATAGATGCCATACAGGTTGTTCGACACATGGTTATTGTTCAGCGTGTTGTCGTTGCTGAGATAATCCAGATGGATGCCGAACTGGTTGTTCCACACATGGTTATTGTTCAGCGTGTTGTCGCTGCTGTGATACTCCAGATGGATTCCTGCTTTCCTATCAGTAGCACCGCTCACATTGAATCCACTGATGGTAACATTGTCAGCAGTAACAGAGAAGGTATGATCATTGGGTGATACAGCCACGACATTAGTAGCATCAGAACCACCTATTGAAGTGATGTTCAGTTCTTTGTTCACGTCTACATTCTCAATATAGGTACCCGGATACACCAAAATTGTATCACCTGCATTGGAAGCATTAACTGCTGCCTGGATGGTGGAGTGATCATTGTTCCCACCACCGACATCCAGAGTTGCTGCTGTCACTGGATGGGCTGAAATTAGGATCAGTGCCAAAATGATGAACAATAACAAGAAATCTCTTAACTTAAGTGCGAATCTATTTTTCATATTATTAGTATAAGGGAATAATATATAATCATTATTATGAGGTATTCTCTAATTTATAAAAAAATTATCAACGTGATGAAGATAGAATATTATTGATTTTTTTCAAAGAAATATTTAAATTTACAAAAAGATATTCCTATGGAGCCAACGATTAGACCCAGCAGTGACCAATAATACCAAAAACGCTCTTAAATAATTCTCTCAATACCGTTATAGACATACATATGAGGCGGGCGAACAAAACCTACCAGTGTCAGACCTACCGCCCTTGCAAGGTCAATACCTTCATTTATGGGACCTGCTTTGCTGGCGAGTACGGAAACTCCTGCATTGACGGCCTTTGAGACCATTGTGACTGAAAGCCTGCCGGTAGCGACAATTGCGCATTTTGACATATCCACACCTTCAAGGGCTGCTTTGCCAACTGCTTTATCAACAGCGGAAGCCCTGCTCACATCTTCACAGAATGCCAGGATATTGCTGTCGTTATCAGTGATAATGACCGAATGAGTACCGCCGGTGCGTCTCCATGTCTTTGCATCGGTCTTGAGGTGTTCCACGGCATTGAAGAAGACCTTGCGGTCAAATCTTATGTCAGAAATATTACCGACCTTTTTTTTGCAGGGTCTTGATCCAATGGCACAACTGCAAAAATCGAATCTTGAATCAGGATCTATGTTACGTTTGGTCTTTCCGATACGGTCCGGACAGATGTCCGCTTCGCATATCAGACGGTCATCTTTGACCGAAACCGATATGATGTCAATGGCGTGATCGATAAAACCTTCACATATCAAAAAACCCACTGCGAGTTCCTCGAACTCTTGAGGGGTAGCAAAAAAAGAAGCAAGTGGGACACTATTGAGAGAAAGATGGAATTCTTTCTCAACAATGACATCCACATTTATTTCGTTACTGCTGTCTTCCGTAAGCTCGACACCCTTATAAGAAAGATAAGGGGCGGAAGAATCCCGCTCCTCATCACGCCAGAAGTTATTCTGAACGTTCTTTCTTTCAACGTGCCAATCCAACGGCATGATCAAGCAATTTCCTTTATCTTTGCGAACAACTGCTTGAGTGTGTCTTCATTGCTCTGTGTGAACTCGAATGGAGACGTTGTGAACGGCTTGAAGTACATTGGCACGTTGTCGAGCCTGTAGAATGTACCGTCATTCTCCATTGCATCGATGACACCAGGAAGAACAACATCTGAAGCTGTTGTTGTTGGGCATGGAGCAATATCCAGGCAGGTCATTGGGATCTCTGCAAGATAGGATGCAGCATCTGCAGGAATGTGGTTGACAAGATCAGCACACATAACGAATGCAGCGTCTACATCCTTATCCCTCAGCAGATCGACAGTAGTGGTCTCTCCTGGGTTGTACCTTGGATAGCCTCTTGAGAAGTCGATACCGAATGGATATCCATACAGATATGATGCGATCTGGTTGAAACCTGCCACATTACAGTGACCTCTGAGTGCACCGAGTACGAACTTTGTACCGTGGTTGTTGTTGAGCTCTTTCACAAGGTTGAGACCAAGCTCAACGTTCCTGTGCTTACCCATTGAAGAACCAAGACCAAGACCGACTGAGATGCTACCGAAGTTTGCATTCACCATTACATCGATCATCTCATCCATTGCAGAGATAGGTACACCTGTGATCTCCTCTACGGATGGATGTGGACGCTTTCCATTAAGGATGGTCAACAGTGCGCTCAAAAGCTCATAGTCAGAGTTTGGTTTGAGCTGTATGTGAAGATCTGATGCTGCTGCTGTATCGGTCTTTCTTGGATCAACAGTGATGACCTTGCGGTCGAACCTTCCTCTCTTGGACCAGTATCCTCTTGGGAAGACAGCATACTTAGACATGTGTCTTGGCATAGATGCCAGAGGGTTGGTTCCCCAGTAGATGTTCACATCTGCTCTGTTCTTGGTCTGACCTGCTGTTGCACCCGGACATCCGCTTTCCTGGATACCCATTACAGTAGGACCATGGCAGATAGTTGCGTTGGAATCTGCTATACCACCAAGATACTCAGCGATATGAAGACCGACTTCCTGTGCTTCGCATGAGGTCTCACTTCCGAGGAAGAAAAGAGGTCTCTTTGCGTTCACAAGCATCTCTGCAGCCTTTGTAAGTGCTTCGTCCCATGCAGCTTTCTCAAGCTTTCCGCCCTTTTTGACAAGTGGGTCCTTAAGACGGTGTGAGCTTACGACTTCCTGGAACTTTGCATTACCCATCTTACATGCGTTCTTGACAGTGATCTCGTTATCTCCAAGCTCTACCTGGATATCGTCACATGAAGCTCCGCATACAGGACACATAATGTTCTTAAAAACCATATCATTTACCTCCCATATAGAGATTAAGGACAACATCCTCTGTGCTCAATACCTCACCTTCTGCTGCTTCGACAGTTACGGGACTGCCTTTGTAGAGAGGGGAACCTGTTGAGAATGTATATGGGTCAATGATCACGTTGGACCAAATAGCCCTTGGCATGAATACATCGCCATCCATCATAGCATCTGTACATTTTGTGTATACTATGATGGAATGTTTTTCGTCCTTACTTGTTACTTTTACTTTTTCCGGGCATCCAAGGGATTCAAAATTAGAGGGGGAGAACCAGCATACTGCACACTCCTTTACGTAAGCCTCTGAATATTTGTTACCACCCTTAGCAAGTCTACCCTCATCAATGGTACTTCCTGTGTTAAGTAATACTTTCATTATCACACCTCACAGATTCATGTTTGCGTCCTGATTGACATAGAGCGTGCCCTTTGGCCTCTTTGTGATCGCATTGTCACCGAGGAACTTCATGAACTCGCCAGGACATTCTATATCATCGAACTTAAGGTCGCTTTCGTTTGTCACATATTCAAATCCAGGAGAGAATCTCTCGATGGTTCCGTTAACAACCATTGTACCGGCTGTCATTTCAGCAGCAACTGCACGAATAGCGTTTCCTTTTACAGCGATAAGACCACCATTCTGGCGAATGCCAGTGTAGTGACCGACATTTCCACCAACGATGATCTCCCCACCGCTGATACCGCCACCAAGGTTATTGTTAGCATTACCATCGATAACGATGCGTCCGCCGGACATTCCTATCCACTTACCACGGTATGCACAACCAACGTGGTCATTTGCATTACCTTCGATGTGGAGGAGTCCGCCTACCATTTCCATTCCTGCCCATGAATCAGCATCGCCTTTTACAAGGATCTCGCCGCCGATCATCTGGGAACCTACATGCATGCTGACAGATCCTTCAACAGTGATCTTTCCAGCTGTCATCTTTTCACCGATGCGCTTTACTCTCGCAGAATCGCCTTTGATGACAATAGATGTATCTTCTGCGGAAGCACCAGCATCGCCTTCCACATCAAAGAATGCGGAGATGGGGAACTGTTTTGGACCCTGCCAAACCAGCAGAGCCTCGATCTCGCTCTTGTTCTTGCCAGCAAATGTATCAGGAGTGATAACATCTGCCTCTACTTTTAATCCAATTTCAGTATTAACTGTAAGAATGACTTCTGCCATGATCTCACTGCTCCATGTTTGCCTTGATCGCTGTTGGGTTTACAAGGTATTTCTCAGGTGTTGGATAGTGGTTGAAACCGTGTGAATAGTATCTGAACCATTCCTGAACATCCTTAAGCATTTCTTTCTCGTTAGCATCAGGGACGCTTACGTCGGTGTAATAGGTCCTCTTATCAGGGATCATAGTGATCTCACCATCGTGGCAGACAACCTCTCCGCCCTTGATAGTGTATTCAGCAGTGCTGAACTTGTTGATCAGGTCAGAATATTCCCTGGTATCGATCTTTGTTGGATCGATGTCGTAAACAGTAACATCACCATCTGCACCGATACCGAAGCTACCCTTCCTGTGTGCCATACCAATGGTCTTTGCCGTGTTAGCACGGGTAAGGATCGCAAGGTCGTAAAGGGACATTTCCCTGTCAACGCCACCGAGTGTGCTTCTGTCGTTAGCCCATTTGTGACATTCACTGAATGTCTGGTCCCTGAATTTCTCGGACATAAGCCAGGTCATGACAAGCGGATACTTTGTGAACGGTCCACCATTTGGACTGTCCGTTGTCATGATGGTCTTCCATGGATCGTCGATAAGGAGCAGGCACTCAAGACCCATTGCCCACTGAGTACTGTGAACAGGGTTGCTCTTAAGATATGTGAATGGACAGACACCTGAACCACATTCAAGCTCAACATCGGTGTTGGACCATTTGCCGCCGGTAAGTACTGCGACATCGTGAATGGAAGGACCATCACCAGTCATACATGTTGCTTCACCGAAAGGTACACAACCACTGTCAATGACGACATGGTCAGCGTTGTTGATGTAATCTGCGAGCGGCTTGACACCAGACTCGAAATCACGCCAGGATGTACCGGCAAATGCATTGAACTGCATGTGTGTAAGGTAGACGGATTGATCTCTGCTTGCATCGATCTTTGTCTCAGCCCAATCAACTGCCATGTTCTGCTTTGCCTTTGTCTTGCTGGAGATCCCAAGGGATTCCTTTGTGGTCTCGTAACATCCAGGATGACCAAGGTTGTTTGCGTGAAGGTGCAATGACATTGGCATACCGAGCATTTCATTTACTTCGGTCAGCCCATCGATGATCTCCCTAGGGGATATCTCGAAGTGCATATTTGCCTCATCAAGGGAAGAAACGTTCTTACCCCAGCCCCAGTTCTCGACTCCACCAGGATTGACACATTTGATACCGTATGTCTTGTGGGTCCTCATCATCCATGCAACATATGCTGCTGCCCTGTCGACGTCGCCTTCCTTCAGGTAGCGCATCATGAACCAGTTGTTACCGAGAACAAGGTAGCCACCCATATCGAGCATTGGAATGGAACGCATCTCTTCGTGTGTGTGACGTGCTTCCATTGGAGGAACAGCTGCTTCAAAAGCAGTGGTGTATCCCATCTTGGAGTATTCGTAACCTTCCATGTAGACGGATGGTACAGTCTCTCCTGAACCTGAGTGGGTAATATCGGTCTTTGCCAATGTTGCCTTGTAACCATCCTCAGGACGCATCATCCTACCGACATTTACCTTAGCACCAGCAATGTGAGTGTGAGAATCGACACCACCAGGCATTACAGTCTTGCCTGTTGCATCAATTATCTTAGCATCCTTCATGTCAGCTGCAGAAAGTTCGGAAACTACCACGCCGTCTTTGATGAAGATGTCCTGCTGTTCACCGTTCACTTCATTGAGCGGATCATAAACATATCCGTTCTTAATTACAATAGTTCCAGCCATTATTCAACCTCCCTCTTCTCAAGCCAGATCGCAGAGACAGGGCAGATAAGAGCACATGCACCACATGAGCCACATACTTCCTGATCGATCACCTTGACAGTACCGTTCCTTACCTCAAGAAGTGCTTTCTCATCAAGCTCATTTAGTGCACCTGCTGCAAGATCCTTTGAGGAGTTTGCATTGACAGGACACATGATAACACAGTTACCACAGCCAAGACATGCTTCTTCATCTGTCACCAGGACAGAGGTCAATACAGGAGTTGCTGATGGCTTGTTGAGAAGTTTCTTCTCAAATAGAGCTTTCTTGTTCATGTCAGGAACGATCGCTGTCTTCTGGACATCGATAGCATTGACAGGACAGGAAACAGCACATGCACCACAGTAGATACATGCATCAGGACGCTGAGCGACCTTGTCAACTCTTTCTCCTGGAGCCCATTCCGGATTGAACAGTGCATTGCATGGACATACATCCACACAGGTGCGGCATGCCTGACAGACATCCTCTGCTCGTTCCCATGTACCCTCGAAAGGTTTCTGCACAGTGATAGCATTAGTTGGACATACCTCGCTACACCATCCACAGTGTACGCAGGTTTCCTGATCGATGATGGTCTCACCATCTATGCGTGCACTGCCATCGTTTGCGAGCCACTGCTTGGTCTCGATAGCACCCTGCGGACAGATCTGCTCACATACACCACAGTGTACACAATTATCGTTCACCGTTGTTGGTGCGAGCGAGCTGCACAGGAAGTTCTCATCGCATACAGGCTTTCCATCTACTCTCATCTCAAGGGCACCTGTTGGACAGATCTTAGTACACATTCCACATGTGATACATGTATCTCTAATATCCAGGTACTCCTTATTTATGAGTCCCCTGGCAACAGGTCCTACTGAACCTATGATCAATGTGTCCTTTGGACAGACCATTGTACAGGTTCCGCAACCAATGCACTTTTCTGGTAAATACACCACTTGCTTGTTATCTTTTGTCTGAACTACTATTTCGTTCATCTCATCTACTCCGTAATTACTGCTCATGCCTGCATGCTTCACAAAGTGCTTCGCCTTCATAATGAATGAAGCTCTCTCCACATTTCTCGCACAGCCTTACTTGCTTGCTTTTCTTGACCGGAACTTCGATCTCTGTAAAAGTGTAAGAATAAATGTTCTCGCCTGCTTCGAGTAAGATCGGCAGGACCTCTTCATGACGCACTTTTTCAAGGTTCATGAACCATGCATGCAATCTCGGGTAAGCCGCAGTCTTTTCTGCGTCAAGATATATCCTGACAGCAGGCATCTTGGTCTCGCCCGGTGCACCACGTTTGTTCACGGTAACAGCCATCTTGCCGTAGTCCTTGATCTTCATTCCCTTGTTCCCGGTGGTAGCACCCTCGAGTATCTGGAATGGATCTGGAACACAGTTGGATGTCTCCGCTGTAACATAGATGCGTTCCCCTTCCTTAACATCAAGTAATCTCTTCGCCATCGTGAGCATCTGTAATCCTATCATTGCTCCCGAACTCAAGTACCCGTGGAAAGGAATGATCTTCTCGATCTGTAAAAATAGTTCTGGATCTTGCTCTTTTATCCTGTTGATAATAGTATCCATGTCGTCCATATGAAGACCTCTTAATTTATGAAATAACGCATCGAATCGGCCAGATTCTTATAGGCTTTGCTTGATAGCATCGCTTCTAATGTAAAGGAACATACCGGTGAAAATTATATATAGTTTATCGTTGCCAGTCGAATATCAGCAGGAAGTTTAAATAGCCACTGGAATTCGTTTTCATATAAGGGACATATAACACGGTAAATAAAAAAAGAAAAGCCATATTTTAAGCATAAAATATTGACAGACCCTTTAGCCCATCAAATTCACTCCACCAGCTCAGCAACCCTTTCGAGCAATTCTCTGGCAGTACCGTCATCCGGAGCATGCCTTACAGTGATCTTGCCACTTTCATAGATAAGCACCATCATAGCACCTGAAGTGAACCGGATAGCTCCAAGCTCTTCAGAGCACCTGAGGAACTTGATGGTCACGCCTTCCTCGACGGATAAAGCTTCACATGCCTTTGGAATATCTATCTCATTTTCAAGCTGTGCCTCCACATGAAAAATAGAAGGCTTGCTTGTACAGGGAGCGATCGAACGAATTTCCATATTTACCAGAACCTGATCAAATGTTGATACAAAAAGAAAATAGAGGAGTATCAGGAGATGTAATCAACCGTGACACTCTCAACATCCCACAATGATTCCAGCTTATCGACAATATCTTCCTTTATGGCAGCTGCAAACTGATGTGTCGAAGGTATATCAAGCACTATACGAACAGTTCCTTCCTCGACCACTACCTTTAGCACAAGTTCGGTCCTGATGATATCAAGACCTGCCATCGGATTCATCACATGCTTCAAACGCTTACTGACAACCTCTACCGTAGTGGCCTCATTCTCCACGACCATTCCATGCTTCTCTTCATAATCACGAATAGCAGACCGAAGCCCCTCGACCGCAAGCACGGAACAATGCGCCTTGACAGGTGGAAGTCCACCAAGAGCATTAGCTGCTTCCTTCCACGTGATCGTCTTGGCCTCTTCAAGCGTCTTGCCCTTTGCCATCTCAGTGATCATAGATGCTGTTGCGATATTGGATGCACAGCCATAGGACTCGAAAGAGATATCCTCGATAACCAGAGTATCAGGATCAACTTTCAGATAAACGGCAACCATATCACCACACGCAGGACTGCCTTCAAGACCCTTTCCATCAGGATCCTCCATCTTTCCAACATTCTGTGGATTTCTGAAATGCTCAAGTACCTCTTTTGTGTATGGGAAAGTCATAGAAACACCTCTTTTATTTATCTCGCTATAAGTTCAATTATCTTCTGCCAGAGGGCTGATAGCCCGCAGATTCGTAACAACATCTTTCAATGCATCGATAATAGCATCCGAATCCTCAATGGTATTAAATCGTCCGAAACTGAAACGCAAAGAGCCGTGTGCTCTCTCATGATCGCCACCGATACCGAGTATCACATGGCTTGCTTCAAGGGAACGACTAAAACATGCAGAACCTGTGCTCACTGCAAAACCCAGCATATCGAGATGCAATGTAATGGATTCACCCTCCACATAATGGAAAGTCATATTGGCATTCTGTGGCAACCTGCTGGTAGCACTTCCATTTAGAGTAACATGAGGAATATCAGCCATTGCCCTTTCGATAACACGGCCCCTCATCGCTGCAAGGCGTTCATTCTCCTCAGAGGTCACAAGTTCCACAGCCTTTGCAAATCCTACCGCAGCAGGAATGTTCTCTACACCGGCACGCCTATCGGATTCCTGGAATCCTCCATCCATCCATTTGTCTATCGGAGTTCCTTCACGTATATACAGTGCGCCGATACCTCTGGGGCCATGGATCGTATGGGCTGACACTGTTACAAGGTCCACAGGAAGCTTGCTGACATCCAGAGGAATCCTCGTAAAACTATGAGTGGCATCAGTATGCAACAGGACATCCTTATCCTGACAGATATCAGAGATACCTTTAAGGTCCTGCAAAGTGCCGATCTCCTGATTTGCCTGCTGAATGGACACCAGTGCTGTTTGCGAAGTGATGGCATCGCTGAACATATCGAGGTCGAGGATACCTTCCCCATCGACATTTATGAAGTCTACCTTGTAGCCCTGCTTATCAAGTTTCTTTGCGGTATTCAGCACAGGGAAATCTTCCAGACGGGATACGATCAGATGGTCGTCCTTCTTCCCTTTCAAAGCTGAAAGCACTCCTTTTATTGCCATGTTGCTTGATTCAGTGCTTCCTGAAGTGAACACGATCTCGCCAGCTTGCGCACCAAGTCTTGATGCAATGACCTTACGGGACCTTTCAAGTCCTTCCTTGGCATCAATGCCCATGGAATAACCGAATTCAGAAGTAGCAACTGCATAAGCATCAAAGAAATACGGTTTCATCGCTTCAAGTACTGCTTCATCAAGCCTTGTACTTGCAGCGTTATCAAGATAGATTGTCTCATTGAACATCTGGCAATACGCTCCTTAAATTAAATGGAATAAGATATTAACTGACCTGCCAAAATAAATGTATTGATAAAGGCAATTTAGGGCAGATATCGGTGATGTATACAAAGTTATATCGGCAACTGTATAAATCGTTAACTATCTGCCATAAAATCAAAAGAAGAACAGGCAGATAAACTACCTGTTTTAACAGATATTATACGGATTTCACAATAGCTTCAGCAATCTTTGCAGCTTTTACACCGGACTCCAGCATACCACCAAAGGTCGGACCCATTCTGGAAAGACCAAAACATGTAGCTGCGGCCATTCCAGTGACCACAAGACCAGGGAAGATCTCGGAGGTATTATTGACCACAGCATCTTCGGAATTATCAACATCCATTCCGGAGAATCCTTTAAGGTCTACTAGGCCACGGCTCGCCAGAGAGTTAGCTACAACAGCATCATGCCCCGTTGCATCGATAAGGCATTTTGCCTCGATTGCCACCGGGTCAACACATGTGATCGCGCGCGGTAATGCTGAAACAGGTGTCCAGTTGGTTACAGCACCACATACACGACCATCCCTGAGAACCACATCATCGAACTTGTTCATGTTCAACATGAAAGCGCCTGCATCACAGGCAGCGGAAATAAGTTTTGAACATGCAGAAGGTGCATCTGCTACATAGAGACCTTCCTTTATGTGAGGTACTTCCTTGTAAGGAACTCCAAGCTGGTCAAAGATCCTCTGTGCAGGTGCTCTTACTGTAACCTTGTTCATCAGGTAACCACCTAACCAGAAACCGCCACCAAAGTAATTGTTGCTCTCAAGCACAACGGTCTTTATGCCTTTGGATGCAAGATCCCTTGCTGCTACAAGACCACTTGGTCCCCCACCAACAATGATCACATCGCTTTCAATGTGATTAAGGAAGTCTCCAAGGAATTCTTCAACTATCGAACGCGTAATATCTTTTTCAGTTGCTTGTGCGAATTGATTCATAATATACACCTTTTAAGAGATGAACTGCAAATTTTACAGGGAATTTTTCTGTTCTTATCCAATCGAAGACCACATTGCAGATCGAGCTCACATATACAAGCTGCACTCGAACACATGGTACCTTACGATCCACTAAGATCAGCGAATTCACAATCGTGACTTCACGATAGTGAACTCGCGATATATTATTTATTCATTGCGCTTGATAGCAAAACGGTCAATATAATAAATTAATATAAACCAAGCAAAATAGCAGGATAAAAATATCAGTTAGGCAAAAGTTGATCCCGGATAAACAATAGCCCATAAAATAAAAGGTCGTTATAATTCAGTAGGTTCCGCAGGACAGGCATCTTCCCCGGTCCTCAAACTTCTGCATATATCACATATCTTTGCAGAAACGTTATCGATCTTACCTTCCTGTATCTCAACAGCCAGACGGGATATCTCCTCTTGTATATCGTCATCGAATTCGATACGATAACCTCTTTTTTTGGTCAGGTACTGAGAAACAGCGGAAGGCGCCATACCAAATAGCCTTGCAACTTCCTTTTGAGCAATACCATTATTCACAAGCTCAACTGCAAGCGCTGCACGTATCGCAGGAAGGACATCCCATACTACTGCCTGACAAGGAGTTTCCATTTTCATGATAATACCTTCGGACACTTCACAATGACTTATAGTTTGTCGTATCTTATATATGTATTCACTATAGTGAAATTTTTGAAAGTTGAAAGCTTTGCATGATATGGATCGAGAACTTGATCTGCGTAAAATACAAAGATGAGGATCTTTTGAAAAGGCAAATTCATACATAGGTGAGATGCGTGCTTGCTGTGAATTGGATGTATAATTTGTAGTATTTAATCCATCCTAATTACGTGCAGTCACTTCCTTAATAGACCATCATGTTTTGCATAATATAGACTTCGTTTCGTAGACTTCTCCTGCCCTATCCACAGAGTTGTAAAACACAGAATGAACAATATACCCCAGATCTTCATCCATAAATGGCTTCGTAAGGTAACCCTGATGACCTACCAGACTTGCTCTCTCGCGAGTTTCCTTAGAAGAATCTGCTGTGATGAAGATAATGGGAGTGTTATATGACTCACGGATCTTCATAGCGGTTTCGATGCCATCCATTTCACCCTTTAACCGTATATCCATAAGTATAAGATCAGGATGGAACGCATCTACCATAGAAATAGCGTTTTTGCCATTTGAAGCAAAACCAGTTACAGAGTAACCCATCTTCTCAAGCTTCAACTTGATCATCATACCAACGATCAATTCAACTTCAACAACGACTATTTTTTTACTTTTCATAGTAATTACCAGATTATCCCAAAAAGGACTGTTCTCGCACCCATACCCCAATATACACCCATTCATGGCGTACTGTAATGCATACCATCACTCATTACGGACATTGCCAGAGTACTGATCAAAAGATCAAATGAATTTTAGATCAGAAATCCAGTTTTTCATCTTAAAAGGTAGCAGTCCCCAGAGATATCCGGGGACTTTTCAACAGATAGAGGAGTTGTTACCTATCACTTCTTCTTTGAAGTTGCTGATACCATACTAAGATTTACAGCAGCCATCTTGTCAACATGTGCCTCATGCTGTGAGTAGAACCACATTGGGACATACAAAGCAAGCACACAA
>JAIORD010000031.1 GCA_021108275.1 Methanococcoides sp.
AAAAGTAATAACGTTTTTATGAAAGCATTATTACACCTTTTGGCCTTATGTACACAACAGCATTATCAGAGACTGAATTGTTTCCATTGCTACCTATGGCCTTGATGTTTGCAGAACCTGCCATCATACTCATCAGGTTTATTTGATCCGATCCACTGACAGTTATGCTCATTGGATTTTCAGTTTCATTGAACATGCCGATGCTTGAATATATCTGCATGTCGGCAATAGCCGGGTTCCCATCAGAATAAAAAGCATTCAGATTCAATACCGCATCTTCACCAATAAGCACAGTTGGATATTCCGGAACAATTGAGATACTTCCAAGAGACACATAATCAACATCTGCCCCAAATCCGGAAATACCTGTTTCGCCTTCATAATTGATCTTGATATCAATGTTTGTTTCATTGACATCTGTATAGTTTATCGATGAGGTAGGCAATATCAAAGGAACCGAACCCGCACCCTGAACCTTGAGCTGGTACCATACACCCCATTTCTGCCCGGGGATCATGGATGGAAGGTTCCAAAGTAATTCCGACCTGGTTCCCTCAGTACTTATAGTTGGTTCTAGATTTCCCTGTGATGGAGCCATTGGAATAGGGAAGTTAGTCACATTTCCAAACGTGGAATTAGTACTATTTGGTATATAAGTTGCTGTAGCTATGGACAATTCATTTATGTAATTATTAGGTATGTGTATTGAAAGCGTGGGACCTGATGCTGTGAAATTTGTGAGCTCCGACGCAATGCCTACAAAAATATCTTCCAATACTGTAGAATTCGGCGCAAAGTAATATTCACCACCAGTTATATTTGCGACCTCATAAAGGATAGGATCAACCTCATCTTCATTTTTCCCAAGACCAACAGTGTGTATTATCGTATTGTGTTCTTTTGCACGAAGTGCTTCTTCTATCAACGAATGGTGTCCTGCGTTATCCATACCATCGCTCATAAGGACAACTGTTGAATTGCCTGAAATCGCTGAAAGCTCATTGTTGGCTTCGTAAAGACCTTCATCAATTGCAGTCAACCCATCAGCGGTAATCGTATCTATTGAATTTCCAAGATGATCAAACGAATTAGATGACAATGAAGAAGTGACTGTAGCCCTCCATTCCTTCCAATTTAACTCTGTAGTCGAATACGAAGTATCTTTCCACGGATAGACTATGTCTGATACCTCATAGTAATGTGAAGACGACGTTTCCACTTCATAAGGAACATCCCATGAACTACCATCCCATTTCTGAATATTAATATCTGAATTTCCATCTGAAGTTATCAGGGATATCTCATCAGAATCAGGGTTTGGTTCTAAGTTAACCCATCTGGCGTAACCCGAACCTGCAAGACTGGCTGTAGATCCTTCTGTACCCCAGGCTGACCCATTCCATATTAGATATTTAGGAGTGTTCGTGCTATCCCCCCAAACTATCAATGCATCTCCGCTGTTCCTTTCAAAGGTCACATCGAAAATACGTTTGGAATATTCATAGCAGTTATTGGTTACTTTCTCCCATGAGTCCCATGAACTGCCATTCCAGATATTAACGAAAATTTCACAATCAAGGTTTTCCATACCCAGGATAATATTATCAGAATTAGTATCTGAATCCATTTTTATCCAGTAAACCCTATGATCTGAGTTAAAATTATAAAGATCCTGCTCAGTACCCCAGGCAGAGCCATCCCATATACGTGAATGTACCCAACCATCCACATCTGACCACACAACAATCGCAATTCCGCTCTGTTGTTCATACGCAACATCAAAACATTGATAGCTGGTAGCACGCCCATCATTTGTTATAGTAACAGGATTGACCCAGGAGGATCCATCCCAAACCTGTGCACGTATATCACGTTCATCATCAAGGGTAACAAGTACCATTTCATCAGAAGATGGATGTGAAGCAACTTCTACCCACCGGACATCTCCTGCCCCAGAGTTTGCCGCATTAGTTGATGAAGCTGGAGACCATGATCCATCCCATACCCTATATTGAGCGACTCCGTCGTTAATATTCATGTCCATATAGACTGCAAGAGCATCACCAGATACAGATTCATAGCCAATATCAAAGCCTCTGGTAGCATATGAATCCATACGAGATGAAAACTGTTGCACTCCACTCCATGTGGAACCATCCCATACCTGTACATTAAAATCATAGCTATCATAGCTATCATCGCCTGTTCCTAGAATTATTTCCTCTTTAACAGGAGATTCTTCCAGTATCAATTGACGTATTGAACCACCAACGTAATTTGAAGATCGCTCAACTGACCATTGGCCACCTTCCAACACACGTTCTCTTGGTACACCAGTACTGCCACTATCATAATAAACGGACATTGATCCACGAAGTTGTTTGCTTGTTGCGTTGACCGTGAAGGAGGTATCATTTTCAGTGCCTGCTGATTTGTTCACGATAATGTGATAATCATTTCCTGTGAATAGAGATGTGTTCACAGCCTTAGGATTAGATATGCTGCTTGAAGAAGCTAGAAGTTCAGTTCCTTCGTACAATGATATATCAAGAGTAGAACTATCATTCCATGAAAGCTCGAAATTATAAACAGCATCATGTCCCGGTGTGAAATAACTGACCCATTCACTACCGTTGTACAAGTAACTAGATTGGGTATCTGAAGTTACTATGTTATTGTTACTGTAAAGAACAAGTCCGGAGAGGTCACCACGGGTGTCGTCAAAACTTGATATGAAGGCTTTTGAAGCAATCTGTGTTGCACTCTTCTTGTCAATATAAGAATCTAAATCAAAGGAATCAGATGGTGAGGGAGAAGAAACCCTGACAATCCAATTGCCGGTTTCAACAACCTCGGCATCATCATCCGGATAGACATAAGACAAAGGCATCAGCCATATGGATTCTGATATGCCATCATTTGTGGAATTGGGATAATACCCCGTTGTATCCGCCCCTATCCCATAGGTTTTTCCTGTAGGACTTATAAGCGAAAGAGCAAGGTCTTGGGATGCGTTAGTCCAATCAAGCTTGACTTTCAGATCATTTAAGCTTTTATTTATCAAAAATGTGTCTTCATAATAATAGTAAAAAGTATCGAAATTGACAGTATATGGAGTTGAAGATGTTGGGATTACTTCATCAGGAAATGATGCAATCAGTGCACCATTACCTATGATTCGTACATTTTGGATGGCGTTTAGATAATTTGATGGATCATAGAAAACAACATTATTAGAACCACTGGTAACCCAGGAGGTTATATTATATTTAAAAGTCCTCCAGCGATAGTTCCCGGAAAAACCAATGTCTGCAGCAGAATTGCCATTAACTGTGAATTTGCATTCACCCCCACTGTCCATATCCCAAGCATCAAAAACCAACCAGTATGGAGCACCTGAGTCCTGTGTGAATACCGCTGAATTATGTACATCGTACCCATAAGGTGTGAAGCCTTCCTCACTATATTTAATTGCTGTTACATCATAATCTGAGACTTCCTGCGCAATTGAGTTATAAATAGCTTCAAGTTCAGAACTTGTAGGTGCATTATAATAAGTACCACCCGTTTCACGGGCAATATAGCGCAAAGCGGGTTCATCAATATAGCTGGCGTCCCCAAGCCCGATAGTATAAATGATAATTCCATTGGATTTTGCAACATTTGCTGCATCAACACCATCCACATCAGAGCCTGTATTGCTCACACCATCGGTCAAAAGTATAACTATCTTTTTTGCAGAGGGACGACCATTCATCAGCATTTCATTAGCGTCTGCAAGAGCTAATCCAATTGCTGTACCGCCATCAGCCTTGTTATTATCTATAATATACTTTACGTGGTCCTCGTTGTCAGACGAATTTAGCAGAGTCAAGGACAAATCCTTTGTACTGCTGCTTGAAAATGAAACTACACCTACCTGACTGTTAGAAACAAGATTGTCAAGGAACGTCTTTGCAGCAGCTAATGCATCAGTAAGTGGTTGCTCCGGCGCATTCGGTGCAGGTTCAACATCGTTCATACTACCCGAACGGTCAAGAACAAGAACAACATCCAGTGGAGTTCCTGCATATGAATCAGGGTCCATACTTCCCGAACGATCGATCACAAGCATTGATGTTGCAGCCGATCTGCTAATAGGTAACTCCCCTTCTACCGAAATGATCGTTGTGACGTTCACAATATCGCCAGAGTTTACGACATATGGTTCTGCATCGATATAGGTACTGATGAAAGGCTGATCCCTGATCTCTATTGACAAACTATCATTTATGGCACCACTAGTTGCGATTAGGGTACAATTATCTGCGATGTTCGAACTTGTGAAGAGTGTATTCACACGTCCATGTTGATCAGTTGTAGCGTTTATTATGTTGGTTCCGTTGTATCCATCCATTGAAAGATTACCCAGGGAAGGGGCTGTGTTGTTGAGAGTTATGTTCACACCCTGGAGAGGATGACCCCATGCATCGAATGCTATAACTATGACACTCGAATTATGGTTTCCTGAAAGGTTCTGTAATAGTACTATATTTGGATTTGAATAAAAATTGAAACTTGATAGAGGTCCTTCTGAAAACGAAAGCTCTTTTGATGAATTGATATTTGTGGAACCCGTCTCGTCCTTATAGGTTGCCGTGACCGTTATATTTTCGACATAGGGAGTGGGACCAACTACAGTAGTCCCTACCCCATAGTTATTCAATGGAACCAACGTAGACCCTGAATTTGATTCGAAAATGACTTGATCCTTTATCCGGAAACTTTCTGGAAGTAAAGGATTTAAGAACTGGTCTATGACCTGTGCAGAAAGTCGGTAATAGTCTTCATTGTTTGCATAGCAGGATGAAGGTGTTGATGAAAGAGTGAGGCTATTTGCAATGTCCGGAATGCCGGTTATGCTGAGCCTGAGGAACAGAGATGTGTTTAATGCATCTACATTTACTATATTTTCTCCGGCACGTTTGTCCGTTCTGAGAGATACAGTCGCTTTACCATCCACAGGAGTGACCTTTACTGAAGAGGAGACCCATGAGGAGTTATATGTTATCGGGCTGTTGTATATGGTATCTGCAGGAGATGTCACATTGAACGTTAAAGTAGACCCTTCGATCGGATTTTCGTAACGATCATGTAAACTTACAACGATATCAGAAGTTGTATTGACAATATATTCATCATCATAAAGTGCTTCCATTGAGTAAGGAGTAGATGGTGCATAAACTACAGAGGTATTATTAATAATCCCCAATGTTTCTGATCCTATTGAGAGGGTTCCTGCGAGAGTGGAAGTTATTCGCAACAAAAGGGCAGTACCTTCGACCGATTGTACAGAGGTCATGTTGTTATGGTCAATGGATATTTCGAACATATTGCCCATCCCTTCAGATAAGGCAATGTTCTCGTTATGTGGTTCAGAGAGTACGTCCTCCATTGTAAGATAGATGTTGATAGTTGGGGTATTGTTGATGTTGCCATATTGATCACGAGCAGTTACATTCACATCGACCTCATCCCCTGCTACCGGATCAGTGTTGTTGATGTCGAAAATAATATCTGTTACCGGAGCAGGCAAAAATGAGACAATGGTTGTGTTCGTTTCAGTGCCCGAACTGGCATTTGCCACCAAGTTGCCGGAAACTGTAGAATTGATGATAACAATGGCAAAACCAGAATCGTTCGTTGTGGAAGAAAAGGAACTAAGGCTTCCAAAGTTGGTTGAAAAATTAACCGATGTATTGTTAAGAGGTAGCGTCCCATTCATGAGACGAGCAGTTAATGATACGGACACCCCTACCTGTGCCGAAGTATCACTGGCTGAAAGCTCCAGTGTTACGGCCATTGCAGGAGTTGTGAATAAAAATAATAGAAATAGAATGCTCGCTAACTTTGCTGATGTTCTCATGTTATCTACCCTGAATTATGCACCAATATAAATATGCATATCAAAAGTATATAAATATGATGAATAAAAATAAGTGAATTTAAAACAACCATATTGCAGATCGATCAACCGTTGCAATTTTTAGATCATTTATGTGCATGATCTCATTATTTTGCGGTTTTATTTATATAATAGTTTGATAATTGGAAAAAACTTAATTCCGATGCCGTATTCAATATAGATGTGTACCAAAATCATTTTATATGTGTAGGGGTTGTTAAAATGGGTGTTACTAAAATGATTAATTCAATTCTTGAAATGATAAAGACTGTTCCAGAGGGACAGGAACTGTCAGGTTATATCTATTTGCTTGACGGTGCATCATCCTCTATCATTTGGTATGATAACATTACAGATTGCAGCCAAGTGGAAGAAGACGATGTTACTTGGTTGATCTTCAAATATGAAAATCCGGACTATGGATCATCGATCCTCATAGTTCAGAAGTCGAATGTATCAAAACTTGACCTTTCGTACGTTACAAAGACACCATACTGATCTATTAGTATGGGACAAAAGATAATTGAAAATATTCATTACACCATTCTACACCAGAATGGTGAATAATATCTTATTTTTATAATCGATTAGACAGGACCTTACTAGCTGTCGCTGTGTCTGAATAATAACAGTTATTCTTGATTGAATTATAAAGGCACAAGATAATAAGTCCAAATAAATATAGGTGTTCTTAGTTGTGATCATAGAATAAAACCAAACTAATTACATCTGAAATAATCTATAAAATCACATTATCTAGCAGAACTAGTTAGAAAAATAAAATTGACAAAATCATTTATGAAAAAAGTGAAAGTGTGTGCATTATGCACACATCCAGATTCTTTTAAACTTCGGGTCATTTGACACAACCGTCTATCAGCCGCCTCCATGCAACATCCATTATGTTTTTGCAAGCTGGTTGTTTTGAACCATGCCCTTGAGATTCAAATCTTCAAAAACGACAATATTATAATTATCAACAAGGCTTCTGCTAACCTTAGGTGCAAAATTATTGCGTTTGTAGGAAGTTCTTTCGTGGATTTTCAGAGCAACTTATAGGGATTTCAACCATTCATTAGAACCTTTATCAAACCGTGACATCTTCCGTTGGGATTTTGCAAGACCCTTCCCCTCTTGCTTTACTCATCTTGGATTAGGGATAGATGAACCATTTGATATTGTAGCGAACTTTTCAATTCCTACATCCATCCCGCCAGCATTGTCATCCACATGTGGTTCTGGTATCCAGTCACATTCTGCAGAAAAACAGATATACCATTTTCCAGTGGGATAACGTCTGATGGTTGCAGTTTTGATATTGCCCTTAAACATTGGGAATCCGGGATTTCTACAGAGCCATAATAGGCTTAATTGATATTTATTGTAAAATTAGGGAATCTGAGAAGATAGTGATAACATGGAATGCATGCCTTTGCTATATTTTCAACCTGTCGAGAAATAGTAAGTACATGATATTTCCACAAAGATGCAGATGGAAAATAATATGAAAAATCACAGGACAAAAAAGAATTCAAAAAAAGAAGTTAAAAGTAATGCCAATGGCATTACTTTGCGAGATTGTAGTTCTGGTTGACGATCTTCACAGCACAGAAGTCACCGCACATTGTGCATGCATCTTCATCTGCTGAAGCTCTCTCGGTTCTGATCTTTCTTGCGAGTTCTGGGTCGAGTGCAAGACTGAACATCTTCTTCCAGTCAAGGTCTCTGCGTGCCCTGCCCATTGCAAGGTCCTGATCTCTCTTTCCGAGTTTGACCATGTCACCGACGTGTGCTGCGATCTTGGATGTCTGGACACCCTCAACAACATCATCGATGTTTGGAAGTGCAAGGTGCTCTGCAGGAGTTACGTAGCAGAGGAAGTCACAACCGTGTGATGCGGATGTTGCTGCACCGATAGCTGTTACGATGTGGTCTCTTCCTGGAGAGATATCTGTTACAAGTGGACCGAGCATGTAGAATGGCTTGTGTCCACTCATGGACTTCATGAGTTTAACGTTCATCTCTACTTCATCGAGTGGTACGTGACCTGGGCCTTCTACAATTACCTGAAGGTCATACTTGTCGTGTGCTTTCTGTGCACATTCTGAGTTGATGATGAGCTCCTGTACCTGTGCCCTGTCGGTAGCATCGTGGATTGCACCTGCGCGCATCCCGTTACCTGTGGAGAGAACAACTTCGTGCTCTTTAAGGATCTCACAGAGGTAGTCGAAGTCAGCGTAAAGTGGGTTTTCCTTCTCGTTGTGGAGCATCCATGTGGTCATGAAAGCACCGCCACGTGAACAGATACCACCATAGCGACCGTGTGCTTTGAGCCTGTCGAGAACGATATTGTTGATACCGGTGTGGATAGCCATGAAGTTGGTACCGAGCTTTGCCTGCTGTTCAGTTGCGTTCCAGAGGTCATCTTCTGTCATGTGGATGATTGAACCGTCTCTCTTTGCAGCGCCAATGAAAGCCTGGTAGAGTGGAACTGATCCTACAGAAAGTGAAATTGCATCACAAACTTTCTTCCTGATGCCGAGGAAATCTCCACCGGTTCCGAGTTCCATAAGTGTGTCTGCACCAGCAGCTTCAGCAGCCTTTGCTTTCTGTACTTCCATGTCCTCATCGACAATATCTGAGGAAGCACCGATTGATGCATTTACTTTTGTTCTCAGACCTTCACCAATACCACAGAGTGTGACATCCCTGTATGGAGAGGTTGGGATTACGATCCTACCTGCAGCGATTCCACGCATAATGTATTCAGGATCTAAACCTTCATTCTTTGCGACTTCTTTCATTACGTCCGTAATTTTACCAGCTTTGGCCTCAGTTACAATTGACATGATTAAACCTCGTGATTAGTTATCCCAAAAAAGAAGGTATTTTATTTAAGTATTGTCACAAAATGAACTTGAGAGCCAATCAAGTAAAGTTGAATATCAGATGATTCATCTCAATTGTACTAAGGCACCTAGGTCCAAATATCAAAATATTTCAAAAATAAAAGCGTCTTTACATACCGTTTGAAGTAAACGATATTAACTACAGTAATATTAGTACAATTGCATAAAACCCCACGAACTCAAGTTTTCTTGAATATATATAAAGTAAGATTACTTGATTTTGGTAAAAATTTCATATAGACAACATATTGGAGATTTTAGCACATCCGACCGGACATTGCCAAAGCATGATAGGGATAATAGGAGAAGAACAAAAAAACAATAGAAGTATGATCAAAGGATAATAGATCATAGTATTATAGTAACATAAAAAATAAGTGAATCAATTTCACTCATCTCTTTTTCTGAGCATGCGCATTGTTTCCCTGTGGAGAGAAACTATAAGATCGCTCAACATTCCGAAAATGAACATCTGAATTCCAGAAAGTATAAGCAATGCCGTTAAAATGGTCATCGGAATGCGAGTTACCCCGTTCATCCACTCGTTTACCACATAAAGACCAACAGCAATACCTGAAAGTGTTAATCCGGTACCTAATATTCCAAAGTAGAACATCGGATTATGCAATCTTGCCATTCTGATTATGGTCTTACCGATCTTCAACCCATCTCTTAACGGATTGAGCTTTGTATCCGCCGAGGAATGCCTTGCCACATAAGTGATAGGAACAACCTCGACCCTCATCTCGTGCTTAACACTCTCGACCGTTATCTCGGTCTCGATCTCAAATCCCATTTCGGTCAGAGAAAGGTTCTTTATCACATGTCGTGTGAACCCGCGATATCCCGTCAGTATATCCTCCAGAAAGATACCGTATGCAAACCCGAAAAGCTTGTTGAGTACCCGATTCCCTGCAAGATTCAATCTTGTAAAAGCACCGGGTTCAAAATTGGCCATCCTGTTCCCGAGGGTCTGATCAGCGCGGCCATCGAGTATAGGCTGGAGCACAGCATGAACATCACTGGCAAGATAAGTTCCGTCACCATCTATCATGACGGTGTAAGGCTCTTCGATCAGCTGAAATGCTTCCTGAACAGCCTGCCCTTTACCCTTACCTTCCTGAACGATCACCTTTGCACCGTTCTCTTCAGCAAGCTGTCGAGTATTGTCGGAACTATGACCATCTATAACAAGAATGTTCTCAAAACCTTCCGATCGGAAATCCTTGATAAGCTGTACAATGGTAGCTTCCTCATTCAATGTGGGAATGAGGATGCAAACATCTTTTTTGTCCAGGGAGGGAGGAATATTCATTTACAGAAGTCCCATGTTGTCAAGCTGCTGCCTTACAACCTCAACTCCTTGCTCACAGTTCTCAGGTGATTTTCCACCTGTGACCACAAGTTTACCGGAACTGAAAATGAGTACTACGACTTTCGGATCCGCGATCCTGTAAACAAGTCCGGGGAACTGTTCAGGTTCATACTCGATATTCTCGAGACCGAGTCCTATAGCAATTGCGTTGAGATTGAGGGTAGCCTTAAGGTCAGCTGAAGCAACAATGTTCTGTACAGTGATCTCAGGGTCTACAATAGTCTCCATGCCGATACCGTTGAGCTTCTTTGCCATATTGCCAATGACTATGTGTACGTCAGCAACGTTCTTAGCACCGGTACATACGACCTTACCGGATGTGAATACAAGGAATGCAGCCTTTGGGTCAGTAACACGATAAACAAGCCCAGGGAATTTCTGCTTGTTGTATTCCGCACCCTCGAATTCCGCTTCGATCTTTATGAGGTCGAACTCTTCAGCAAGTTTAGTTGATGCGACCACGTTTTCTATTTTGATATTATGTTCTGACATGTTCTTTGACCTTCAGTATTATAAGGATAGGTATATTCGCAAATACAGTATATATACTTATACCCTTTCCTTTATATATCCATTTAAAAACTATATCAATGAAAAGTCAGTCTTCGAGCTTCTTCAATCCATCGATGATAGCATCATATTTTTTGCACACCCTCTCAATGAGATCGCCCTCGACAGATGAATGAGTAGGGACCAGAATATCAGCCCCTTCGGTAACGTTCGTACCTTCGCTTGATGTACCATAGTCAGGTGCTATAACCACCCCTTCTGTTGAAATACCAAGGCGCAGATCACTAACGATCCGTGCGATCATATCTGTTGCTGGCCTGACCTTCTTACTGATCACAAGTGCCTTTGATACATACCTCTCCCTCAGTTCCGTAATGAGTTCGATGCTCTCTTTTACACGCTCTGGATCAGCCACGTTCTCAAGTAACTTTATGGCATCGATGAGATCCTCGAAAGTGGTAGACCGCACCTCGAGTATCTCGCCGTCATAATTATCAGTTACTTTTTCAGTGTAACCTTTTGTGATTACAAGCTTATAAACATCAGCAAGCTCATCCAGTTCTTCTTCAGTAGGATCATAGGCATTGATCGTCCTGTAGTCCTTTATACCACAAAGGTCCACAAGGGATCTGTACATCGGAGTAAAACCAATGAACTTACGTCCCAGCCACCTATCAAGACCTTCCTTACCGCTTTGCTGGCGTGAGAGTTCAACGATCTTTTTCTTGATCGATTCCGGTTCATTCCGATCAAGACCGAAATAATCTGCAAATAGCGGAGTCGTTTGAAGAAGTTTGGTCCTCCCATGAGGCACTGCTTCAATGAAACCCCTGTCCTTAAGTTCCCGAATATGATCATAAACGGAATTGCCCCTCATATCAACGAGCTCCGACTGGACAACGGGTTGATGATAAGCAACCATGGAAAGCGTACGAAGTATAGGCGCTTTCAATTCCTTTGGTGCGATGGGACTTATAACATCAGTATATTTTGGTTTGACCTGCATGACATAACGTCCGCCAAGGTCAATTATTTCCATTCCGGACTCGCGTGTCGAATACTCTTCCATCAGTGACCGGATCACAGGTGCGACATTCTTTGCAGACCTATTGATGAGCTTCGCAAGCGTCTGTGTGTCAACAGCTTCCCCTGCTGCAAAAAGTACGGCTTCTATGATCTCTCTCTCGCTCATTTATTTCCTCTTCAAATCATTCAATGACAACTGGGGGGTGCACAAATAATTCCCCGAAAAGTTCTTCCTGTGCCAACAACACCTTTTTCTCAGAAGCAAGGAACAGCAGTGAGATATACGTCATCAATCTTTCCGAGCGGCTTCCGGACCAGTCTACAAGGTCCGAGAACATAACTTCATCCCTAGTTTTAAACAACTCTTCCAGAGAAGTATAAAGAGTGTCCACCCTGCCGCGTATATCCTCCTCATGCGCTATCCCGAGCACATCATCTGTAGTGACCCTGTCAAACACTTCAATGCGACGACGCAGGCGGCGGTCTTTCCTTCTGGTCTCGACCTTTTCCGCCTTCTTAAGCTCATTGATAAGCTCTTGAAGAGTGACCGGCCGGGTTGCAGTACGGCGTATAGGAAGCTTTGGCACTGGATATTCCTCGATGTCATAAAAATCCATGTCATCGTCAAGGAGATCATCATCCAATTCCACCTCTTCCTGAACAAGACCTGTTGATTTCATCCTGAGAAGAATAGATGCATATAGAAGGGTCCTTCCCGAGATCCTCAGGTCCATTATCTTAAGATCTTCTATGTATGCCAGAAACTTATCCGTAACTTCGACAATATCAATATCCCAGGGATTAATATCCCCGTTCTTCGCAAGGGTGACGAATATCTCCACAGGTTCACAGAGAACATCATCGGATATCTCTATCTGCGATTCATCGACACCGAGGGAGCGAAGGGTCTCAAGAAACTCGGGGTCAATGGAACTACTGGATATTTTGACGATCTCCTCGATGCCAGCGCCTACTTCATCCATACTTGCATCGATCCCTTCAGGCTCCTCTGGAATATCGTTCAACGTAATTTCACACCCGTAATGCTCGTGATGTTGTTCTCCTGCATGGCCACACCGATAGTACGCTCAGCCGCCTCTATCATCGGCTTACGCAGGGACACAACGATAAACTGTGCCTTACCCTTTGCCTTTTTAACACGCTGCGCCACACGGTCAGCGTTCGCACCATCAAGGAACATATCGATCTCATCGAATGCGTAGAAAGGTGCAGGGCGATACTGCTGGATAGCAAAGACAAATGCCAGTGCAGTAAGACTCTTCTCCCCACCGGACATCGCTTCCAGGCGCTGCAGGGTCTTCTCCTTTGGCTGTGCCCGAAGGGTCAGTCCACCATTGAAGGGTTCGTCACTATCATCAAGCACAAGTTCGCCGGAACCATCAGAAAGTTCGTGGAAGATCTCCTTGAAAGGCTCGTTGATACCATGGAAAGTTTCCATGAAAGCATCTTTCTTGAGCGTCTCATACTGATCGATACGAGAAAGGATCTGTTCCCGTTCATTAAAGAGAATGGCCCTTCTGGTCTTAAGGTCCACGACCCTTCCATCGACCTCATCATATTCATCGATGGCTCTCATGTTAACAGGCTCGAGACGTTCCATGGCCTTCTCGATGGAGGCGATCCTTGTGCTAACTGTATCATAATTAGGAACATCCTCGACCTCTTCGATACCACGCCTCACAAGTTCTTCCTTCAGGTCCTTTGTCTGGTCCACAAGAGCATTGCGAGTAGCTTCCAGTACCATCATCGCCTTGTCCGCATCATCGAGTTTTGATCGAACGGAAGCAAAGTCCTTCTCGGCAAGATTGTATTCGGTCTGCTTCAAAGCACGCTCCTGCTGCATGTCCCTGAGCTCTTCGGTCAGTTCCTTCTCACGCCTTTGCTTTTCCTCGAGATTGAACTCAAGTTCAGCTATCTTGGCCTTGAACTCAGCAACACGTTCCCTATGCGTGGATTTTTTCTCTTCCATCTCTTTTATAAGCTGACGATCATCTTCGATCTTCTTGGAAGCATATTCGTGATCAAGGTTCAGAGCATTGATATCCGCCTCGATATCACGTATACGCCCATCCAGCCTACGCAATTCCTCATCGACACGATCAGCCTGTTTGTTAAGCTCAGGAACTTCAGAATCAGACAGTTTCTCATCAAGGACAGCGATCTCAGCTTCAAGCTCTTTGGAACGCCCTTCCACTTCCACCTTCCTTGAAGCTACCTGTTCCATCTCTTCACGAAGCTTGGCCCTCTCCCCTTCGATCTGCTCAAGCTCATTGTTCTTAGCTTCAATAAGCTGCGTAAGACGTTCAGCCCTGCCGCCGATCTCTTCAAAGATCATTTCCTTCTTAGATATCTCTTTTTCAAATTCGTGGATCTCACGCTTGAGATCAGCAATATGCCCCTCGACAGCATCCAGTTTCTTGATCGCCGTATTGCGCCTTGATTCAAATTCGGTAAGCTGCTCTGCTATCTTGAACAATTTATCCTTCTCAGCAGCCGCAAAGGAGAGTCCGGAATTTCGCCCCATCGAGCCACCGGTCATAGCACCGCTTTTCTCAATGACCTCTCCTTCGAGAGTTACCATACGAAGGCCGCCAATGAGACGGCGTGCGTTCTCAAGCGTATCCACGATAAGCGTATCTCTAAAGACATACCAGAATGCCGCTTCGAACTTATACTCAAAACCGATAAGATCGATAGCATAGCCTACCACACCCTTCCTGTCAGAAAGGTCCTTGTACGGCCTCCTTGATTCCATCTTGCTCAGCGGAAGGAAGGTTGCACGGCCTCCGCGCTGCTGTTTAAGGAAATTGATGGCCCTTGATGCATCCTCATCGGTCTCAACGACCACTGCCTGCATACGTCCCCCGGCAGCAACGCTGAGAGCATTTGCATATTTCTGATCGACACTTCCAAGCTCTGCTATGGTCCCATATATTCCGGGAAGACCATGATGCTTCTTCTCGGCAATTATCATGTCAACGGCTTTTGAATAATTACTGGTATCCTCCGCAGCACGCACGCGCGCCTCAAGCAACGCATAGTCCTGCTGATGTTTGCGTAATGTGACATCAAGATCAGTAACAACGCTCTTTATCTGGAAACGGTTACTTTCAAGATCATCAAGATCGCGGGTATGGGAATTGATCTGCTCCGTAAGCTTCTCTATATCATACTGTGCAGACTTCGTATCACTGTCAGAGGACTCGGATTTGCCCTTGGCATCGGTGATCTCGTTCTCGATATCCCTTACCTCAGCAGACTTCCTCCTCAACGAATCCAGCAAACGGTCTTCCTGACGCATGAGTTCACTTTTATCGTTCTTCACGACCTCAAGTTCGGACTTGAACACTGAAAGCTCATCACGCGTCTGTGCGAACTTCTCATCCACATCAGAGATCCTGCTTTGCAGGATCATTCTCTCGGTCTTCCTTTCAGATATCTCAGAGAGAATACTGTCCTTACGAAGGGATTCTTCAGAAAGCTTAGAATCAACATCATTTATCTTGTTCTTTGTTCCCTCGATATCAAGGAACGCTTTCTTGCGTCTGGAATCAATATCTTCGATCTCATTGTCTGCAAGCTCGATACTATTGACACATCGGGATACTTCTCCCTTTATTTCCACGATGTCCCTTTTGACCTGTATCTGCTCGTCCTCACCCATCCTCTGGATCTCAGATGTGAACTCAGTGAGCTCCTTCTCGATCCCTGCCAGCTTCTCCTTCCTCTCCTCGATCGATAGTTGCAGCTTTTCCTGCACTTCTTTCTTGGAAGAAATATCCTTGTCTACATTCTCAAGTTCAACTTTTGCATCCTTGAGCTTGGAAAGAAGTACGAAACCCTCGAACTTCATCTTCTCCTGCTTGAGCGCCTGATACTTGACCGCCTGATCACGTTCCACCTTGAGCTTCTCGAGCTGTTTTTCCACTTCCTCGATCAGTATATCCGCCCTTTCAACGCGTTCCCTGACGATCTCAAGTTCATTGAGCGCCCTGTCCCTCTTGTTATCGAACTCAGCAACACCGGCAATCTCATCGATTATCTTACGCCGCTCGTTCGGGGTCATTGTAATGATGCGGGTAACGTCCCCCTGCATGACAACATTGTAACCTTCCGGAGTTACTCTTGCCTTTGAAAGATGATTATGGACCTCAGTAAGGCTCACAGCCTTACCGTTAAAATAGAAGTAGCTATAATAACCATTATCAGTCTCCCTGATCTTTCGACTTATGGTAACCTCATCAGCATCCACTGGCATCTCGCGGTCAGTATTATCGAATTTAATAGTAACCTGTGCAAAATCCGGCCTTTTTGCCTTGTCGCCATTGTATATCAGATCAGTAAGTTTTTCAGCCCTTAATGTTCGTGAGCTCGAAAGACCAAGAACAAAAAGGATACCATCGATGATATTTGATTTCCCGCTTCCGTTCGGACCGGAAATGGTAGTAAAATCATCAAAGAACGGTATCTTAACTTTTTTGCCAAAAGATTTGAAATTTATAAATTCAAGTTCCTTAATATACACAACATTCCTCGGTAATAGATTATAAAGATCTTCTGCGAGTCGTTGTGATCACCGTATCTTCACCATCACGATCTTCCACAGTCTCAAGTTCGGTCTCAGAACGCCTGCGCAATGGCTTCCCTTCTTCAGCGACAATATATTCACAGTCATCGTTCTTTGGGGTCGGAGGAGCACTTCTTTCAAATGGGGACCTCATATCATTTGCAACAATGTATTCAGAAGGAATACTATCCTGCTGACTCTGCACTGGCTCTTCTGCCTTTATTTCACGGATTTTCATATTGATTTCGCCAGAATTAATAAGGTTGCCCCAGTTCGAACCTGATGATGTCTGTGACACAGGCGATCTTGCTTCCTGAGCCTTTAGATCAGGAACTGGCACCTCAACTGCGGGCTTTGGAACTGACCTCTGACCAAAAAGAGAGTCAGTAAGACGAACTTTTGATCCAGGAACCGCTTCCACAGGTTTTTGTGCCGAAACATCAAAGGCCAGATCAGTGATAGACTTTGCAAATCCGAGGTCTGATCTTGGAGGATCTTTCCTAAGGGATCTCAACTGAGACTTCTGGTCGAGAAGTTCATCCATCATTCCACTTATATTGCTTGAAAGTTCCTTTACTTCCTGCTCGATCCTGTTGAGCCGATTGTTGATATCAAGGTCGTTCTTTAGGTCATTACGAAGTTCCCTCATGATAGAATCACGAAGAGTAGTGTTCATAACCTCCATATCGCCTTCCTTTTCAACTAGCTTCCGCTCAAGCCTCTCTATTACAAAGTCTCTGTTCTCGGCGCTCATTAGATCCCTCGCAAATCGTCCATCCCTTATGATCAAACCATGATAATGGCTTTAATAGGCTAAAAACTATAATATAACTTATGGTTGCATTTTTTCGAAAAATGTCATTTGCCGGATATTGAAGAGCTATTTGTGATAGGATCTTTCTCAACGACAAAAACATGGTCTGCTGAATCGATCAATGACTCATCGTGGGACACGATCAATATCTGACCAACCCCGATATTCCTCATCATATCGATAAGTTTGATCAACTGATGGACATGACCACGGTCAAGGAAAACAGTAGGCTCATCAAGAATCAGTGGCGGCAGCTCTGTAGTGCCTGTACTTCCCGGTGCGTGTGCCAGCAAACGGTATATGGCACACCGAAGGACAAGATTGAATATTGCCCGCTCCCCCCCGCTCAATAACTTAGGTTCAAGAGGTGTGCCATCCTTCTCGTATATCGTCAGATTGTATTCCGGATCAAGGCTGATATGAGAGTAGGCATTGTTGGTGTACATAAAAGAGAATATCTCGTTCAGTAACCTGTCAAGAGCGTCAATGTTCTTTGCACGAAGCTCCACACGAAGACGCAGATACATCATTTCAAGTTCCTCTGCATCCCGATAGACTGCTACAAGGAAATCCTTCTTGTTCACCAACATCTTCTGCTTTATCTTAAGCTCGGTCAGTCTCTGGAGATCCCCTTCGACCCGCCCGATCTCCTTGTGGAGTTCACCCTTACGCCTATCCCGCATCTCCACCTCAGAAACGATCCCGTTATATGCACTTTCATACTGAGATCTATCTGCCTGGAGCTTTTTCAGATCAACATCCCCCAATGCCTCATCAAGTTTAAGGATGCGTTGCTTACGTTCATTTATCTGTGACTCGAACAGTTCTATCTTTTCCAGTCCGTTTTTCACCCCGTCCTAAAGACGGTTGATGTTATTTTGTATATTCCGGACCTTCAGAATATTGGAGCGTATCTGCCTTGCCGCCTCCAGTTTATGCAATAACTTCCCATGAAGTTCCTGTGCAGCGGACTCCTCACTTTTAAGAGACTCCATCCCACTTTTCAGCTCAGCTATCGAACGCTTGCATTCATCGATCTGTTTTTCAATATCTATTACCTTATCATTTTCTTCCTTGATGGAACTTAAATGCTCCTCTATGCCCTTCTCAATGGAAGTGATCTCGTTCTTCTTAAGCAATAACTGCTTTTCAGCCTCAACTATCGCTTTAATGATATCACGTACATTCCGGATAAGTTCCACTTTCACCTTAATTTTGTCCTGGTCTGCCCTTATCAGCTCCAGTTCATTGATAAGCTCAGTTTTCCGACCTTCATCCCCAGCGGTCTCTTCGCATACTTTTGAACCCTGAAGGTCCTGCCCACAGGTAGGACAAAGACCCTTGCTAAGAAGGTCTTTGCTCTTCTGTATCTTTTTCCCAAGTTCCACAACTGTAGCGGAGATCTCTTTTTCCTTACCGTGAAGCTTCGTTTGTTTTTCATTCACGAAACCGGAAATATCATCAATTTGATCCAGCTTATCTTCCACAAATCCAAGTTCTTTTGCGTCACCGTACTTATTTTGGATGAACGATCCGATCTGTTCGATATCTTCCAGATACTTTTTGAGATCGTTTTTTACAGATACGACCTTCTCTTCCCGGGTTCGTATGCTACCAACCGAATTTTTCAGTTGTTTGTTCAGATTCAGGAGGAAATTGTTTTGAGCTTCCTCATTGTTCAATGAGAGCTCTCTTTTTTTGACAGCAAAATTAAGTCCATCCCGCGCAGAAACTTCCTGCTTTTCGAGATCAGTAACACATCCCTCGATATCAGAACCATCTGCGACCTCCATCACTGCTAAAAGGGAGACATTGGAACTATTAAGGGCCAAAATATCCTTGTTCCCTGAGTCCACCTGAGCCCTGGAACTCTCGATATTGGAATGCTCCTTTGAGATATTGATCTTGAAATCCTTTATCTCAGAATCGGCCTTTTTCTTCTGTTCCAAGGTCTCAGAATACTTCCCGATACGGTCACCGATAGATTCGATCAGCTCTTTTGCCCGTTCTTTTTTTGACCCGAGGTCCAGAATCGCTTTTTCAATCCCTTTCACTTCGGTCCTGAGGCCGTTGAGAACCTGATAAGGTTTTGAACCTTCAAGGACCTCAATGTCAGCAATATTATCCTTAAGGCGTGCATCGGCTTCCCTCTGGTGCCTTCCAACACCGACCCTTGCACTGCTTGCACGTTCCCTGTATTCTTCGAGCTTGCCTATCTGAAGAAGGTCATCGATCATTCGCTGCCGGTCTTTTGTCTTGGCGTTGATGAGTACATCAATTTCCCCCTGCCTGATGTACACACAGTTAGTGTAGGCTTCCTCATCCATTTTCAGAAGTGCCTTTACAGCTTCATATGTCTGATTTGCCTGGTCCACCATCACTTCATCATTGACCTTGAAAACAGACCTGTTGTTCGATGCCTTCCCGGACCTTGCATCGACCTTGTACCCCTGCTCGATACTGTAATCATTTCCCTGATTCTCAAAATCCACAACAATTGATGCTTTTGTAGCCCCTTTTCGAATAATATCCGAAATTACGAAATCCTTTGAAAGAGCACGACTTCCGAAAAGCCCTGTAAAACAAGCTTCCAGCAAACTGGATTTACCACTGCCGTTCACACCGGATACAACAGTAACCCCATCATCGAAGCTGATATCAAGGTCAATGTAACTCCTGATATTCTCAACACGTACTCTTTTAAGTTTCACAGATAATCCCCCAGATTGTACTGACGTGGTTTTGCATGCACATTCTCCTTATCCACGGACTTCTTTTCAGGGTCTTCCGGGGTTTCATCATCAGAGTCTTTCGACGTTTCGTCATCAGAAACACTTTCAATAGTGCTTGCTGTGATCATATTGGTATCTTGAACTTCCGGGATATATTTGGAAATATTATCAGGAGCGTAATTTTCAGCCGGTTCAGCTATTGTTTCGCCATGGCTATCTTCCACATCGATTTCGGCCTTTCCGTACTCACCCACTACCTGAGAGCTGTCCCGAAGACCGATATTCAAAACAGGAACTGAAAAATCGATCGTGGATAGCAAAACACCCATTTTAGACTCTGTTTCAAGATCTACCTTTGTTTTCGGAACTGAGCTGTCCCTTACCACCTCATCGATGAGGATACCACCACTGGTAAGCGTCATATTCTTTATTTCCCTTTTGACAGCTTCGTCAGGATCCGAGAAAGAGACTTCGACATCCATATCTTCAGAGACTCCCTCGCCATGCCGCATATCCCGTATACGCGTCACAAGGGCTTCCTGTTTTGCAAGGAGGTCCTCGATCTCATTATAAGATATGGATACATCGGAATTGCCGGAGATATCCAGGAAGACGACCTTCCCGGCAACATCGTAGCCTTTGATAGTATTAATGATAAGTTCGTAAGCGGCATCTTTTTCCCTGAGCTCCACAGGAATGAAAAGAAAATCCCTTGTGACTATATTACGCCGACTGATATCGAGACCATCATCGTTGATAGTAATGATGTTATAGGTTCGTGGATCGCTCTCTGATGCACTATTGCGTTCAGTACTTCCACAATATGTAGCCCATGTACTGCCTACCTTTGTTTTTTCATGCTTGTGGTAATCACCAAGAAGGATGGCGTGAAGATCGAACGGAAGGGAGCTTATCACATCCTCACAGTCCCATTCTCCAAATGGGAACGGTGCCATTAGCTGATGCATGACGAGAATGTTCCACTCCCCGCAATTCTCAGCAGTGAAATCAGAATAATCATAAAGGGGTATCTTAGATCGTGGAACATTATCGATACCGTAAATAGCAACACCGTCTATCAGAAATGGCTTAGTGCCAAGTCTTGATGCAATGTCCATGCTCTCGAAAAGGTCCAGCCATTGAGTGTGCTGTTTGCTTTCGTGATTACCTACGATGGAGAGAAAAGGAATTTTCTGTTGTTTTAATTTTGAAAGGACCTTGATAGTATCAAGAATATCCTCCAGTGTAGGGTTCCTTGAATCGAAAAGATCGCCTGCATGGACAACAGCATCCACTTTCATATCAATGGCATCATCGATCACACTGGAAAAGGCATCGATGAAATCCTGCCTGCGTACCTCACTATGATATTGACGATAACCAATATGAGTGTCACCAGTGTGCAGTATTCTGATCTCCCTCTCCATGCCTCATTGTATGCTCTTTTGTATCTTAAGGTTGCTGTTTTGGTACCATTGCGCCCTTTTGATTATTATTTACCAGGAGTTAAATTTAAAATGTAGTATACACCTATTAAAACAATAGAAAGCGGGGAATGTGGCCTTTGCACAGCTTTTGGCTGGCTGCAGCTTTTACTTGAAAGGGGATATAATGGGAGATAAGATCGAATATGGGGGAGTGGAAATGCAGCCTGACATAGGGATGTTGCATGATATGAATGTGGGAAATGTGACTGAGGCACAGCTTTTGGCTGGCCACAGCTGTTACTTGAAAGGTGATATAATGGGATATACAATTGAATTCGGGGGAGTGGAAAGACAGCCCAACATACGGATGTTACATGATATGAAAGAGGTCGTTTATGACCACGAATGGTTCGGATCAGTGGATGATATTGAACTATACTATATGTTCAGGCATCTTTCATTGTCTGAAAAGGACTTGAAAATAATAAACAAGGCCCATCTTCGTTATGATATCACAGTGATCCCTCCGAATATGCTCGGATGTGAGTTCATCAAGACCGCCGGCCATTATCATCCAAATGTACCGGGACAGGAGATATCCTACCCTGAGGTATACCAGGTGCTTGAAGGCGAAGCGACATATATTCTGCAAAAACATGTGGGAGATGACGTTGTGGATACGGTCGTCATCAAAGCAAAAAAAGGCGATATTGCGCTTATCCCCCCTGATTACGGGCATGTGACGGTCAACGCGTCCGATGAGATCCTTAAAATGGCAAACTGGGTCTGCTGTGATTTTTCTTCCAGTTATGCACCTTTCAGAGATATGGAAGGAGGGGCTTATTATCTGTTAGAGTCCGGATTCAGGAAGAACCACCGTTATGAGAAACTTCCTGAAATAAGGTACATAACTCCGACAGATATTCCTGAGTTTGGCCTTTTCTGTGGAGAGGACATGTACGACCTTGTGAATGATACTGAAAAACTTGAATTCCTTAAAAGTCCACAGAATTTTGCAGGCGTGTTTGAAAGTATTATCAATGTCTGATAATACAACTTTCTTTTTTTCATTGTAGCCCAGACACAAAACTCTAATACAGTAATTTCCTTACTTTAGAGAAACGAGAGCTACCTATGATCAAACAACCCAATCGCGTACAATTCACTTCCTCCCGCATTGAAGACCTTATGTACAGGACCACTTTTGATCCGGTAAATATGACTGGCGAACTGATAGTGAACCTGTCCCTTGTAAAGGAAGAAGATCTCGAAGCCGTTCTGGAGGTATATAACCTTGTCATCAGAAGCGGATTATCGGTCAGCCCTTTTTTGAAAATAATAAAAAGTGGAGAGACCATCGGCGATCTGAAGATAGCACAAGGGGATGTTGGAATTGCTACTGTTTGCAGCATAACCATCGATGGAGTTCTTTTGAAGGGCGGCGTTATGATAAATCCTCGCTTTGGAGGAGTGGTACAGATAAAGAACGGGCAACCAGTCCGTTTTACTGATGTGGTCACTTATGCCAGTACCACCATTGACCCTCTCGAGGTCCTAATGTCCCAGGACATAACATCGGTCACGAAGATGCTGAGAACAGGTTCCGGCAAGATCCTTGCAAATCTCAGGGAAGCCCCCCTGGTGGCAAGGGATGATATCGACCATATCCTTTCAGACCTCATGGAAGCTGGTCTTAGCGGAATAATGGAAGTGGGAGAACCAAATACGCGCGTTCTGGATGTTCCTGTTGAACGTGACCATTTAGGCGTTGTTGTTATTGGAGGGACCAACCCCATGGCAATGGCGAAGGAACAAGGCTTTGAGGTCCGCACCAGTGCAATGTCAGCGCTCATTGGCATTGACAGTATGAAGCACATCGAAGACCTTATCTAATCCTTATCTTTTTAGCTGCTTGCCAATAACGGCATCAAGTTTCATTATAAACTCTTCTTTTGCACTTTCAGGTATCGTAGCTCCGGCTGCAATGTCATGCCCGCCCCCTGCACCATCAAATTCTGCAGCGGTCATTGACATGGCTTCAGAGAGATTAAGCCCCCTGCGGATTAGGTCCTGCGTACCGCGCGCTGACACTTTTACACCATCCTTTGCGTCTGCAAATGCGATTATGGGCAGATTGCGATTACCTATAACAGATGTGCTCATGCCTGCAATAATGCCCACGATGGTCTCGAGTATGCTCGAACCCGCATCAAAATACTGAAGATTGTCGAGCTGGGTCACGCCTTGCTCTTTGACGAACATAAGTCCATTGACAAGGTTCTTCCTGTGCTCACTCAAAAGCTTCTTTGCGGATTCGTATGCTTCACCCCTGTCACCCATGCACACTGCCAGTCCGATATCAGCGTGACCATATCGTGCGGTTGCATTCAGCAAGGTGGAATATTCGGAAGCATCCCTCATCTCAGTGCCTTCTTTTTCATTGGTGAGCAGATACACTTCCCCTATCAAACGCTCGATCTTGTAGGGAGGAAGCCCTGCCCGGAGACAGTACTGGACAAGAGCTGATACGATCTTCTGTTTATCCATCTGCTCAATGTCGATCCAGCGCCTCCACCGCTCATCCCCGCCAAATTGCATCCCAAGGTCATGAAGAAATCCTATACAGGCATCTTCATTACCGGTGAGTCCGGGCAGATATGGGTCTGACGCATACTGAAGCAGTTTGAAGACCGGACGGGTCTGTTTCCCAAAAAGCATGATGTCCTTTTCAAAACTGAGAACACCTGCCTGGGCACCCTCTTCGAGAATATATCGATTTAGACCGGTAAGATGGCCTTTTTTAAGATGCTGAAGGTCCCCTACTGCGCCCACTATAGCAAGGTCTGCAAGATCTTTATTGTCCCCGAGGGCATTTGCCAGGATATAGGTCATCCCAGAACCGCTAAGCTCGTATGAGCCATTGAATCCATAAAGATGAGGATTGAGGTGATGTTCCATTTCGCCCCTTGGTTGATGGTGATCAGCGATAACTGCATTTATTCCGTGAGCATTGAGAGAGTCGATCATTCCGCTTCCAAGGTCAGTAAAAATGACAAGTTCAGGGTTCAAATTCGCTATTGATTCAATCTCAACCTCGTCGAGCTGTTTTACAAAATGGATGGAATGTTCGATCCCTGCTCTCCCCAGTGCTTTGCATATTATCCCTGCAGAGGTCAACCCATCCGCATCTATATGTGAGACCACATATACAGAACCTTGATCTTTAATTATGGATGAACACTCCATAGCTTTTGATCTGATCTCCTGAATTCTTTCCAACATTTATATGCCACCTTTTACCATTACTCAAGAATTCTTATGCCGCCTCTCCATTTTGCAGGTTCGATAAGATAATGTCCTTTTTTCCGATCCATCTCAGGATAGGTTTGTATCTCTTCAACAGTGTATTTCAACGATGTTTCATCGTGGTACCGTTCCCTCAGCTCATCCCAGGGGATTATGTGTGCTTTTCTGGATTTTCCAGCACCCATCCTTAATTCTACCGCGAGATAGCCGGTACGCCCCGACCTTCTCAGAAAGTCAGATATGCGGTCTATCTGATGAGCACCCTTTTTATCAACTGTGAAATGCTGGGTAAAATAAAGTGCGTTTGCACCTTTTTCCACAGAAATGCTCTTGCATTCTATGCCCAGGTAGTAATCCGGGTTAAGGGAATCCACCAGTACATCCAGGAACTGCGGCGTGAATCGGTGCTGTTTGAGCCTATGTGCGATCCCCCTTACATCAGCATTTTCAAAAAAAGCATTGAAAGATAGTACAAGTTCCCTCTCGAATTCTGTCATGTGTTTACCATTGAATTTTGTGTTTAGATATTGTTGTCCTCTCTTATATTCCTTCTTCCACCGGCGTTACATTGATGTATCAGGCTTATAATGTAGGTACAATGAACAAAAAGACAATGGAAATCTTGCTGGCTATTGGTTCGGTCGTTGTATTCGTAGTGCTTCTTATAATGGTTCACGCAACGGGTATGGAGCCACAAGGATATGGTTTTTTAGGAGCTTTAGTGCTATTCGTACTGACAGTATCCCTTGCAGGCATTAAATTGACAAATATAGAGTAAGACATTTCAAAATAGCTGATCACGCAGTTGTTTCAATAGTAGCCATCCCAACTATTGAATAGGACCAGGTCTTATTTTAGATATAGAACAGGCACTCGCCACCGTTCGAGGTCACGTGAACTGGCACTTCAGATATTTGATGAATTATCAGTAAAAATAATAAATGTAAAAAGTGTGGGGAGAGGTCGGTATAAATACCGACCTTCTTCTTAGGGTTTCGTTTTTTCGTTTTTCAAGTGCAGTAAATTACTGCTTCATCAGGAATTCAATGAAATCCGGGCTAAGCCTGGTTTCTCTGACCATCTTCTCATTGATCTCTTCTTCAGAGATACCTTCGTCGCGGTACTCCTTTATTCGATCATAGACGCCCTGAGAGACTTCGGAATATTCGTTGATATCCTTTCTGTGGCCCCATACATCGCCTTCGAGAAGGTTTATGTCCTGCATTTCAAGATACATCTTTGCAGATTTGGATATTGTCTTCTTGTATGAACTTGGAATGTGAAGTGCTTTGACACTTGGGCATTTTTTAACAAGTTCGAAGATATCCGTGTTTGATGGTCTGAATGCAAGGTGGACGATCTCTTCGTTTTCGCTTAACGTCTTAATCTCTTCTTTTGAACTTACGACTCTAATCTTCATTATTTGACCCTTCCTGTTTTTCGATTGTGCCGTGATTATTTTAAGCATTATGTAAAAATTTGCATATACAACACATCTATTTGTATATACACAACCTCTTCTATATAAATATTATCAGTGGTGTTTGTAAAAAATTACCACATGGAAATAAGATATATATTTTAGGGAATTCGGCAGTTTTAAGATATATTGTACCATTAATGCCAGCATAAGTTCAGAAGGTGCATATATGACAGAACGTTTCAGGAGACCAGACCATGAAAAGCACAACAATTGGTAATGTATCAATAGAATGGCTAGGCCATGCCGGATTCATATTGCGCGGGCAGAAAACAGTGATATACATTGACCCATATGCAGTTCCAGCTGAGATAGGCCCTGAAGATGAAGCTGACATCATACTTCTGACACACGAACATTTCGACCATTGTGACCCAGCTTCCATACGGGCGGTCCGCGGAAGCATGACAACGACATTGATCCCGGAAAAGATGTCATTAGAGTTCAAAGGCGATGCACGCAGGATCATCGAAGGAGATGAACTCACAGGAGATCTGGCAATAAAAGGAGTGAATATAGAGGTAGTGCCTTCCTACAATCTGAATAAACCAAACCATCTCCGAGGAGAAGGCGTAGGCTATATAGTCGAACTTGAAGGCATAAGGATATATCATGCCGGAGATTCAGACCTGATCCCCGAAATGGCCGAGATACATACAGATGTGGCCCTTCTGCCCATAAGTGCAGATTTCACTATGAGTGAAGAAGAGGCAGCAGAAGCGGCCATAACCATAGGACCAAAGGTTGCAATTCCCATGCATTATGGCCTTGTTGAAGGTACTGATGCAAACCCACAGAAGTTCAAAGAGCTCATCAATGCAAAGGATCCTAACATCGAAGTTATAATTCTTTAAAATGATCATGCGTATACACAATAGGTAATATGTACATGTCCCGAATGAAAAAGAAGCAAAAAAATATTATAAAAGATGTGGCAACTGAGAGGATCGAGCGCCTGTTCAAACTGGCAGCCGAGGAATACAGTTCCAACCCTGAAAGAAGCGACAGATATGTACAGCTGGCAAGACGTATCGGCATGAAATATCGATTGCGATTCCCAGCTTCCCTTAAACGTAAGATGTGCAGAGGATGTAGCTCATACCTTGTTCCCGGAAGTAGCTCAAGAGTAAGACTTCATGGAAGGTATATGACCATAACATGCCTTAAGTGCGGGCAAGAAGTGAGGATACCATACCATCTAAAAGAATAAGCTGTTCAGTTCCCGGCAACCAGGTTCAGCAGTTTAACAATAAGATATACTCCAACGAGCATCCCAATTCCCATTATTGCGAAGATAAGGATGTTCCTGAGTACTTCTTTCTTTTCAGAACCTGCACGTATTCCGAATGCACCACAAGTACCACCTGAACAACCGCCACAACCATCAGACGTATGGCCCTTTTTATTCACAGGCACTTCATTGAGCACAGGGATTATCAGTTTACCATCGACCATTATATCAGCCTACCATTCCGTGTTAGATCATAATTAAAAAAAGCATAGTCAACAAAGATATAAAAGGACGACGAGAGGGGGATTCGAACCCCCGAGGTGCCGGGCACCACAGGATTAGCAATCCTGCGCCATACCGGGCTTGGCTATCTCGTCATTAAGAGTTATTTTCACGCCAATGCGATTCCATAAAGGCAATAGCATTATTTAAGGCTTTTTGTAAGAAGTGCAAAGTGGCGGGCATACCGCGAGTTGCTGAACATCACAGACCCAAATGATCTGTGACCTCTCCTCCACCCCGCAGCCCTCCAAGCGACAAATGTCAATGGTAGGTCTGCTCCCTTCCGGGCCTCGACTGGTTCCCACTGCAAAGATAGGTGAACCAATTCTCCAATTGGTCCTCCTACCAACATCATCCAAGCAGGACGGGGCTTCTACGTTGAGATCACAGGTTTGGATATGATCAAAACAACTTCTTTTGGCTTCGTCTCCCGCATATCGGCGATTTCGGGTTACAGGTAACGCCGGCCTACCCAGACTAGCCCGCCACGCATAGATATGCTTTACAGGTAATAAAAGTATTCCTATCACGGCATGCAACAATGGAAGAACAACTGTACGAATATAGTTATACGATGTAGTAGTAAACTGTATATGGTGAGAAAATGGAAGAATTAATGGGTTTTGTTACCGGAAACAAGAACAGACAGAAATTATTGGCCTTACTCGAATCCAGAGGACAGTTGGAAGGAGCACGCATCGCTAAGAACATGCATATTGCAAAAATATCTGCGGATAAGATACTCGAAGAACTCACCGCAAAAGAGCTTATCGTTGAGGAAAGTGGAGTTTACAAACTCACAGAAATTGGCACAACGGTCGCAAGGACCGTACTATCAATATAAAAATGAAAGTAGTATTTATGCTGCTTTTATATCCTTTTTTTACAATCCTGCCGTTCAAGGCAACACATCACACTGAAGCTTGATGCCAGTATCAGAGATCGTGTATTCCCGCATGATCAGACCATGGCGAGAACCTTTGGATTTCAGTATCCTCAGATACCTTTTGAACTCATTGGAACAGAGTATCTGCGTAAGGGTTATCACAGTGTCCATGATAAATGATGCATCATTGCTCATGATCCTGCCCGTCTGCGGTTCCAGTTCTGTTGTAAAAACTGAGGATACGCCCATACTGTTGAGATAATTTGTAAGGCTAAGCAGGTATCCGCGAAGTTTGATATCATCAGGGAAGGTGATCTCCAGATTGACAAGGCCGTCCAGGACAATGCGCGTAATACCAAGTTCATCTATGAGTTCCTTTAGTCTTATTGCATGTTCCGCAGGATGAATTTCCTCAGGATTGGAATGAATGAACCGTAATTGCCCGGAATCGACATACTTTTGCATATCCCAGCTGAACTTTGCCGCTTCCCTGATGATCTGTTCCGGCCTTTCACCGTAGGATATGATCACCCCATTTTCGCCATTGATGAGACCCTCCATCATGAAATTCCATGCGAAGATCGACTTACCCGAGCCAGGCTCACCTGCAATGAGTATACTGCTCCCTGCAATTATGCCCCCGTAGAGCATAAGATCGAGATTGTCCATTCCAGACCTTATCTTTATTTCAGCTGCCCCATCAACTTTAGAACTTACCAGGCGGGGATAGACGACGAACCCTTCAGAACTTACATCATAACTGTAATCCCTGGCAGTGCTTATCCCCCTCTTTTGGAGATCGAGTCCCAGCATCTTAATAACTCTCATTTTATGTGCAGTATGATAACCGGAATTCTCTTTTGACAGGTAAATGATACCATCAGTAAGATGACTTACCACAGACCCATGTATCTGTTCTTCCAGAAGTTCACCTGTCAGCAGCACAAGAGCGTTCGATTCCTTGAGCATGGAGTCAAGCGTATAGAAAAAGCGCCTTCTTTCCTGTTCAACAAAACCAAATCCCATAGGAGTTATAGGATCAATGACGATGCGATCAGGATTTTCTGAGGTGATAACATTCCCCATTTCGATCAACGTGCTCAGTGGGTCCTTTTCAGCAGCCTGTCTGCTCAAAGGATGGATACTGACATTCTCGAAGAGGAACGGGAAAACAGACTGCAATTTCTCTAATCTTTCAGATGTCTCTGTTGTAAGCGGTACGTACAGCACTTTCTCCCCGTTCTTTGCGGCATTTGAAAGCATTTGAAGTGCCATTGTGGTCTTACCGACCCCGGCTGTACCGGCAACAAGGATAGTCGAGGGGGTTCTAAAACCACCAAGTATCTCATCAAGTCCCTCAATACAACACGGCAAATTCTGAAGTTCGGACATTATAATTTTCTATATGCATAAGGATTACTTATACTTTCTCGAGTTCAGCACACCCGTGTCACCACCAATACTGCCAGTAACACGATATATTGCAAAAACTTCTCACTGATCGGACCCATTGAATGGCCCTGTTACAAGCTTTCCGCTCCTTTCCATCAGAACCTCGACCTTCTTCTCAGAATCCTCGATCTTCTGATTACAAAGCAGCGCCAGTTTCATACCTTCCTCAAAGGTCTCAATACTTTCATCAAGTGTAAGCTGCCCTCTTTCAAGCTGATCCACGAGACGTTCTAACTCCTCCAGAGAGGCTTCGAAGGTCTGTTCTTTTTCTGTCGCCTCTTTTTCAGACTTGGTCTTCTTTGTAGTTCCCATATTATCACCCTTCGTAATGCAGGTATTTCTTCCTGTCATGGATTATATTTTCAACCTTACACTCAAATATCCCGTCATTGACAATAACATCCAGTTGCGCTTTCTCCTTCAGCTCGCTGACACTTGAGATAGATACCTTCTTTTCAGGATCTAAAGCTATACTATACCCTCTTATGATCGTGTTCAGGGGACTTACCGCATTGAGCCTGGACGAATGGAATTTAAGTTCGAACGCTTTATTCTCTATTGTCTTCCCCATGGAAGAGGCAAGTTTCATTGTAAGCTCATCCAGATACTGTGAATCCTGCATCAGCATATCCATTATATGTTGTGGCTCCAGTTTCTTCCGGGCATTTTCCAGCCGACCTTTACCTTCTGAAATAACATGCCCCACCTTATTCTCCAATCGGGAGGACAATGTTGCAAGATGCCTTTTTACCCCTTTCTGATCCGGCACTACAAGTTCTGCCGCAGCAGAGGGGGTCGGAGCACGCATGTCAGCAGTAAAATCAGCAATGGTAAAATCCGTTTCATGGCCCACAGCAGAAACTATCGGTTTTTCGGAATTGAAGATAGCCCTTGCGACCACCTCTTCATTGAAAGCCCACAGATCTTCAAGGGAACCGCCACCCCTTCCCACAATGATAACGTCAACATCTGTCTGGTTAAGCAGTTCAATTGACCTGACAATACTTTCCGCAGACCTCTCACCCTGAACAATGGTAGGGCTTAATAGGATATTGACCGGATACCTGCGCCCGATAACATTCAGGATATCGTGTATCGCAGCTCCCGTAGGAGAAGTTACAACTCCGACCCTCAGAGGATATTCAGGTATTGGTATTTTGTGAACATCACTGAAGATACCTTCTTTTTCAAGCTTGTTCTTGAGCTGCTCATAAGCCTTGTATAGCTCGCCCACACCATCGGGACGAATGTCCTGAACATAAAGCTGATACTGCCCGCGTACCACATACACATCAACTGAACCGAATACCAAAACCTTCATGGATGATTCCAGCTCGAACCGAAGATTCCGGTTCACAGACTTGAAGCTGACACAGCTTATCTGACTTTTTCCATCCTTGACAGTAAAATAATAATGCCCTGAACTATGCTTTGTAAGATTGGAGATCTCCCCCTGCACCCAGATCTGATTAAGTTTAGGATTGTTAGTCAGAGTGTTCTTGATGAGGTTGTTCAGTTCTGTAACAGTATATGCAGGCATTGTTCAAGTCTCCATCATGACGTACGATTATGTCTTTTTCCTATTAGTATATAGAGCGAGTGGGTTGAAAGTAATTTAAGTATGGATACGTAAGTAAATTACATCATAGAGATAAAGTCCCAGCTTGTAAGAATGCAACGACATCTTTTATTAGGCATGAAAGGATAAATCATTTTAATGTCTGCTACAAATGGATCAACTTTTCTATCCAGGCTGGATAAAACGGGAACTGACATTCTCAAATGCATGCATTGTGGCGTTTGTACCGGCAGTTGTCCGTCTGGAAGGCATACGAGCCTGAATGTAAGGAATTTGCTCAGGAAGGCTCGAAAAGGCGAATCTGTGCTTTCTGATGAGACCCTTTGGACATGTACAACATGTTATAATTGTCAGGAACGTTGCCCGAGGGGAATTGATATTGTTGATGCTATTTTTGAGATACGTGCGATAGCAGTACATGAAGGAATCATACTTAAAGAACATCGCACCGTGGGTAAATTGCTGGTCGAGCATGGGCATGCGGTGCCCATAAATGCTGAGAACAAAGCAAAGAGAGAAGCACTTGGGATGGATGCTTTGCCACCCACAGTACACAGTTTCCCGGATGCATTGAGTGAAGTAAAGAAGTTGCTTGCCAACTGTAAATTCGATGAGTTGATGTCAAATGAGTGAATCTGCAAGGAAGGAACACGAAATGAACAAATTGTCGCTGTTTCTCGGATGTGTGATCCCTAATCGATACCCAGGTATTGAAAAAAGCACAAAGCTATGCCTTGAGAAATTGGATATAGATTGTGTCGATCTTGAAGGGGCTTCATGTTGCCCGGCACCGGGAATTCTTCGGTCGTTCGATAAGACCACATGGCTTGCCCTGTCCAGCAGGAATATTACATTGACCGAAGATCTTGGACGTGACATGCTTACTATCTGTAATGGATGTTATGGGTCCCTTGCCGATGCAAATAATGAATTGAAAGCTGACGAGGACCTTAAGGAAAGTGTTAATTCCCACCTTGCAGCCGTAGACAGAGAATTTAAAGGTACACAGGATATCCGCCATATTACGGAGTTCTTATATCAGGAAATAGAGCCCGAGAATATACGTGAGCTTGTCACAAACCCCCTGGAGATCAGGGTAGCTGTCCATTATGGCTGCCACCTGCTGAAGCCTTCAAAGGGACGAGCAGGCATGAATGTGGAAAGGCCTTCATTCTTTGATGAGCTTGTCGAGGCCACAGGGGCAGTAAGTGTGGATTATCCAGATAAGATGGAATGTTGTGGTGCTGGCGGAGGGGTCAGGTCTGCCTTGAGCGATGAAGCCCTTGCTCTCACAGAACATAAATTGTCAATGATAGAAGCAGCAGGGGTTGATTGTATTGTCAATGCATGCCCGTTCTGCCATATGCAGCTTGATGTGGGACAGACCGACCTTAATGAAAGAGATGGCACAGAGCATTCAATACCGGTGCTACATTACACACAATTGTTAGGGCTTGCTTTTGGATATACCGTAGAGGAACTGGGCATTGACCTCAATTCTACATTGAACAAAGCTTTTTTTGAGATGATCGAGGATCTACCTTAATTCTCACTTTTTTACATGCATGCTGCTCTTGAACAAAGCATGCGGGGTTTTAAAAAATGAGAAGCTTCTTGTTTAGATCAGCTTGTTGAGTGAGTTGTTCCCATCCATGATATCAAGACCGAGTGTCTGTAGGCTAATGAATATTGAGACTTCCGTTTCGAATTTTATTTTTCTGCCATGTCAATTATCTCCCAAATAACAATAGGCCAAGTAACAGTATAATTGCAAGACATATTATGATGGCAAAAATGAGTGCAGGATAATTTTTTTGATTCATAAAGCGTAATTTGAACCCACCGTATAAATAAAATGCCACTTCCGTCACTATTTTTCTAAAGAAGATCATTTATGCAGGAATATTACTTTTGGAGTTTTACAACTTTATGAACCAGAAGAGGAAACCAAAATACTGATCAGGAAATTAGAAATAAGTTAAAAAAAAGAAAATGAAAAGCTGGTTGTTTAGACCAGCTTGTTGATTGGGTGGTTCTCATCCATAATCTCAAGACCGAGTTCTTTTGCGGTCTCTGCAAGGATGATATCTACCATTGCGGTTGCAGGGTAGACTGTGTCAGTGTTCTCGATAGGACCGAACAGCTGGAAGTTAGAACCGAGTGTCTGTGGGACAAGGTTCGTTCCGATATCTGCTGGCATGTAAACTGCCTTGCGCTGTTCCTTTGTTTCGAAGCCCTTCTTGTAGTCCTTCATCCAGTCCCATGCAGAAGCAAGGTTGTGGTATCCGCCACCTACAGGGAGACCGAAGTGACCCTTTACAGCGATTACTGCTCTCATGGATGCACCAGCACCTGCTCCGAGTGGAGTTGCAGCTACATCGACGAGTGGTTTTGTGATGCCACAGTCCTTTGCGATGTCGAGCATACCCATGGTCTGACCTGGACCACCGGTCTCAAGAACCTCAAGCTTTCCTTTTACGGTTGGGTCTGTTGCGTTGAACGCAAGGACGATTGAAGCATTGATATCACTCTTTCTGATAGCTTCGACCTCATCGTCGTGGATACTACCGTTGATAGAGTTGTAGATAGCCCTGTCAGCTACACCGATCTCTGTCACGTATTCTGCTGCTGCAGCACGTACTTCGCCTGCGGATGAGTCGATAAGGAAAGGTGTCTTGTCATCTTCTGCAACGAACCAATCGATGTATTTCTTGATAGCCTGTGGTGTTTCACCGACGATCTGGTTAACGCATGGATTACCTGTTACATCGGTCATCTCAAGCATGTGGTTCCAGAGATTGTCTGCTGCTTCCTTGTCGAAAACTCCCTCATCTTCATCGGTCACGATCTTGTGTCTGTTGTAGAACATTGAACCGATCAGAATTGTTGGGTACTGCCCGGGCTGACCGCCGAACTTGACGCCGCCAACCTCGAATACTTCCTGTTTCTTGTCAAATTTAAACATGTTATTACCTCTTATCAGATGAGTATAGGAGAGAGTGAAATGTAGATCAAGAATATCAATATACCAGCTACTGCTCCGTACAGTATACCCATATCCCTACCTAATTTCTTTCCGATCCTCTGTGCGATCTCACTGTTTACGAATTCGATCTTCTCGTCGATCAAATTGAGCTTCTCAAGAACCTCATTGAAATCTGCAGGGTCTGTTACAACACTTGGTGTTGTGTTCTTTGCGTCGCTCATATTATACCACCTAACTGCCAGATGATCAATGGGAGTATCAGTACCATCAGAACTGCGAATCCAAACCCGACAATGAAGCCGGTTGCAGCTGTGGCATTAACTCCGGAGTCGAGCTTCTGGTTCCTTGCGATAAGCTGAGCCCTGTATCGAATTCTATCGACAACGTTTTCAATGGCACCCATCTGTGGGCTGATTACCATTGGGACTCCCTGTCCAGATTCTATTTCTTCTGCCATGTCAATTACCTCCCGAATAACAATAGGCCAAGTAGTGACAGCGTAATTGCAAGACCGATCATGATACCTTCGACCTTACCTGCGTGTACGCCTGCGTGGTACTTGTTCCAGTTACCGGCAATGACCATTTCTCTGTCAATATCAAGGATCCTGTTCCTGATAGTTGCGATCTCAGCTGCCATTGGCTTAAGTCCGCCAGCCTCTTCCTCACCTTCGCCGTCAGCTTCGCCGACTTCGAGGACCATAGGATCAACATCAAGTGCTCCAGGGTCTTTTGCTACACATTCTTTGATCTTTGCAACGATCTGTCCCATATCTTCGGTACCGATCATGTCGATCATTTCAACCTGCTGCTGAAGTCTTTCGACCGCTTCATCAGTGAGGTTCTCAACATAAGGAATAGCACCTGTTGCACCCACAATACGGTTATCACTTACACCGTTCTTGTGGACCATCATGAACGCTTCACCGGTAATGTGTCCTTTGACTTCGGAACCGGTAATGATCACGAATCTGATGTTAGGGTTTCCAATGATCTGTGCAACGACCTTCTCAAGACCGAGGTTCTCTGTTTTACATGGACCTGTAATTGCAGCCCCTGCTTCAAGTTGTGGGCCGCCGGATATGTGTGATCCACAGGTGATAACAGCAACGCAGTTCTTTACGTCCCCTACCTCGTATTCACCTTTTAGGGTTGGCCAGTCTACTGCTGGTTCTCTCTTATCTACCATATTATAGACCTCCGATCAAACTGAGGATGTATAGTGTCAATGCTATCATACCTGAGAAGACAAGACCGACTATAACACCATAGAAAGTGTTACCGTAGAAACCTGCTTTTAATGCTGTGTCTTCCCTTCCGGGGAAGGCGTTCAAAAGCTTCATGTCAGGTGAAAGTGAATTGACCAGATCATCAGCGATCTTATCAAGTTCATTGACCTGTTCCATGATAGGGTCCATTGAGTAACAGATGATGTCCTCACGTTCTGCTGCCAGAACTGATGTAAGTGGGTCCAATACAAGATGTGCTTCTGGTGCTACGTGTACCATGCTCATTCTAATTCCTCCTCAGTAGGCAGAAGACCGGTTCCAAGAACCTTATATGCGTCTCTGTTAACGAGTTTGACATACTTACTGAATGCAATGTACCATATGACAACACCGATCAGTATAGTTGGAACAGCGGATGCCCCATCTGCGACGGTTGCTACGATACCTGCAACGACCATTGCGATCGCACCTTTCTCAACACCGGTCATCAATGTCCTGTCCTGCGTTTCATCAGGACCAAGGTTCGCATTGAATGGATGGAGAATTGCCATACCACCAGCGATGAAGATCACTGCGATATATCCGGTTGCAACAACGGTTTCCAGTACTGCATCGAACATGAAGGTACCTGTCATTGCGACACTAAGGCCGATGATGGTAAGTGCACCTGCGCCAGCGATCTCTGTCATGGACTGTTCCATAATAGGAATGCCCATTCCAAGGACCTTGTTAGCGAGTACACCAATGACAAGTCCGATAATTGCTGCTGTAATAAATGCTACGATAGGTCCGGCAATGCCTCCTACTGCAAGTCCGAACATGGATGCAACAACACCCATACCAAGTGCCATCATACCAATGGATGGAACACCGGTACCAAGACCGTAACTTGCTACACGCCTGACAGCTGCACCTCCCCAAACGATCGCACAGATAGCGCCAAGTGCACCAATGAATGCGAATGCGGGTGATGCAACGGAAAGGAAATGACCTCCGTATGCTCCTGCGAGACCTCCGAGAGTTCCCAGAGCGATCAACTTATTCTGTGGAATGCCACCTGTGGCTTCTCCACCAGCTCCTCCTGCGGACATATTAGAGACCTCCGATAGTGATTATACCAACGAAAGCACACATCAATGTTGCCACAAAGGATGCAAGAACTGCCTTTGGCCATTTCTTGAACTTAGGGTCGTGGAAACCTTCGATGGTTCCTCCAATGTTGTATGAAGGAATAACAGCGTTCACGAAAAAGATTCCTACAGCGAAGATACTTGCAAGTGCTACAAGGTTACTCTGGGTGAGACCAGTGCTCGTGCTCATGAGAGCGAAGTAGATAATCGAACCGCCAATGCCACCAAGAGCACCGCCGATAACACCACTTACGTATGAGACGGTTGGAAGTCCGTGTCCCTCAGTACCCTGTGAAACGTAGATGTCCTGCCTGTCCTTTGTGATAGGGTCATAGTCTACTTTTGCGGATGCTGGTGGTACACCAACACCATATACGTAAACCCATGTCCCCACGATCATTGTTACAGATATCATGATCATTGCACCGACTCCACCGGATGCAACAACAAGTAGGGGACTATCAGATACTGCCATGACCGCTCCTGCGGTCACAAGTCCTGTGAGACCTGCTCCAGCAGCCAGCTGTACAGTACCGGTACCAATACCGGTTGCCTGTGCCATAGCTGCAGGTGCTCCACCTACAGGCACGAAGTGAACACTCCATGAAATAAGCATACCGCCAATGGTCACCATTGCGATGTATAAAATGTTCTCTGCGATAATTCCTGCTACATCTATCATGCAGCGACCTCCTCTTCTTCCTTGTAAGGACCAAATGCCTTACGTGCTGCTACTTCGATCTTTCTGTTCCAGATGATCATAAGTAACACCAAAATTACCCCTGCTGCAACTGAAAGCCATCCCATTGTGAGACTGGTAGCAGGGTTAAAAACAGCTGTTACCCAACCGCTTAAGAAAACGGTCATACCGAATGCAAGACCGGTTACTGGGCCTCCGAACTTTGCACAGAACCATGAATTGTCGATACCATTACGAAGACCAGATTCTGCTTTCCTTACAATGTTACCGGAATTTGCAGCATTGAGACCTGATCCGAACTCAACGTTCTGGAATTCACGCTCTGCACCATAATGAACATCACCAGTGGATGAACCGATAGCTCCGACAGTGATTCCCCAAATGAACGCAAGAAGCGTAAGTGGGAAAGGATGTGCAAGAACGGCCACCATGATGTATGATACAACAAGGATACAGAATGTTGTAATGAATGCATATCCCATCATCACTGGCGTATGTGATCTGAGAATATCAAGGTAGATTGGTTGTCTGAAACGTTTCTGACTTGCGGTACGGCCCATGTAAGCCGTAATACAATATGTTCCGTGTACTGCGGTAGCAACAAGTGCACCAATAGCGATAGCAAAGATCACAGACAGACTTGCGGTCATCAATACAGATGCCACGGTTCCGCCAATAGCACAGATCAATGCATTCGATGGTGGTTCACCAGAAATTGCTTTGTTGTAGATCCTATGTGGATACATCATTTGGGGAGCTAGCTGTACTTGTGAATTTGGGTTACTCTGAGATCCGACATCAGATTCGAGATCCTCAGTTGTGCCAGCAATAGTTGCGGCAGCGCCCATAAGTGCTAGAACACCCATGCCCATGAGTGGTTCCATTTATTTTCCTCCTTCGTAGTTCTAAATCAATAATATAAGTGCGAATAATATACACTATCTTCGATATTTTAGCCACATATTACGTAAATATGGCATAGACTAACGTAAGATGGTCAGCATTATCTAAAATCATTCATAAACCTTTCGGAACTTTTCTGGAAAAAAAGGGTTCTGCAAGAATTATTCTCATTCTCGCCTGTCGAACCTTAAGATATAAATATCAGGACGTGGCTGCTTGCCGCTCCCTCTGCCAAAATCCATGTAACAATTGCTACAAAGCATACGTGCATTTATCGATGCAATTTCAGAAGTTCCAGGAATAAGGCGGACAAAAAGGAAAGAAGGGTCGATCTCAAGGGATGTGACCGTTTCAGTAAAGTATTTGAGGATATGCTCTTCGAAGACCTCCAGATCATCCAGTTGGAGCCCACGCGTGTTTATTGTGATACCACCACATCCACAGGGAAGGGCAAAGGCATCCATTTCGATCAGAAAGACAGGTATACCCAAAAGTTCCCGAAGTTTGTTCTCCAATGCTCCATGTGCTTTCAGCATATCTTGTATAATAGTCATGTTCTATCTCCTGATGATCCCAATGGTATCATACGACGTCCGTCCTCATCCTGAGAATATACCCGAATGATCTTCTCAGCAAGGCGCTTACAATATCCACACTTGTGGCAGACCTTATCGCATCTTTTCCATTGCTCTATGGCCCCGTTCAGCTCATTGTTAGGGATAAAGAAATGGTCCTTCAGGTCCTTTATACTATCCAACAGGTCAATAAGATTGCCTTCATAGCTCTCGTTAGCGTAAGCATCTACGGCACTAAGGATCCAGTTGATGAACTGCGTCCTGCCACCAATCTTGAATGTGTCCGTGATATGGCGATATTCCTTAAGGTCCTCCGGCCTGATCCAGGGCGATTTTATGAGCTGTTGCGAATCATTGATCCTCAAGGACAGGCACTTGAAGTAGTAATAATCATCAAGCACATTCGGCTTTGGCCCCGGACCATTGGCATGTGAGAAGAAATTGAAGTGAGCATACCTGAAGGGGCACTGATACAAACAGGCCTCGTTTACAAGCAGCTTCAGATCGCATGATACTGCGTCCCGTATCGCTTCCAGTTTATCGAATTGCCTATTCACTGCAGGATCGATGACTATCGTAGTTGCTCCAAGTTGTTCATAGAACTCGGCCTTCTGCGGAGAATCCACAAAAGAGAGTACCGAGACCACCACATCCATATCATAATCCTTTGCGAGCATTTCCACAAAAAGGGGATCTGCAACAGTGATCGAATCTATCCCGATGCCGTTCAACTTATCGAAATACCAATCGATGGTTCGGTAACCTTCCGGCGTAAGTTGCTGTCCGCCCATGCAGGAGCTGTTAAGGACGATCTCCATCTTCACGCCCCTATCATGTGCGTACTCCGTCTGTATAGCGATCTCCTCAAGCTTCGGCGCACTCAGGTTGGTCCTGAAAGCAGGTCTTCAAGTCCTTCAAGATGACCTACATGTGGTACATACAGCTTCATTGAAACCATCTATCAGGTAAATTTAGATAAGGATTTTGGTTTGTTGCACCAGACCAAAATAGTTATTAGAGGCTATTTTAGTTCTAATCAATATGATAATAGGTGCATCTTCCTTTGCAGGCGGTCTTAAAGAGCTGGACCAGCATGTCAGATCCGTCGAGTTATATATGCCAAAACTTGGAGTGTATGAAGGAAACTACCTTCAGAAAGACAGGTTAGAACAGATCCTCGACGAACTGTCCACATGCGATCTTGATACATCCATGCATGCACATTATTTTGCAGACGTTCCAACATATCCAAAGGCCCTTGTAGTTGATACTGCATCCATGGGACCCATTCACTTCAAGCTGATGGAAGAATGCATAGCCCTTGCAGGAAAGCTCGAAACAAAAGCAGTAGTCATCCATCCCGGCAGAGTTGGCGATGACAGACAAAGGTCCCTTGACAGAATGACAGACAATCTGAAAAGACTTGCAGCTTTTGCGTCAGAGAACAATGTCATGTTAGGACTCGAGAACAAAGAGGCAACCGACCCCGGCAATCTCTGTTGTGAAGCTGAGGAACTGCTCAAAGTGGTCAATGAAGTGGATTCTTCGAACCTTGGGGTGACATTTGACATCGGTCATGCGAACCTGACCTGCGGCGGAGACCGCGAGAAACTGAACGAGTTCATAAGGACAGTATCAGAACAAGTGATACATGTGCATCTGCATGACAATTACGGAAAATGGACCTCCAATTACGATGGAGATGAGCACATGGCACCCGGAACCGGCACGATCGATTATTCAGTGCTTAATTCACTTAAAGGTTACAAAGGGATCTTCAATCTGGAAGTTTTTTCCATCGAAGATGTCCTTGCGGGAAAAGAGATGATCAGAGAACATATCAGCCTTTGACCAACATTTTTAATTATAACCGAAATTCCGGCGGAACGACCAGAACAAGTATTGGTGACATCTGAAGGACCTTCAGTGTCACAGAACCCATTATCTGTTTAATTCCAGTGTGACCACGAGTTCCTATAACGATCCTGTCGACATTGTGCTTCTTTGCGGTCTTTACGATCATTTCTGCGGCATGGCCATCAACTATCTCCGATATGATGTTCTGCTCATTACACCCTCTTTTGAGAAGTTCTTCCCTTACGCTATTGATAACGTGCTCAGCGCCATTCTCACGCCACGTTTTCCTCCCAAGCCCCTTGTCTTCGACCACATGAACGATTATGACCTCAGAATCGTGTTTGCTTGCGATCTGACCTGCAACCATTGCAGCGTTTTCCGAATATCCTGACCCGTCAGTGGGAAGTAATATTTTCATATAATTTTTGGTTACTTTTTAAGTGTATTAAAGCTATTGGAGATCGACCTTTAGCAAATTTATTCTAGATTTATTCAGAAATTGATCAAAAACGAAAAAGACAAAGACAAAAATAGAACATCATAATAAAAATGGAGGAAAGAGGAGCCTTTATCCCTTCATCCCCTCTGGACTGTTTCGAGATGACCTGCCACAATATCATCCAGACCCATTACAACATTTCCATTAGAGATGGTATAAGGAATGTTCTCTTTCGGATATGCCACACATGATCCCTGTATGCCTTCTCCGTTATTAGCATCAAAGGTAGTTCTGCATGAATCGCAGACAAGCACATCCTTGTCAAGGGAAAAACCAATTGAGCCACATGGCGGACAAACGTTCGATCTGACTATTATGTCGTCACCTAGCTTATAGGCCATAACTGCGATCTCACCTGTTTCGGTATTTACCTTGAAATGAGTGTTCACGTTCTCCTCGATCGCCTGGACAGGGATCGTAACAATATTGCCCGATACTTCCGGATCTATCCACGTTGCTGCAATAGGTTTAACGGCAAATTCCACAACAGGTTCAACAGCAGCTTCTGCCTGTGTATCATTTTCAAGACATCCGGGTACGAACGCAACCGCGATCATTATCAACAGTATGGTCCCTATTAATTTTGAATTCATTTTATATCATTCCTTTATTTTTCCATCTTGTAAGTTGATGATCCTGTCCGACATTCTGGCAAGTTCGTGATTGTGCGTTATCATGACCACTGTCATATCGTCCTTCAGGGAATTGAGAAGGGAGATTATCCTCTCCCCTGTTTCTTTATCCAGTGCTCCTGTGGGTTCATCCGCAAGCAGTATTTTAGGACTCATGACCAATGCCCTTGCGATAGCAACTCTTTGTTGTTCCCCCCCACTGAGCTCAGAGGGTTTATGGTCCAAACGGTGGGAAAGCTCCACTCTTTCAAGGGCATCAAGGGCTGCACTATGACCTTTATCCCCTGCAAAAACAAGAGGCAAGGCAACATTCTCGTATGCGGTAAGAGAGGGGATCAGATGGAATTGCTGGAACACGAAACCCACAGTCCTACGCCTATAATCGACCATCTCTTTCCGGGATATTGTAGTGATATCATCCCCGTCTATGAGAATGGACCCGCCTGTGGGTCTGTCCAGCATGCCTATCAAGTTCATCAGGGTAGTTTTACCGGACCCGGATTGCCCCATGATGGACACAAACTCCCCATTTTCAATGTCCATATCGATGCCATGCAGCACCTCAACATCATTAGGTCCTATTTTGTAGCTCTTTTTCAATCCACTTGCATGGATCAGTCCGTTAGACACTCCTTAACACCTCCGCAGGATCAATACTCAATGCCCGTTTTGCCGGGATTATGGATGCGACAATTCCCACCAGCACAGCCATACCGGAGACCAGAGGCAACAGTTCCCACATTGGGAAAGGTTCAGCAAAGCCCAGTAAAGGGGCAATTAGGTAAGATAGCAAAGTTCCGGTCCCAAATCCAATGCTGCCCCCGATCGTTCCGATCAATGCTCCTTCAAGGAACAACATTGATATGACCTGATGATCGCTTGCGCCAATTGCACGCATGATCCCGATCTCCCTTATCTTTTCGTTCACAGATGCAAGCATGGTAGAGGCAACTGTAAGGGTACTTACAAGCAGGGTTATGATAGAGATCGCCATTGCAGACGTTTGAGTATGCTTGATCATGGCCATCTCACTCTGAACGATCTGACTCATTGCCCTGGCTTCCACGTCAGGCAGGGCGCCTTCTATCTGGAGGCTCATTTCGGACACAGGACAGTCATTACAAAGGGCACGGACATCAATGCTGCTGACCTTCCCCTCTTTATCAAGAAGGGTCTGAGAAACAGAGAGGGGCATTATTATGTAGCCGTCTTCCTCCCCACCCGTGCTCTCAACAATACCGACCACTTCAAATTCCATGTCAACGCCATTCCCTTCAAGGGTAATGGCCGAGCCAACATCCAAACCCAGTGGTTTTGCTATGTCCGAACCAAGCATCACTTCCGTTCCATTGGGGTCAGATAGCCATTCCCCATTTACTTTCCACCACGACCTGAGATTTTGTTCCTGCTCCACATCAACCCCCATTACTATGACATTTTCGTGTCCAAGTCCTACAACACCATACAAACGAGGTGCCACCACCCCCAGATTCGCACTGTTCTCGATATCATATATTCCGGGAATATCAGACTCCAATATGTAGTTATCACCAGTGGATATCGACCCGAGGGATGTCGAACCTGCTATCAAGGGTATCGAATTTGTCTGCGGCCTTACGATGATATTAGCACCGAAATTGTTCGATTCTTCGTAAAGGCTTTCAGTTGCAGCAGAAAACGTTGTAACAACCGCAACCATAGCGGATGCTGCAACAATGATCCCCAGGACTGCGATCGCAAGTTTAGCTTTCCTGCGGAAAACATCTTTTAAAACAACAGAATATAAGCGCATAAAAATATATTGAGAAGATAGCTACATTAATGCAAGTTACGCGGTAAATATGGCCCCTAATTAAAGCTCTCACATTTGAGAGAATTATATGATCATGACGATCTTTTTGGATCGAGTCATTTCAACAACAGCACAGCTTTCACCCCTTTTCAGAAATGAGTATTGGATTAATATATCCAACTTACTTCTGAAATAATATTATTACAAAAAATAATACATTTACTATTAAATATTTATTTAAAGTAGAAGAAGTATGACCATCTGCAAATGATTAGTTCCTTAAAAGAAGGAACATCTGGCAGGTGGCAACATGAAAAACGATGTCTTTTCGCTCCAAAAGAATGCACAGGGCCTAAGAACGAAGCTAGCTGCATTCTCCCATAGTGTGCTCTTGAAAAGGCCAATAAGATTCATCACACAATCAGCAGGAGACCCCTTGAGTCAGCTGGGAGAGGAATGCGTCACTTTATCAGCTCTTGTCATGTTCTTATACCTCGTTTACTTCTGTTTAGACGTTACGCATATTACCTATACCGCGTAATATATGAATGTGGATAGAACCATCAAATTGAAACTGGACATGTCTGACGAAGGCAAAGAAAATCTCAAGCAAACAGTTGTGCTTTTCAACCAAGTTTTCAACGAGGTTGCTGAATATGGTTTCAACAACCATACTCATAGCAAGGTATCTATCCATCATGCTACTTACAAAGACATTCGGAAACGACACCCTGAACTGCCGTCTTCGTTGGTCCAGGGTGCAAGAGACGTTGCATGCGAAGCTCTCAAAGGCGTTAAATTGAAAAGGCTTCCATCGAGCCATCCACATTCGGCAATTCGTTACAACAAAAGAGTTATCCGTATTGTTTTCGAACACGGTTTTGCTACTGTTGCATCCATCCACGGCCGAGTAGATATATCTTTCAATATACCTGAATACTACAAACAATACATTGGATGGAAAATTAGGAGTTCAGCTCTTAATTATAATCACCTGCAGGATGTGTTCTATTTGCACGTAACACTTCGTGTCGAATCTCCTAAACCGGTTGGCAATACTGTTCTTGGTATCGACCGAGGGATTGTCAATGTCGCGGTTTGTTCTAATAATGTCTTTTTCAATACGAGCAGCATCAAAAATACAAGAGCTAAATATGCATATCTGAGGAAGGAACTCCAGTCCAAAGGCACCAAATCTGCTAAACGTCTTCTTAAGAAGATCAGCAGAAAGGAAAGACGGTTTGTGACGGATGTTAACCATTGTATTGCCAAAGATATTGTCAATATGCCCTTTGATGTGATTGCTCTTGAAGACTTGACTAGCATTCGCGTTCAGAAACGCAGAGGTAAGAACTTTAACAGGAAACTCAACAATTGGAGTTTCTATCAACTTGAACAATTTATCCGCTACAAAGCCGAAGCTGTGGCTAAACAAGTTGTTTCGGTTGACCCCAGATATTCCAGTCAAAAATGTTCCAAATGTGGACACATTTACAAAGGGAATCGGGATGGAAGTTCTTACCGTTGTCGTAATTGTGGATTTCAGATACATGCTGATCTCAATGCTGCTCGAAACATAGCTCAGGCAGGTATATCTTGTCTGAGTAAGCTGACTGTCAACCAGCGAAATGTAGGGTTGAAAGTTGCACAAGATGCAACTTAATGATTCACTTACAAACCCTTTCCTTCAGGCAGGGGTAGTTGACACGCAATAATGATGTATATATACAGTTCTCTGTCATCGGCATCTTTGTGATCTTGGGTGCAGTGTTCGCATCTGCATATTTTTTATAAACCGAAAATAAACAAACTCCGGCATTCACCTTTCCCTCAGCACTGCTCGCAATAGCATTACTCGCAACATACAACAGAAACAGGAAATAATGAATTCCCATTAGAATATTATAAATAAGTAAAGCAGAACTATGTATGAGGAGTCAAAATATGGATTGTCTGTTCTGCGATATAATAAAGGGAAAAATCCCATCCCACAAGATCTATGAAGACGAGGAGACCTATGCTTTCCTTGACATTAACCCCTGTTCCAGAGGGCATACCGTAGTTGTCCCAAAAAAGCACTACGACAGCTTTACCGACATGCCAACGGAAGATGCCGGCTCACTTTTTGCCACCGTGAAGATGCTAACAGGGATGTTAGAGGATGCAATGTCAGCGGACGGCTCGAACGTCGGTCTCAATAACAAGGCTGCTGCCGGTCAGTTAGTGCCACATGTGCATGTCCACATCATTCCGAGAATGGACGGGGATAATGGCGGTTCAATGCATTCGATAGTAGCTGTGAGTGGTGCAGGGAACGATCTGGAAGAGTTGGCTGAGAGTTTGAGGGTTGATTGAGGGAGTAATCCTCATTTTTTTGCTTTTCATTGGACTTATTTTGTTAATTCAAAGACAATTATCTTTCTACTATACTTGTTTCTGTCAAGGCCATCTCTTATTTGATGACCTCGATAATTCAATTCACCAGAATACTTCACAGAACCGTTTCCTAATTGTTGGAACAAATGCAGTGATTTGCCATTGTAGTACAAACCACCAAAAAGAATGAAATGTAGAACATGAAAAAAGAATACATCCGTGACGGCCGAGCTCCAATACCCAAGTCAGATGTTACCTCCAGGGTAATGAGTGCGAATGTAGGGAAGAACACTAAGCCTGAACTCATACTTCGAAAGGCATTAAGAGATATCAGCATTCCAGGCTATCGCTTACATTGGAAAAAAGCAGTTGGGCATCCAGATATAGCTTATCCGGGTAAAAAGATAGCCATATTCGTCAACGGCTGCTACTGGCATAGATGTCCTTTCTGTGACCTCCCCCTCCCAAAGTCCAACATCGAGTTCTGGACGAACAAGTTCAAGAAGAATATTGAAAGGGATGCAGAGAAGAAACGGAAACTTGAAGAAGATGGATGGAAAGTGCTGGTGTTCTGGGAATGTCAGATAAAAGAAAATGTGCAGAATTGTGCTAAAAAAGTAAAAGAACTGTGGGATAAATGAACATATTTCCCACAATCAATTCAAAAATTCGCCTTTACTTCAACTGTTTCACAAAATGATCACATGCATACAAGCCCGCTACTATCCTAAGCGGCACTTTTTCCCGATTGATTGCTACGTTTCCCCCTGAATTATCCACCATGGCATTCTCATCAGGGAAATGTGCATCGATGATATCTCGCATCTTCTGCAAAGCCATCTCTGGAGTTATATCCTCAGTTTGACAACTGGAAACATAGGCCTTCTGCAAATCCATGGAGGTCGTATCGATTTCATCGAAAGTGCTTTTCACATCATTGATAAGATCATCAAATTTTGGGACCTCGCTTACCAATCCTATAAGATCACATTCTTCAGGGCTGCACATCGTGGCATTCTTCCCACTACCTTGATGCAATACACAAGACCATTTTATATTTCCACTCTTGAAATCTGAGTTCTTGTTCGTAAGTTCAACACGGAAGCCCCTTATCTTGATATAAGGGATATGGATTGCAAATTTAGCATCTAGCATCTTATCTTTCTGGTCCTTTAGTTCTATTTTAGTGCCCGTAAGATCGAACGAAGGTTTAGTGGCTGGCAAAGGTATGAACTCCATAGGAGGTTCAATGTTCTCTTTTTCGAGTATGGCTTTAGCTAGAGCAGATGAAAGTTTAGCACATACCGCATTGCCCACTAAACGATATTTAGAAGATTCATTACCTGCTTGGAACTGGTATGTGATCGGGAATGACATCATTGAAGCGATTTCCCTTATCGTGGGCAGTCTATATCCAATGTGTTTTCCATTCTCATCTATCGCTTCAAATATCATTGATTCACGCGTAGATGCAGATCTGGTGGCCATAACCGTCCTACTTGGCCTATCAAGGTTTTCGGGGAATGACATCTTGCCCATGAAACCATGGTCCTCTTTCATCCTTTTCGCTTTCTTCCACTCGAAATCTGCTACACGAGTATCATAAAAATGATCGGTCAGTGAATTGGAAGCTATAGAAAAACCATAGTTTGGATCAGTTATAGTACCCCCATTATCTCCTTCAAGGGGGTTCCCCAAAGAGTGCATGACCTCTTTCATTGTCAGCCAATCATCTTTATCCTTGCAAGTAGGAACAGGTGCAGGAAATTCGCCACACATGAACCTTTTTCTTGCCTGGGGTGCACCATAATCTGCTGCATTAAAGACGTTGCTGACCTCCATTTTAAGATCAGGGCCCTCCCCAGGAAGACCTAGTTCCTTCCAAGTATATTTATCTTTAATGTACTTGCCTGCATTGGGAACATTTTCCAATATCCAATATTTTAATACGCCGCCCTTTTTGTACTTCTTCCAAGCGACTATACGAAGATACGATTCGATCAGCTTTATTCCCAATGTCTTGTCTGCCTTTCCAGCATTATTAGAACCAGAAAAAGAAACACACGGAGGACTTCCTATAATTACATCAACGTCTGGGATGTGCTCATCTATCTTTTCAGGAGTGTCCAATTCCAAGATATCCATCTTTACAGTATTACAGTCAGGATGGTTCAAATGATGAGTATCGATCGCGGGTTGCCAGTGGTCAAGAGCAAACACAATATCCAGATCGTTCTGACGGAAACCTTCAGAGAAACCGCCACCCCCACAGAAGAAATCAGCAACCTTTAATTTCGTTTTTTCCATGGTAAGTAGAAAGACGATTATTCTTAATATATCTTTTGATCGAAAGGACAAAAACCCTACAAAAATAATTTAGCCCAACATGCTTAGTAATTATAGATAGAAACTAATTTTAATTGTAATTCGCAACCTGCTCATTTAGATATTTTGCATTTAGCCAAAATGATTTTTTAATTAACTGTTGCCCATCTGGAGTTTCACAAGTATCCTCTTTATTCCTAGCATGTGGCCTTACATGACACACTTCACTATCAGATATCCTAGGAAGATCAGCAGCACGACCTGAAATAATCCTACTAACGGTTTCTTTCCAAACTCTTTCTACCTTTTTCAGATCATCAGAAGGGATTGTCCAGAACATACCTTTTTTAAACCATAGTATGCCAAATTCATCTTCTTGATAAATAACAAAGAAGAACTTTTTGTCAATAGTATTCAATAAAGTTGAATTATCCCATTTTTCTTCCACGATCTCTTTGTATTTGAAATATGGAAATGACATCGACTCTTTAGGAGTTGCATTCTGATTTAGTCTAATTATTTTGACATCAACGTTCCCTTTTTCAAATTCCTCGATCTTGCTCTTTTTCAAACCTAGCATCCTTAGAGCCAAACTTGCATAATAGCCTTTGGCATCATTGTTCAGTTCACCCCCAACCAATTCATGGATTTCATCAACTGTTTGCCCAGAATATATTGATAATCGATCTAAGATTATTTCTTCAAAGGACCTAGCACCTTTTAATTCGCTTATGTCCTTAATGAAAGGCTCTACATCCAAAGTATTCTGAATTCCCTTAGTAGGCATTTCAGCTGCAATCGTTGAAGATATTATGTAATTAACATATTTCTGTTTGAGACAAAATGCTCGCTGTTTAGCTTTAATTGTAGAATGAGGTTGATCCCTTAAACTGCTTGCACTAGTAATCCCTTTGGTACAAGCACCCAAATAAAGTGAATCGCCCTCTGAAAGCTCATGAGCGTGACCATCCCTTATCTTTGCAACTATTCGTTCCCAATCCTGCCTTATAATCTCAAGGTCAACACTACAATATTCCCACAATGTCACGAATTTAATGAGATAATCAAGACGGTCTTTATCAGACTCAAAAAGATAAAATATCAAAAGAAGAAGTGAATTCTTATGTAAAAATGAACTGGTATTCCAGTCCTCTTTAACAACTTCCATATAGTTAATGATATTAAGGACAATTCTCTCTTTTGAACCCAGATGTCCATTTTTAAGTTTTTTGAGAGGAGTTACTTTAAGTTCAACACCTGCTTCTTTGAAATCAGGGTTTTGATCAGAATTTAATTCATAAAGAAAGTAGTTTTTTTCTAGGTACTGACCCAAATGACCTTTATTACCACCATATCCAGTGGACTCTTCACTTATGACCCATGAACATGCATCCCTAAATTTACTACCCTCTAATTTTTTAGCATAAGAATAAATTGCTTCAGGATTCTGAGGGTCATAGGGAAGTTTGTCAACTAGATAGCTCATGCATAAAATAACGAGAAATGTTATATAAATAAATATGGAGAAAGTTAGAATCTAAAATAATGAATGAACAAAAAGAGATTAAATATTGAGAAATTCGATTTTAAAATAATGCAATAATCCCTCCCATCCTCCCCACACATACTATATAAATGAAAACAGAGTAATAAATAAGATAGGGGAATTTTATGAAAGGAAAAATAATCTTATTTATGCTCATTTTCATAGTTATTTTGACCGGAATGACAGGTACAGGCCTTGCTTTATCCAATGCAGGTGGAGGAGACTGGAGTTACTCTGAAGAAATGACAATAAAAGAGAACTCTGGTAAGGATTTAACCAATTACCAGATACAGGTTCTGCTGGACCCTTCAAATTTCGATTTCTCAAAAGCAAAGACTGATGGGACAGACATCAGATTTTCCAGAAACGATCAGCAATTGTCTCATTGGATCGAAGAGTGGGATGCTGGATCAGAGAGTGCTATAATATGGATCAAAGTTCCTTATATTCCCTCTAATGGAATGACCGATGTGACAATGCATTATGGAAATCCGGCTGCAATTGACATTAGCAGTGGGGATTCCACGTTCGATTTCTTCGATGATTTTGTAGGAACTCGATTGAGCTGGAGATCAGAAACAAATGGCGGAGGGGATATTGATATTGGCAATGGGATCATCAGCCTGATAGCCCCGCAAAGACACCCCGCTGATTTTTCAAAAATAACTTCCAGGGATCAATTTGGGATCAATTCCATGTTCGTTGTCAAGAGAATGAAGGTTTCCACAGGGACCGTCCCAGGAGGTCCGGCACTGGAACAGGGATTTGTTGATCCGCAAGATGAAAGCGAAAATATGATAGTCCATCGTACAGAACTCACCGATGAGAGCAAGGTCTCGTGGACTCTGACCAAGAAAGACGATAGGTTCAATTCAAGAGATCTGACAAACCTTGGTATTGCGGAGGAGACATGGTATACATCAGGTGTTGCATGGTATGAAGAGGATGATCTCAAAAAGGTTGCATGGTTCAAGAACGGGATAAGAGATACAAAGATGGATTATTTTTCTGACATTGAAGATGAAACTGTAATTGATCACATCCCGGATAATGAATTGAAATTATACCTGTATGCAAGTACGGCCAGTACCTTGAATAATACAGGATATATGGCTGTGGATTATGCACTTGTACGCAAATATACACCACAGGAACCAACCTTATTCCTGCCTGGAGAGATCATTACGCAAGAGCCTGGGCCCCTGCCAGAAAGTGATACGCAGGTCACTCACCCTGTGAAAGACATCACTATAACTGCCTTTGATGGTGGAACAAAAGCGATCTTTATCTTTGAGCCTTATCCTGACAACAGATCAACTTCCCTGATAAACGATCTAAAGGCCAGTGGCATAAATACAGTGTTCTTGAGAACGGATATCAACAATATCTGGAGCTCTGAAAGGTTCATAAAGTCCGCCCATGAAAATAACATAACGGTCCATGCAATGATCCTTGATGACAAGAAAGATTTCGTGGATGGGATCAACGAAAGTTCAATTGAGGTGATCGAGGAAGTCCTTGATTACAACACGAAATCACTTGCAGGATTTGATGGCATATACATAAGCCTGAAAAACTGCGATCCTGTTGAATTGGAACAGGTGTGTCAGGAAAATGCACAGCTTCTAAAAATTATCCATGAAAAAACAGCTGGAAAGATATTATTAGCTGCAGGAATTCCGGCAGTGTATGACAGGTCAAGTATAGAGGGCATTACACCCAATGTTGATCTCTTTGTTCTAATGACCTACGACATGGATGAGATCGAGCTGACAGCTGAAGAAATAGAGGATTCTGTTGCCTCAAAAATGGGAGAGATCAGAGGAGCTGGAGAAAATGCTCTGATCACAGTTGTCGTGAGCGAAGGATCTGATGATGACACAGAAGTTGATGAACTGTTGAACAGTCTATACGTCTACTACTCTGATGATCCAGCATTCCTGGGTATTTCTCTTTTAATGAATGCAGACCTGCAAGAAATTATAGAGGCTACAACCCCGGCCGAAGAAAAGAGAACACCAGGATTTGAAGCTATATTTGCGATCATTGGTTTGCTATCGATCGCATATAGACTAAGGAAGCAGTGAGATCGTTGGCATACAGGAATAGCTAAAAATGTGAATTGGATGGATATTTGGAAAGCGATCTTCCAATTATCCATTCTAAGTTCTTTTTTTAATGATCTCTTTTTCTCTTATACAGGTAATTCTCGAACTCTATCACGAAGAATACCGAGCTTGAAACTGTTATTATCCAGAGCACTTCCTTTCTGGCGGGATTGGCGATAAGTCCGGTTATTATATTATCAATTTCATCAAATACTTCTTGATCTTGAAAGCTAAATTCAGAATATATATGAATAACTGAGAAAATGCTTTCTTCGATATGGAAGAATTAAAAAACCTATTGTAAAACAATAAGACTGTATAAAATAAATGTAGTAGTCCCGCCCGGCTTATCTAACAAAACTATATAGTCCTAAGCATCCAATTAGGAAGTATGACTCGCGACGTGGACGATATACATAGTTTTGATACTGGATACATCCAGGCAATGGAGAGGCTTAGAAAAGCAGAAATTGGGGAGAGAAACCGGGAACTTATGGAGCAGTTTGTTATTTCGTGTAGGCATGAAGGCCTTGCAAAGAGCACCATCACCGGCTACATAAATTATGGCACACGGATGATACAACAGTTCCAGGCCATAAATCTCCACAAGGATCTTGACCAAATTACGCAAATCGATTTTGACAAGCTTTTGCTGTATCTGGAAGATGAAAAGGAACTAGCAAAAAGCACTTTAAGGAACTACAAGAAGCTAGTGAAGAAATTCTTCAGATGGTCTAATGCAGGTGATCCTCCAAAGTGGGTACAAAACATCAAACTAAAGGATGTAGCAAGTCCTGTACAGCCTCACGACATACTGTCCCGGGAAGAATTTGACAGGCTTTTAGCGGCCTGTAAGCATCCACGTGACAAGGCCTTAATTGCTGTCCTTGCTGACTCAGGGATGCGTGTGGGAGCTCTAGCGTCCTGCCGGCTCAAACACGTCGAATTCAACAAATACGGAGCCATTCTTTATATATCACAGACATCAAGGAGCAAGAAGACAACTGCAGCCAAAGGGATTCCACTTACTTGGTCAACCGGATACCTGAACCAATGGATCTCTGTACACCCTTTCCAAGATGATTTAGAAGCTCCTCTGTGGGTAACCCTTGACCGAAACCATGAGCCATTGAGCTACAAGACAATCCGTGTAACCCTCCTAAACATCGGGAAACGAGCAGGAATAAAGAAACCGGTAAATCCCCATATTTTCAGACATCTTGCTATCACTAACTGGATCCTTGACGGTCTCAATGAACAGGAGATCAAACACAGAGCTGGCTGGTCTCGTGGATCCACACAGATGTTCAAGATCTATGCGAACTTCACTGACAATGAGATCAATGAAAGGATCTTTGAGAAATACGGCCTCAAGACTGATGATAAGAGGCATGTGACCCTGAAGGCCTGCCCACGCTGTAGCAATGTACTAAGGCCTTCAGATAAGTTCTGCAGCCAGTGTTCGCTTGTTCTGGACCGTGAATCACTTGACAAGATCCAGGCATACGAGGAGAAGATTCCTGAACTGCTTCAGTTAGTGTTGAAGAGTGATCGTGGAAGGGACTTAATAAAACATCTCGCGTGAGTTTACGTGGTGGCAACATTAGAATTGGTGCTTAATCAGCCTCGTCAAAGTGTGGAAGATCTGGCTGACATCAATATACTTCAATATTTGATAGGAAAGGTGAGTTCTCTAAGAGCACTTTACATTATATGAAGCAGAATGCTAAAAGTGAGAAGCCATTTACTCTCAATACTCATGTTAGGAAAAGGTTGGAAAATAGGATCAATAAACAGTGGGATGATATGAAATTTAGAAGAGGTGGATGATTTGAGTATGAAGGAAGTTATGAGGGAACAATTGAGAGTTGCGTCTTTGAATCAGTTCTTTTTCATAGTTACATTGTTGGGTACGTTTTATTATGGGTTTTTACTAGGCTTTTTTTGGCTCACTTATGAGATGGTATTGTGGTATCCCTTTGCCATGGTTATGATGGGTTTGCTCACGATGCTGTGGATTTTTAGCAGATATAGGAAAGCTATGAATAGGGTGTTTGAGCATATTGAAAATGAGGAAGGATGGGATTTTATGAGCAAAGAAAAAGAGGTCAAAGATAGTGGACTTGGTTCTCCGAATGATTGTACGGAGATTTTAAAGCTGGCTGATGAAGGTGCTATTTTTGACTCAAAGGTTCCATTCGGCAGTCCTTTAAAAAAGATAGCAAGGAAGGGAGTGGTGCAATGAGAACAGACGATGAGGTACTGGCTGAAGTTTTTGCTAAGGCTGGCATTTCAAAAGAAGAAGAAGCTAAAATAAGAGCAGAAGCTGAAGAGGCAGACATAGCCACTGTGCTCAAAGAAGATGCAGAGGCTTTGATGAAGCTAATGGACCAAGATGAGGTGGTATAATCATGGAAGAAAAAGATTGGCGTTATGATGGCATGACCATTGAAAAGCTGGCTCCAGATGTTGAAGGCAACCTGTATGTTGCAGGCTTTGCCAGCAATGACCAGCGGGATGAAGATGGTGGTTTTTCCCTTTGAAGAAATATCGGAGTACAGATTCAAGTTGTGGGGGTATTGGGTGGATATATCTTTCAAGCTGCAATCGTTTAGCCTTTCTCTGAGCTTCTGAGGGCAAATGTACAGTCCTTCTCTCCGTCATAATCCATTCGGGTTTATACAACCTCTGGACCTCAACGTATCGCATACCTGACCAGAAGCAGACCTCGAAGATGTCTATAAGATAATCCTTTTCTATATTTGCAACTAATCAATCATAATCAAAGGAGTCTAATATCCTCACTCCTTTTACAAAAATAGGTTCCATATTCACATTGATATTTTGATAAAACTTAAACTTTTATGGGTGATTTTTTGGAGATCCGGACGGTCCGGAAGTCTCCAGGAATAATAAAAGTTTCAATTATACATTGAATTGGCTAGGCATTTATGTCATGACCCTGAAAATCGCCACAGAACGTTCTCAGAGCAGTTTTACACATCAGACTTTGTTGATAGTGCCCTGCACGATTTGAAGCATATTGGCGAATCTCAACCATCAAAGAGCAGACTTAAGGTTAAAAGGATGGAGTCTGTCACATTGGATCATAAGAGGGAATTTCAAGGAATTAGTCCTTGCTATGGTAAACCGACTTCTGTAAGTCCTAGAGATATACACAAATTTGTTAATCTCTGCATCCGTTGCATTGCTTTGGCATTTAATCCTATCTTTTTCACTGCTGATTTTTGCAGTATTTGAGTCCAATTATTGTTGACATGTGTTACGTCTGTTCTCGATTTTTCTAAAAGTCCATTAATCTAAAAACCCATTAATCTAAAAACCCATTAATCTAAAAACCCATTAATCTAAAGAAAAAAGGGGCGGAGCAATGCGTTTTAGGCGCAAATGGTATAAGCTTGCAGGGTCTACTACATGTAGGTGTAATAAACACCAGTGACATTGGTAATTCGACTTTCATTTATATGTAGAGAGATAGCCAGTCACTATCAAAAGGAGGAAAACATGTCCGGATGGAAAAATATATTGCTAAAACCGGAGACGCATGAACGTCTCAAGAAAGAATCCTTGACCACAGGCACAAAAATGTGGGCTTTGGTGGACAAGTACGTACCAGAATTGGAGAAACAGAACTAAAATCATAATTTGAAAGCCACAGGGATACTGTAATATCCCCCGGCCCAAACTCAAGACATCTCTGCCTTGTTCCAACAATTTACAGGTGTATTTCACCCGTATAATAAAGGTATGATTGTATCATATATAGTGTTAATCATCTATAGAGATATTTCTGAGTTCATGGGCCGTATATAGTGGTTTTCAGGAGAAAATCATGTTATTTGATCTAACATATGAGGGGTACCCTCACAAAGATATATCTATGTTCTTACATATACGAACAATGTATAAATACCACACGGTAAACTTCCTTCCTTTCTCAATCAGGTGGTGTTACAGTGACAGACGTTGAAGTTCTTCAGCAGCATCCACTGGTCAAGGACTTTGCAGCTGCACACAATGATCCTGAGCTCTATCAGATCATTGAAAAAACTAATCCCACACTCAAGATGCTTGTAGATGTGGCCAGTGAAATTATGGAGGCCGAGCGATGAACAAATGTGAGATTGAACAGTTAAGCCATTATTTGAGGGAGTATTTTGAAGCGGGTTTGGAAGATGTGGTAAGCTGGGAGGGGATGCTTGCATGGTGTATTGAGGAAGGTCTCATATCATCTGTTCCCACAGTGCAGGATTACATCTTTGCGCTTGTTGTACTCATACGTGCTGAGAATAGCCGGAAGTGAAGTTGGTGGACCACAAGAACCCGTTTGATGGGGGAGGCAAGCAGACCACTATAGCGGACGTTACGGACCGGATTGACCGTGTTATCAAAACATCCTCCTTGAAAAAGGGGGATACTGGCAAGTCCCACATATACATAGATGGCCATGACTTGACCCTAACTTCCGCACAGATCCAAAAGGGATCGGGGTGGTTTACAACTCTCTATTATGATGCATTTGGAAAGATGCTTTCTATTGATAAGAAAGATTGGCCAGTTTTTGCAGAGTACATTGCTGATATTGCTGAACAGGGAGATCTTGATGAAACAAATGCTGTAATGGCTGCAGACATGCTTCTTGAACAGTTGTGTAAAGGGTCAGATATTACCGAAGACAAGAGTGTTTTGCTAGATGGTGAAAATTGCTCTTTTTTTGTTAAGCATCGGCCACACGAGGAATTGTTCTATGTTGTTCCGGCAAGTGCTGTAGGCGCCATGTTAAAGGACGAGATCTGTGTTCAAGCGACGCTTGAGGATGTTAGCCAGGCAATGACCGCCAGAGGTTACAAAAGAGAAAAAACTCAAGGTGTGAAGGTCCATGGTCAAAATGTCTGGTGTTGGTGGTTCATTCCTGAGAAAATTCACAACCAGAATCCATCAATTGAGGAGGAAGACTATGAGGACTGACTTTATGGTAAGACTATATAGGAATATATTTTTACTTAAAAGGGGGTCTTACCCCTCTTACCTTCTTACCTATATATTACTCGATAGCGTTTTTTCGGTAAGACCCATTGGCAAGGTGCCTCTTACCTATCCTACCCGGAGGAACATATGACTAAAACAAGCATATTGGGAGCTCCAGGGTGTGGAAAAACAACCAGGCTGATAAAAGAATTCGTAAAACGACCAAAAAGTACGTTGTTGACCACATTTAGACGGGATGCCGCGGACGATATTCGCGGAAAGATGGTAACATCCACACAAATAGATTTTAAGATATTGGAGTCGAACATCAAGACAATACATGGGGAATGTTACACGCTTTTGGGTGGCCAAGCACATGCAAAAGTAGTAGATTCTGCAGATCTCAAACAATTCAGTTCTGAGGCCGGATATAAGCTCAAAGCACTAAATTATAACAATCCTGGGAGTGACCTGATTGATTGTCATACATGGTTAGCGAATACAGACACCCCTCTAAAGATGGTGCGGAAGTATCCAAATTTCAGGAAACTGAAAATTAGTCCGAGTAATGCCATCAATCATCTCAAACATTATGACGAATGGAAAAAAGAAAACGGATTAATTGACTTTTCCGACATGTTAAAGGAGGTCCTGGAGCAACAGTTAGTTCCGGAACAAAATATTCTGATGGTGGATGAGTTCCAGGACCTAACTTACCTGCAGAACAAAATCTTCAACATGTGGGCCGAGGAAATGGATCATGTAACAATTGCGGGTGATCCATTGCAGAGCATATACGGATTTTGGGGAGGATCTCCGGAGTATTTTGACCAATTTCAAGGTGAACTTGAGGTTTTGCCAGAGTCTCATAGGCTTACTCCTGAGATCTGGAACTATGCAGTAGAGTTGGCACATTCTCATGGAATGCAAACGCCTGATATTGAAACATCTCATCGACACGGAATAATCAAACAGCTTCGTGAACGCGATTATTTCGCACATGTCGAGTTGTGGGAAGGGGTACCAAGCAATACAGCATTTCACTTGGTGAGGTCAAACTATCAGGCCTATGCTATAGCTCTCAGGATGGCCGAGAATGGGATTTTGTGGAATGGCCTTTATGAGTGGTCCAAGACAGAGTTATCTGCCTTAAATGCCATTCTATTAGCTAGAAATGCGCAACGTTTAGAAAAGGAACATATCGAGGCTTTAGTTGATAATTATCCTGCAAAATACTTCAATTTTGAAGGAACTAAACAAGCACTGAAAGCAACCATAGACAAAACACGCACGTCTGACTATCAGCATAAATTTATGACACCCCAATTGTATCAGATCCTGAAGTCACCAGATCCGGCTGCATATATGTACAATCCTGGGAAGCTGAAAGCGGCAAAGATCAACAATACATTAGTTCGATACAGCCGACCATTAAGCAGAGATGACATCTACACCACTTTGACAACAATACATGGGAGCAAGGGATTAGAAGCAGAGAAGGTATTTTTGCATACGGGAATCACGCAGACCATCCAGAAATCTAAGAGGATCGATCCTGCAGCTGAAGCGAGGGTCTTTTATGTGGGAATTTCCAGGGCAAGAAATGAACTATATGTTGTGAAAGACAAAGGTCCAAACAATTATAGACTGCCGGCGGTGGTTGCATGACCGTACTCACGATCAAAGAGATTGTCAAAAAACAACATAACTGGCTAAAGATGCTACAGGGAGAGTATAGAAACACTCCTATCCTTATCAAAGCAAAAGAAGGAGCTGTGGAGGACGGTGATGATCCAGACCTGTATCGTTGGCTTCCATTTTATGACATCTGGCACAAGATCCGGAATCCAATTTACACCCGCGGGATATTGCCCAACGAGATCTTTATCGATCCAGACATTGAGAACTGGCAAACCATGAGGTCCGGGATTGTCAAGCTTCTCGAATACTGTGATGAAGCTAAGATTCCTATCACAGAATGTGCATATAGTGGAGGAAAGGGGATACACGTAAGCATATTCATAGCACCTTTCAGTCTACATCCTGAGCTTGAGCAAAAGATAAGGGTTACCGGAATCGATTATATGCAAATAATCCGGGAGACGCTCTTTAAGGATATCTTCAAAGATGCAGGCATTTCTCCGGAAAGCATAGGGGTAGACCTTAAGAAGATTCATTTCTCAAAAGACCGAATGGGTTCGATGGTACGTTGTTTTGGAGCTCTCCGGAAGGATGGTCGTTACAAGACACAGATTGATTCTGACAAGATTCCGGAATATCCACCACTGGCCAAAGACCTAGTCTTGAGAATTCCTGACGAAATCCCAATGTGGAAAATAGAAGACACAGAGTTCCACCGTCATGTGTTGAAGGTCCTTAATCAGGAATGCTTGAAAGCAGAACAGAGAGTAGAGCGACCAAGCACAAGAATGGATGCAGATTTAGGCGAATATCCCTGTGTTCAAAGAATTCTTAACCTGGCCTCCCAAATCCCGGCGGGCCAGCGATACTATGCCGCTCAAGCAATTGTATTAAGGGGGAGTGATTCAGGTGTTTCACAGGCAGAATCCAAGAAGTACGTTACTGAATTCATTAATCGGTGTAGCGGTCTAACAGCAAACGAGAAGCAAGTTAGAATAGAGCAGTCTGTCGGGATGTGGGGTGCTTATCACTTCTCTTGTAGTACCCTCAAATCCGTGTTTGGTGATGGCGTATGTGTTCCCCGGGAATGCCCACTAATTCAAAAATTGAATGAGAATAAGACGTTACCAGAAGAGGATATATCAAAGACTCCTGTTACTGCTGACAAATGGCCTCAATGTATCCATCGTATCCTCAATGAAGAAAATCCTACCGATCCTATGCTACAGACCTTGGGGGCGTTCCTTGGACAGATGGGAATTCTTCAAGATGAAGCAGAAATGCTCTACGGTATGACAGGTGGAGATATCACTATTTTCCAGGGATCATATCGGAAATTAAGAACTGCGAGTTGTGAGAAGGTGCGACAAATGGGAGTTTGCCAAAAGGATCCGTGGTGTGTGAATGTGCCCAGTCCTCGATATCGAGCAGACAGGCAGGCAAACGCAGAGAGATAGAAATCAAGGCTGACAGATAACCGCCACCAACCTCGGAAAACCACCTGCATGGGAGGTCTAAAATGACAAAAGAAACCAACATTGCTCACGGCTGTTTAAAAAAAGTCAAACCTTGATGGTATATCATTTAGCTGGTAAGCGCAAAGAGATTGATTTTTAGAACCATAATATGTGACAAAGCGACAGGGTAAGCGATATATAATGAGACAAATGAGGAAATTAAATAAGTATGTGGTATTTCTGAGAAAAGTTAGTATGAATAAAAAGACATCTGCAGAAAGTAGGAATAAATGGACATAGCTTGGTATTTACTTTCACCTACACCCATCTTCAACTCTATGTTACTATCCTTAATCCTCCTTATTGCGTCCAAGAATTTGAAAGCGTTTCAGCTTGTTTTAACACTAATTCGATAGCTTCCGGAGCCATATCCGGTGGATATTTGTAACGTTGTAATGTACGGCGAACAAGAATGCGTAATTTGGCCCTTACACTGTCACGTACCTGCCAATCCACTGTAGTAGATTTGCGTAGCTTTTCAGTGATCTCTACAGCGATCTTTTTGAGGGTTTCATCCCCTAACTCACGGACAGCACTTTCATTGTCTGCCAATGCATCATAAAATGCTATTTCATCAGGGTTCAGACCAAGAGCTTCATCGTGTTCCAGCCCTTTCCGATAGTCTTTTGCGATCTGGATAAGCTCTTCAATGACCTGAGCGGTCTCAATGGCACGATTGTTGTATTTGCGTAGGGTTTCCTGCAAACGTTCACTGTATTTTTTTTCCTGAACAACATTGTTGGACGATCTTGACCTTATCTGATCTTTTAGCAGCTTTTCTAATAATTCGACTGCTAAGTTACGATATTTCATGTGCCTTATATCTTCCAGAAATTCATCCGATAATAGGCTAATTTCTGGTTTTTCTAAACCTGCAAGTTCGAATATATCAATGACACCGTCTGCAATTATAGAATTGTCAAGTATCTGTTTAAGGATAGAGTTCTTCTCTTCCTGTGTCCGTTTTTTATCAACGGATGTGAATTTACCAATGGCTGCCTTGATGGCTGCAAAAAAGGCGATCTCGGCATGGAGGGGTTCAACTTCATCTAAAGTACTACACAATGAATATGCTTTGGTGATGGCGAGTACTGTGTCCAGATAACGTTTTTTACCGTCATCAAGTCCTAAGATATGGTTCGCTGCGGGTACAAGCAGTTTGTAGGCATTGATCTCAAAGCCGCTGTAATCGAAGCCATGGAAAAGCCCACGAACAATATCCATTTTTTCCAGTACTATGGAATAGGCTTCTTCAGCATTTCTTGTGGGTTCACCTCTGCCTTTGGCTTCGGTGTAGTTATTGAGTGCTTGTTTTAGTTCGTTTGCGATCCCGATGTAATCTACTACCAGCCCCCCGGGCTTGTTACCAAATACCCGATTAACTCTTGCAGTGGCTTGTATCAGATTATGATCTCTCATGGGTTTGTCGATGTACATGGTATGACAGCAGGGTACATCAAAACCTGTGAGCCACATGTCACGTACTATGACCAATTTTAGCGGGTCTTCACTGTCTTTGAAACGGTATTCAATATCTTTTTTGACCTGTTTGCTGTAAATGTGTGGCTGGAGTTCTTTTTTATCGGATGCTAAGCCGGTCATTACGACCTTTATCACACCTTTTTTCGGATCGGTATTGTGCCACTGCGGACGTAATGCCACTATTTCATCATAGAGGTCCACACAGATCCTACGGCTCATGCCTACGATCATTGCTTTGCCTTCCATTGCCTCATTACGCTTTTCAAAATGTTGGACAAGATCGGCGGCGATCTGTTGAATACGTGGTTTAGAACCTACGAGTTTTTCCAGACGACTCCATTCGCTTTTGGTCTTTTCACGATTGGAGATATCTTCTTCGTCTTCGACTATTTCCTCGACCTTTGAAGATAGTTCTTCAATTTGTGCATTGTTCAGGTCAAGCTTGGCTAAGCGGGATTCATAATAAATGGGTACTGTTGCGCCATCATCCACGGCATCCTGAATATCATAAATCGAGACTTCCCTGCCAAATACATCATAGGTGTCTTTGTCCTGCGATGATATGGGTGTGCCTGTAAATCCGATGAATGAAGCATTTGGTAAAGCATCACGCAGATATCTGGAATATCCGAATACCGTTTTGCTGCCTATTACTTTGCCGTCATAATCTTTTATGTCAACCAGGCGACCTTTGCTACCATATTGGCTGCGGTGGGCCTCATCTGAGATTACCACGATGTTGTGACGGGAGTTCAGGATCGGATGTGTGGTTTCATCCCCAATGGGTGAGAATTTCTGTATGGTGGTAAAGATTATCCCGCCGGATTCCCTTTCAGAAAGCATCAGGCGTAGTTCTTCCCGATCTTGAGCTTGCACCGGCGTTTGTTTGAACAGTTCTTGCAGATTGGAGAAGGTCTTGAACAGTTGCCCGTCCAGATCGGTACGGTCGGTCACTACCAGTATGGTAGGATTGTTCATTTCCGGCTGCTGCAAGAGTTTACCTGCATAACAGCACATTAGGATGCTCTTACCGGACCCCTGAGTATGCCAGACAACCCCGGCCTTTTTGCTGCCGGGTACTACTTCTTTCCCATAGGTTGCACGATCATCATAAGTAATATGCTCATCCGGCAGCCGTGAGGCTATCAGTGTCGCATTCACCGCTGCACGTACAGCATGGAATTGATGATAGCCGGCGATTTTCTTAACAATGCTTCCGCCATCGTTCTCAAAGAGTATGAAATAGCGAAGGTAATCAAGCAGCAATTCCCTATCAAAGAATCCCCGCACAACTGCCTCCAGTTGCCATTCCAATAACGGTTTATCATTCTCACCCGAAATTGTACGCCAGGGTGCAAACCTTTCCTTATTAGCTGTTAGTGACCCAATGCGTGCATTGAACCCATCACTTATTATCAGGGCTTCATTGAACACAAAAAGATCACTGATCTCATCTTTGTAGGTCTGCAACTGAGTGTAAGCATCCCAAATATCAACATCCTCATCATTCGGAGTCTTAAGCTCCAACACAGCAATAGGCAACCCATTGATAAAACAAACAACATCCGGCCTTCGAGGCTGCTTTACCCCCTGAATCGTAAATTGATTGACCGCCAGAAACCGATTGTTCTCCCCTTTCTCAAAATCGATCAAGAACGCCCGATCCGAAACCACTTCTCCCTCGTTCTCGCCACCTTCTCCAATTTTCCGATACTCAACCGGCACCCCTTCCAACAAAAACCGATGAAAGCCCCAATTATTAGTGGTCAGGTCTAACCTTTCAGGTTTTAAAACAACTGCCAAAGCCTGCTCAATAGCACTTTCCGGCAAGTCCCCATTGATACGCACCAATGCTTCCCGTAAATACCGCTTTAGAACTACCTCATGGTAATCACTGCGCTCAGGATTAGCTGAATCTGGAGCAATGTCAGGCCCATAGAGAACATCCCAGTCCTTTTCCCTAAACCAGTCAAGGCAGAGTTGTTCGAGTTCGTCTTCGTTCATCGGTAGCATTCCTTTTTAGTTCTAGAGGTTCACTTTCAGCACTTTCAACGTTTTTTAATTTTAATGGGAATTATGCATCAACTTCGTCAAGTTTAATGTTCTCAACTGATAGCTCCCCGGATAGGAGTTTGGGGAGGAGAAAATCTCGTAATTCTTTTAATATTTTTGATTCAATCATATGCTGATTTATTTTATCTAGAAATGCACACATATATACATTATATTGTTCAACTATTTTTTCAGAAGGAATAATCACTGGCATGTCCGCCAATCCTTTATCCCACACTGCGTAAGGAATCGTGGTACCTCTGGAATACGCATTTGCATACTCGACAGAAGAATTTTGGTTAAGTAAAAATAACGAGTAGCTAAAATAATTTTTATCTTTTGGTCTAAGAACAAAAACTGTAGTTCTAGTGACTCCAGAAAAGGAGGCAAAATTGACTCTGTGGAAATATGCTCGCATGGCACCAAACAAAATATCACCATTTTCAAAAGCAATTAAACTACTTTTTGCTTCTGAAAAATCTTTATAATCATCGATCCCAATTTGATTCATAGGTAAACATTCAATTGGCACATATTTTCTATTTTGTAGGTAATTTCCCGATTTTAAACTATGCTTTACATTCTCTACCAAATCATTAAATTTTCCGACACGCCACCCTTCCGGCACTTCTCCCAATTCCGAATCCCACATCGCCGCCGGAAACAGCTCAGCAGTGCCTTTAAGCTGTGCATATTCTTCTGGCTGTTCGGCTTGCATCTTATCCAGCCCTTCGTCTGATCTGCCGGAGATGGCACGCATGGCGGCACGGTTCACACTTTCGGCATCTTCGCCTGCTTCGATAGCTGCGATTTTGGCTTTGACAGGCTCGAAATCGACAAACCAGCTTTTGAAGATGGCTTGCGCCATGGCTTCTAGGTTTTGGTTGATCTGGTTATTGAGTTCGATTTTGTCATCTAATTTTTGAAGAATTTGTCCAATTTTCGATTGTGTCTCTAGATTTGGATAATATATAGGAAGATTACTAAGAATTTTTGTATTTATTGAAGGCATTGTTGCACCAACCGCAATGCTCTTTATGTAATTCTTAAACCCTTCAAATCCAAAGAAATAAGACAGATATACAGGATCTATTTTTGTTTTATCAACCCTTACTCGCAAACAACGACCTGAAAATAACCATCCATCTTCTTCCTGCCTAACAAGTGCTCTACGATCCACGGAACCAACCCTAGAAAATACAATATCGCCTTCTTCTATACAGTACTTTGAAAGGCGTGCTTTATCTTCATCTGACACAAGGGGCATGTTCTGATAAGTGATTCTATTATCACCTAAATGTTCAACAGTAATTATTGGAGTACCCATCAATACATAGTCTTCATTATGTAGTTGGCTTCCAAAAGGACCGGTTTGAACACCATTTTTTTCTAAACAAAGTTTGGCTAATATCTCTTGGGAAAATGAAGCACTCATTTTTCCGTATTCAGTATGTTGAGTATCAGAACTCATATCCCAATCCCGCCAAATTCTTCCGAATTTCAGTTTCCAGCCTGTCGCTCTCTTCAAACTGTGCTTTCAACTTGCTCGTAAGAGAGGCCATATTTTCAGCAAAGGGGATGCCATCGTCCTCTTCTGCTTCTGCACCTACATAACGTCCAGGAGTTAGTACAAAATCGTGCTTTTTTATTGTGGCGAGGTCTGAAGAAAAGCAGAAACCGGGGGTGTTATTTTCTTCTGACCAGTCTTGTTGCCAGGTATGGAAGGTGTTTGATATTTCTTGTATATCTTCATCTTTAAAATCACGGAGGACACGGTCTTTCATATAACCAAGATTGCGAGCATCAATGAACAGAATTTCACCCTGTCGGTTTCGTTTTCCATCCTTTGCAGCCTTGTCCTTGGTCAAGAACCAGATGCAAGCGGGGATCTGAGTATTAGTGAACAATTGCCCGGGCAGTGCAACCATGCACTCCACGATATCATTCTCTACAAGGGCTTTGCGTATCTCGCCCTCATTATTGGTGTTACTGCTCATGGAGCCGTTAGCAAGCAGTAGTGCCATGCTGCCGGTTGGTGCAAGGTGGTGTAGCATGTGCTGCATCCACGCAAAGTTAGCATTCTTTTGAGGGGGAGTGCCATATTTCCAGCGTGGGTCATCTGCCAGCTTCTCATGCCACCACTCCTTCATATTGAAAGGAGGGTTGGCCATCACAAAATCGGCACGCAGGTCGGGGTGCTGGTCATCGAGGAAGGAATCGGCGTTCTTTTTGCCGAAATTAAAATCAATGCCACGGATAGCCATATTCATGGCAGCCAGTTTCCATGTAGTCGGATTTGACTCCTGACCATACACAGATATCTGTTTTTTCTGCTCGGAAGCTTTGTAGTGCTTTACATTAGCGTGATTTTCAATGAACTTATCACTGGAAACAAAAAAACCGCCACTGCCCATAGCAGGATCATACACACGACCTTTGTAAGGCTCCAGCATCTCAACGATCAGAGTAACAATAGCCTTTGGTGTATAGTACTGGCCACCCTGTTTACCCTCAGCAAGTGCGAACTGACCCAAAAAATACTCATACACATGACCGAGAATATCCTTTGACTTAAGGTTCAGCTTCTCATCATTGAACTCGGGATAATGAAAACGGGTATTACTGAAATTATTGATAAGCCCGATAAGCTTCTCGGAATCGAGCTGATACTGGCCGATCCTGTTAAGAATGCCTTTAAGCTTGGGATTAGCCTTCTCGATCTCATCTAAAGCATTATCGATCAGCCATGAGACCGACTTTAGCTTAACATCCTCGCCTTGTTCATTTTTCCAAATAACGGTATTTAATGAAAGGATACTTTTTTCCTTAAGAATGTCCCAGCGTGCAGTCTTTGGCACCCAGAAAACATTCTTCTCAGCATAATAATCCCTTATCTCCAGTTCCTCAGCAATAGCGTGCTGATATTCCTCTTCATTGGAATAATCCTCACGAGGCAGATAATAGATATTCTCATCATCATCCTTTTTGAACAACTCAATAAGTTCGTTCTGGCGCTCTTCAAAAGCATCAGAGACATATTTGAGGAAGATCAAGCCCAAAACCACATGCTTGTAGTTAGCCGCATCCATATTAGAACGAAGTTTATCTGCCGCTTTCCAGAGCTTTGTCTCAAACTCTTTAAAAAATTGCTGTTCAATATCAGTCATAATTAATGCCTTCTATTATTTAAATTGTTAATCAGCTTAATAAACCAGTATAATAACCAGTTTATCAAAGTCGTATAGTGTCGATGTTTTTCTTAGCCACAAGAGATATTTAGGACCTGAAATGTCGTGTTTTTCAGAACTTAATAAATTATCTGATGAGCTGAAATATAGATGTTAATATAAAACATTTCCTAAAATTTATTTGACTTCATTAAGTAATTTAATTTTAAAATATGGCTTATTAATTTCTGTTATTTTGATAATGTTTCTCAAACAAAATAAGATAAAAACAAAGAAATTTAAATTTTTAACAATGCTAAAATACCATTGATGTTTTTCAAATGAATCAAAAATCAAGAAATAAACGATTTGATATTTTATTTTGAATTTACTTTTAAAAATTTCAGGCATTCATTTTCAAGGATACCTATTACCCCGACTTGCTGTGCGCAGTCCCTGATATCCATGCAGCATCTATAATATCCTGCCACATATCATCATCACCTTTAACTATTTTCATTTCTGAAGTCATATTATCAGTCCTCCTTTTCTTTCAGATAAGTCTCATACTGTTTTTGTTCATCCCAAGTGATTTAGCCAATTTGGTGAGGACAAATGCTATTGGGAACATCCAAAAAGACCATTGAGCTACTCCCACATAGAAAATTAGTTTCTGAGTAAAACGCATTGTGGTTCAGGAGTAATTGGCACTGATATGCATCCTTGGGGGATGAAAAGAGGAAGAAGGTTGATTTGAAAGGAATGATAGGTTTTCGCATCTCAGCAAACGATTAACTTAAGTTGGAAGCACTTATGTATTTTTGTTTGTACTCATCGTTTTTAGTATATATTCGATTAATTTTTAAAATATGTTGACTGAGGACGTTTATAATAGAAGACTCGTCTTCGACCAATGCCACAATCTCTTTCTTATTATTGTGTTCTTTGATAATACGAATTGCTTGATATGTGTCTTCTTCCAAAAATGAACCAGCTTCACTTAAGCTCAAATAAGGATTATTATCACTTATTCGGACATCCATTTCAAAAGGGATACACCATTCATTTTCAATCCCTGCCTTTTGCGCATTGGCATTGATAACAACTGGAATTAAGCGAGGTGAATTTGTACTTGCGTGTTTAAGAGGAACGAATTTTTGACATTCGTAGCACATTTTTAAAGGTTGTCTATTAAGTAGCATCTTTACCAGTTGAGAAAGCATATCAGCTTTTACCATATAGGTGTCTTCATCGTCCAATGCTTGAAGTCCCTTGTCGATATTACGGAGTGTATAAAAAAAAGAATCATCCGTATAATCTAAGAAATCTACCACAGATTCTTCGTCATCGAATATATCAATCAAGTCAAAATAAGAATGTGCTAGCCCTCTTTCCATCAACCCTTGATAAACTAATTTTAACATTATTTCAAAGCTGACAGCAGTTTTTTGATAAATCAAAGTGCTGTACATAAAATATCGGCTGGTTAGATAATGCTCTAGCGCTTTCCTACCCTTTTCATTAACAACCAATCTATATCCAGTGTTATGTGGATTGACAATTTCAATGTGTCTTATAATCTGATCTAAATCAAATCGGCCATATATTACACCAGTTTGTTGAGAGTCACGGAGCAAATAATCAAATCTGTCCGCATCCAATTCAGAATGTATCAGTAACTTTTCTGGATCAGAATGTGTTCCAGAAATGATCTGTGCTATCATTGTGATCTCATTATCATTGAAACCATTATCTAGTAAAATATTATAAATCGGTGTTTTAAAAATAACAAGACTTGCCATTCTCTCATGATGTGCAAAATCAAGCGAACCGTTCCTACTATCGTGAAGACTTAAGTTTAAATTATGAACGGAAGACTTTTCCAAATTTACGAGAGAATCATCATCGACGTCGCTACCATCGCCTTCCATATCTATACTTACATTGTCTTTATCTGGAAGCCGAATCTTTGATGATGCATCTTTTTTCACCACGCTTTCAACTAGGTGTGATAATGGATAATGTCCGATATCATGAAGTAAACCTGCCATCCTGACTAATCGGCGCTTTCCTTCCATGGAACCATTTTCTTGAAGAACAACAATCATCTTGTCGGCTAAATGCATTACTCCGAGTGAATGGTTAAAACGATTGTGTAAAGCGCCAGGAAAAACATAATCAACTAGACCCAGTTGTCTAATTTTACGCAATCTTTGAAAATAAGGAGAGTCAATTATATCACTTTCTGCTTTTGTGACCTTAATAAATCCATGAACATTATCAAAGATTTCCCGATGCGGATGAAGATAGTCGACAGTCATGAATTAATTGAACTCGAGTAATTTTTCGTATGCGTCTTTAATTATACCCTTTATGCCATCGATTTCACTCAGATTTGGCTTCAATGATAATAACCGTTCTTCCAGATCAGGTAACTCTGAAGCACGTTCTTTATTGAGATAGTGTAAGGATGCTAACACTTCGAGATATTCAGGATCTTTCAACTTATCTCCTAATTTTTCTTTGAATTCAATCAACAAATGTTCAATTTTTTCATGATTATTAAAATTAAGATCTTGACTCTCTGAATAAGTATCTGGATCAATGTCAAAAAGAACGCGAGTTAAATGTGGAGAATATGGCCCTCTTACATACCATGTGAATCCATAGCCTAAAGATAGAGATGATTGAAGGAGATATACTATTTTTTGATAAAGTATCCTATTTTCAAAGGGATCCATGTCAGGTTCTATCCCTAAAATTCCGAAAACTTTACTTAATATTTGTTCCTTCGCCATGATACCCCTCTAATATTTCACAGATAGTAATCCACAGATAACGACTTTGTAACTAAACGTATATATTTATGCGCATTAATTACCACTTTGTATTTAATATATTTGTAATATTTAGATTAGTGATAGTTTTGTAGATGTACTCACGCCTAGGTAGTTGAAAGTAATATATAAACAAATGAATCATCATAATATTAGTTGATATTAATATTCTCAATTTCATCAAAACTTCTGGATCTTGAGAGCTAAATTCAGAATATATCCGAATAACTGAGAAAATACTTTATTCGATATAGAATAATTAAAAAAATCATATTGTAAAACAATAGGACTATCTAAAATAATTTAGTAGTCCCGCCCGGATTCGAACCGGGGTCTCAAGCTCCAAAGGCTTGAAAGATTGACCGCTACTCAACGGGACTTCACACCTTGCATAGACATAATAATACTTATTTGTTATGCAAAAAATGTTTATTTTTGTATGATAAGGGTCAGAAGATCACCATCTTCAAGATAATGGTCAAGACCGGCACGCTGACCGGGGTGTTTGGCTGAGGGGCCCCATACCTGGGAATACCTGAACTTATCCCTGAAATCGCGGTGTAGACGTTCACAGATATCACCAACGGTAACGCCGTCCGTCACTATAAGAGGCTCATCCATGTCGGCAAGGCCGCCTTGCGGTTTTAGATATACTCTGATGAAATCCAGGGAATCGTATATCAGGTCCTTCACAGCTTCGAGGTTCTTCTCCTCGTTAGCGGAAATGAATGTTGCGTCAGGGAATAGCTCCTCCATCTTATTGAGGATCTCCTCATTGGCAAGATCGACCTTGTTCACGACCACGATTGAAGGAACGTATACCCTGTTACCCATGATAACATCGATGAGCTCGTCCACATTGATGTTATCCCTTATCAGAACATGGGCGTTATGTATCTTATATTCACCAAGTACTGCCTTGATAAGATCATCAGTGAGCTCCAGCTCCATCGTAGCACTTATAGTGACCCCGCCACGGTCCTTCCTCTTGATAATAACATCAGGAGGGGAAGTGTTCAACCTGATCCCGGCATCATAAAGCTCCTGAATAAGTACTTTATAATGTTCGGGCTGGAAAACATCCAGCAGGAACAGTACCAGATTGGAATTACGCACAACAGCTATGACCTCTCTCCCGCGGCCACGACCACTTGCTGCACCCCTTACCAGACCAGGTACATCAAGCACCTGAATGGTCGCGTCCTTATAGTCCAGCACACCGGGAATGACATCAAGGGTGGTAAACTCATAGGCACCCACCTCTGAATTAGCGCCTGTGATCTTGTTCAGTAACGTGGACTTACCCACAGAAGGGAAACCCACAAGAGCAACAGTAGCATCACCGGACTTCTTCACGGAATACCCATCACCGCCGGATTTGGTAGAAGCCTTCTTTACAACCTCTTCTCTTAAACGTGCGAGTTTAGCTTTCAATCTACCAATATGATGTGAAGTAGCTTTATTGTAAGACGTTTTACGTATCTCGTCCTCGACTGCCTGAATATCTTCCTGTATTCCCATCTGTTCCCTACCACAACTTCAATATAAAAAAGAGTTTCCTTAGAAGAGCCTCATTTGAACGCACCTTCAAAAAGAGTTAACTCAACTTCCATCCCTTTTTTGACCATAGGAACATCCGCCGGAATCTCAATAAAACCATCCGCATACGCAAGGGTCGTGATCGCAGCCGAAGACCTGCTGGCCGAGAACACCTCTCTACCCTCCAGCCTGACCGCCAGCAGCTCATGCCGGTTGCCGGATATGACATCCTCTCCAAGGACCGCATTAATAGTCTGCTTTTTAGCCATTGGAGCATCCAGGTTTCTCCTGATAAGAGGCATTATGAACTCATAGAAGACCGTAAGTGAAGACGTAGGATGTCCCGGTAAAGCAACAATCGGAACCTCATTGATCATCCCTAAAACCACCGGTTTACCCGGCTTAAAATTAAGACCGTGAACAAGAACAGTTCCTTGCTCTTCAATAATATCATACATGAAATCGTCAGGTCCTGCTGACGTACTGCCAGAGGTCAGAACAATATCACATTCCCCAATTGCCCTTTCCACTACAGCGCTTACTGCATCCTGATCATCCTTAATAAGACCATAAGCGATCGTATCAACACCTAATTTTGTTGCTGCCGCATAAAGTGAATAAGAATTAGTGTCATAGACCATCCCTGGCTGGAGCCTTGTTCCAGGCACAGCAAGTTCATTACCTGTGGAAATAATTCCCACCTTCATAGTATTGACAGCAACCTCACGCATGCCAATCGCTGCAAGAACACCAACCTCCCGGGCACCTATGGTCAACCCCTTGGAAAGCAAACAAGCATTCTTTGATATGTCGGAACCTGCCAATATCAAAAATTTTTCTGCCTTTACAGATGTTTTCACAAGGACAGTATCGCCATTAAGTTCGGTATCCTCGACCATCACAACCGCATCCGCACCATCCGGGATCGGACCACCGGTTGCAACCTCGACAGCCTCCATCTTACCGACACTGTACTGCGGAGGCATACCCACCGGAGAAAAACCTACCAACTTCAAACTGACCGGTGCATCCCTTGCAGAAGCAACATCTTCCGACTGCACCGCATAACCATCCCTGAGAGACTTATCAAACCCAGGCACATCGATGGTCGATACAACATCCTCTGCAAGGACCCGACCGGTCGACCTCTCGATAGGGATAGACACCGTGTGGGTCCTGACCCTGACCCCTTTGAAAAGGTTCCTTGCGTCTTCGATAGAAAGAAGATCCCGCAGTATTTTTCGTGTCATTGTAAGTTCAATTTTAAAAGAAAGGGAAGTGAGAATGATCCTTTAAGATCATTCAAAGATAGGCGTACCGATAGTGCCGGTAACTTCCTCGAACGCAGCAACTGCAGCTTTTGTGATAGGACCGACTGAACCATCGCCGATTTTGCGACCATCGAGCAGTGTGATAGGTGCTGCCTCTGCTGCTGTACCTGTAACGAAGATCTCGTCTGCAGTGTACATATCGAAAAGACCGAGGTTCTGAACAAGGACCTCATATCCGCGCTCTTCAAGAAGCTCGATTGCGGTTGCCCTTGTGATACCTTTCAGGTTGTTGATGGTTGGAGGGGTGTATATCTTGCCATTCTTGATAACAAAGATGTTGTCACCGGAACCTTCAGAAACAAAGCCATTCTGGTCAAGGAAGATAGCCTCATCGCCACCCTTTGCGTTCGCTTCGATCTTGGCAAGGATGTTGTTCAGGTAGTTCAATGATTTGATGTTAGGGGACAGTGCGTCAGGGGCATTACGCCTGATACCGACCGTGATAGCTTTAAGTCCGACCTCATAGAGGTCGCCATACATTGCACCCCATTCCTGTGAAATTATGTAGATGCTTGGCATTGGGCACTTGCGTGGGTCAAGACCAAGATCGCCGATACCACGTGTAACGATAGGGCGGATGTACGCATCAGTGAGGTTGTTCTTCCTCAATGTCTCAAGGATGGCCTCTGTCATCTCAGCCTTTGTGATAGGAACTTCAAGAGCAATTGCCTTTGCGGAATCATAGAGCCTGTCAACGTGCTCATCGAGCTTGAAGACACGCCCGTTGTATGCTCTGATACCCTCAAAAACACCATCTCCATAAAGGAAGCCGTGGTCATAAATGGAAACTGTTGCTTTGTCCTTAGGGACAAACTCGCCGTTGTAGTAGATCAGTAATTCGCTCATAATGGATCCTCATTGAATATACCTTATAAGGGGTACGTTTTGTAAGTATTGTTCCCAAAATGTATCGCTAATATATGTCAATTACCCACGACTAAAGTCGAGGGCTTGTAGGTAAATCATTGAGTTACATCTTGTGTAACACTTATTCCCACATTAGGCTGATTGACAGACAGCCTACTCAGGCAGGATATACATGCTTGAGCAATGTTACGAGCAGCATTGAGGTCAGCATGGATTTGAAAACCACAATTACGGCAACGGTAAGAACTACCATCCCGATTCCCTTTGTAAGTGTGTCCACATTTGGAACATTTCTGACTGGAATATCGAGGGTCAACAGAAACAACTTGTTTACCCAGAGCTTCCGCTTTGTAGCGGATAAACTGTTCAAGTTGATAGAAACTCCAGTTGTTGAGTTTCCTGTTAAAGTTCTTTCCTCTGCGTTTATTAACTCGGATGCTGGTCAAATCTTCAAGGGCAACCACATCAAAGGGCATATTGACAATTTCTTTTGCAATACAATGGTTAACATCAGTCACAAACCGTCTTTCCTTTCTGCTAATCTTCTTGAGAAGACGTTTAGCAGATTTGGTGCCTTTGGACTGGAGTTCTTTCCTCAGATATGCGTACTTGGCTCTTGTGTTCTTGACCTCTTTGCTGTTAAAAAAGACATTGTTGGAACATACTGCGATATTGACAATACCTCTGTCGATACCAATAACAGTATCACCGGATGGCTTAGGAGATTCCGTTCTGATTACCACATGCAGATAAAAAACATCATTTCTGATGTCATATCGAAGTGTGGAACTTCTGGTTTCCCAATCAATATATTGTTCGTAGTATTCGGGAATACTGAAAGATACCTTAACCCTTCCATTTATGGATGCAACAGTGGCAAACCCGTGTTCAAAAACAATACGGATAACTCTCTTGTTATACCTGATTGCAGAATATGGTCTGCTCTCTGGAAGTCTCTTGAGCTTAACACCTTTGAGAGCTTCGCAAGCCACATCCCTTGCACCCTGAATAAGAGAAGATGGGAGTTCAGGATGTCGTCCTCTAATGTCTTTGTAAGTAGCATTATGGACAGATACCTTAGAATGTGTACGTTTTTCAAACCCGTATTCAGCAACTTCGTTGAATACCTGATTGAAAAGTACAACTGTCTGCATGAGGCTTTCTTTGTCTTCATCAGACAGCTCAAGTTTCAGTTTAAGGGTTCTATCCATATTCATATATTAAACACGATACTTAAAATAACTAACGTTAAAAGAGGTGAAAAGAGAGGCGAAGGTTCGTTTCCTCCCACGACCCTCTGCACTCCCAGATAGAATATGAATATTTGTAGCAGACAAAACTCTGGGGACAGATGAGATAATGGAAAGATCACTTTTTGGATTCGCAAAACTCCCGGAATATTATATTGTACTCACGCCATCCCATCACAAATGCTACAAATATGAACGGCGTCCAGAAATAAAATGTCATATGGGACGGAAAAACGAAAGTAACAATTGCCAGAATGACTATCAAAAAAACGGCCTGGGACAAAGAATAACCAACAGCAGCTTTTTTTACTCCGTTCTTTAATGCATAGACCGCCCAGAACCTGACATCCAGTATGTGCATTGCCGAGAAGGTGGAAGTGATATCGACACCATCTATTGCTTTTAAGAAAGATCTTTTTCTTATGCCAAAGATGGTACTGGATGAAAATATCACCAGTAAAAGTATAATGACAGACAAAAATGCGCCTACGATCAGCTTGTCATAAAGTACGAAAACTGTCATCAAGCACATCAGAAGTCCTATAACAGAGGGAAGATAACTTTTCTTATGCTTAAAAGAATGTATCAAATTATAAAGACTGAGGGCTGCAAAGAAAAGAACACCAAAAATAAGAATTGCTGTATTCATTATTTCAACCTTTATTTTTCGATACCAAGAATCAAAGTATTCAGGGACATTATTAATAAATGATATGTAGATATAAATTACTTTCCGAATAAGTGGTCAACCCCAACGGAACCATCCCCTGTAAAAAGGCTTTCATGCATAAACAGCCATGTCACATATCTCCACCCAGAATAGCAATTTAGGGGCTGTTGCTTAGCCGGCAAATCAGTTTGCATGCAATTAAGAAGACCATCAGATCAACTCTGAAATAACAACAGGTTCTTGTTTGCTCAATGGTTCCAGACGGGGTATAACATAAAGAGAGTTCGTGATCTGGTTGTTGATAACCTCCACATCAATGTTATATGTGGTCTTTATGTTGGATGGCGTCAGAACTTCCTCGGGAGTACCACTGGATATTAAGTCTCCATCCCGGATAAGGTAGATCTTGTCACAATAATATGCTGCAAGGTTCAGGTCATGGATGACCGCTATGACAAGCATTCCTTTTCTGGAAGCCTCTTTTACGAGATTAAGTATGTCTATCTGATTGGTGATGTCCAGGTGGGAGGTTGGCTCATCCAGGATCAGTATCTTTGGATCCTGAGCAAGCGCACGGGCAATGATCACTTTTTGCAGTTCACCACCACTTAGTTGTGTAACGAACCTATCCTTCAGATGAAGTATTTTTGTCTTTTTCATCGCATCCTGCACAATTTCCATGTCCTCATGCGTCTCAGCACCTTTGATGTATGGAGTACGACCCATTAAGACAACGTCTTCTACGGTAAACTCGAAATTAATGGATATTACCTGCGAGACCATGGCTATATTCTTTGCAATCTCGATACTGCTCATCGTATCAATACTTCGTCCATCGACCGTTATGCTTCCAGCATTTGGTTTTATGATATTGTTGATCGTCTTTACCAGTGTGGTCTTTCCTGAGCCGTTCGGGCCAATGATCCCTACAAATTTTCCATTTTCTGCATGGAGGTCCACCTGATTGAGTATCTGCCGGTTCCCATATCTTACGATCACACTATTTACTTCAAGCATAGAGGCTTTTCCTCCTTTTTCTTAGAAGATATATAAAGAAAGGAGCACCAAAAAGGGCGGTAACTATGCCTACTGGAAGATCCACTCCTTGCAGGGATCCGATCCTTTCGAGTATTACTTGAAAAAGCATAATGTCGCTTGACTCCAATAGCGCCTGTACCTTGGATGGAAATGTCCTTGCAAACGTGTCAGAGAGCACCAAAAAGATCGCTCCCATTAATGTCGAGGCAGGCAGGAGACCTCTGTGATCAGGTCCTATTATGTTGCGCATGATGTGAGGGATGATAAGCCCTACAAATCCTATGATCCCACTAACGGATACTGCTGCAGCTGTTATCAATGCAGAGATAACCAGTATTTGCTTTTTCACACTTTCAATATTTACACCCAGGGATTGTGCCTGCTCTTCACCCAGCAACATCACATTCAGGTTCCAGGAGTGCCTATATGATAATAATATACCTGTAAACACTATGACCAGAGTGATCTTTACCTTATCCCAGCTCGCATTCCAGAATCCCCCCATCATCCAGTAAATTATCTGATGAAGCGATTCCGAAAAGAAGAGGAAAAAGGATGTTAGTGCTGATAAGAAGAAACTGATAGCTATACCTGCAAGAAGAAGTGTGTCAACAGGGACCTTTCCACCGACCTTTGATATGTTATATACTACAAATATGGTTATAGTGGCAAAGATAAAAGATATGAGCTGTATCGGCAACAGTAGTGTAAAACCAATAGCTGCGCCAAGGGCTGCACCGGAGGACATTCCTATGATGTAAGGGTCTGCCAGTGGGTTCTTCAGAAGACCCTGCATGGAACAACCTGCGGTGGCAAGTGCTGCTCCAACGAGTGCAGCAAGAAGCACACGCGGGAGGCGAATTCCCATAATGATCATTTCCTGACCATCGGTCCATGTAACATCAGGAGAGATGCTGTTGAAAAATGCTGAACCATCAAAAGGGATGCCCGTCAGAGATAAGGTCCATAATATTGTCCCCTGGACCCATTCAAGCAGGCCCATATAAATGATCTTAGCGGTCAGTACCGGTGAAATATTGGTGGTCCCAATTGCGGTGTTGCTGACAACTACGATCAGCAGGATCACTGCCAGTGCAATAATTACGCTTCTTACGGAACCACTATACTTTGGCATGTTTATCCATTCCCCCGTAGATTAATGCTTTAGGATCGTCTGCTTCCCATATATCCAAGGATCATCATGCTGATGGCAAACAATACTCCGAACCCAGGTGTCTTTGCAGTTGCATTTCCGCCATCCTGCGCATGATCCCCCTCTTCAGGACCTTCAGCTGCTGCATCTACTTGCGGCTGGCTTGCGTCATTCAAACTAGTGTAATCCTTCTGCTCCCAGTCATCTCCCATATATAAGTGGAGTACTTCCAAGCCCTCGACTATCCTCGGACCGGACAGTTCGATGGTGTTCGGATCCTTTATAGGGTATACTCTGTCGTTCTTAATAGCAGATACTGTTTGAAGAGCATCGTTGTTCCTTGTGTTGTTCGCGATCTGGTAGGACAATCCTCCCATTCCTGAACAGATTATTATCTGCGGGTCAGCACTGACGACGCTTTCAAGGTTGATGGTAGGCCACCCGTTTGCTTCAATTATGTTCTGTCCTCCGGCCATGGTGATTAGATCACTTGGGTATGTATCTTTTCCAGCTGAATAGATGGGATCATCCCATACTATGTACAAGACCCTTGGTCTTTCGTCATCAGGTATTCCTTTGGTACTATCTGTGATATCACTGATAGTTTGTCTCATCCCACCTACAATTTCCTGTGCATTGTCTTCATTGTTCGTGATCGTCCCTACAAGGAGTATGCTCTCCATGATCTCATCCATTGTTTTTGGATTGACCATTACGGTCTGTATGTTGAGCTCTTCAAGGCGTTTGATAGTATCTTCCCCATTAGCTTCATCGAGCAGGATGAGATCTGGCTCAAGATCTGCGACCGTTTCATAGTTGATGGTGGTGTACCTGCCAACCTTTGTCAGATTCTCAGCTTCCGGTGGATAGTAATCATCCTCGGTCCCACCAACGATTTTGTCACCAGCACCTACAGTGAAAACGATCTCTGTGATGCTTGGCATAAGGGATACGATCCTTTCAGGTTCATTTTTGATCGTCACGCTGGCGCCGGAAGAATCTGTGATAGTTATCGGGTATTCCACTGTATTGCCTGCAGCTGCCTGTACGTTCGACATCAGTAATAGGATTGAGATAAGCAGGATAATAGGAGTTATCTTTGACATATTCCATCCCTCATGATCATTCATGATGCCAAGTAATGAAATATACCCATAAAAGGTTTATGCAGAGTGCTTACGCTTGTAATCTTTAGAGATAACATGGTTTTAAATTAATCCCATACACCTAGTATCATGCATTTCCACAAAAGGATCTCAATACTTTCCCTGATTCTTCACCCATATACTACCCTAATACTCAGATCACACCTATTTTTTAATGTTATCCATAAAGCTAACGTGTGTATTCCAAATGACGAGTATTATATATAATTAGACCATACCACACGCTCACGATTTTCTATAACAGTCGATATAGATAACGTTTTTAATTATAAAAAAAAGATAAATGTGGAATGTACGATGATAAAAAGAATATGGATAATAGGTATGATCGCACTTTTGAGTGCAATCTTTTTGGTACCATCAATGGCAGGAGCAGAAGCTACAGTCATTTGGGATGGAGAGGTCACACTTGAAACCGGTACTTTTGATTATACACCGGCAGCAAATCAGTCCGCAACTTATGAATGGAATAATCTGACAGACCTTGGAGCTCTAGTTGGAGCTTCAGAAGTTGCAGGTTTTGATTTTGAAACTAATGATCAACAATACAGTTCTTTCTACCTGACAAATCTCAGTGGAATCGAAGAAGAGCCTTATGTAGCAGGTGTCTCTAAATCGTGGTCTGTATTTATCAATGACATATCAGGCAATGGGCTGGGGTCTAACGAGTTACACAATGGGGATAGAGTATCATTCATCTATGGAACTAGCAAATTTGGTCCGGCACCTGACTATGAACTGACCGTTTCCAACCAAACATACATACTGAACATAACGGTAAATACGCCACCTGAAGTACTATGGGATGGAGACGTCACACTTGAAACCGGTACTTTTGATTATACACCGGCAGCAAACCAGTCCGCAACTTATGAATGGAATAATCTGACAGACCTTGGAGCCCTAGTCGCAGCCTCAGAAGTTGCAGGTTTTGATTTTGAAACTAATGATCAACAATACAGTTCTTTCTACCTGACAAATCTCAGTGGAATCGAAGAAGAGCCTTATGTAGCAGGTGTCTCTAAATCGTGGTCTGTATTTATCAATGACATATCAGGCAATGGGCTGGGGTCTAACGAGTTACACAATGGGGATAGAGTATCATTCATCTATGGAACTAGCGAATTTGGTCCAGCACCTGACTATGAACTGACCGTTTCCAACCAAATATACATACTGAACATAACGGTAAACGATAATGAGATCGTAACACCCCCAAGCGAAGGAAGTAGTGGCAGCAGAGGTGGAGGTACAGGCCAGGCCACAATTGTGAAAGTTGCCCCTGAAGAAGAGACAGTAACTCCAGAAGAACCAGAGGCTGTAGAGGATTCCCCAGCATCCGAGGAAGAAAATGCTGCTGAGCCACAACCTGAAGAACCGGCTATTGAATTAAATGTCGAGACAGAAGAAGCTCAGAATGACACACCTGGATTTGAAGGAATATTTGCAGTATTCGGACTATTGTTCTCAGCAATGTTCATCATGAAAAGAAGGTTGTGAATCGGGAGAAACATCTTCCAACACAAATTTTAAAAATATCAAACATGTTCAAAAATATACAGAGGTAATTAAATGGACAAAGAGTGTAAAAAAAGAATAACCTTCCTTTCGGGCGTAATACTGCTCATTTTGATCCTACCATCGATGGCATGTGCATCATCCAACTGGTATCAGTTCCAGATGGATGAAGCTAATTCAGGAGTCACAGGTGATGAAGCGCCAATTTCCAATCCGTGGGATGATAATTCTATATCATGGGAAAAACAGTTGTCAGACGGTATAGACTGTACGCCAATTGTTGTCGATGATCTTGTTTACGTGGCAACCGGCGATAACACAGTATTTGCAATTCATAAAGAAACAGGTGAAATTGAATGGGAGAGCTCCTCTAGTGGCAGCGGATTCCTTGTCTCAAATTTAGCATATGGAAATGACATGATATTTGTACCTACAATGAACGGATACATATATGCTTTCGATGCTGACAACGGAAATGAGGAATGGAACGCAAAGGTATCTGATGCTCAATTGAATACACCTGTTAAATACGACAATAACAAAATATTCTTTGGAGATTGTTCTGTCGGCGGTGCCGGTGAAACTTCTAGTGCAGGTACTTACTATTGCTATGATGACGAAGGCAAAGATATCTGGAACCGTACATCTAACAGCGGTACTGGATACTACTGGGCAGGCGCGGCCGTAAAAGGAGAGTATCTGATCTATGGGGATGATGGTTCAAACCTTACATCTGTCAACAAGAATACAGGAGATACCGTTGATGAGATCGATGCATCCTCAGTATACGGTATAGATGTAGGGAACATCAGATCCTCTATAATGTACGATGACAACAGGATCTACTTCACATCCAAAGGAGGATATTGCTATGCTCTTGGATTTGAATCGAGTACAGGTCTGTTCGATACAGAGGACAAACACAAAGCAAACATAGGAATAAGTACATCCACGCCGGTGATTTACAAAGAAAGGATATATGTAGGAAACAGCAACGGTCTTTCCTGTCTGAAAGCATCCGATCTGAGAAGCATATGGGATTTTTCAACAGATGGTGCAGTACAATCATCCCCGGCCATATCCAGCCATGATGATGCTGGAAATGGTGAAGTGTATATATATTTCACGACGAACACTGCCGAAGGCAAGGTCTATTGTATAAAAGACGATGGTGAAAATAATGATCCTGAGTTGAAGTGGTCATACGGAGATTCGGATAAAACTGCATATTCCCTTGCTGGTGTGTCAATATCTGATGGATGGGTATACTACGGAACCGACTCAAATTACCTGTTCGGGTTAACAAATAAAGAAAAAACAGTTGAAAATACTGAAGATACGGGTAGTAGCAGTTCCGGATCATCCAGTGGATCGTCTAGTGGAGCTACCGGAGAATCACCAGATAACATCGTGTTGGAAGATAGCCTTCAAAAAATCGTAACTACTGGAAATAGGGTCAATTATGAGTTCGACAAACCGGATAACTGCATCATGTCAGTATCATTTGACCCTAAAATGAATGCAGGATACAAAGCTGCAAAAATCGAGATATTGAGATCCACATCCTCTTATGCAACACCAATATCAGGAGAGGTTTTCCAGAATATGAATATCTGGGTTGGTAAGGTCGGGTTTGCAACACCTGAGAACATGGAGAATGTAAATGTTGAATTTAAGGTCCTGAGATCCTGGGTTAATGAGAACAATATCGACAGGTCTTCGATCAAATTGAACAGGTACCACGATGATAAATGGAATTCTCTGAACACGGTGGAGATCACAGAAAAAGAAGACCAGGATCACTTCTATTTCAGTGCAGAAACCCCGGGATTCTCACCATTTGTGATAACCGGTGAAAAGGTCCAGGTCGTAGAGACCGCAATTGAGAATGAAGTGGCTGAGCAGGAGATCCCGGAAGAGACCGATTCCGTAGAGGATGCAGCAACCACAGAGCAAGCTGATGCATCTAAAGATAGTCCTGGATTTGAAGGCATCTTCATGGTGATAGGATTACTGCTATCGGTATTTTGCATAAAGAAAAAAGGACAATGATAGAACCCTTAAAACACATCAGATGGCCACCTGTCATCTGCTTTTTATTTTTATTAAAGGACCCACATTTCTCAGAATTGTTTTTTATCTAAATTAAGGTGGAGATCACACTTCAGATTGGACTCGAATATAGTAACTGGGTGCGCAGATCTTTCAAAAGTAGTATAGGAAGGATGAATATCAAATGTATAAAATAAAAACAGATCGATTGTTCATGATCTTTTTAAGTCTCATTTTATTAACTTCAATGGCTAGCATTGCCACCGCATCTGATTGGGGGCAGTTCCAGTCAGATTGGAAAAATAGCGCGTTTGAACCCGGACCTGCAGTGAAGGCTAAACCGGAAATGATCTGGTACGAACACACTTCTGCTAATGGAGACAATGGGATCAATGTTCCACCTGTAATTGCAGGGGACCTTGTGTACACCTACACAACGAATGGTTCCGTCTGGGCATTCAACAAGCATAACGGGGAACTGGTATGGAGAAGCAAAACTTCAGGGGGAAGTGCACTTCAATCATCTACACCAGCTTATGGGGACGGAAAGCTCTTTGTTGCCAGCAACAGCGGTGACCTTTTTGCATTCGATGCTTCCAGCGGGGAAGAACTGTGGAGTGAACATGTTACAGACAGTAATTTTGAGTGCCCCATAACCTACTTCGATCACAGACTATACATCGGAGATGGCCTAAAGGGTGGCATCGATACAAAATATTACTATTGTTACGATGACACAGGGCAGCTGCTCTGGAAATATGCCAATGGGAACTCAGCAGGGTTCCTCTGGAATGGTGCATCTGCCATAGGGGATTTCCTTGTATATTCCACACACGAAGGCAAATTGTTAAGCCTCGATAAAGAAACCGGGGAGCTTACAGATGAGATAGACCTCGGTTCCGAAGACATTGGGTTTTCAAAAGAGGATCCGGGAATGTTCCGCTCATCTGTTACATATCACGATGGCTACATATATACAACCTCAGAAAGAGGACAAGCTTTAGGTTATGTATGGAAAATAGGGTTCGATAATGGGAATTTCATCGATGAAGGATGGTGTACCCAGAACGGATTCAGCACATCAACACCTGCGGTACATGATGGAAAAGTCTACGTAGGACAGGGGAAACATGGATACACAGGCCACCTCACCTGCCTGGATGATTCGAACGGGGATGTTTTATGGTCCTATTTCGTTGATGCCGGCGTGAAATCCTCCCCGGTCCTCGCCGTGGAGAACGAAATAACTTATATTTACTTTACAGGTGCAGAGAGTGATGGATCCCTTTACTGCCTGGAAGAAGACGGAACTCTTGCATGGGAATATGACCCTACGGATGACGATGGATACATCTTACAAGGCGCAGCAATTTCCGATGGGAAGATCTACTTCGGGACCGATGGTGGATACCTCTACTGCATTCAGGAAATGATCCCTGAAGGTTGGGAACAGTTCCACAAAGATACCAGAAATTCCGGATTTTCCCCATCAGATGCCCCGGATACGAACAATATGTTGTGGGCCAGTGAAGATATCGGGGCCGTAAAAGGATCATCATCCGTGGTCGCCAACAATAAAGTGTACGTGAACTGCGGAGACTATGTCAAATCCTTAGATCAGTATACAGGAGAGTTCCTGGCAAATCACAGCAATGGAAGCACCAAATACAAATCGATCACATCTCCTGCATACCATGATGGAAATGTGTGGTGTGGATTACCTGATTCGGTCAACAGTGCCACAACGGTGGCAGACGGGAAACTCTTCGAGGGTGAGTGGGATGGTAACTATTACTGCTTCGATGAAGTTACCGGAGAAGAAATATGGAATTTTAGTACAGAAGGAAATGCACAAGCAACCCCTGCGTATGATAATGAAAGGGTATATTTTACAACCTGGATCTATGGCCAGACCTACGGTGGAAATGTCTACTGCGTTGATGCGAATACTGGCGAACTTATCTGGGACCAGAACGAAATAATCAACAATTGCTGTAGCTCTCCAACTATCTATGGTGATATTGTTTATGTGACCACCTACAATTTCTATGGTAAAGGCGAGATCTACGCACTGAACAAGAACAATGGTTCCATTTTATGGAAAGAAGAAATCCATCCAACAGATTCTACCCCGGCAGTTGCCTATGGTAACGTCTATGTTACCGGCGGATGTTATGGTTACAGTGATCTGCAAACATATTGTTTTGATGCAATAACCGGAGAACTTAAGTGGAACACAACTCCAGAAGATGGAATTGGAGGCTGGCTTTGCTCGGTTGCAATTGCAGACGAGAAGATATTCGTAGGTACTGCTTTTGAGACAGAGGATGATTACACCGGACTGAATGGAACATGTGCTCTGGATGCATTTACAGGGGAACTAATATGGAACTCACCATTCGGAGGATCGTCACCTGCTGTTGCAGATGAGATGGTATTTACTATTGCAGATGGGAAGGTCTATGCTTTTGGTGAGGGATCAACCACCGATGAAAAGGCTAACGTGAAGTTACCTGGATTTGGATCATCGTTTACAATAGTTACATTTTCCATCTCGGCCATTTACATTGCAAGAAGAAAAGGAAAGGAGGGGGATATTTAAGGTCGGTGGGTAAACCAAATTTACCCACCATTAAGACAACAGTACCATCCCTATTCCATGTCATGTAAATTGCTATATATGGTTAAAGAAATATAATTAAATATGAATTACTAAATGTTTTGTTCTTGAACAAAAAAATCGTATTATTACCAAGATTAGGCCCAACAAATCGTCTCCTGTACAAAAGGCTTTTATGCATAAACAGCCATGTCACATCTCATCCGCCCAGAATAACAATTTTGGGCCCGTGGCTTAGCCAGGATATAGCACCGGGCTTCTAACCCGGGGGTCGTGGGTTCAACTCCCACCGGGTCCGTTAGATGTCTTTAATAGCCCTTTTTGAGGGCTGTTATTTACTTTTTTTATGAGATTTTTGATTTCATTCAAAGACCAGTACGTCTTGAGCTGCGATATTCACGATGACACGTGACCCCATAGCATCATCCAGAAGCCTTGTCGGAACATCACACAACAGAACTACATTACTACCATCAAGTTCCACAGCCATCAGCTTGCTGCTGCCCTTATCAGTAACATCAAGAACAGTGCCTGCAAACACATTGCATTCATCTGAAAGCAAACCCTCATCATAGGCCATCAGATGTATGTTCTCCGGCCTTACCCCCCAGGAAACAATATCTGAACCAGACACATCCGAACTTGTGACAAATTGCATACCTCTGCCTTCAAGAACAAAGCCTTCAGGAGAATTCCCGACCACATCTCCATCCTCAAAGATATTGCTGACACCCACAAGTTCTGCCACATCCCGATCAACAGGAGAATAGAACACTTCCCTTGGACTGCCTGACTGGCGAACCTGCCCCTCATGAAGGACCACAACCCTGTCTGCAAGCGAGAACGCTTCCTCTGGACTATGGGTGATGAACAGTATAGGAATGCCAAGCTCTTTCTGAATAGTTTTGATCCTCTCCCTCAGTCGCATCCTGACCACCATATCAAGGGCAGAGAAAGGCTCATCCAGCAACAGGATATCGGGACTCGGTGCAAGGGCACGGGCAAGGGCAACCCTCTGTTTTTGCCCTCCCGACAACTGGGAAGGATAGCGTCCTTCCAGTCCCTCTATATGCAACAGACGAAGCATTTCGAACAAACGCTCCTCCTTCTTCGCCGTATCCCAGCCCTTAAGACCATAAACGATGTTCTTCCTCACATCCATATGCGGGAAGAGGGCATAGTTCTGGAAAACATACCCCGGCCTCCTGTACTGCGGCTGGAGATCGACACCCGAATCGCTATCATAATACGTTTTTCCATTAACAACGATACTTCCGCATTCGGGGGTTTCCAGCCCTGCGATACATCGAAGTGTCGTGGTCTTACCGGAACCAGAGCGACCAAAAAGGACCACCAGTTCATTCCCCACCTCAAAGCTGACGTCCAGAGAAAAAACATCATCTCTGCCACCCTTCCTGCCACGGGACCTATACTTCTTTGACAAGCTCACTTTTACGCCCATTTGACTACCTCACACGCTCCAACGGTCCACGAACCTTGCAGCCAATGCCATGGATAATAATGAAACAACGACCAGAGTGATGACTAGAATGTTCGCAAGAGCATCATTGCCTGACTGGAACGCCGTATAGATGGACAACGACATGGTATTCGTTTTCCCCGGAATATTCCCCGCAACCATAAGGGTCGCACCGAACTCCCCCACAGCCCTTGCAAAACTTAACACGATGCCTGCAAGTATGCCTTTTTTAGCAAGAGGGAGAGTCACAAAGAGCATGGTCTCAAGCTCACTGTGCCCAAGGGTATAAGCCGCATACTCCAGTTCACGATCCACTGCACTGATAGCAGAAGCTGTGGTCTTCACCATCAGAGGAAGGGAAACAACAAAGGCCGCGATCACCGCAGCATGCCATGTGAAAAGCAATGTCCAACCCGTAGTCTCAAAAAGAAAACTACCTATTGCACCGTTCTTGCCCAACAGAACAACAAGAAGATAACCCGTAACCGTTGGTGGAAGCACAAGCGGAAGGGTCACCAGAATATCAGCGAGCCATTTCCCCCTGAAATCCCTCCTTGCAAGTGCATAGGATATGAGAATACCGAACACCGCAACAAGAAAGGTGGACAGGACGGCCACCTTTAAAGTGATAGATAGGGGGATCAAGGCATCTTCAAGCATCAATTATCATCCATTACAGTAAAGCCATATTTTACGAATATATCTTTTCCTTCATCCGAAATAACATAATCTATGAATTCCCGGGATGCTTCCAATTCATCTGAAGATGAAACGACCGCAATGGGATAGCTTATACTGGCACTCACCGGAATTTGTGCAACAACGTCTATCTTATCCATATCAGAGGCCATCGCATCGGTCATATATACAAAACCCGCATCAACTTCACCGCTCTCAACATAAACGAGCACCTGCTTCACACTCTCCGCATAAATGAGCTTTCCACTAACATCGTCCCACAAAGAAGCTGCCTCAAGTGCACCTTTCGTATATCTGCCCACAGGTGCGATCTCCGGGTCTCCAATAGCTATCTTTGTAATTGAAACATCCTCAAGGTCTTCAAGGGACCTTATAGTATTCTCACTTGACCTGGGAACTATCATTACAAGAGAGTTCTCAGCGAAATCATGCCTTGTGTCAGCATATATCATGTCCTCGGACCCAAGGAGGTCCATATGCTTCTGGGAAGCTGAAGCAAAAACATCGATTGGAGCACCTGCATCTATCTGCATACGCAGGGTACCTGAACCCGCCAGATTGAGAATTATATCGACATCAGGATGCGACTCTTCAAATTTGCGTTCGATCTCAGTGAAACTTTCGGTCAAACTTGCCGCGGCAGAGACAGTGACCTCAGAACTCACATCTGTATGAGATGATGACGATCCTAAAAAAGCACCCCACCCCATAACCAAAAACAATGCCATAGCCAGTACCAATATGATAGATATGACCATTAAAGAACGCTTTTTATCCATACAATAACCTCTGATCAACATAATATGCCGTTATGTTTAGTAGAACATAACGAAATGTGATTAGATTGTTTGTATAAAAAATTTATTGTCAAGCGGTAGATGAGAACTTAAATTTAATATTTACCGATCAGTTTTGCGACCATCCTATGAACACCATGCATGCTGAGATCCTTCCCAAGATACAGCATAGGACACCTGCCAGTGTAACATTGATGATCTGCACAAAGTTCCCTCACAGCAGGAGTATCCGTTTTCCAGTGAACCCAGGTATTTACCACACCTTTCTCGAAAAGACCTTTCATGGCATCTGCCGGTTCGGTCTTTGTCAGACCTATCACCGCATTTTCCACACCTTCCGGAGCTTCACCGATAGATTTTATCGCATCCAGCTCGGGCCTATTGGAAAGGTCCACAAAGTGAACAGTTTTCCCTTTCTTCCTGAGTTCCTCTACCGCCCATTTCATTGCGGGCTTGGTCCCATCACTAACAAGAATGAATTCGTCTGCATCCCAAAACTTCGAATAGGTATTTTCCATTATAATGACCCCCAATTGAAAACTGTACATATATTTATACCAAACTAAATTATCTGAATAGAGCACCTTTAAGAATCAAGGATGTTGACACTTAAAAGACCTTCTATTTGTCTCAATATACACTTAAGCTACGGATATTTGCCTATTTATCCATAGTCACCGTCGATCACACACGAACAATATACACAATGAGATAACTCCACTGGAAATAAGGGGGTCTTCGCGCTAAAACCAGCCAATTCTCATTTATGAATAATGCTTACTTAAATGTCACAAGTTCGCTTTATTAAAAACTACTTTCAGAGAAGGTAAGATATAGTGAATACTTAAAACATGCACATCCTATCAAAGAACTGAATGGATGCGATACAATGGAAAAGATAAAAGAATTCTTCAAAATGGATAAATTCGCCGAATACATCGATGTTGAGCTACTGGAAGTCTCGGAAGGCTACGCAAAAGCAAAGATGGACATCCACGAACATCACCTGAACGGAGTGGGAATCGTTCAGGGAGGAGCAATATTCACCCTTGCAGACTTCGCATTTGCCGCCGCTTCCAATTCTCATGGTACGGTTGCAGTCGCAATAAATGCTAATATATCCTTCGTAACTTCCACAACATCCGGGACCCTGTATGCCCAGGCGCGCGAAAATTCAAAGAACCCAAAGATAGCAACCTATACAGTAGACATTACGGATGAAGAAGGAAATACCATAGCAATATTCCAGGGAATGGCATACAGGAAAAAAATGAGTGTAGATTCATTTATGAGCTGAATAAAATTTCAGGCGTAAAGACTCAGCAGCTTCCTTTTCCAGATGGTCAAGTCCAAGAAGGAAATCCCTTAGCATTCGATGGTCATCCACTAAACGGTCTGCATTTTTCAGGCTTTCCTTACTGACATAGGTCGGAACAGCCAGACAGAACATACCTGCCCGATTGGCAGCTTCCACGCCCATTGCTGCATTTTCCACAACAAGACATTCACTTGCATACAGCCCGAAAATATCAGCAGCACTCAGAAAAGGATCAGGGGCAGGCTTACCATTTTCAACATCCTCCCCACTTATGACAACATCGAAAATGCCATCATAAAGATCAGTGATAATATCTTGCACTATATTCCGGTCAGCTCCGGAAACCACCGCAAGCATAAAATGCTCTTTCAAAATTGGAAGACACTCGAGGACCTCACTAAAAGCCTTCAGTTCTACAATTCTGGCAAACTCATCCCGGTACCTGTGTATAAGCCCATCTAAATCAAAGTTCAGAAGATCCACACCATCCTTTTCCAGCAGATAGCTTACGATATCCACTGTCTTTGAGCCTTCCATATTATAGACATCTTGAGCATCCATGGATAAACCCATATCAGCAAATACATGACTCAAAGCTTCGGTATGGTAAGGCATAGAATCCACCAGAACCCCATCCATATCAAATATCAAAGCTTTTAGCACAATTAACACCCTAATAGAACCTTATTGCAGAACAACATATCCCGGAAATAGATACAAGAGATAATATAATAGAATAGGAAAACGAAAAGCGATCAAACACCAACTGGGGATTTACTTTAACCTGAGCTCTTTTCCATGTTTGTGGAGGGCGATCTCAATATTGGATTTGAGGTCCTGTTCTTTGAACGGTTTAGATATGTAACCATAAGGTTCTGCGACCTTAGCTCTCTCAAGTGTCCTATCATCGGTATATGCTGTAAGGAATATCACCGGAATATCGAATTTAATACGAATCTCATTTGCAGCTTCAATGCCGTCCATGTCGCCCCTCAGCATGATGTCCATCAACACAAGATCAGGGTAAAAAAGGTCTGCTTTAGTAATTGCATCCTCCCCGGATGAAGCGGTACTGGGCACTGAATACCCCAAGCTAATGAGCTTGTTCTTAATACTCAACGCCACAATATTCTCGTCCTCTACGACTAAAATGCTTGTCTCTTTATTCATGCGCCCTTCATACCCCATCTTTTATCAAACGTGACCCTAAACGCTTTAACATATGCATCATCCATGGAAATTGTGCAACTGCTACTGATAAGCGTATCCAATAGCTTTGAACTTAATAAAGTAGTTTTTTAACGTATATACTTTTTGAGAGAACTATAGTACTATCACTCACGATTAGTATAAATCTATTTTCATTAACAGAACATACACACATCAGATCATTACTAAATTCATTCACAAATTGAGATTAATTGTATTGGTAACATATTCATTAATAATAGTTCCAGAAAGAAAGGCTGCAAAATTCCTAGAATGGAACGTTCAGTTGTCAGAATATCTAAAACTTCTTTTTACGAAATTAGTATAAATAAGAGGATAACATCATTATTTTAAAGATGTTGACGAAATTTGTATAAATAAGAAGTTCATCTGTAGATAACATGCCGGAAAATATAGAACACACCCCATTGACATCCTGGAATCCCGAGATGAAAGCTCCATCCATTGACGATACCGCATATATTCACCCACAAGCAATTGTGATCGGAGATGTAACCATTGGAAAACGAGTAATGGTATCTCCTTTTGTATCCATAAGGGCCGATGAAGGTAGCCCCATCCATATTGGCGATGACAGTAATGTTCAGGATGGAGTTATCATGCATGGCATGAAGACCATTGACATCAAAGGAAATCCAATTAAAGCAAATTAGGTGAAGGTGAAAGGTAGACCATATTCAGTATATGTAGGAGAAAGAGTTTCAATTGCTCACCAATCACAGATACACGGCCCGGCTGCAGTCTGTGATGATGCATTTCTCGCAATGCAGACACTGGTATTCAATGCAAATGTTGGCAAGGGCTCCGTGCTTGAACCCAAATCTGGTGCCTTTGGCGTGGACATTCCGGAGAACAGGTATGTCCCCGCAGGAATGATGATCACCAAACAGGAAGATGCAGACGCTCTGCCGGAAATATTCGAAGGATATTTCTTTGAAAAGACCAACAGAGATGTAGTTTCCGTGAACATCGAGCTTGCTAAAGGATATCTGGAAAAGAATGAAAAATAAAAAGGGATCAAGTCACGTAAGGATAACCTGCTGACATCCAGGCCGTAACACCGCCTTTCATATTGTAGACATCCGTATAACCGGCATTAACAAGTGTTTTACTTGCCCTGACACTTCTTACATCTGTACGACAATATACCAGGATGACCTTGTCCGCTGGAACTTCATCCAGCTGGGACCCCAATTGCGAGACTTCGATATTTACTGCACCTTCGAGATGGCCTGAATTGAACTCACTTTCCGTGCGCACATCCAGAAGGAAAACATTCCCCTCATCGAGCATATTTTTAGCCTCATGAACGGATACATCCGTATAGCTCACATCCACCCCATTTTTATTTGATACAAATTTATCATATCCAATAAATCCTAAAGCAATGAATGCAATCACCAGTAAGATCACCAGCATAGTGATATTATTTGAAAGAATGCTCATTTTACATCACCCCGGCAAAAGAAATCGCCTTCGAAACCAAACTGCTTGTAAACATAACATTCTCTGCAAAGACATTCCTTTTTTTCCGGAAGCGGGCGATCATTGCCACGTGCACAGAACATATAACCATCTCCAGTATATGAAGGACAATGTTTGCAGTTGCAAGCTTTTGAATGGTGAAAAGAGGGGCATACCCCAAAATATTTCCCACCGGATAGTCTTTCCTCAGTATCTGACATTCACAGCCCCTTATATAGAGAAAACATTTAGTTTTCTTTAAGCTTCTTTTTCGCAACTAGTCCCAAATGGTCCTCATGAAACGGCGCAAGGTCGTGTTTCTTAATAATGTTGAATTGGGTATCGAAGTCCTTTTCCAGTTTGTTCACTTCCTCTTTGAAGACCTTGGAAGGATTCGCCACAGTATCGATACTTCTGGCCTTAATGGAAAGAAGCAGATGCCCATCTTCCTTAAGGAACTGCTCCGCATTCACCGCAGCGATCTGCGCCTGATTAGGCTGAGCAACATCCTGAAAGATCACATCAACCTGTTCAACTATATGAGCATAAAGCTTCGGACGGGAGGCATCTGCAAGTATTGGCACGATATTGGACCTTGTATCACAGAGCTGGATCAGTTCCCGCATGGTACGTGGGGAGAACTCCACCGCATAGACGATACCATTGGGAAGCATATCTGAAACGTGGCTTACAGTGGTGCCTGATGCGGCTCCAAGATACAGGACCCGGGAATCACTTTTTATCGGCACCTTCATCTTCTTGAGGACCATTGCCGCGAGTTTGCTCCTGCGGGCATCCCAAGCACGATATTCCTCACCTTCTTCCTCCAGCAGATTCTCACCATAGACGTTCGAGCCGGGGTTGGCATTCTTTGTAGCCAATATCTTCTTACCACCTTTTCGAACCTCGAATATGCCCTCTGATATCTCATTCACATCCATTTATCTCTCGCCTCCTTTATTTTTACCCTTGTATCCTTTGCCAGCGGGTTTTTGTTTAATGGGAGGCTTGGGATTTGCAGCTTTTATGGAATTTACCTTTTTCTCAAGGTTAACCTTTATCTCAGGATGCAATTCACCGGAATAAACATCCATGCGTGCTGCCAGACTTATCTTTGCAGCCAACGCACGTGCGATCTTACCCCTCTGCCACCAGGGGGAGTTCTTGACCAGAGGATTATTGAATATTATACCGTGCTTTGGAGACGGTGCTCGCCCACGAAGATGTTTGAAAAGTGCCCTATTGGCACCCATGACCTGAACTGTGCTCGAGGGCAATTGAGAAAGCCTTGCGAGGCCACCGGTCATGCTGATAAGCCGGGCACCAATAAGAGAACCTGTGATCAATGTAACGTTCGGTGCCATTTTTTCCATGTTCCTTACTATACTCGCTTCAATGTTGTGCCGACTGTCATAAAGATCACAAGCATTGGAAGCAAAGCCCTTTATAAGTTCCTCATCAGCAGAAGGGAGTTCAGAACCCATAGAAGAGGTCGCCTTTTCGAACATAGGGTGCTCAGCAGGAACGTTGTTGCGTGAACCGAACTCGCTAACAAAACGTACAAGCGATTCAGAACTTAGACCCAATTCCGGAAAATGCAGACCATACCATTCGGACAGACGTTCGGAAAGCACGTTGACAACATCATCGATATCATCCAGCGCCTCTACCGCCTGAATTATTTGCATATCCGGAGTATTCGTCCTCGATATCTGTAACTTCGCAGCACGAATTGACACATCCCTTAACAGAGAATTGTATTCCTCATCGTTTTCCACGAACCCACATTCAATGGCCACTGTACGTATATCGAAACCACTGCCGGGAAAATATGCGACAACGTCCTTCTGGAGCAGAAGTTCCGCAAGCTCATCAACATCTTTGTTGAAAGGTTCACATTCAGTAACACCATCGTCACCGATGGTCAGTATACCATACCAAGTAATGATCTTCAAATCAATCCTTCCATATCATTGCACCGGAATTGTTCGCTTTAGTAAGGACAACGGTGCCGCCCCCTGTCTCATCAAGGAAATGTTGCACTTCATCCCTTATTTGTTCAGCCATATTTCTGTTATCAATAAATCCAAATACCGCAGGACCAAAGGAGCTCATCCCTGCCCCGCATGTACCAAGGTCCTGCATAAGTTCCATAAGGTCCCTTACTTGCCAGGATTGCAAAGCAACTTCACGCTTCTTGAAACCAACATTCTGCAAATGATCCACGGCAAAGCCGAAGTTCTCGATATCGCCTTCGAGTATAGCAGGCAACATCTGCATCAGCACCACATGACAGACTTCCTGTACTTCGCTCAAAGGTATCGGACATTCCTTTTTGAAAATATCGACCTCTTGCGAATCATGTGCACCAACAGAATCAGGAATTGCGAGAATAATATCCCAATCCGGAAGATCATGCCTGAAAACGACAGGAGCAGGTGCTGCTATGCTGGCAGAGGAAGGAGAGAAAGAACCTTTCTCACTGAACTTATGCCCGACATCCACAAGAAAACCACCGTTCTCAAAAGATGCAACTCCAATACCAGAAGTACCGCCCCTGCCAACTGCAATAGCAAGTTCCCTTACAGTCAGCCCGAGACCATAGAGCTCGTTCACTGCCGCTGCCGCACTCAACGCAGACTGTGTCCCGGAACCAAGACCCACGTGGGCAGGCATATCTTCTTCGACATGTATGAGGACACCCTCGCCCTCGGGAAGAACAGCCTTTGCCGCTTCGACCATACGATCTGCAAAACTGGAGTTACCCGTCACTTCGACCCCATCCGCCTTTTCAGCAGAAAGCACAATATTGGGATGGTCAAGGGTTATCCCTATACCGCCATCTATTCTGCCGATCTCTGCATTCAGATCTATCAATGATAGATGCAATCTGGATGGAGACCTTATTTTGATCATGTCGGTTATCTGTGTTCATATTATTAAATACTAACACTATTGAAAAATGAGGGTGTTAAGCCCCGGAAAGTTAACTGGAAGAATATCTGTTTTTCGCAAACCACCAGCCGGTCTTCAGCACCTTTACATTGAATATGAACATCAAAAGCGGAGGAATAAAAGAACCGATCCTGAAACGGATCGAACCTGACAGGTGCACATCGAACGCCTCTTCCATGAACACCGGATATAAAGAATAACTGAAACGTCGGGCCCTTCCCCGAACTATGGAAGCCAGTGTATGTAGATAACCGCACAACATTCCCGTGTCAGCAGGGTCAGGCAATCCATACGTAAGGTCGAATGCGAGATCCCTTATTTGTAACTGAAAAAGAAGACCTTTCATCAAATGGAGGAACTGCCCCTTTATAGCATACCCTTTCCTTGCCATTTCATACGTATTTTTCAGAGGATGATCTGTGTCCTCCTTTGAAGAGTCCTTCTTTGAAAAATCCTTCTTTGAAGAGTCCCCCTTTGAAAAGTCCCCCTTTGAAAAGTCCCCCTTTGAAAAGTCCCCCTTTGAAAAGTCCCCCTTTGAAAAGTCCCCCTTTGAAAAGTCCCCCTTTGAAAAGTCCCCCTTTGAA
>JAIORD010000043.1 GCA_021108275.1 Methanococcoides sp.
GAGTCTTCGGGAAATCTGCATCGCTGCTATACTCACTCTATCCAACTCTTTTCTTGACTGATCTTTAACTCAATAGTTATGACTCTATTTTTTATTAATTATCTGTATCCTATTCTCATTTCAATCTACTGAGCAAAGCTTAAAGGATGTATGTTCCAACTTATCTGGAACATTTGGTATACTGGCTTGTTCAATTAATGTTATATCACATTGAAGTTAACTTTTATCTGGGATTATTTTGGGGTGTAGGAATGAGTGAAAATACTCTTGTATTTGTGTATAATGCAGACAGTGGTCTCATAAATGAAATGAAAGACTACGTTCACAAGATCGTGTCACCATCCACTTATGGGTGCAATCTTTGTGCCATAACCTATGGTAACACAGGAATCAAAGATGAATGGAGTTCGTTCGTGGATGATCTTGGAATTCCTGTAAAGTTCTTGCATAAGGATGAATTCTATGAAACGTTCAGTGAAAAAGGATCATTTCCCTGTGTTTTTCTCGAAAATAGCAATAAGCTCGATCTGTTCATTTCATCTGATGAAATTAACAACTTCAGGACTCTCGAGGAACTAATGTCCCTTGTGACTCTCAAGGTGAATGAACTATTGGGAAGCTGACCGAATTAGCTCTATAATGGAACAATTACAGCCATATTTAGCTCTGACCAGATTTGGCAATTCGCTCTTTGGTACATTTACTGTTCTCATCGCAGGCATCCTGTCAGTTGAACTTATCGGAAATGAGTTCAAATATTTAATAGCAGGATTTGTATCTATCTTTATATTCATGGGTTCATTTTCCATAAATGATTATTTTGATCACAAGATCGATATTGCCAATCACAGGCAAGACAGGCCAATCGCGATGGGTACTATCTCGAGGCGCAAAGCTTTCGATATTGCTATGGCTTGTTTCATCCTTGCATTTTTAACATCTTTGATCTTAGGATTATTTACCTCTCTATTCATAGCTTTCAATATCCTATTAGCAATAGTCTACAGCACTCACTTGAAGAAAATTCTCCTGTTAAAAAATATAACCATGGCATATTGTTTTATGGCAACGATCTTGTTCGGCACTATCATAGTTGATAACATAATAGAACCATTGATCGGCTTTTACATTATAATAGCATTTCTGGTGGGGATCGCTTTTGAGATAATGGCAGACATTTCAGATATGGCAGGAGATCTGGAACATAATGTCCAAACAATAGCATCCTTTCATTCACCTCGGTTTGCAGCATTCGTCTCTTCCTTTTTCTTTTTAACGATCTTCTTACTTGATCCGCTTCCATATTTTGTAAACCTGCATCCCGGTCTATATTTGAACAATATCTTCCTTTTGATGATAATCCCGGTAACTGTATCTTATCTATTGATCTCACTCTCTCTAATTCGTGATCAATCTAAAAAGCATGTATTGAATTTAAGAGCACGGACAATAATGGTAATGCAAATCGGTTCCCTTGTCTATCTGATATGTTTTATTTTTTGAAAGCATCAAGTATAACAATAAAAACAATCTAACATCTTATCATAAGTTGGGGTATGGAAATGAAAGAATATGATCTAATTGTTATTGGCAGTGGTTCGGGTATGAACTATGTAAGTTTGATAATGCAAGATTATCCTGAAATGAAAGTTGCTATCATAGATAAGGACAAACCCGGGGGGATATGTCTGACAAGAGGTTGTATCCCTTCTAAAATGCTACTTTATCCTGCAGAACTAGTCAGAGAGATTGGAAAAGCAGATCGTTTTGGTATCCATGCTGAAATAAGATCAATTGATTTTAATTTTGTAATGGATAGGATGCGGTCCAGCATAGATGAAGATATTGAAATGATACACGAAGGACTTTCATCCGATTCGAAATTAGATTATTATGAAGACGTTGTGGAGTTCATTGAACCTTATGTACTAAAGGTCGGAGAAGAGCAGATCACATCAAAAATGATCTTCTTGAGCATAGGTTCAAAGCCCATGATCCCTCCTGTAAAAGGTCTTGATGGTATTTCCTATCTTACCAGTGACACTGTACTGGAACTGACCACCCTCCCGGAAAGCCTTGCGATTATCGGGGGCGGTTATATAGCGGCTGAATACAGCCATTTCTTCTCTGCAATGGGCTCAAAAGTAACTATCATCGGTCGCAGTCCAAGAATTGTGGACAATGAAGAGCCTGAAATAAGTGAACTTGCAAGAAAAAAGATGGAACATTATATCGATATCATCACTGACCATGAAGTATCTGAGATCCAGCCCTCAGGCAAACAAAAGAAAATAATCGCAAAAGACCGAAATTCAGGAGATGAAATGGAACTTCTTGTGGATGAAGTATTAGTAGCCACTGGCAGAAGTCCCAATACTGATATTCTCCATCCTGAAAAAGGAGGGGTCGAGGTCGATGAAAGGGGTTGGATAAAGGTGAACGACCGTTTGGAAACTACTTGTTCTAACGTGTGGGCATTTGGCGATGCTAACGGTCAATATCTTTTCAAGCATGTTGGCAATTATGAATCCACTCTGGTATATCAGAACGCAGTCTTGAAAGAGGACATTAAAACCGACTATCACGCTGTCCCCTATGCCATATTCTCCTATCCTGAGATGGCAGGTGTGGGCATTGGGGAAGCTGCAGCCATTGAGCAATATGGCAAAGACAACATCTCCATTGGTTTCCATAGGTTCGAAGACACTGGAAAAGGCATGGCAATGGATCTTGACAGTTATTTCGTTAAGGTCATTCTGGACGGCTCTGGCAGAACTCTCCTGGGGGCACATATAATTGGTCCGCAAGCATCAGTTCTAATTCATCAATTAATAACTGTGATGAACACCCCTGGAAGCAATGTCGGTCCTATCGTCAATGGAATGGATATCCATCCATCTCTTAGTGAAGTGGTAAAAAGGGCATTATACTCAAGGATGTCTGTGGAAGAATATCACTCAGTATTGAAGTCCCTTGAACTTGAATACTGACCTCTTTTCTTTTTTATGAGAATGTTCCTATCCATCCTCTGACAAGTATGAAGATTATTACAAGTGGAAGGACGTACCTTATGTATTTTCTTGTCCAACCTGGGAACTTCAGCCCCTTTCCGGTATCAGCCTCCCGAATGAAATTGTTCCATCCCCATCCGAAACTATAACTGCAGAAAAGCACCAGTGTAAGTGCACCTATTGGAAGGATATTGTTAGCAAATATGAAATCTTCCAGATCAAGGATGGATGTTCCTTTTCCAAAAGGCTGATACCAGCTCAATGGTCCGAATCCAAGACAACATGGTATGGATAAAATGAATATCGCAGCTCCGCTTATAATTGATGCTTTCTTTCTTTTCCATCCCCATTCGTCCATTGAAAAAGCTATTACATTCTCCGAGATACCCATTACAGTTGACATTGAAGCAAAGGCAAGGAAAAGGAAGAAGAGAGTTCCCCACAATATACCTGCAGGCATTTGATTGAAAACGTTCGGCAATGTTACAAAGAGAAGCCCGGGACCTGATCCTACATCGATCCCGAAAGCAGAACATGCCGGAAATATCATAAGGCCTGCCATGAGTGCTATGCTAGTATCAAGGAATGTGATCTTTAGAGATTCTCCTGTGAGGGAATGATCTTTGTTGATATAACTTCCGAAGATGGTCATACCCCCGACCCCTACGCTCAAAGTGAAGAATGCCTGGGTCATGGCGGCATAGATACCTTGCCAGCTTAATAACGAAAAATCCGGTTCAAGATAGAAGCTGATCCCTTCAGCAGCACCGGGAAGGGTCACAGAACGAAGTACGAGTATTATCAATATAAAAAAAAGCCCTGACATCATTACCTTGGAAGCCCTTTCAACCCCTTTCTGCAATCCTACTGAACATATAAATGTCCCAAGACCGACCACCAAAGCCATCCAGGTTATCATTTCTAGGGTACGACCTATGAACAGGTCAAAGAAAAGATCTATTTCCAAGGGTCCGAGGTAAATGAAGCTACCTTTGACCATGTAATAGAAGTATGCCAATCCCCACCCTGCAACGGTAGTGTAGAACATAAGCAGGATAACATTTCCTATTATGGCGATATATCCGAATAAGTGCCATCTTTTTCCACTTGGCTCCAGCTTGCGCAAGGACCCCGCAATATTCTGCCTTCCGGCTCTTCCAGTGGCAAATTCCATTATCAATATCGGCAATCCGAGAATGAGGAGGAATACAAGATAAACAATAACAAAGGCAGCACCTCCGTATTTTCCTACAATGAAAGGGAAACGCCAGATATTTCCAAGACCAATGGCACATCCTGCAGAAACAAGCAAGAACCCAATCCTTGTAGCTAATTGCTCCCGGTTGATGTCCGTGGTGTCATCTTTCATCTCTATCCTCTTCATATCAATGTCAGGAATAGCTATGAATGCCACTATATAAATATAATTCTATAAAGTTTTAATATACTGTCCTGTTTTGAAGGCAATAAAAAAAGCAGGAACCCGTTAAGGGTTCATGAGGAAAGAGCGAGAATGGCCTCGGCCAAGTCTCCGTTCGCATTTTTAAGGGATTCAAGTGCAGCTTCTTCGGACACACCGGTCTGTTCAGCCACAAGTCTAACGTCATCTTCAGGAATGACAACTTCCCTTGGAACCTCTTCAGGAGTGCCAACTACTTGGTAAGTATCCACACCCTGTGCGTTCATGATACTGACATCTGCATCGTTGAACACAATATCCTTATCTGCGGTCCTAATGATGACCTGTTCAACACCTTCTATCTGATCGATGTTGATGCCCATCTGTTTCATCATCTGCTTGACTTTTGCCGGGTTCATGCCCCGACCGCCCATACCTGGAATCATATGATCACCTATTAATCGTTACCGCGTAGGATTATATTACTAAATTAAAGTCTTGTTCTAATATTAGTGGCAGCTACCACCGCAGCTTCCGCATCCGGAATTTGCGGTTGGATTGTCAATAATGAATCCTTTGCCACCCTCGGTGTCAATATAATCTACAGTTGCTTCATCAAGCTGTTCGCTGATGTCAGGACCCACTACTATCTTGATATCCTTGCTTGTTACTGTAATATCATCTTCCTTGATCTCGTCATCAAGTGCCATTCCATACTGTACACCACTGCATCCCATGCCAGCGACAAATATTCTGAGTGCGTGATCCTTCTTCTCTTCAGCTTCAAGAAGTGCTTTTAATTCGGTTGCAGCAACGTCTGTTATCTCGATCATTCTTTAATCACTCCATTTTGATATATGAAAATAATAAATGTATTGAACGTTATATATACGTTTTCATATTTAAGAGTTCGCACACATACGAACAATCATACAAACTCCACATCATCATCTACCGGTTCGGTAAGGATCTCCTGTGTGTAAGCATTTATCTCTATCGAGTTCCTTGATCCTTTAACTTCCCATATTGGGACATATACAAGTTCGATATTGAAACGAATATCATCTGCTGTAGGCTTGAATATCTTATGCTCGGATATCATGGCCTCCCCGACAACATTGCTGAAACGTACATCCTTCGTATATTCTTCTATGATCTCGGACAAAAGGGTAGTTTCCGCTTCCTGCTGATCGAACATCTGACTCTTGATCTCATAACTGTCATCCGGCAAAGTTATGCTATCATTTACATGTTGTAGTTCGATCAGTTCCCTGTTCCCATTAAGTGCATTCAGACAACCCTGCCCCTGTCCGGATATGTCTACAACTTTGTTCTTGAACCGGTGTTCAGCCTTAACTGCATATGCATATCTCCAGTATGGGACAAATTTCAGAATCACATCTTTCGGCATTCCTATCTCGGACCTTGCCATTGCAATAGCCCTGTCCTTCTGTAATCTTATAGGTGCAGTGTGAAGATCAAGTGTAAAAGGCATCTGGCTCTGTGCTTGCCATGATGCGGTCTGTGGCTCCTGCATCATGGTTGGTGCTGGCGCTGATTCCTGGTTCTGTGCTTGCCATAATGTGGTCTGTGGTTCTTCCATCATGTTTGGCGCTGGCGCTGATTCTTGTGCCGTTCTTTGTGGGTGTTCATATTGTATGAAATCGTTGTTTGTTTCTGCCTGTTGCATCTCTGGTGATGTTCTCCATATATTGAATCCAGATTTGTTAGTTGCTGGTGCAGCAGGTTCAACATTATTCGAATCCCATACTTCTGTATCTTCACATGAAGAGCTCATATCAGGTATCTGAGCAGGAAGTTCTTCATGATGGTGTTTTTTTGCATCATATGCGACAAGTTCCAGATCGGAGGTATTTCCTTCTAGGTCAGCAATTACTGCTTTTCCTATCTGGAAGGCAAGTTCATCGCGGTCCCACGTAATGAGTCCTATATGTGTTGCATAGTCCCACATTTCAGCACTCATCTTTTCCAAAGTTACATAAAGCCCAATGTTGTCTTCTACAACAGTAGCAAAGCTATTTATCTCTGAAATATCAGGTTGTGTTGTCAACTTAATGTAGGTCTTAGTGCCATTTTTTTCGATGATCAGATCCACAGTGTCTGATTCTGAAACACTGTGTCCTGAAGTTGCAAATATATTTGTCAGGAGTTCAGCAAGGTTATCTTTCATTTTTATCAACCATTTTTTTAGCAAATATTAAGGATATCTTTTCCAAAAACGATCAGAGAACTCTGGTCGTGGTCTCCAGTTCAAGTCCTTTGTGAGTGATATTATATGAAATCGTCTTGTCAGGGGGTATCATTCCTCTCATCTTACGTATCAATATTGATCGCTCGATCTCACTTCCGCGCTCCCTCATTCGAAACTCTATAACTCCGTCACACACGCTCTTAATGGTATTTTCGACTATTGGCTCATGCATACCACTATTCATCATGATAAGCTGGACAGATTTTGTAATTTTGCCTATGGAAGATATTATCTCAATAGCCTCAATGACGGAGTTGAGCTCATAGGATCTCAGGAAGTAAGAAATGGAATCCACAACGCCTCTGTATGGCCCCTTTCTTTCCTTTGTAACAGACGACTTAAGATGGTTCATGGCGTCAGTGTTCAGTTTCAAAAAATCTTTTGCTGAAAGGTCACTGAATGTTTCCTTTGGTAATATATTGGAAAAACGTGTGGTATAGGCATCAATCAAGTCAACTTTTCCTTCATCTATCTGTTTTTCAATATTCCACCCGAAATTTTTCATATCTTCAACTATCTCCGGGATCGGGTGTTCAGCAGAAAAATAATAGACCTCTTCTTGGTTTGTCAAACCACCATAAATGAATTGCTGTGCAAATACCTCTGAGCTTGCACCTGTTTCTGCAAGAAGAAGTATTGTAGTTCCTGGTGGGACTCCGCCTCCGAGTTGTATGTCCAAACTCATTACTCCAGTTGGGACGCGGTATCCCCCATTGCCATTGAAGCTGTAATCCATTTTATCCATCCTGTTATTTTCTTTAGGAAATGATTCTGACGAATTCATTCGGGCATCATAATTGTTATCATAGCATATTGATTCCTCTTAGTTTTTATAGTTTTAGTATATTTTAATAATTGATTACTATGATCGATCTTGATACTCTCAAATTTGATGGAAATGGTCTGATCGGTGCAATAGCTCAGGACAATGGGACAGGTGAAGTGCTCATGTTTGCTTTCATGAACAGGGAAGCTCTGGAAAAGACAATTGAGACCGGAATTGCCCATTACTGGAGTCGCAGCAGACAAAAGCTCTGGAAAAAAGGCGAAAGTTCCGGGCACATGCAGAAAGTTCACGAGTTGCTCATTGACTGTGACATGGATGCTCTTGTCGTTAAGATCTCCCAGAAAGGTGGAGCTTGCCACACTGGATATCGTTCTTGCTTCTACCGCAATATTGAAGGAGATGTTGTGGGTGAGAAAGTTTTCGACCCGGCTGACGTTTACTGATCTTTTAATGAACCTTTTAAGTCCTATACCTTCCTTTTTTTAATATTTCATTGTTCGTGTCAGTTGTGTTAAATAGTTTTGATCGATAGTTCTATTTATGGTAAAAGAAGAAAATTACAGGATAGTTCCTGATACAAGTGTGATCATCGATGGTCTCCTGTCCGAGATGGTCGAGAGTGGTGAGTATGAAGGGATCGAACTGTTCATATCAGAAGCTATGGTGGCAGAACTGGAATCTCAGGCAAACCGTGGCCTTGAGATCGGTAATAAAGGGCTTGACGAGTTAAAACAGCTTCAAGAGATGGCCCGTGAGGGTATGTTAGACATGTCCTTCACAGGCAAAATGCCCACTGCCGAAGAAAGGATGTATGCAAAAGCAGGTACTATTGATGCTATCATCCGTTCATGTGCTGAAGATCTTGATGCTACTTTTGTGACTGGCGATAAAGTGCAGTATGATGTAGCAGTGGCAAAAGGTATGGATGTGGAATATCTTCCTCCGAAGAAGACTGAATTAATGCCTTTGCTCATTGAAGACTTTTTCACTGAGGACACCATGTCCGTCCATTTAAAGCATAAGATCGCTCCAATGGCCAAACGCGGTTCCATCAAGAACATCGAGTTCGTGACAATAAGGGATACTCCTTGTAGTTCCCATGAGCTCAAACAAATAACAAGGGAACTGCTTGAACGTGCAAGGGCAGATGATGAGTCTTTCATCGAGATGTCCCTTAAAGGCGCAACGGTCCTTCAGATACGTGATATGCGAATAGCTATATCCAATCCTCCGTTCTCTGATGACGTTGAGATAACCGCAGTTCGTCCGGTTGCATCGGTAAGTCTTGATGAATATCATCTTGGTGATGAACTAAAGGAAAGAATTCTGGCGCAACGTGGAATCCTGGTTTCAGGCCCACCGGGTGCTGGGAAATCCACTTTTGGTGCAGGTGTGGCTATATTCTTGCATGAAAATAACTATGTTGTCAAGACAATGGAATCTCCAAGAGACCTGCAGGTTCCAAATGAGATCACACAGTATGCTCCGCTTGAAGGAAGTATGGAAAAAACGGCTGATGTGCTGTTGCTTGTCAGACCGGACTATACTATCTATGACGAGGTTCGCAAGACCCGCGACTTTGAGATATTCGCAGATATGAGACTTGCAGGCGTGGGTATGATCGGTGTTGTACACGCAAATCGTGCTATTGATGCTGTGCAAAGACTTATCGGCAGAGTTGAGCTTGGTGTCATTCCTCAGGTCGTAGATACTGTTATTTTCATCGACAAAGGTGAGGTTGCTCAGGTACAGACCCTCGAGTTCACTGTAAAGGTCCCATCAGGAATGCTTGAGGCCGATCTTGCAAGACCTGTCATAGTGGTCTCCGATTTTGAGACATCTGCTCCTGAATTCGAGATATATACCTTCGGTGAACAGGTCGTAGTGATGCCGGTCTCTGACTCGGGCTCGGTAGCCCGTAAGCCTGTCTGGGGTCTTGCAGAAGGCGAGATAGAAGATGTTGTGCAGCGATACGCCAAAGGTCCGGTCGATGTTGAGATGTTGTCGGATACAAGTGCTGTTGTAAAGGTCCTTGATAGTGAGATGTCCAAGGTCATAGGCAAAAGTGGTGTGACCATCAATGAGATCGAGAAGATCGTCGGAGTTCATATCGATGTGCGTGAACTTGATGAGGCATCCCTTAAAAAAGGCAATAAAGACCGTTCTCCCGATTCGTCTTATAGACCCACCATCGAACACACGAAGAAACATGTTATAATGAACGTCCCGGAGATAGCTTCTCAGGATGTCGAGATATATACAGGGGATGACTATCTTTTCACTGCAACGGTTGGAAGGCATGGCGATGTCAAGGTCCGTAGCAATTCTGCTCTTGCAGAGGATATCTTGGATGCAGTGGATGCCGGGGAGCCAATAGTTATTAAATTAATATAATAAAGAAAAGTTTGAGGGGATATTCCCCTCATTTTGGTTATTTTTCTGATATTAGGATTTGATTATCTTTCCAAGGCCAAAGCTTATTGCCAGAATGCCTATGGTACCTAGGCATATTGCGATTATCTCTCCGAGCTTGCCTTTACCTTCGATCGCGTAATCCGGCATTGGTGAATCAATGGCAGCTTCAGTTTCTTCAAGTTCTGCAAATCTTTCTTCCCCGATCACCTTTTCAGCTGCACTTTCCAATCCATCGGGATCGGATGATGCAAGGAAGGGTGCGAGTACGGATATCAGGATTGCGAGAGCAAGTACAACATATAATAATTTCATGTTAGGATTGCTCACAATGTTGCCTCCTTTGAACTTTCCACTGCCTTATCGTCTACAAGGTCAGGACGTGCTTTTGCAATTGCTCCAATGGCGATGGCAGTAATAAGACCTTCTCCGATTATCCCTATCACAAAGTGGAATGTTCCCATTGCAACTATTCCCGGAACAAGGGGAAATGTACCTGCGAGACTCATTTCTATGGCTGTTGCAATGGATGAGATGAAAAGGCCGAGCCATGCACCGATAAATGCTGCGACCTTTATGTCAATGTTCCTTTTCCTGAGTGCGACAAAACCATAGTATCCTATAGATCCTGAGATAACTCCCATGTTGAGTATGTTAGCACCCATTACGGTAATTCCACCGTCAGCAAATACAATTCCCTGTACTAACAATACAAGGGTAAGAACAAGCACTCCTGCAAACGGACTTCCAAATATTATTGCTACAAGCGCTGCACCGACCATGTGGCCGCTGGTTCCCATTCCAATTGGGATGTTTAGCGCCTGGATGGCAAATATACCTGCAGACAATGCTGCAAGGATTGGTATTTTCATGTCATCCATATCTCTTCTTGCCCATCTGAGGGACATGAAGATGAATGGGAGTGCTATTGCCCAGTAGATAAGCGCCTGGGAAAGCGGCATAAATGAATCTGGTATATGCATTATTATCTTCCTCCTTACGAATATTGGAAATTACGTACACGAAAGTGTTACGTAATTGCATCAAAGTAACACTCGAGAAATTAGTTGTAACATATATAAATTTAATGGTAATAAGAATTGTATATTTCGTATTACTCGCTAAAAATTAAAACGCTATTCGGAGCAACTCTCCTCAAATCTGTAAGGCCCAGTGTGACGTTTGTGGCATAATTTATTAATAATACTATCTCTTTTTCCTGTCATCTGACTGCTGCCTCTAATAAAAAAGCAGCAGGTGAAGGTAATCATGGCTTCTGAAAACCCTATTATAGAACTGAATGACGTTTCTTACAAATATTCTCACAGTGACGTAAAGGCACTTGACGGGGTCGATCTAAGCATCTATCCGGGTGAGAAAATTGCTATTCTTGGGGCCAATGGTGCTGGAAAATCCACTCTCTTCAAGCATTTGAACGGTATAATCTCGCCCTCTTCAGGCGCTGTACTGATCAAAGGGGAAGTCATCTCCAAAAAAACGATCTATAAAGCGAGGCAGACAGTTGGGATCGTCTTCCAGAATCCTGACGACCAGATATTTTCTCCAACAGTGGAGGAAGATGTGGCCTTTGGTCCTATCAATATGGGACTTTCAGAAGAAGAGGTCGAGGAAAGGATCAGGACATCCCTTGAACTGGTCAATCTGTCCGGGTTCGAGAAGCGAGCTCCGCATCATTTGAGCGGGGGTCAGAAGAAACTTGTTGCAATTGCAGGCGTTCTTGCGATGCAACCCGAAGTGGTTGTCCTCGATGAGCCAACTGCAGGCCTTGATCCCTTAAATGCAGCCCAGATCATGACGATCATTGAAAAGATGAACCGTGAACTTGGTATGACGGTTGTGCTTTCAACACATGATGTCGATATTATTCCGGCATTTGCTGACAGGATATGCATAATTGACCATGGGAAAATTCAGGCAACAGGCAGTCCTAAGGAGATCTTCAGGGACCATGCACTTATTCAGAAAGCTCATTTGCGTATGCCACGAATAGCAGAGGTCTTTGAGCTTCTAAAGGAAGAGGGTATCGATGTGCAGATACAGATCACTCCGGTGGATGCAAAAGACGAGATCGTTCGCGTGATGGATATGCACGCTTCGGAGTAAGATATATGAGCATTGGCCTGACAGAGATCGAAAGGGAATCTTACAAGAACAGTCCAATTCACAGGCTGGATGGGCGGATCAAGATCCTAGCTCTGCTCAGTATCGTATTCTATGTAGCAGCTCTTCCGCGATTGGATGATTCCAACATGATCAAACTTCTTGTGCTCGAGTCCTATCTTTTTGTTCTGATCATTATCGCCCAACTCAATCTTTTCTATGTTCTTGTCAGGATACTGGCGGTTCTGCCTTTCGGTTTCGGACTGGCAGTATTTCAGCCTTTTATAAGACAACCCTTCATTGAAACGTTTACTTTATACCCGGTTTCTCTTCCGTTAGGATTGACCATCACTTATGAAGGGCTCGATTTTGGAATAACGCTGATGGCAAGGTTCCTTGTCTGCGTGACCTCTATAATTGTGCTTTCATCTACCATGAAAATGAGCGATTTTGTAGTGTCTGCAAGAAGACTTGGCGTTCCAAAGGAATTCGTCCTGCTTTTGACCATGATGGTGAGATATCTGTTCGTGTTCTGGAGCGTGCTCAAAAGGATACGTGTGGCACAACAGTCCCGCCTTTTCGATATGTGGAACAAGAACACTCCGAGGAAATGGATACTCGAGCAGGTGGGTAATACAATAAGTTCCCTTTTCGTACAATCGTACGAGCAGGGTGAAAGGACTTACATAGGCATGCTTTGTAGAGGCTATAGCAATGATAATAGCAACCTTTTCATTCGCAGGTCGAAGTTAAGGGCAAAGGATGTAATATTTTGTGTCATTACCATAGGATTGATATTGTACGTACAGTCCCTTCTGTGATTCAGGAAAGCTGCTGTTCAATTCTTTTTTTTAAAACCATATACTAATATACATTCATTTACATTTCTTCTATTTAAGGAGAGTTTTTTGTGAAAGTATCTATTATTGGTTCAGGTTACGTTGGTTCAGTGTCAGCTGCATGTTTTGCAGAGCTTGGTCACGAAGTGATATGTATCGACATTGATGAAAAAAAAGTGCAGATGATCAATGATGGCATTCCTCCAATTTGGGAGGAAGGGCTTGAAGGACTGATGCAAAAACATGCTGAGAAGAATCTTATTGCAACTTCAGACTACGATTATGCGATACAGAACTCGGATATATCCTTTATCTGTGTGGGCACACCTTCGAACGAACACGGGAATATCGACCTTTCTATCGTTGGCAGGGCTTGCAAAAGTCTTGGAATGGCCATGGCAAAAAAAGATGGTTTCCATATAGTGGTTGTCAAGAGCACAGTGGTTCCCGGGACCACAGAGGATGTTGTGTTGCATCTTCTCGAGGAGCATTCCGGTAAGACCGCCGGGAAGGATTTTGGAGTGGCAATGAATCCCGAGTTCTTGAGGGAAGGCAAGGCTGTCTATGATTTCATGAATCCCGATAAGATCGTTGTAGGGGGTATCGATGGGCGTACAATCTCTCTTGTTTCTGAGCTTTATCGTGATCTGGAATGTGAGGTCACACGTACGAACCCCCGGACCGCTGAGATGATAAAATATGTGAACAATTCTTTCCTTGCTACCAAGATCTCATTTTCCAATGAAGTGGGCAATATCTGCAAAAAACTAGGAATTGATACCTATGAGGTCATGAATGCAGTAGGTAAGGATTTCCGTATATCTGAACATTTCCTGAATTCCGGTGCAGGTTTTGGAGGCTCATGTTTCCCTAAGAATGTACGTGCTCTGATAGGAAAAGCAAAGGAACTTGATTATTATCCTGCTCTTCTTGAATCTGTGGTCGAAGTAAATGATCTGCAGCCCATCCAGATGCTTGAACTCCTCGAAGATCATGTGGGGGAAGTGAAAGACAAACGTATAGCTGTACTGGGATTGGCTTTTAAGAACGATACCGATGATATTCGTGAATCCCGCTCAATTCCGGTTATAAGTAAACTCCTTGAGAAAGGTGCTTTAGTGGCTGCTTATGATCCAATGGCATCGGAGCACATGAAAAGTGTCTTTGAGGATATCACTTATTGTGAGAGTGCCGAAGAGGCTCTTAATGGAGCGGATGCCTGCCTGATCATGACGGAATGGACCGAGTTCAGAAAGCTCGATACTGAGTTCAGTGGCATGAAGGACAAAGTTGTAATTGACGGCAGAAAGATGATCGATCCTGATAAGCTGGAACAGGATATAATCTACGAAGGCCTTTGCTGGTGATATTGATGAGTGGGGGCACTGTAAAGGAAGATGTGCAGGGGAGGGTCGAGTCCTTTGACCAGAGTGTCAGAAGTCTTGAAAAGCGTCTCCGTGCAGTGGAAAGACGTTTGTCGGTGGAAGTTAAGCCCGAGGATGTCGAAGGAACGGTTTTCGAGAAATCAAAAACACAAGCTTCCGGGGATGTACGGCAGGTTATTGAAGATATCGACTTGTTGAGGTCGGGCATAAATGAACTGCGTGATCTGGTCGAGGTCTCAATTCGCACGGATATCGATACCATCTCTGAAAGACTTGATTCTGCTATCCTTGAACAAAATGAAAGGATAGCCCGAATAGATGACCGCAACAAGATCACTATAGGTTCCATCAAAATACCGGTTGAGCTTTCCGGTATTGTTGGTGCAGCTCTGCTGTTGCTCACAGGCGGTCTGATATATGCAGACAGATGGGACATTCTCCGATCCCCTTATTTTTCTCTGGGACTTGGAATTATCCTTGCAATGGCAGTGTTGGTCAAGTTCTATATGGCCAACAGAAGCCCCACTTGATCAGTCCCGTATGACCTTGATGAAGTACTCGTTTTGATGGTCCATATATCCGTCACTCATCACTTTTATGGATATGTGGTCTTCCTGTTTTCCATCAGGCATTGACATATTGGTCAGTTTCATTCTCGCATTACCAAAACCATCTGTTATTGCGCCATCGGCAACAGTTCCGGAAGGGTCTCTGATCACCACATTGGAATTACCTATGCTTTTTCCTTCAAAGTCAGAGACGGTTATGTTCACATAACCGGAATCTCCTGTGCCGTTGGTCAGTGAGATGCTGTACACATCAGTAGTTGCATACATTGGTCTTGGTGCCGTTGGTGTGCTCATCACGGCAGATACGATGACAGCAAACCCTATCATTCCTATTATAGTTAGCACTACCATTCGTATGGGCAGACCTATGGCTGCTTGCTCATTGCGAATAATGTTCTTACGATACATAATTCCCGAAATAAAGAGGTGAGATCATTTTGTCTTAATGATCATCACTGAATCCTTTTTCTCGTAGTCGTAAAAACCGTTCGCAGTTATGGTGAGGTCCATGGTACCTTCATTCTGATTTGCTCCCATCTGCAATTGGGCAGTGGTCGTTGTAAGCAGGGTCTCACCATTTATGTCGGTCGTATTGGTAGCTACGCCGCCAAGTCCACGCAGAACAGCATTGGCATTGCGCACAGGATTCCCATCAGGGTCGGTCGCTGTGATCTTTACCATTACTATAAGGGGGTTCCTGGCAGTGACAGCATCTACTATAATGGTGTTTCCTGCACTCAGTGAATTACCCTGAATTCCAGCTTCATCGATGTTCACGGACATGTTCTTTGTGGGAGGCGGGATTATTGCAATAAGGGCTGCTAATGCCACCATACCTACGACCAACATCACCACAATATTGATCGGGAGCTCTATCGCTCTCTCATCATTAAATAGCTTATTTCTATTTTTCATACCATCACCTTAGGTATTATTTTAACACCTAACGTTTTTGATAAAAGCTAAAAAGAAATATAAGAGTAACTATATTTCATAATGGTGTAAATAATTTTTTATAGAAAATATCGATTCGTTACATTGATGTACCAAAACCGTATGTAATCCCCATGAAAAAAATAGTGATAATTGATTATGGACTTGGCAATCTTCGCAGTGTTCAAAAAGGGCTGGAACACGCAGGTGCAGAGGTGCTCATCTCAAAGGACCCTGCGGACATTGAAATTGCCGATGGTGTCATTCTTCCCGGGGTGGGTGCCTTTTCCGATGCAATGAAGAATCTCGTTCCTTTTTTGGGATCAATTCATGATTATGTGGCATCAGGAAAGCCGGTTCTCGGTATATGTCTGGGGATGCAAATGCTTATGACATGTTCTGAGGAAGGGGGTCTTACAGAAGGACTGGACCTTGTTCCGGGAAATGTTGTAAAGTTTCCCCGATCGGAATTGAAGGTCCCTCAAATGGGCTGGAACTCCCTGACTATCGAACAGGACCATCCATTCTATGAGGGTGTGTCCGATGGAGCTTTCGTATATTTCGTACATTCCTATTATGTTGATACCGATGCATCCCACACGCTTGCATCATGTGATTACGGGATAGATTTTGCTGCATCGGTAGTGAATTCGACAGGTAATGTCATAGGGACACAGTTCCACCCTGAAAAAAGTGGCGATATCGGTTTGAAAATGCTCAAGAACTTTGTAGACATGTGCTGATAAGGAGCGATTTTATGGATATAGAAGGTTACGCAAGAAAAGGACTTCGAAATAATGATCTCGGGCTTGAAGACAAGTTGACAGAAAGGATACTCGAGATCAAGAACACATCTGAAAAACACGCACGCAATCTTGCAAAAGCAGCTATTGTGGAAGCAAAGGCGACTTTGAATGTCGAAGGGGATGTACTTACATCAACTGTCTCAGGGGTGACAATGGGTGAATTCGGTGTGGGCTCCCGGGGACTGGGGGATTTCTATGCACACGAAAAGATAGCCGAGGTCATAGGTAAGACCAGTGCAGTGGTGGACACTACCCATCTCGATGATTCCGGAGCTGTCCTGAATGAAAAGGGCGATGGTTACATCATTGTAACCATAGATGGTATTCATTCCCGATTGAGCGATTTCCCTTTCCTTGCAGGTTTCCACGTAGCCCGTGCATCCCTGCGTGATGTCTATGCCATGGGTTCCCGACCGGTTGCTCTCTTGTCCGATATCCATGTTGCCGATGATGGGGATGTGGCAAAGATATTCGACCACATTGCAGGCATAACCACGGTATCGGAACTTACTGGCATTCCTCTTGTTACCGGAAGTACATTACGCATAGGCGGCGATATGGACATCGGCGAACGTATGACCGGTGGTGTTGGTGCGGTGGGTACATCTACTGAACTGACCTCCCGTGTGCAGACACAGGTCGGAGATGTCATATTGATGAGCGAAGGTGCAGGCGGAGGGACCGTTTCCACAGCAGCGCTCTATTATGAAATGCATGATGTGGTCGAGGAAACTATAAACATCAAGTTCCTGGAAGCATGTGAGGCTCTGATAGCTTCTGGTCTTACCAAACATGTCCATGCAATGACCGATGTGACAAATGGCGGTATTCGCGGTGATGCAAAGGAGATCTCAAGAACAGCTGGTGTAAAACTTGTCTTTGATGAATCGAAGATGCGTCCCCTTGTCAATCCGAAGGTCCTCGATATGCTGGAAAAGCTGGAGATCGATTATCTTGGCGTATCCCTGGATGCTTTGCTTGTGATCGCTCCGCAGGAATATGCGGAACAGATAATTCAGGTGGTAAAGGACGTAGGCGTTGATATCGATATCATCGGTGAGATCGTGGAAGGCAGCGGTGCCGAGATCGTCATTGATGGCAAGGTCTGCGATTTCACTCCTCGTTTCAGGGAATCTGCTTACACTCCTATAAAAAAGATGATTGGTGAAGAAGAGCCCAGGGACTTTGAAGAAATGAAAGAAGCAATCGACAAAGCTGCGAAAGAAGCTTCGGAGAAAAAGAAAAAAGTTATGGAAATGATAAGAGGAAAGTGAGTATCACTCTTCCTCCTCTTCTACTTTTTTAACAATAAAGAGAGGTCCCTGCACATCAGTGATCTCCACTCTATCTCCATCGCTGATATCCTCTTTCACTTTTGCTTTCCAGTATTCTCCTTTGTACCTGACAAACCCTTCGTCTCCTGCTTTGATATCCTCTATGGCATTTGCCATCTCGCCGGTAGGGTCTTCGCCTATAACCGGCTTTTTGTGTCTGACCTCGAGCACTTTATAGAAGACGAACACAAAGAGGATGCCCATTACTATTGTGGGTGTCACGATCGCGATTATCATCGACCGCTGTACATCAGCAGGGCTGTACCATCTGGGGAAGTCCATGGGTACCAGGAAGATACTTCCGGCTATCAGGCAGACAAGTCCGGCAATTCCAAAGATACCGAATCCAGGTGCCTGCAATTCGAGAACGAACAGTATCACTCCGAGCAATATAAGGAATATAGCTGCGATATTCACATCGAATCCCATGCCCACAAGGCCCAGCGATATTGCAACAACTCCAAATATCTCTGCACCTGCTCCGGGATTAGAAATGCCTATGACGATGCCGTATATGCCGAGCATGATGAGAAGTGAGGAAATGATCGGGTCCGATATAATGTCCATGAAGCTCAATCTCAGGGACGGTCTATAGTTCTCAATGGCAGCACCTTTGGTGTCCAGTACTTTTCCTTTGATCGTCTGACCATCCACCTGCTCAAGAAGATCATCAATGTCAGATGCAACATACTCGATAATTCCTGCTTCCAGTGCTTCTTCCGCATTCAGGTTCAGATTTTCTGTAATGAACTTCTCTGCAGTTGTTTCATTGCGACCGTGCTGTTTTGCTTTTGTTTTTGCAAGGGCCACGAGTGCATTTACTATCTTATCGTCCTCTATGGGCTCTATACCCTGAGGTGACACTGATACAGGTTGGGCAGAACCGATTATAGTATTTGGTGACATTGCCGCAATGTCAGTTCCGATCAAGATAAGTGTCCCTGCAGACCATGCTTTTGTTCCTTCGGGATATACATAACCTATTACCGGGATATCCGAACTGTCAATGGCTTCGATTATCTTGAGGGTCTCATCAACCCCTCCGCCAGGGGTGTTGAGGGTGATTACAAGAGCTTCGTATTCATTTTGTTCTGCTAGCTGCAATGCATCTATTACAAGATCATCCGCTACTGGTGTGATCGAATCGGATATTTCCAGTACCAGAACAGTTTGTTCTGCAGATGCAACTGCAGGCACTAACAATAATAGTACCAAAAAAAAGAAAAGAAGGATAGGTGATCCTTTGTTCAACATCATCACCTTTATCCTCTTTTATTTCTGCGAGAATGCTTTTGAAAGGGCAGCGATCTCTGCAGTGTTCGAAGAACTTGAAATTACAATGAGGTTCTTCTCACGTGCAACTTCAGCAATTGTCTGAAACTCTCTCAACTTAATTGCTGCTGGCATATCCTGGTAGAGCTGTGCTGCCTGTCTCATCTTCTCTGCTGCCATGAACTCTCCTTCGGAGAGAATGATACGTGCACGCTTTTCCCTTTCTGCTTCTGCCTGTTTTGCAATAGCACGTAGCATTGTCTCATCAATACTAACATCTCTGAGAGTTACTGCGGTGACCTTGATACCCCAGGGGTCTGTGGACGCGTCAAGTAATTCTTGTATGTCCTTGTTTATGGTCTCACGTTCAGAAAGCACGGCATCGAGCTCGATCTGGCCGATGACATCCCTGAGCGTTGTCTGTGAAAGCATTGCAGTTGCAAATTTGTAGTTCTCAACTTCAGTAACAGCTGCAGCAGGCTTGAGGACCTTGTAGTAAATAACTGCATCAACAGCGACAGTAACATTGTCCTTTGTTATGACTGCCTGCTTTGGCACATCGATGGTGACCACACGAAGATCTATCTTTACGACAGAATCGATGATAGGGATGATCAGGAAAAGTCCCGGACCTTTCACGCCGCTGAGCCTTCCTAACCTGAAAATAACAACCCTTTCGTATTCCTTTACCATCTTAAGTGATTGTGACAAGATGATAACTGCAATGACAAGTATAGGTATGATGTAGTCTTCTATCATGTTTCACTTCTCCCAAATTAAATGGAAGAGATTGAGATAAAAAACTATTGCTTGTGGTAACCCAATGTTACGCAAAGACATAAATCTAACATAAACAATTAAGACTTGATACAAATGAGAGATGAGTGTAACGAATGTGGAGGAAAGGGATACGAGGTCCTTTCTACTGAAAAATGTCCTGAATGCAAAGGTTCAGGAAAAATAAAAACCGTAAATCTGATGGATCTTTCTCAAAAGGATGTGAAAAATTTCCTTAATGAGGGTTCAGTATGTTCCAAATGCGGTGGAAGCGGAGAAATTGAAGTAAGAAAACAATGTCCTGCATGTAATGGTAAGGGTGCTTCTTATAGATGTGATGTCTGTGACAAGCCTATTGCTGGACCTATAGATGGCAAGGAAGCTTGTATTGCCTGCGGTAAGATCGAGATAGTACATGTTCTTGATAATTCCTGCAATCAGGATGAACTGGAAGTAGGCAAGATGTACCTTGCTAAAGTAAATAATCATGCGGACTTTGGCGTATTCGTTGATCTGAATTCCAGTTTACGTGGCTTGATCCATTCAAGCAATCTCAACATCAAGCTTGAAGAAAAAGCTCCGGTGATCGTGCAGGTAAAAGAGATCAGACGCGACGGTAAAATGGATCTGATCCCCCGGGTTATCAAAGATTACCAGACAGTAGAGGTTGAGAAGAGCATCTCTATAAGAAGGTCCACCGAACTTGGCAGTTTTACTGGTAAACTTGTAAAGATCGAAGGTGAGGTAATTCAGGTAAAGCAGACCGCAGGCCCTACTATTTTCACAATTTCCGACGAAGACGGGCTTATTTCCTGTGCTGCTTTTGAGAGTGCCGGTACACGTGCTTTTCCAGAGATCGATGCAGACATGATAATTACCGCAACCGGTGAAGTTACCTCCCGTGGTGACAGGCTCCAGTTGGAGGTCAGGAGCATGAAACATCTGACCGGTGAAAAAGAAGTAGCTGTCAAGAAGCGCATCGATGAGGTCATTGATCAGAGGGCTGAGCCTTCCGAGATCGAGTTCCTTGTTGAGAGTGAGATCCTTGAAAAGCTTCGACCTGCAATGCGTAAGGTCGCAAAGGAGATCAAGAGAGCTATTATAAGGTCAAAACCGATCCTTTTACGTCACCATGCCGATGCTGATGGAATGACCGCGGCAGTAGCTATCGAAAAGGCCATCCTTCCGATGATAAGGGAAGTTAACGGCCCTGATGCAGAATATCACTATTATAAGAGAGCGCCCTCAAAGGCTCCATTCTATGAACTTCCGGATGTCACCAAGGATATATCCTTTGCACTTGAGGATGCTGCAAGACACGGACAGAAACTTCCACTTGTAGTAATGGTGGACAACGGTTCCACAGAAGAGGATGTTCCGGCCATGAGGCAGGCACAGGTCTATGGTATCGATATGGTCGTAGTTGATCACCACCATCCCGATGAGATCGTTGACCAGTATCTGCTTGGTCATGTGAATCCTGCTCACGTGGGTGGGGATTTCGGTATGACCGCAGGAATGTTGGCCACGGAAGTTGCCCGTATGATCAACCCGGATATGACAGATGTGATCAAACATCTTCCTGCTATTGCTGCAGTGGGTGACCGTTCTGAAGCACCGGAAGCTGAAGCTTACAAGCAGCTTGTTGCTGACAGGTATTCTCTGCAGGACCTTAAAGAGATGGCACTTGCACTTGATTTTGAAGCATACTGGCTCAAGTTCGCTAATGGAAGAGGCATAGTTGATGACCTGATGGACCTTGGTGACCACAAGAGGCATAACGATATCGTGAAACTATTATGTGAGCAGGCAAATGCCATGATCTCAGAACAGCTCGATGCCTGTATGCCGAACGTGAAGTCGGAGGATCTACCCAACACTGCTGTACTGAACGTGCTGGATGTCGAGAACTACGCTCATAAGTTTACATTCCCGGCACCTGGCAAGACCTCAGGTGAAGTGCATGACCTTATGTGTAAGAAACTCGAAGGAAGGCCGGTAATTACCATCGGTTACGGTCCTGATTTTGCAGTGATACGCTCAAAAGGGGTTCTCATGAACATTCCACAGATGGTCCGTGAACTTCACGAAGAGATCGTAGGCGCTGGTGTGAATGGCGGTGGACACCTTGTAGTTGGAAGTATAAAGTTCGTAGAAGGCATGCGCAGCGAAGTGCTTTCCAAACTGGTCGAAAAGATCGGTTCCGTGGGTGTAGAGTGAGATCTCTCATCCATTTCTTATTTTAAAAAGCAAAAGGAACAAAAAAGAAAAGGGAGATTTCCCTTTTTAATCTACACGTGTGATACGGACCAGTGAGCTCATAGGCACATTGGCGATCATATCAGCATTCATCTTGTCAACGATAACTGCAACTGCGATCGGGGTTGCACCAACCTCACGAAGCTGTTCAGCAACGTCTGTAACAGTAGCTCCTGATGACACCACATCGTCCACGATGATGCACTTCTTTCCCTCGACATCAGCGAAATTCCGGCTAAAGATCCCTCTTTGATTGGCCTTTCCTTTCTGGTCATCATAGTCATGGAAGATCGCGAAATCGATCTCCAGTTCTTCGGCCATCATGGTGGCGATAGGGATTCCACTAAGCCCTATACCGATCACAAGGTCAGCATCCTGTTGTGTCCTTTCCAGTGATTCTATCACCATATCACAAAGTGCCTGTGAGATGCATCTTAATCTGTATGAACTCTGTCCGACACTGTTCCATGTAACAGAGATATCCTTTGGTGCAGGTGCTACAACATCTTTCTTTGAGCGTGTCAAAAGCCATGTGACCGTTTCCCTGGAGACGTTAAGCTCATTTGCTATCTGGCCTGTAACAAGGCCATTTGACTGCAATTCGACCGCTTTTAGGATTAATTCTTCTATGTTCTTCATATTATCCCAGCTGAAATATTAATTAGTTTTAACCTTCTAAAATAGTTATAGTACATCTCTATGGTTATAGTTTTCTTTTCCTGACCTTTTTCAAAGGAGAGCCACAGACAGGGCAATCATCCCCCTCATCGAATTTGCGATAGCACGCAATACACTTCTTTCCCCATACCAGTACGTCCTTTATCTTTTTCTGACTGATGGGCTTAACTTCAATACCAAGCACTGAAGCCATGTTCTGTACAGCATAGTCATCTGTGAGAAGGACTCCGTTCTCCTTGTATTCAAGAGCCTTCGTTAGAATGTCTATATCTGTGTCTGAGAGCTCTTCAACATCCCTCGTCTTTTTGGCAATTGAAACTACCTCTTTGCGAACCTGTGGGTCAGGCGCTTCAATTCTTGTACCGGTCTCACAAGCGATCTCAAATCGCATCATGGCTTCCCGGCTCTTCATTTCGTCCTTTACGGAAGGCACAGTGATGAACAGCGATGTGTCGCCATCATATCCATAGATGAAAACTGCGGAATCTGTAATATAGAATGTCATGTTCGTATGGTCTCAAGCCTGTTCGATACCATAGATATTTCTCCAAGCTTATAAGTATGGCTATTACCATTTAATCCGATGACGGCAACATGATGTCTACTCCGGTATCCCTTATTTCAAATTTCCTTATTCCTTTGTCATGAGAGCTTCCGCGCATTTTGATGACAGTTATGGTCTTGTCGATATGGTCTTCTTCCTCTTTTAACGAAAGCAGTACCGAAGTATCCATTCCATAATCTTCGATATCATGCATCCCATTAATGTTGTCGGCCCTTTGTGCGAACATTGAGGTGACACCATTTGATCTGAACATCTCTGAAAGTAATTTGATATGGTCCTTTGCATCCAGGGGTGTCATAAGGTCGGAGAATACGTTCACATCGTCTACAAAAATACGCTTGATGTTCTCTTTTTTGATGATCGATCGTAAGTTTATGGCATGCTCTCCGGCTTCAATGGCTGACATGCTGGTGAAGACAACTTTTATAGCACCTGAACTTACAAGCTCCTTCATGTCATGGTCAATGGAACTTGCATTTGTAAGGGTCTGTTCTTCGGACTCTCTAAATGAAACTATCATTCCAGGTTCTTCAATCCTTGCCCCTTCTGCAATGAAATGTGTTCCTATGGTGGTTTTCCCGGTACCACAGCCTCCGGTTACAAGGGTTGAAGTGCCTCTGATAACGCCATTTCCGGTCATTACGTCAAGCCCCTTTGTCCCTGTTGAGATACGGTCTGTAAAATGGGGTATCTCCATTTCGGTCAGTTCCTGCCTGTGAAGTATAATGCCTTCTTCAGTTATTGAAAATGGATGTTTTCCACTTATGTATCCCTGTCCTCTGAGCTTCAATACCTCGAGGTGGTGTACTCGACGTTTGTTGGCCTCATCATTAGAAAGATAGATAATGCCATCTGCTACGTGGCTCAAGTCACTTTTCAAGAGCTCATCTCCGGTGAACTCTCCGATCGCTATGACCAGAGCATCCCATTTTTTCATACGCAGGAAAAGGTCATAGTAGAACCGTCGTTTTGCTTCTTCATCAAGAGTGCTTCCGATGGTCGTTATTGGATCAATGACAATTCGGTCCGGTTTTATTTTTTCAATGGACTCTTCCAAGTTCCACATGAATGTATATATCCCTTTATCAAGGGTCTCGGTGCCGATGGGGATGTAGTTCATGGAGCCGGAGGAAAGCAGGGAGATATTGTAGAAATTCAGCTTTGACATGAACTTATTGACCATTGAAATTGGTTCATTCAATGATGTAACATACATGCATTTCTCATTTTTTTCAGCGGCGTTGAAAATGGATTGCATTGCAAGTGTGGTCTTTCCAGAACCTGCTGGACCTGCTACCAGGATCGCAGAGGGCTTTGGAAACCCGCCTTTTAAAATTGTATCAAGGGCATGTATCTCCGAACTCATTTGTTTCATTATAGCACCTGCTGAATATATTTATATAAATATTCTCTCTACTATATTTAACACTATGTTCGCTCATTTTTGAAAAAAGTTTAACAGGAAATCTAAATATGTACTGTGAATATAGTAGAGAGCACTATTATATACACAAATATTCGATCATCATCTGGACCTTGGTACTATGGATATTATAAAAGCAAAAGATATCATCATTGATTTTATTGGGAAGAAACTGGAAGGGACGGGAATTGAAGGTGCTGTTGTAGGTATAAGCGGAGGCATCGATTCTGCACTGGTGGCATACCTGTCCGTCGAAGCATTGGGTGCTGAGAATGTTCTTGGTATACACATGCCTGAAGCTTCAAACCCTGAGTCCGAGGTCGAGGATGCTAAAAAGGTCGCAGAAGCTCTTGGTATTGACCTTAAGGTGGTAGACATCACCAATGTTCTTGAAAGCTACAGATCCGCAATGCCGGATATTGAAGATACATCTGCTTATGTCGATGGTAACCTTAAGGCAAGGATCAGGATGTCCATGCTCTACTACTATGCTAACATGCTTGGCAGAGTAGTGATGGGGACTGGTAACAAGAGTGAGATATTACTTGGTTATTTCACAAAATACGGTGATGGAGGGGTTGATATGGAACCCATCGGCGATCTTTACAAGACCGAAGTATGGGAAATGTCAAAGATTCTGGGTGTCCCGGAGAGCATTCTGGAAAAAGCACCATCTGCTGGACTCTGGGAGGGTCAGACCGATGAAGAGGACCTTGGTGTTACTTATGAGACCATCGATAAAGTGCTTCAGCCAATTCTTGCAGGAGAGGGACAGGAACGCGTGCATTTGAAACTCGGGGTTCCAATGGAGGATATCAATTCCATTCTGCTACGTGTCAGGAGTAATCTTCACAAAAGAGCGATTCCACCTATAGCACACCTTGATGATCTTCGTGATGACTGGTTATCTTGATGGGAAAACTTTCCCATCCTTTTCTTTCTCTTCTTCCTGGGATCTGACAAGGGGTTTTGCAAGGTGTCTTCTCGCACAGGGCGGAACTTCATACATTCCTATGTCGATTCCTCTTTTGATCTCGACAAGTTCAGGTAGATCTGCTTTAGTGCCACACTTCTTGCAGCGGTAACCCTGCCCCTTTCCTGCGGATTTCATCCTTTTTCCACATTCGGAACAGGTAGGATTGAACGACTCTTGTTCCTGGGCCAGGCTTATTATCTTCAGTTTTTCGATGTTCAGGGTGTTGTTCTTCACACTTCCTGAGAACACTATCCTGTCCCCGGGCAGGAATTTGCGTACCAATTCGCGGAAGTTCTTGGTAGGTTCGTAGGCTGCACAGTCCATCTCATCTCCTTCATCGTCACGAACCGAAAAGATCGTATGTCCTCCTCTTATCGTTTCAGGTCGAGTTTCCACTGTTGCTTCAATGGTATAGGAGTGCATGTCCTTTATGTCTGCTATCCTCTCTACTGGAATAAGGTGCAGGTCTGTCCCCTGATCTGTCTTATAGATCGCATATCTTTCAACAGGTTCAGAGATTATCATCCGGGATGTTATGGTGACAGGCTCAATACCATTTCCTCGAACTCCAAAAAGAACGGGATCTCCTGCATGGGGTATGCATACCACTGCATTGTTCGCAATATCTACTGTGTCCCATGTATTCGGGTAGGTCGCAAGGTCTGCTTCTTTCACACTTTCCTCATTGACCTGCCGTTTTGTTCCCCATGTATCCTTTTCGCGATATGCAAGATATTCATAAGTATGGTCCCATCCCGGGTTCAGCATGGCTCCGCAGGCAGCAAGAGCACCGATAAGTCCTCTTCCATTCTTCCATCCTCTTGAAGGCAGGTCCAGGTTAGCGATAAGGTTCTTTGCATCATCTATCTGCAATACCTCACGCACTGCTTTCAGGAAGAATTCGCCGAGCTCTTCCTTTACTTTCTCAGATCGGTCCTCGGGTATGAACACCACTCCGGGATTTGTCATCTCGCTCTGCAGTTCAGAAAGTTCGTCGACCCTTGAGATGACATGTTCCATTACTTTTTCCGGTTCTGATGTTGTTATTTCAAAAGCGGTTGAAGCATTGCCTCGGGTCTTGTAAGGAATGGTGGGATTGAGGCGTATAAGTATAGGGCTTCCTCTGATGGTTCCGTATTCTTTCAGCTCGTCCATCAGTAATGCACAAAGGTAGGTGGTGCACATTCCTTCTCTGGAATCGGTATCGTCTATACTTATTATCATGGTCTTTCAATCTGTGTTCGTTCATATACTAACAAATACATTTATATAGATGTGCAAACAATGGCTTTATTGTAATGACAAAGGATATTCTGATACATCAGATAATTGAAGTATTGGAACGCGCCGGGTTCATGGTGTCGGATCAATGTAATATCAGACCCCGTAGCTTTGACCTCGCTGCACGTCAGGGTAATACGCTCCTATTCTGCAAGGTCTTATACAATATTGACGGTCTGAACGAAGAAACGGCCCGTGAAATGAAATCTCTGGCAAAATACCTAAATGGCTATCCCATACTCATAGGTGCAAAAACACGTGACCAGCTGCTTGAGGATAGCGTGGTTTATATGAGATATGATATTCCTGCATTGAGTATACAGACACTTTACGATTATTTTGTAGAAAATGTACCTCCGCTTGTATCCGCAGCACCTGGTGGTCTGTATGTATCCATTGACGGGGATGTGCTCAAGGAAGCGAGGATGAACATCTCTATGTCTCTGGGGGCTCTTGCTTCCGAGTTGGGTGTGTCCAGACGTACCATAAGCAAGTATGAAGAAGGCCAGATGGATGCATCCATTGATATTGTGCTTCATCTGGAGGAGATACTGGATATGGCACTTGCAAAGTCCATCGATATACTCCGCAGTTTTGAGAAAGAATTGGACCCTTCAACTGTGAATGAAGATACATCTGAAAGGAAAACACCGCCCAATGACAATATCCTGAACCTTATATACACTCTGGGTTATGATGTCCTTTCAACGAACCAGGCTCCGTTCAAGGCGGTTTCAAAGGATACTTCCAGTACTTTCCTGACAGGTGTTAGCGAATACAGCAATGCAATGGTCAAACGTGCTCATTTGATGAGCAGCATCTCCAATGTCATCGAGACCCAATCCGTTTTCATCATCGAGGGTAAGAGCAGGTATAAGTTTGTTGAGGACACCGTACTTATCGAAAAGGATGAGCTCAATAATATCGCAGATGCGGATGACCTTGATACTCTTATTCATGAAAGGTCCAAGCGGCATAAAGGGGAATGAACTGTTTTTAAGTTTCCCTTCTTAATATGATCGAATGATTTCCTGTAACAATATGTTGATCGTTTGGATATATAAGCCCAAAACTCTAATATATAGCAATCTCGTATGGTGTGAGCAATGACTCTCAATATTGCAGTTCTTGTATCTGGACGTGGTTCAAATCTACAGTCCATTATCGATAATATTGAAAATGGCTACATCCCGAATGCTGCTATCAAGGTCGTTATCAGTGACAAGGGAGATGCCTATGCACTTGAGAGGGCAGAAGCACATGGTATTGTTCCTGTTTTTGTGGACCCTTCTGCTTTTGGGGATAAAAAAGACTATGAGGATAAGATCCTGGAGGTTCTTGGTAAATATGATACCAACCTTGTCCTCCTTGCAGGATACATGCGTATTCTAGGAAGCAGGATAATTGGGAAATACCGGAACAGTATAATGAACATCCATCCGGCTTTGTTACCTTCTTTCATGGGACTTCATGCACAGAAGCAGACGTTGGATTATGGTGTGAAGGTTGCAGGGTGTACAGTTCATTTCGTTGATGAGGGAATGGACACCGGCCCGATAGTTCTTCAGAGATGCGTGCCTGTACTCGAAGGAGATGACGAGGATTCCCTTGCAGGGCGTATCCTTGAGCAGGAACATAAGATATATCCTGAAGCCGTGAAACTGTTCGTTGAGAACAGGCTTGTGGTGGATGGCAGAAAAGTATCGATCATATGATCTGTATGATATAATTAATATCAGCCACTCATATCACATTATCAATTTCATACAATCACATCACTTAACAATTGATCAATTAAAACTATAATTTTCAAGGAACGATATAATATGTCTTACATTTCAGAGATTGACCCGGAAATTGCCAATGCATTGTCATTGGAGGCACAGCGTCAGGATTTCAAGTTGAACTTGATCGCTTCAGAGAACTACACCAGCCGTGCTGTTATGGAAGCACAGGGCTCCATCATGACCAACAAGTACGCAGAAGGATATTCTGGAAAGCGTTACTATGGTGGTTGCGAATTTGTCGATATGGCAGAGGACCTTGCAATCTCAAGAGCAAAAGAGATCTTCGGTGCAGAGCATGTAAATGTCCAGCCTCATTCAGGCTCAGGGGCTAACATGGCTGTCTATTTCTCAGTTCTCAAACCTGGCGACAAGATCATGTCAATGGATCTTTCCCATGGTGGTCACCTTTCCCACGGAAGTCATGTGAGCTTTTCAGGTGAACTCTATAACATCGTTCCATACGGTGTTTCCCAGGAGACCGAGATGCTTGATTACAATGAGCTCATGGAAATTGCAAAGAAAGAGATGCCACAGATGATCGTTGTTGGAGCATCTGCATATTCCCGTATCATCGATTTCAAGGCATTCAGGGAGATCGCTGATGAGGTAGGAGCATACCTTCTCGCAGATGTTGCACACATTGCAGGCCTTATCGCTGCCGGTGTACACCCAAATCCATTCCCATACGCTGACTTCGTAACAACAACCACTCACAAGACCCTTCGTGGTCCAAGGGGTGGAATGGTTATGTGCAAGGAAGAGTACGCAAAGGCTATCAACAAGTCCGTCTTCCCGGGAATTCAGGGCGGCCCTTTGATGCACATCATTGCTGCAAAGGCAGTTGCATTCAAGGAAGCATTGAGCGACAATTTCAGGAAGGACCAGGAACAGACCGTAAAGAACGCAAAAGCACTTTGTGCAGCGCTTCAGGACAGGGAATTCGATATAGTTTCTGATGGAACTGACAACCATCTTATGCTTATCAACCTTAACAAGTACGACCTTACAGGAAAGGATGCTGAGGTCATTATGAGCAAAGCTGGTATTGTTATCAACAAGAATACCATCCCATTCGAGACAAGAGGCCCTTTCATTACAAGTGGTCTCAGGGCAGGTACGCCTGCTTGTACTACACGTGGTATGAAGGAATCAGCAATGGATGAGATCGCAGACTTCTTCAAGACCATTATTGACAACAGGGAGAACGATGCAGTCCTTGAGACTGTCAATGCAGATGTTCAGGAACTTTGCAGTCGCTTCCCTATCTACGAGCACCTCGGATAATTTATTAGATAATAAAAGGTGATCTTCAATGCCTGATACTGATAATACAAAGATCATTGATGGACGGGCCATCGCAAAGAAAGTGGAAGCTGAAGTGAAAGCTGATGTCGAGAAGCTGATAAGCGAAAAGGGGGTAACTCCCGGCTTATCGGCCATACTTGTGGGTGAGGACCCTGCATCAAAGATGTACGTGAGGCTGAAACACAAAGCCTGTGAGCGTGTCGGTATCTTCGCAGAGGATCAGCATCTTCCTGAGGATATCACTCAGGAGGAACTTCTTGAGGCTATCAGTTCCCTGAACGCAAGGAAAGATATTCACGGTATCCTCCTGCAACTGCCATTGCCTGAACATCTCAATGAGCAGGAAGCAATGAACGCCATCGATCCTGCAAAGGATGCGGATGGATTCCATCCCTTCAATATGGGGCAGTTGCTCATTGGTATCGAAGGACTTGTGCCATGCACTCCCAAGGGAATTATACGTGCCCTTGAGGAATACGATGTCGAGATACAGGGCAAGCATGCGGTCATTGTCGGTCACAGCAATGTTGTGGGTAAACCCATGGCTGCAATGCTTGTGAATAGGAATGCGACCGTGAGCATCTGCCATGTGTTCACCAAGGATGTCACCAAGTTCACCAGAGATGCGGATATTCTTGTGGTTGCCACAGGTGTTAAACATCTCATCAAAGAGGATATGGTCAAAGAAGGCGCTGTGATCTTCGATGTGGGTATCACCGAAGAGAATGGGAAGGTCTACGGAGATGTTGATTTCGAGAACGTTATCAACAAGGCATCCCGTGTGACCCCTGTTCCAGGTGGTGTCGGACCGGTGACCATTGCAACACTGATGCAGCATGTCCTTATGTCCGCCCAGAAGACTGCTTAAGATGCAGTCTGTATTTTCTTTTCTCTTTTTCAGTCGAATTATATATAATCCATGAAAACTCATAATTGTTGGTTATACAATGGTCGTTGATGTTGACATATGTGGCTTGAAGGTAGGTGATGAGCATCCCGCACGCTTAATGGGTGTTATAAACCTGAGTCGCGAATCCTTTTACAAGGGTTCCGTAGTTGATACGGATTCTCTTCTTGATGTTGCTAATAAGATGATAGATGATGGTGCAACGATCATTGACCTTGGTGCACGGTCAACATGGCCGCTTGCCACACCCATCACAAAGGAAGTGGAATGTGCTCGCCTTCTTCCTGCACTGGAACTTTTGAAGGACAACGTTGATGCTATGATCTCGGTGGATACCGTATTTGCAGATATTGCGGAAAAGGCTATTGAAAGCGGTGCAGACGTGGTGAACGATGTCGCAGGTTTTGCAACCGATGGCGGTATGCTTGATGTGGTGGCTGAACATGGCTGCCCCGCAGTCGTAATGGCAGCGGGAAAACTTCCTGGTGATCCGCTGGGTATGGATGCGATCATGCATTCCCTTGACGATATCCTCATTCGCTCTGAAGAACGTGGTATCGACACCGATCAGCTCATACTGGACCCTGCCATCGGTAAATGGGTGCCGGAAAAATCAGCGATGTACGATCTTGAGACCATCGACCAGTTCGAACGCCTGAAAGTCTTCGAGAAACCCCTGCTTGCAGCTATTTCACGCAAGTCCTTCATCGGTGATCTTCTCAACAAACCCGCAACTGAGCGCCTGTACGGAAGTCTGGCCGCCGCCGCCATCGTTGTGCAGAAAGGGGCTCACATCATCCGAACACATGATGTTGCAGAGACATTTGACGTTGTGCAAATTGCGGCCGCTGTACGAAGTAGGCAGCCAGTTGTGGAAGAGAGCGGTTTCGAGGTCACCGTTCTTGACATTCCCTATCCTGATGATGCTGCTCTTTCCATGCGAAATATAGGTGTTACAGGCACGGGTTCTACGATAATGAAGAACAAGACTGTGTCCCGTGTGCTGCGTATCAGTAATATCACCACCACAGAGGCATTGATAATCAAACAGGAGATCCTCGCAAGGGGTGGGGATGCAGCACTGGAAAGGGATGCGGTTTCCCATGAGGTAGAAAAGACCGATGTCATTGTCATTGGTACACTGTTGCAGGTAAGAAAACTTGCAGATAAGCTCGAGTGTCAGGCAAGGAACCTTCCTCTCATCTCAAAGATGATAAAGGATGCACTGGATCAGGAATCAGACATTGAATACCGTTATTTGAGGCAATCATGATAATCTCATCTTCCAAACCCTTCAACGAGATCCTTGAAATGCTCATGGACAAGGATGCCGTTTATATTGTAGGTTGCAGCGTCTGTGCCGCCAAACAGCATGTAGGCGGTGAACCCGAGGTCGCAGAGATGGTATCTCTACTCTCTGATGCCGGAGTAAATGTTATCGGGGGAGTCGTGGCAAAGGCTGCATGCAGTGTCCGGTCCTGCGAGTATCTTCGGGAACTTGCCCCGAACATCGAGGATGTTACTGCTGTTCTGGTAATGGCATGTGGTAGCGGTACTTCGAACATTGCACGTTTTGTGGATGTGGATGTTTATCCTGCTAACAATACCGACTCGTTGGGTGCCATGACAGGGGACAAGGTCATCCATCATCTGTGTGCCATGTGTGGTCAGTGTTCGATCGCAGATTTTGGTGGCATCTGTCCCACAGCACAGTGTCCCAAGGAATTGCTTAACGGTCCCTGTGGCGGTTCCATGGATGGCAAGTGTGAGGTCGATCCCGAAAAGGATTGTGCGTGGGAATTGATATATGAACGTCTTGAGAGGATAGGCAGGCTGGACTTGCTGGAAGAGGTTCGGGATGCTAAGGATAGATTGGTTAAGTGAGTTCTGTTTTTGTCATTTCTATGTGGCTCATTATTGTAACATGAGAATTCTGTTTCCTACTCACACATTTTAAATATTATTGTGGCAGTAACAATTTGTTTGATAATGTATGGATGGTGAATAATTATGATCCCAGAAGTTCAGGATTTAATGCACAATATCGCAAAATATCTTTCTCGCAGATATGCAAGTGCATTATTTGGGTTGTTGTTGCTTGTTACAATTTTATACTATTATGTGGAGTATTCTTATCAAAATAAATATGATACGTTCTTTATGCTTACAGGACAGACTATTGGTAGTGTCCTTTTTGCGTTGGCAATAATTGTTTTGATAGCTGTTATGATTTTATTCTCCAGAAAATCTCTAAAATTTCTCAAATTCTAATCATTTATCGGAAAACGGAAAAAATACAATAACAAATGTAGTTTTGATAAAGGTGCTGATATGATATCTTCATTATTATTTTTTATCGGATCAATTACACCGATTACAGCTATATTATGTGGCGTAATTTCAAAAAATAAATATTTGGGTCTTATTGTAGGTATTACAGGTCCGATGGTCCTTTATTATTCTATCTATATCTATTCAGAGGCTCCATACAGGTTCGATGCGGCTTATTGTTTTGGAACTCTTACAATTTTAGGAGGCCTGACCGGATATTTAGCATCAATTAAAAAAATAGAATATAACTTGTCCGCAGTATGCTTATGTCTTTTCTACTTGATATTTTACTTTAAAGGCTTTGCTTAAGTAGTATCAATCTCGAAGAAAGTTTAGATGGTGTTCTGCAACTCTTCAAGAGGAATTACTGAAACGAAGTTTCCCCTGACTGTCTCGATGCCTTTAAAAACAAATCGCCCATATTCATCCCACGATGCTTTCAACTTTCAACGATGCACTCAACTCAGAACGCTTCATTGTGACCGCAGAGGTGGCACCCCCAAAGGGTACTGATCTCTCGGCAACACTTGGGGATGCAGAACTTATCAGGGGTTTGGTGGATGCCATCAATATCACGGACAATCAGCGTGCGGTAATGCGCATGAGTCCTATAGCTGTCGGTAAAATACTGATGGATGCAGGGCATGAGGTGATAGTACAGCTCACCTGTCGTGACCGCAATAGATTGGTATTACAATCTGATATTCTGGCGGCATCGGCTCTGGGTATTGAGAATCTCTGTGTGATGACAGGGGATTATACTACCAAAGGTGACCACGTGGGTGCAAAGGCTGTTTATGACCTGGATTCTGTGCAGCTTCTCTCCCTTATATCCAAGATGATGGGTGGGTCCGATATGGCAGGCAATGAGCTTGCAGGTGCTCCGTCCTTCACTGTTGGTGCAGTGTCCAACACCGATGTGACAAAACGGATGCAGATGCTCAAGCTTAAGAAAAAGATCAATGCCGGTGCCCGGTTCATTCAGACACAGGCGGTCTATGACGTTGGAAGTTTTAAAGATTTTAGTGATCTTATGGATCAAATAGGTCCGAACGTTCCGGTCCTGGCCGGTATAATCCCTCTCAGGTCTGCCGCAATGGCACATTTTATGAACAATAACATTCCTGGAATACGGGTCGGAGATGAATTTATTATGCGCATGGAAAATGCAAAGGATCCGATACAGGAAGGGCTTGAGATAGCTGCAGAAAGTATCCGTGAACTTCGGGATATGTGCAGGGGTATTCATCTTATGCCCATCGGCGGTCATGACAATACACAAAGGCTTCTTGAGATGGCAGGCCTCTATAATAGATAATACATAAAAACGATTTTAAGAGTCGAATACTATGAGACCCACACAGGTAGAATACGCAAAGAACGGTACGCTGACCCCGGAAATGGAGTATGTAGCCGAACACGAGTCCATTTATGTGGAAACTGTAATGTCAAGGGTTGCAGATGGCAGCCTTGTGATAATGGTTCGCGATGGCTGTCCTCCGGTGGCTATCGGCAAAGGAGCTAAGACGAAGATAAATGTCAATCTCGGCACATCTTCTGCAAGCATCGATCCTGACGCTGAACTGGAAAAAGTGAAGGTCGCAGAAAAATACGGTGCCGATACCATAACGGACCTGTCAATGGGTGGCGATATCTCTGGCATCAGAAAAATGGTCTTTGATAACACCACTTTACCTATCACTACCGTGCCTGTCTATCAGGCGGTCGTTGAGTGCGGTATGAAGGATACAACCGGTGACGATGTGCTTTCCTATCTTAAGAAGCAGGTCGATGAAGGTGTCAGTTCTGTTGTGGTGCATTGCGTGGAAAAGCATATGCTTGAGAAGCTCAAAGGTACAGGGCGTATCATGGGCATGGTCTCAAAGGGCGGTTCCTTCACCAGTGTTCTGATGCTGAAGGACGGCTGTGAGAATCCCTATCTTGAGAACTTTGATGAGGTCCTTTCTATACTGAAGAAGAACGATGTCGTCCTTTCCCTTGGGAACACCATGCGTAGCGGGTGCATTCATGATGTGTGCGATAATCCGCAGATGATGGAGATCAGGAAGAATGCAAAACTTGCAAAGCAGGCCAATGAGGCCGGTGTCCAAGTGATCATTGAAGGAATGGGTGGCCATGTGCAGGCAAATGATATTGTTCCCCACATTCAGGCTCACCGCACCCTTTCCAATTATCCTCTCTTTGTAGCTGGTCCGTTGCCGACTGATGTCGGTATGGGATATGACCACATCTCCGGGGCAGTTGGTGCGACCATTGCAAGTGGCAATGGTGCTGATTATCTTTGTTACATAACTCCGGCAGAGCATCTATCCCTTCCAACACCTGAACAGGTGCGTGAAGGCCTTATTGCTTTTAAGATCGCGGCACACATTGGCGATTCCATGAAATATGGTCTCGATGAGCGGGATAAATTGCTTGCTGACAGGCGTGCCAATTTCGATTGGGAAGGACAGATGGAACTGGCACTGGACCCTGACAAACCAAAGGGGATGTGTCCTATGACTGGTCCCTGTTCCATGTGTGGCGAATATTGTGCCATCAAGATAATGGCTGATTATCTGTCAGAAGGTGTCTGAATTGGTATCAGAGCTCCCTTCCATACAGATGCTCGGTATCCGAACTCCCCTCATTGGGGTGGGTGACAATATGGTAGAAGTTCTATGCGAAGCGTTAGAAAAGGATGGGGTATTTCTGGAAGATAGCGATATCCTGGTTCTTGCGGAATCCGCGGTAGCAACTGCAGAAGGCAGGTTGGTGGAGCTATCAACCGTAGTGCCGGGGAAAATTGCAAAGGAACTTGCGGGTAAGTACTGTCTTGATCCCAGGGAGATGGAGCTCGTTCTTTGTGAATGCGATGAGATCATTGGAGGTGTGCCGGGAGCTGCTCTTACTTTGACCAACGGGACCTTGTCCCCCAATGCAGGCATTGACGCTTCCAACGCACCGGAAGGGCATGTTGTGCTTTTGCCCAAGGATGCTCAGAAAAGTGCTGCTTATATAAGGAAGGGCGTTGAAGAGTACTCTTCCTGCCATGTGGGTGTTATCATTGGTGATAGCCGCACTCAGCCTTTACGTCTGGGGTGTATGGGAGTTGCACTTGGAACTTCCGGTATAGTTCCGGTTGAGGATGCACGAGGCTCACATGACCTTTTTGGGAAACCTCTGCATATAACACGCAAGGCGGTTGCGGATAATCTGGTATCTGCTGCTCAGCTTTTGATGGGTGAGGCAGATGAATGTATTCCTTGTGTGCTTGTTCGCGGAGCTCCTGTGGAAATGTGTGAAGGGTCTGAGGAGATGCCACTGTTCACACCGGAAGAGTGCATGTATTACAGCAATATCAAAAGGACTTGAAAATTCCTTTTGTCCTTTTTAGTTTACCACTCTTCCATTGGCTCTTCTGAGCCTGATCTTTAAAAAATATATCTCTCTTGCAGTTTCCCTGTTAGCGAGCATCATAATTGATCTCAGATTGGCACTCAAAAGTTATTTATAGAATGCAACCAATGGTTTTGTATAAAGCATGCAATACCGCTTACTTTATATTTTTCATTTACAAAGGTGATCTTCAATGAGCAATGTAGTAGTAATGGATTTTACAGCAACGTGGTGTGGACCTTGCCAGATACAGAAACCTATCCTTGAACAGCTCGAGGGTGAACTGGGGGATAAGGTAGAGTTCAAGATGATAGATGTTGACCAGAACAATGCCCTTGCAGGCAAGTATGGGGTCAGTGCAGTACCTACTCTCATCATTGAGAAAGATGGCGAAATGGTAAAGCGTTATACAGGTGTTACCAGCGCTGACGTTCTTCGTGCAGAGTTGAATACTCTTATTTAAACCTTTTATTTTATTTCCTTTTCATTCATTCTTCCTCTATTTTTTTTATTGTTTTTTCTTCTGACAACATGTAAATAACTTGAACTCGTCCATTGGCCAGAGGTATCATTTGAACAGATTTGCAGACATGGGAGTTCTGGCATTCCGCCAGACGAATTCACGAGGAACGTTCAAACCCCATCTTGCCGTGAAATTTCGGGCAGATGATGGGAACCTTTGCACCTTTTCAATCGATTCTACTCGTGTCCCTAATAAACAGCCTCAACCGGACGCTTATCTTGTCACTCATGCTCATTCTGACCATAATGGCAAGTCTGCAATGCTATCTGACCTCTCGGTTTCCACGGAAAAGACCGCTAAAGCCCTTGAGATCCGTCATGATCGTGAGTTCAAGGGGCGTACGATGGCATGTGGGGATTCTATCGACATCAATGGTGTGACAGTAAAGACTTATCAGACGGGACATACTGCAGGAGCGGTTGGCTTCTATTGGGTGAACGATGTGGGTACTCGTATCCTTGTCACCGGGGATGTCAAGGATGCTTCTGCACTGCCAAAATGTGACGTACTGATAACTGAAGCGAACTATGGAGATCATTCTGACCCGTCCTGTCATTTCGAGGATGATCTCGAAGGGTTTAGAAATGTGATGGGATGTGGTTCCCAGGTTGCTTTCGGTGCTTATGCTTTTGGGAAGGCACAGCGTGCGGTGGAGCTTTTGCGTGGTATTGGTTATCATGGGACTATCGCAATGGAAGAAAAATCATTGCTTCTGACACGCAGCCTTGTAGATAATGCGGGGGATATAGTGGCCATCGGGGAATGCGATGAGGATGAGGTCTGTATCGTCCCGCCTTGGGACCTTAAGAAGTTGCCTCATTCAATGAAAAAATATGTGCTGACTGGAAGGCTGGACTATAGCTATCCTGCCCTGCAGGTAAGTGACCATCTTGACGCTAATGGGCTTGCTAAAATGGTGGAGGATATAGATCCTGAGCTGACAATTGTGTATCATCCTTCAGGAGAAAGGCCGGAAAAGTTCGCTTCCTATCTGAATAGTGTCGGCAGGGAAGCTGTGTCCCTTGATCAGGTCAGCAATGTACTGAGTAATGAGTTTCTTTGACCTTGCTCTTGCAGGAATAAACGTTTATATATGTTCTAATGATTATAACAACCAATCTTAATAATTAACTCAGGAGAAGATGCCAATTGAAAAAGGAAAGCAAAGTGAAGTCGGATGGCACCAAAAAGGTAGTTCAGACTGACGCTCCTGCAGTGTCCAAAAAACCCGCTGCGATCAAAGTAAAAACTCCGGAAGAGCGCAAGGTAGCACATATACAGGGTATAATCAAGACTGCTGTTGCAGCATTCCTTGGTATGGTAGCCGGTCTTGGTTCATTCCTACAATTCGGTGCAGGTACCGAAACCAAATGGTATGCAGTGCTGGTCATTGTCGGTGTGTTGGCATATTATGCGCAGCGTTTGATCTATCCCGCTATCAAGATAAATACGAAAGAGTTCGGACCAAAAGATTGGTTCTATGTAGAATTCATCGTTATCGACTTCTGCCTTGTGACATGGGTATTGCTGTTGAATTGACAGTATTCATGCTACTCTTTTTTTCGTTTGCGTACAGTTTATTAAATATCCCATTAACAACTTCAGTGATCCATCATGCGAATTGCAATATTGAATAAGGATAAGTGTCAGCCAAGGCGATGTAGTCACGAATGTGAGAAATATTGCCCTAGGGTCAGGACAGGATACGAAACGATCGTGTTTGGAGATGATGGTAAAGCCATTATATCTGAGGAATTATGTGTCGGCTGTGGTATCTGTGTCAACAAATGTCCTTTTAGCTGTATTATGATAATCGGTCTGCCTGAGGCTCTTGATAAGCCAACCCACAGGTATGGCCAGAACGGTTTTGCCCTTTATGGATTACCAACACCTCAGGTAGGTAAGGTAACCGGTATTCTTGGTCCGAACGGTATTGGTAAGAGTACTTCGGTACAGATACTCTCAGGTGCTCTTGTTCCTAACTTCGGGGAAGAGACCGGTGACTGGGACACAGTATTGGAACACTATGCCGGTACCGGGATGTATGATTATTTCAAGAATGTTGTCGATGGCAAGATCAAAGTATCCCAGAAACCGCAGTATGTGGATATGATCCCTAATGCCTTCAAAGGCAAGACCCGTGATCTTCTTGAAGGTACCGACGAGCGCGGTGTAATGGATGAACTTGTGGAGAAACTTGACCTAAGTCACATAATCAACCGAAATATCGGTGAGCTCAGTGGCGGAGAATTGCAGAGGGTAGCCATTGCTGCATGTGCTGCAAGGGATGCCGACTTTTACTTCTTTGATGAGATCAGTCCATATCTGGATATCTACCAGCGCATCAATTCCTCAAAGCTTATACAGGAGCTCGCAAAGGACAAGGCCGTTCTTGTAGTTGAGCATGACCTTGCAATTCTGGACATGCTCTCTGATGTCGTTCAGGTGGCATACGGTATGCCAAGCGGGTATGGTGTGATCACACATCCAAAGGGTGTCAGGATCGCTATCAACCAATATCTCAAGGGTTATCTTCCTGAAGAGAACGTACGTGTCAGGCCGGATGCCATTACCTTTGAAGTGCATCCTCCACGCGTTGCAACTGACATTGCCACTCTTCTGGATTACAATGCTTTCTCCAAAAAGTACGGTGACGGTTTCTCACTTAAGTCCGATAGCGGTTCTTTAAAAGAAGGTGAAGTGATCGGAATTGTCGGCCCTAATGGTATTGGTAAGTCCACTTTTGTAAAGATACTTGCAGGAGAGGTCAAACCTGATGAGGGTGAGCTGGAATCTGAAGTATCCATCTCCTATAAACCTCAGTACATCAAAGTGGATTCGTTCATGCAGGTGCGACAGTTCTTAAGGAGCATCACCCGCAGGTTCGATACCAGCTATTATGAAGCTGAGATCATCAAGCCACTTCAGCTTGAGTCCCTCTTTGATAAAATGCTGAACGATCTGAGTGGCGGTGAGTTGCAGAGGGTTGCTATCGCAGCTTGTCTTTCAAAGGATGCTGATCTTTATATTCTCGATGAACCAAGTGCGCATCTTGATGTGGAGCAGCGTTCCCTCGCAACTAAGGCGATAAAGAGATTTGCAGAGAATAACGGTAAGACCGCAATGGTCGTAGACCATGACATCTATATGATCGATATGCTCAGTGAACGCCTGATAGTCTTCGAAGGTGAACCGGCAGTCTTTGGTATAGCACATCCTCCCTCTTCAATGCAGAAAGGAATGAACAAATTCCTTTCAGACCTTGGTATAACTTTCAGAAGGGATGAAGAGACCATAAGACCACGGGTCAATAAAAAAGATTCACGTCTTGACAGAGAACAGAAAGCAAAAGGCGAATATTATTACTACAAGGTGGATGAGTGAATATCTCATTCTTTTTATTTCCTTTATTTAATTTGATCTTTTAATTTGATATTTTTTTCCTCGAAAGGTACCATGTAAGGAATTCGGTATAGAGTATTATGCCGATGATAGTGGACCACGCGAACAATAGCAGATGGTAATTGTTAATCGGCACGACCCCTCCTGCAAGACGTACATGCTCGTGGGTCAAAAACCCAATGGCTGCGTCAGGAATGACCAGCATGATCACCAGTGGAATTCCAAGAAGTACGACACCCGCTATCAAAGAAGAGTAGTTAACGAGCAGGTACAGTACAATGGCGGAAAGAAGCCCGAATATTATGACTGCCAATGCTATTCCAATGATGTCCGTTCAAACCCTCTCCTTTCTTCTTTGGATCTCATTCATAAATGGCTTCATTGTATCCTTTTCCTTTGATTTGATTGTTTTCTGCTAATATATAAATATGCAATAAATGGTATGGTGGAAAGCACACCCAGAATTGTGATGAATGAGGATAGCAGGAATAATATTCTTCCTTTCATTGTAAGTGGTTGGTAATTAACTTCCTCATCTTTGCTATCATCATCGATCGATCCAGTTGAATATGCATATAATCTGATCGTGTTTGATTCAAACGTTCCCTGCGTACCACTTTCATCGTCAAATGTTACTTTTGTGGAAGGTAGTTCATAGATCGCTTCTTCCTTTGCAACTATTGTATAGACGATCCGTTCTTCTTCACCTACGCCAATATACCCTACCCAGCTTTTATGTCCGCTGACAAATTCAAATCCTTTCGGGATGTTCTCTGTGTAGGACACGGTCGCATCCCTGGTGCCGATGTTACGTATGTTTATGGTGACATCTACTTCTTCACCTGTATGGATATCAGTTAAACTAACTGCCTTTTCAACTTCCAGCAGTGTACCACTAGTGACGATCGTGCTACTCTCTCCTGAATCCACGCTATATGTCTCTCCCTGTGAATACCAGTTTGCAACGGCTGGCATCATCTCAAAGGTACCGGCAGCAGTGGGGATGGCACTGTATGTTATCGTTTTTGACTTTTCAGGATCGATAAATAAATTCCATTGGGTAGAAGCTATGTCCACAGGCATGAATGAAGGAGGTATCGGATCATTCACAGTTACTTCATGTCCAATGCTGGCATTGTTGTGTATAACTAGGGTGAAAATTATCTCCGGATCATCTATTCCTTCTTGTAGCTGGCTGGCATCATATGATCTTGAGATCGCTATATATGGGTCGACAAAGGTAACTGCGCTTGCTGATGCCTGGTAGCTGTTCCCTTTGTAATCATATCCTTCAACGATAACACTTATTTCGATATCTTCTCCGATGGGTGTTTCCGGAAGCTTGAGGGTGACCGGGATGATCTGTCTATCTGAAGTGTCCAGTATTGGTACCTCAAAGCTGTCAGAGTCGACCTGTGCATTAATTGCGGAAGGTGTGATCGTAATTCCTCTGGCAGGTATGGTTCCCTCATTTTTTATAAGAATGTTAAAGACAGGTTCTTCATTTGGAAAGTATCTATCCTCAATGTCCTGTATCTCAAGGGCAAGTACCGGTTTGCCAGGCTGGTAAGGTAGTATTGTGATCGTCTGTTCTATTTTATCAATGTAGGTTAGACGAATGAGTACTTCATCGAAGTAGCGATGATGATCGCCTGTAATGTACTCGTCACTGAGGGTCCGTCCATCCTTTGAGATCTCTATGGATGCAGAATCATCGTTAATTCCAATGGCTCCAATGTTGATGCCATTCAGGTCATAACTTTCTCCAACCCCGAGAACAATGGTATCTCCGGGTATCCATACAAGCTCGTATTCATGGATGTACATCTCAAGGGATATTCCGGTCTCATCAATTGCGAGTGTTCTGACCTTGAGATCTTTGTCATAGAGGAACTCATTGTTCAATTCTGCATCTGCAAAGAAAGCTTCTTTGAATTCTCCGTCAACGTATAGGAGGACGTTCGCTGAATACCCGTAGTCTCCTGATCGTATCTCCTGCAGTTTTACAGTGTACTTTTCAGCAGACGCTTTATCATTATCTGAGAGTTCAAATACTCCCTGATGGACCCAGATCTCTTCATACTGGAACTCGAAGGCAGAAGCTGTCGTACACATTAAAATAAGGACTATAATGCCTGCGAGGACAGCGCGGTTCAAATGCATCAGGCTTTTTATGTACTTCATACCGTTTAAATATACCGTTTTTATTCCTATATTTTTATACTGGTTTGCCTGTTTTATCATTCAATAACATTTAATTACAGAACATTCATTACGTAAACTATGCTAACAAAAAGGATAATTCCTTGTCTCGATGTTACTCTTGATGCGTCAGGTGGGACTGTGGTCAAGGGCGTTGAATTCGTTGACCTGAAAAAAGCAGGTGACCCTGTGGACCTTGCAAAGCGCTATAATGAGCAGGGTGCGGATGAGCTTGTTTTCCTTGATATCACCGCTTCTCACGAAGGCCGTTCCACAATGATAGATGTCATCGAGCGGACCGCCGATGAGGTATTTATTCCTCTGACGGTCGGAGGTGGCATAAATTCTGTCGAGGATGTCAGGCAGATCCTCCGGGCAGGTGCTGATAAGGTATCTGTTAATACAGCAGCAGTGAAGAACCCGGAATTAATTCGCGAGGCTTCTACTATCTTCGGTTCACAATGTATTGTAACAGCTATCGATTGCAGGCGTAACCTCGATGTCGAGAACAATCAGGACAAGACCATACTTGAGCTTGAGGATGGTACTCTTGCATGGTATGAAGTTGTTATCTATGGTGGCAGAGAACCTACCGGACTGGATACTGTCCAGTGGGCGAAGAAGGTGGAAGAGCTTGGTTCAGGTGAGATCCTTCTTACAAGCATGAACCGTGACGGGACTTATGATGGTTTTGATATCCCTATTACAAAGAAGCTCTCTGAAGAGCTTGATATTCCAATAATAGCCTCTGGTGGCGTTGGTAATCCTGAGCACATGTACAAGGGATTCGTTGATGGTAAGGCCGATGCAGGACTTGCTGCAAGCATCTTCCACTTCGGGGAATATACTGTGCGGGATGTAAAGGAAGCCCTCAGGGTAAAGGGCATACCGGTACGCCTTTAATTTGATCTCAGGGGAAGATATCATGGAAATATCCGAATTCCAGAAGTTCATGTATGACCTTTATGCCCATAACGACAAACGCAGAGGTGGACCTGCCACGATGCTCTGGCTTGTCGAAGAGGTCGGAGAGCTCGCAGAGGCTATTCGCAGGAATGATATGGAGAATCTAAGGGAAGAGCTTGCTGACTGTTTTGCTTGGGTTGGGGCAGTGGCAAATCTCTATGATATTGATCTTGAAAAAGCATTTCTGGAAAAATATCCTCTTGTATGCCCGACCTGCAGGAAGAATCCGTGTATCTGTACTGATTGATATTTGAGACCTTTTTAGGTCTGCCTTATTTTCTTATTTATTTTTGCCCATTTCTTTCATCTTTTTTAGATCAAAGTTCCCTTTTCTCCTACATTACAAACAAAAATATGATCTGTAACATTAATGCAGGAAGTTATTTATTCTATCTTTCTTCTCTATCATTGGTGAAAATTTATGAACAAATCCCAAAAAATAGTGGGATTTACATTACTATTACTTGTTATGTTCGCATCAGTGATGTCCGCTGGCTGTCTTCGGGACTTTGAAGATAATAGCCAGCTTGAGATCTCAAACGTGGATATCTCTTCAGAAAAAATAAGAAGTAGCTATGTAGATCTCAATATTACGACCGAAATTAAGAGTAATTTCGCAGATAGTAACAATGTATCCCTTCTTCTGAAGGTGTATGATAAGGAAACTGGTTTTCTTGATATGCAGCGAGATGTTTTCATAGGATTTGTGGAAAACGGTGAAACGGTATTCATCCCCATGGAGATCTCACTTTTGAAAGAAGGTGGCTATCGAATGGAGATACAGCTTCTTGAAGACGATCAGAAAAAAAGGTCTCGCCAGTTGGAGATCTCAAATCTGGATTCTTTAACTCCTGATGTAGCTGATATTGGGATCGAGATCGGAGATGTTGACTTTATCGTAAAGGGTGTTGTCGATAACAAGGTCGAGTTACAGGCGGACATCTATCTTTCAAATGAAGGAAGAGCTCTGAGTGATGATTACAGAGTACTCATCAAGGCACGGGAAAGGGATGCCAGCCTGCTTGGAGATAAGGCCTGGACCACTACAGGTTCTATCCTTCCTGAAACAACAAAGATCGTTTCAGTGGGTATTACAGTTCCCAATAATTACAATTACATTGTTGATGTGATCATCTGGGACAATGATACTATTATCAAGCGTGGTGAGAGTGAAATCCAGCTAAGTCCTGAAACCGTTCTTGACAAGGATACCGTCGTTCAGAAAAGGGTGATCGATGCAGGGGACTTTGAGGAACGTTTCGTAGATGAAGTTTATGAGGACTATCCCGAATCGGAAACTCCCGGTTTTACCATATTGTTCGCGCTTGCTTCGATATTAAGTGTTGTATTCATACATAGGAGGAGATCATAATGGATGAGAAAATCCCAAATGGAAAACTGAATCTGGAATACTATTTCCGGTTAGGCGTTTTTGGACTTGCAATGATCTTTTTGATCTTGTCAGCATTCCAGCTCTATATTTCCATAGACAGTATCATTTATACCTGGTTTGAGCATCAGTATGTTCCTATAGTCAAATCACTGGTCAATCTTGCAGTACTGGGACTTAGTGTCTATATAATAAGGCTTTATTTTGTGAACAAATGAGTGAGTTCTTCTCCCTCATTTTTTCATTTCCATCCTTCTGTTCTTTGTGTTCTGCCTTGTCTGACCACGCTTATATATGTTCAGTTGTTTGATATCAGGTATATAAGTCTTGATCATTGAAACTTTATCGGATATGCTGTGAATACAATGAACGAAAAACCTGAACTTTTGGCTCCAGCAGGAACCTGGGACTCCTTTGTGGCTGCTGTAGAGAACGGGGCTGATGCTGTCTATCTCGGAGCGAAGGCGCTGGGTGCGAGGGCTTTTGCCGGAAATTTCACTCTTGAAGAGATAGGCGAGGCTGTGGACTATGCCCATCTTCGTGGTGTCAAGGTCTTTGTGACCGTCAATACCCTTGTTAAAGATATGCAGATGAAAAAAGCAGCGGATATGTTGTGCTTCCTTAGTGAATGCGGGGCTGATGCTGTCATTGTTCAGGATATCGGTCTGCTTCATCTGGCAAAGGATATAGTTCCTGATCTGCCCATACACGCAAGCACGCAGATGACCGTTCACAATAGTGAAGGTGTTCTTTTTCTTGAAGAGCTTGGTGTCAAGAGGGTGGTACTTGCAAGGGAGATGTCCATCGATGAGATCAGGCAGGTAAGGGAAAAGACCCACGTTGAGCTTGAAACGTTCATTCATGGTGCTCTTTGCATATCCTATTCAGGGCAGTGCCTTTTGAGCAGTGTCATTGGTGGCAGGAGTGGAAACCGCGGGCAATGTGCCCAGCCCTGCAGAAAATCCTATGAGCTGCTGGGGTATGAGGGTGCTGTGAGCACAGAAGGTCCTTATGTTTTAAGTCCCAGGGACCTGAACAGCACGGACGTTCTTCCACAACTTATTGAAGCGGGTGTTTCTTCTTTCAAGATCGAAGGTCGAATGAAAAGACCCGAATACGTTGCAGGTGTCGTTGGCATATACAGGACATTGATCGATCGTTATTTTGATGATCCTGAAGCTTATTTTGTCTCTCCGGACGAGTCGCTTGTGCTTGAACAGCTTTTCAACAGGGAATTCACTGATGCTTATTTGAAAGGCTCCAGGGTAGAGATGATGAGCCGGGAACAGCCATACAGTCGTGGATTGGTTGCAGGCAGTGTCATGGGCTACAATGAAGAGGATAGGCGTATAATTGCGAAGCTTTCCGCAAAACTGGAGCTTGGCGATGGTATTGGTCTCGAGGGTATGGAAGGTGCAGGTGAGAACATCACTCAAATGGCCATGGACGGTGAGCAGGTAACTTCAGCTCAGGCAGGGGATGTTGTAGAGATATCATTTGGAAGGGAACTTCCTGAAGGTTCAATGATCTTCAGGACCATGGACAGGGCTCTTATGGACTCTCTCAAACGTACGTTCACATCATCAAAACCTGTCAGGAAGGTTCCAATAAATATTAAAGCAAATGTTGCCGCTGGCTCGAGCATTTCCCTTGAAATGGAAGATGGGGATGGTAACAGTGTTTCTGTTCTCTCGGATTATGTGGTCGAGGTTGCACAAAAAAGGCCTACCGATAAAGAGCAGATAGAAAAACAGCTTCTAAAACTGGGGAATTCTGTTTTCGAGGCTTCCTCGCTCGATGTGAACATTACCGGCGAGGTGTTCATTCCCATAAAACAGCTCAATGATGTGAGGAACAATGCTGTTTCCCTTCTGGGCGCTGCAAGGATGGAGAAATGGCATCGCCCAGGGCATGGTAAATGTGTTTTGCCTGATGTGCCCTGTGAGGAGAAGAGCTCTGAAAAGCCGTTGCTCGTTGTTAGTGTTGACACTCTCAAGAGGCTGAATGCAGCCATTGAGGGAGGTGCTGATGTCCTTTATGTCGGAGGGGAATTCTTCAGGGGACGTAAGTATATCGATCTGGAAGAAGCGGTCACCATATGCAAGGACAATGGTCGCAGGGTTTATGTGAACAGTTCCAGGATAGTGTCGGAAGACGATATGGATGCTGTGAGGGAACTGTTCGGACTGGCAAAGAAGCTTGAAGTCGATGGCGTGGTAGTTTCCAATTACGGAACTTATCATCTTGCCATGGGCTTTGGTCTTCCTGTGGTTGCGGACAGTCCCATGAATGTCTTTAATGTAAGGTCTTATGCTGCCATGAAGAAGCTTGGTGCGGCTTCGGTGGTTCTTTCTCCCGAGATGTCAATCGCACAGGTCGAAGAGGTCGCAGAATGTGGTCCTGTGGAATGTATCGTGCATGGTCGCCAGGATGTCATGGTTTCACGCTATTGTATGCTTGGTGATCTTTTCGGGAAGAAGGATGGATGCATTAAGGTCTGTGAGGAAGAGGATTTCGAACTGGTCGATGAGATGGGTTATTATTTCCCTTTGCTTGTGGATTCGGATTGCAGGATGCATGTGCTTAATTCCAGAGAACTTTGTATGCTCGAGAACATGGACATCATCCTTCGGGCAGGGGTTGCGTCCATAAGGATCGAGGCAAGGACAATGGATGTGGAGCTGGTGAAGAAAGTGACTCACCGCTATCGTGGAGTTCTGGACGGTAAAAAGGCTGGCCGCTGTAAGGATATTACGGATGGCTATACTGCAGGGCATTATCTGCGAGGTGTGGTATGAAGGTATTTCTGTCCGGCTCGATTCGTGGAGGGCGGCAGGTGCTACCCACTTACCAGTTCATTTGCAGGTCTCTGAGGGATAAGGGGCATGAGGTATTGAGCTGGCATGTTGCGGATAGTGAGGTCGAAGGCAAGGAATCCCTTTTGACGGAGACTCAGATATATGAAAGGGATATGTCCTTCTTGCAGGACAGTGAATGCATGATCGCAGAGGTCAGCATGCCTTCCATTGGCGTTGGTTATGAGGTATGTTCCGCGATCAAAAAAGGCATTCCTGTAATGTGTGTACACATGCCGGATTCAAATGTTTCTGCAATGTTGCTTGGGAATACGTATACTGATATCTCTGTAAGGGAATATGGGGATAATTCTGAACTGGAACTCATTCTTAATGGTTTTTTGAGCTCTTTTAAAAGCAAAAATTAAATGCCTTTAATATATATTTAGGATTGATCAATATGGTAATGGAACTAATTATAGTACTGGTTGCAATAATTGCAGCTCTTATATTGTACAAAGTGCTTAAGACCATCAAGAATATGGTTGTAAACACGGTGCTTGGTATCGTTATCCTTCTTGTGGCAAAGTTCGTACTGGGGATAAACATCGCAATTACGTGGATAACAATACTTGTGTGTGCACTGGCAGGAGTTGTCGGCGCCTTGCTTTTAGTGCTTTTAGCTTATCTTGGTATCACTTTTTGATACCTTTTGAATGATGCCGTTGACCATGTGGCGGGTATAGGACTCGCCTTTGAATATTTTTTTTGTGATCACATCATTAATGTCGTTCGTGGCGAATCCACTGAAAAGGTTTTGAAGCTCTTCCTTTGTAAAATAGTGATAGATTATGCCGCTCTGGCGAACGAATGTGTGTTCTTCGACCTCTTCTCCGCCATATCTCATGTCCTCTATGCCGAAGACCTCGAGGAATATCATGCCCCCGGGTTTTAAGACACGTTCAAATTCACAGACCGCGTTTTCTCTTTCTTTTTTGAGAAGATGCTGCAGCACTCCAAAACAGACAATGGCATCAAAACTGTTGTCCTGGAATGGAAGGTCGGTGATCGAAGCTGTGGAGTGGTGTGCTTCTCTATCCCTTTTTGCAAGATACTCTCTTGAAGCTGTCAATGCCTTTGTGGATACATCGATACCCACACAATTGTAAAAATTAGATAAGGGGAGAAGGTGACGACCATTCCCTGAACCGGCATCAAGGATTCGGCCCTTTTCAGGTATTTGGGAGCGTATGGCATCTATGGGTGCTGCTCCTCCCCATTTCACATGGGAGTATTCTTCCTCCCATGCTGTGAAATGAGATATGGTCGTTCTACCTTCTGTCATATTCAGGGTCTGTACAAGGCTGCTTCACTGAAGCGCTTTGCAAGGAAATCTTGGTCGATGGATGAAAGGAACCATCCTGCCTTTGGACCCGACTGCTGGCCAAGTACTGATGTATAGATGGCCTTGAACATATCCTTGGGGTTTATCTCTACCTCATCAACGCTCAGTTTTGCAGCTATTTTCGTGTTCAGTTCTGAGCCTGCTTCCTTTGAAGAATAAACGAGGTTATGATAATCTTCGCCTGTCAGTTCTCCACTGTTCCCTATGATCTCTGATACTGCACCCAAGAATGCTTTTTGTTCATCTGTGAGGCTGGCTGTCTCTTCAGGCAGTACGTCCTTCACGCTGAACTTTGCAAATGGAGGTGCGTACATCTCGAGCCAGTTAGCGACATTGTTCACAAGTTCCCTGATACACTTCTCGTTGGTGGTGTCGTAGCCGGCACGTCCAATGATCTTCATGATCTTGTCGAAGTCACCATGTGCGACCTGGGCAATGGTGGTCATGTGCTTGAACGGGATATCGGTGTGGCAGATGCCCTTTGCGTGGGAGAGCTCCAGTACGCGCTTGTTAAGGCCTTCGATCTCAGCGTTCGAGTTGAGGCGTTCATATTCATCCACAAGTGTCAGCAATGGCTGTGCAGGGTCGAACTTGATGTGTTTTTCAGGCTTTGTACGCATGATAAGGTAACGCAATACTTCCGGTGGCACCACTTTAAGCATGTCGGAGATCGATACAACAACGCCGCTTGATGATGACATTGCTCCCTTCTGTCCGAGCATGATCCACTCATATACTATAGGCTGAGGTGGTTCGTGGTCGAATATCTCCCGCACGATCCTCTTTCCGGTATCGTATGAACCGCCTCTTGAAGCATGGTCCTTTCCGAAAGGTTCTACCGTTACATTCAGCATCTTCCATTTTGCAGGCCAGTCCACACGCCATGTGAGCTTTCCGCCACCTATCATTGAGACCGTGCCGGAGTGTCCGCAGGAACATTCGTAGTCAACGGTCTCTGCATCTGCATCGAATCCGGTGACTGTTGCGGTATTGATCTTCTTACATTCCTGGCATATAGGATTGAAAGGGCTCCACTCAGGAAGTACATCCTTTCCTGATACTTCTTTCAGGATCTTTGCGATATCATCTCTTTTGATGAGGGCTGCCTTGATGGCTTCGACAAACCTTCCACTCTTGTAAAGCTCATCTGCACGATATACCTTAGGGTGTATTCCCAGTTTCTCAAGACCTTCAAGGAAAGGTGTGAGGAAGTGCTCTGCGTAGCTCTTACATTCTCCGCATGGACACGGGATCTCGGAAATTGGTTTTCCCACATGTTCTGCATAGCTTTCAGGGAGGAACGGGTAGACCTTACGGAGAGGGTCGTAATTATCTGCAATGTATATGAACTCGGATTCGAGTCCTGCATCGTTCATTGCCCTGTAAGCCGCATCAGCTGTTACGACCTCTCTCATATTCCCTATATGGATGTGACCGGAGGGGGTAATTCCGGTGGATACCAGATGTTTATTGCCATTTTTTGCTGCTTCTTCAGCAATAACATCTGCCCAGTGTGTAATTTCAGTCATTTTGATCACCGATAATAAGATAATTGATGTACAGATTGGATTTCAATATTATAAGGTTTGGTTTTTAGTCGATGATTTCCGTAACTATCTCTTCAAGGTCACAGAAGTTCGACCAGAAATTGTAGGCTCCTGCATTGATGAACACCATCTCGTCACCGATCTTTGGTTCATCCTTTAAGTAAACACGATACCTGAACAGGTCCATGGAACAGGGTGTGCACCCTTTCACAACATAGGGTTTTCCACTATCGTTCCCGACCTCTCCTTCGATTCGAAGTTTCACGGGAACCAGGATGGCATCCATGTCGCTGTTATATACAGATGCGTTCACTATGATGTTGTTATCATATACTCCTGTTATGTGGCTCACAAGTTTCCCTGCAGGTGCGGCTATGAACCTGCCTGGTTCTATCATGAGCTTTATGTTCTTTTCATGAAGCCATTCCCGAAGTTCGGATATGCGTCTGAATATTCCGTTTATGACATCAACATTGGTGTTGGCATATTCTGAAGGTAGCCCTCCTCCGATGTTCAGTATGTCGATGGCTTCCAGTGTTCCTTCAGTGAGCGCATCCTCAATCTCAGGCTGGATCTTCCATTCGTTCACGTTCTGTGTTTTCCTGTGGAAGTGAACCCCAAGCTTTTCGATGTTCTTGTTACCTTTAAGCTGAGCTATCCTTTTGTTGATGGTGTCCGAGCTCATTCCGAAAACGAAGTAACGTTCAGTGCGTATGGAGTGTTCCTTGAGTTTGAGGCGTAACAATAATGTGATCTTCCAGTCGGTATCATCGACTGTAGAAAGCAATGTATCGAGGTCGAACTTGTTATCAACTGCAAAGGAACGGATGCCTTTTTCGTAAAGCTCCCTTATCATCTCAGGTGTCCATGCCTGTGCCAGGAACAATACTCTTGACATGTCCCCTGTGTGCTTCAGCTCGTTTGGCATGTGGACACTCAGTAGTCCATCGGTCTCAGCTTCGATCAACGGGCTGACCTTCGGGTTCGTCTTTGAGCTGAATGCGACAATATCCGCCACTTCCTTGACCTTGCGGTACTGCTCGAGTATTATCTTCTTTGAAAGGATGAATCTAGGTGCAGGTACGGTGCTGTTCATTTTACCACTCCGGTGGTCCTGTTCTCCTGCAGCCCTTTAAGCAGACCATCGGCTGCAAGTTCATCAAGTGCCCTTATCATTGCCAGAGGGAAGGTTATGCTCACATCTCCTATTACTGTGGCAACATCACTTTCGTCCTTGACCTTTCCCCATGATTTTGCTTCATTGGTGTTAGCTCCCGACATACTTCCGGAGGTACGGTGAGCAGTTGTCATATATACTGCATATTCAGCACCTCCATTCAAGAGGGTGCTCAATATGGCATGATGTTTCGAGATGGAGCCGCCAAGGGCTATGACACCCTTGCGGTCATCATGACTGCTTGCAAAAAGGATGTTTCCGAAGTCTTTCACTACATCTACGATGAAATCTGGGTGTTCCTGCTGGAACAGATATAGATGGAAACCGAACGCTCCATCGGTAATGGCAGGACAGAATATGGGTACGTTGTTCTTTGCAGCCTGATAGAGTATGGAGCTTTCATCATCAAGCATAAGTCCTATTTCCCTGAGCATATCAGAGACTGCCCAGCGGTTTTGCTTTTCGTAAAGCTCTTTGAGGATCTTATCGACGAGGCTCTCGAAGTTCATGTAACTCTCTGTTTTGATGAGCAGGTTCCCGACACGGTTGATCCCCTGTTCATGAAGTTCAACATCATCTGTATGGAAAGAGCCTATCTGGAAATCCTCTCCGGTGGCTTTCATTATATCCTCTTCAAGACCGCCTACAGTAGTGACGATGACATCGGCAATACCAAGGTCAATGAGCTGTGCAAAGAATCCGCGAAGCCCGGAAGTGACCATGTTCGAGGTAAATGTAAGGAAGACCTTTGCAGAATCCTTTTTCATCTTCACGATCACATCGGATGCCCGCTGAAGCTCTACGCTCTGGAATCCTATGAACTCATAGGAATCGACGAGCTCTGATACCCTCATGTCCTGCTTCCATTTAAGGTCCTTTACTTTTACCATTAAAGATCACCATTTAAGTATGAGGTTGATGGAATCTTTGAATCATATATAAATGTTGGTCTGGTCTTAAGCTATCCTGCCAGCGAAACGTATTTAAGTCTCTTCTCAATAGCCTTCCCTATGATCCCCCGGAAAGCATTCGTGGTAAAAGGCACAGGCGTGCACAAGGATAAACTGGCATCGTTCGAGCTTGCGTTAAGGGATGCGGGAATTGAAAAGTTCAATCTTGTGACCGTTTCAAGTATACTACCACCTAACTGTGTTATTGTTCCAAGGGACGAAGGCCTTGAAGAACTCGCTCCGGGGCAGATAGTATATTGTGTCATGGCAAAGAACCAGACCAATGAGCCGGGACGCATGATCGCAGCGGCCATTGGGAATGCGGTGCCTGCTGATAGCAATGATTATGGTTACATTTCCGAACATCATTCTTTCGGAGAGGATGAACGGACCGCAGGGGTCTACGCAGAAGACCTTGCGGCTACAATGCTCGCTACAACCCTTGGCATCGAGTTCGATGCTGATTCGGCATGGGGGGAAAGGGAACGGGTGTATAAGGCGAGCGGTCATATATTCGATACTGTTCACTATTGCCGGTGTGCAAAAGGGGATGAAAACGGGCTGTGGACAACGGTCGTTGTTTCCATGGTATTTATTCTTTGAATTGGTATGTATCCGAATAATTTTCGGTATGGCTAACCACAATTTATATATTTAGAACAGGGATTATAGCCACACATATACTATAGTGTGAACAAGATGATCGGCGACCGTATAGAAGAATATCTTGAAACGATAGACTCCCTTGGCAAGAGCCGTGGGACTCCCGTCAAGAACAAGGATATTGCTGAAGAGCTTGGCTTTTCTCAAGCTTCAGTTTCTGAAATGGTGCAAAAGCTGGCAGATGAAGGGCTTGTGAAACACGAACCTTATCATGGCACTGAGCTTACAAATCAAGGTATCCTTCAGGTGAACAGTATTCGCCGGAAACACCATGTTATTGAGAAGTTCCTTTCTGATGTACTGGCCCTCGATCCTGAGGTCGCACATAATGAAGCCTGTGGGCTTGAACATACATTATCTGACCTTGTAGTGGAAAGCATGTGCAATTACCTTGGTAACAACAATATCGATTGCAAACCTGCAGATGGGAACGAACATTGTCCTTTCAAGGAGAGCTATGTTTCTCTGGCCGATCTTAAGGAAGGCGACTGCGGTACTGTCGTTATGATGACATTGTCAGATCCCTCAAAAGAGCGTCTGAGCTCACTTGGAATGATAACCGGTGAGAATATAGAGGTCAAACGCAAGCAAAAGCAGGGCTCAACTTCTATACTGACCCGGGGGACCGAGATAGCTCTTGGAAATGAGATCGCTAAGAAGATCTTCGTACGTTTGGGGATGAGGAAGAGGTATCCACGTGGAAAAGACAGAAATTAATGATGGACCTGCTGCGAATATCCGTAAGGCGAGGTCGGCTGATTTCGACATGACCATAGCCTTCGTGGGCAATCCCAGTGTCGGTAAAAGCGCATTCTTCTCCCGTCTGACAGGTGTGGGAGTTGTAGTGGCGAACTATCCCGGAACTACTGTGGAACTTACACATGGCAGCGTCAATGTAGGCTCCAAGAAGCTCGATGTTGTCGATCTTCCTGGTATCTATTCTCTGGGGGCATCAACTGAGGACGAGAAGGTTGCAAAACGCTATCTTTTGCATGAATATCCGGATGTCATCATCAATGTGGTGGATGCTACCCGCCTTGAACGAAATCTTTTCCTTACACTGCAATTGCTTGAGTTGAACATCCCTATGGTGGTAGCACTTAACCAGATGGATGCTGCAAAGGAAATGGGTATCGAGATAGATATTGAAAAGCTTTCTAAGACCCTTGGGGTGCCTGTGGTGCCGACCATCGCTACCAAAGGTGTAGGTCTGGAAGATACTGTCCTTGCGGCCCTCGATGAGAAGCTTTCCATTAAAAACAGGCATAGGGTACATTACGATAATCATATTCTCCGTGCGATCGAGAAGCTTGATAAGGACTTTCCGGAGATCGGATATGGTATCAAGGTCAGGGCACTGGAAAGGGATCAAGAGTTCGTTAAATTGAGCTGTCGCCCTCACGATGCCGACCTTTTGTTAATTACCTCTGAATCCATTACCGATGATATTGAAAAAGCACATGGTATGTCCATTTCGGATACTATCGTGCGTGACCTTTACGGTGAGGCCGGTTATATCGTTGACAGGGTGACCACTCAGGTCGAACATAAGATCACATTTAAAGAAAGGATCGATTCAGTGCTCACTTCGGAATATGTGGGCATAACCGGACTTGTTGCTGCACTGCTATTGACTTTCTTTGTAGTTTTCACTGTGGGCGGTTTTCTCGAAGAGGGCATAGTTTCCCTGTTCGAGACCTTTCTAATCTCTCCGGCAGAAAGTCTGCTTGCAGGTTCACACCCTGTTATCAGGAACGTTATCATCTACTCTCTTCTGGGAGTTGAGGCAGGTTTCGCTATCGCTATTCCCTACATTGCGGTGTTCTACGTGATACTGTCACTGTTCGAGGATTCCGGTTATCTAACAAGGGCATCCTTCCTGCTTGATAACTGGACCCACAAGGTGGGGCTTCACGGGAGGGCTATCATTCCTCTGGTACTTGGTATGGGGTGTAGTGTCCCGGCAATAATGTCTACCCGCACCCTGAATACGGTCCGTGAGAAAAGGATTGCATCTGTGCTGATCGCACTGACTCCATGTTCTGCAAGGACTGTGATAATAATTGGACTTGTAGGCACCTTTGTGGGATACTGGGCAGCTATTTCCATCTACGTGCTTGAGCTTGTGATCATCTTTGCCACCGGCTGGGTGCTCGGCAAGGGGCTTCCGGGAGAAAGGACCGGTCTTATTATGGAAATGGCCCCATTACGGAAGCCGGACCGAAGGGCTACTTTCCAGAAGACCTGGTTGCGTGTCCGTGAGTTCATGTATATTGCCTTCCCGTTGTTAGTGGCTGGAAGTGCATTACTTGGCCTGGTCGATTCCCTTGGTGTTCTGGATGTGTTCCAGAATGCAGTGGAGCCGATCACAGTGGGGATCTTTGGATTGCCGGCATTTGCAGCAACTGCCCTTGTCTTCGGTATTCTCAGGAAAGAAATGGCGTTGCAGATACTGGCGGTGCTTGCCGGAACTGCAAACTTTGCCCTGGTGCTCACACCTTTGCAAATGTACTCTTTCGCGGTCATTACCACCATCTATATCCCGTGTGTTGCAACCATTGCAATACTAAAGCACGAGCTTGGATGGAAAGACACCACTGCTATATCTCTTTTCACGATCACACTGGCACTGGTCATCGGTGCACTAATAAATATGATTGGAATGAACCTTTAAATCTCGATTTATCCAATGTACCTATAATATTTCTATCTCGGCAGGTTTTAATAGTACTAAACAAACTTATCTATATGACCCGTATCAAAGCAAATACTGAAAGGCCTGCAATAACCGCTCTGATGGATATTTTCGAGATGAGCAACCTGCGTGCACCGGGTTTCGATGAAGTCTCTGACATGCTTGAGATGATAGGTACGCATGCCTCAATAATGGATGGCGCAGTGTCATATGAGGAAGAAGAGGTCTCCCACGTTCATACACTAAGCATCATGGACATAAAAAGAAAGTGAGTTATTTTGTTCAAAGGGTTGAACTCAGAAGTTCGTCTATTTCTGCATCTATTTTTGCATCCAGGTCCATGTAAAAAGTGTGGTCACGTATAAGGTTGCCTTCAAATTCTATGGTATCAAGGTGGCCGTACCAGTAGATTACCATTCCTGTGCCATAGTCCCTTTCATAATGCTGAAACTGCTTTTTAAAATAGTAGGTGTGCTCCTTTTCATCCCCGAACATTGCCTTACTTTCTATCCACTCGATCTCAGTACCATCAACATAGAGGGTCTTGTCAAGAAAAAAATCAGGTGTCTTCTGCATTCCCAGTTCTCTCAGGTCTTCTTCAGTGCTGTAACCTAACTTGTGGTGGTCAAGCCATTTGCCTATAATGTCCTCTCCCATCTTTCCTTTTATAACCTGAAGTGCATGGGCTTTGGGGGAGAAGAAATGGTCCGAGTTGGTCGCATCTTCTATTTCGATCGCAAGTCTTCTGTTGTCCAGTGTGTCCAGATTCTTGAGGACATGCTTTTTAGAGTAACCCAGTTCCTTGATGATCACACTTGCCATTAAAGTAGCTGGGACATCATTATTCTGTGCCAGCGTATTGATGGTCATGCCCTTTTCCCAGAGGTATCGGAAGTTCTTTGCTTTATTCTGAAGCTGCCCCATCTTCCTTTTGACCTTTGAGACCGTTTTCTGATTGAGGATCGCTGCAATGACCCCTGTGCTTTCTTCAAATTCAATCGCTAATATATCTATATCTTCAAGTGTGTTTACCTGCTGATATATCTGGAGGTAGGTCTCTTTTTCCATTTTTAGTCCTCTCCCTTTGGTCAGTACACAGTCGTCGCACTGTTTCTTTCCACAGTAGTTCTTAGCATATTCCACTATCAATGCATGGTATTCTTTATAGAGCGGCACATCTTCAGGAAGGCTCTTTTCGAACATCTCCTGAAGTTGCATATAATTGCCTTCAATACCGATACATTTCATCATCCTTGTTGTATAAGCATCGATCACGAATTTCGGCTTGTCAGCAGCGTAAAGGACGATACTATCAGCAGTCTCATTTCCCACACCATTGAGGGAAAGCATGAGGTTGCGTAATTCGGTTGTTGGCATGGAAAGGATATTATCCATTCCTTCCCTTGCAAAGAAGCCTGCAATATCTCTCAGACGTTTTGCTTTCTGTCGGTAAAAACCACAACCTCTGACAAGTTCTTCAATAAGTCCCAGGTCAGCTCTCGCAAGTTTATCAGGTTCTATCAGATCATACTTCTTCAGACCTTCTATAGCCTTCTCGACATTGGTCCATTTTGTCTGCTGTGTCAGTATTGTGCCTATCACAACTTCAAAAGGAGTATCTGCAGGCCACCATTGAAGATGTCCTATCTTTTCGAGGAGTGCCTCGTAGATATCGCAGACATGTTCGTTTTTCATCTCTTTAAATGGATGTTCTCTTATTATATAACCATTTAAGTCCTCATCCATGAAGGTCTAATGGGCAAATGGTCTGCAAGCTGAAGTTGTATCGATCAAGAAAAAAATTAGAGTGAATGATGTTTATTTCCAAAAGTCCTTCTCATAATCCTCGGAAATCTCTTCAAGGTCCATCATCTTGGTTAACTTGTCTTTTTTGTCGGTATCTTCTTCCGAAGGGGTGGCCTCATCGGCCATTTCTGTTTTGGGATCTGACACATGTGATTCTATCACAGTGGTATCCTTTGATTCCATCACAATGGTTTCTATTATCTCACTAATATGGGTGACCATCTCTCTCTTTTCTTCGATGGTCTCTTTTTTGATCGTGAAAATTTCTGGCGTATGCATCTCGATGGTTGCCTCAGAGCTATGTCCAAGTCTTTTGCGAGTCTCTTCAGCGTAGGTGTCGCGAGTAGTTCCTATCGGATCGCTTTGTGTGTGAGTCCCACGGTATCCGATGGAACAGTTCTCTTCCCCTGTACGCCAGTCTATATGGTAGAGGTAGCATTGCTCTTTCTTACATCGGTGTTCGTTGTCCTGTGGGCATATATCGGGTAACGCCATGGTAAACCACTTCGGTATGTTTATATTTCTCAGAGGTTCTTCAGGAAATCAGCAATAAGCGGAGCAACACTGATGGTGCTTTGTGCTTTTTCAAGAGTGTCCGATGCGATGATCTCATGGACGCCAGCATTGTAAAGCCTTAATACTCCGTTCTTGGTAAGCACAGGATGCACGCATGCGATGTAAACATCTTTGGCGCCCTGGCTGCGAAGCAGCTTTATGGACTCTGCCATAGTGCCTCCCGTGGCGATCATATCGTCGATGAGAATGATCTCTTTCCCTGTGACATCGATGTTCTTCGTCTTGATGGTGACAGTGTCCCCGGAATGTCTGGTCTTCTCAAGGTAATCGTACTCGATCCCCACATCTGCTGCGGCACTTTCTGCAAGGGCAATAGCTCCTTTGTCAGGCGCGATGATAAGGGGGTCTTCTAGGCCCAGTGATCTGATGTAATTCCCTATCAAATGGGATGCGTCAAGGTCAAAAGAATCCGCATTGAAGTGTTCGAGCACGCTCTTCTCATGAATATTGACCGTGATGACCCTGTCAGCATGGATGGTCCGTGCAATTGCACGTGCACTGATAGCTTCTCCAGATCTGAACGCCTTATCCTGTCTTGCATAACCCATGTAAGGTATGACCACTGTGATCGTGGGTGCATCCTCGCAAGCATCGATAAGCTGTAACAGGGATACAAGGTCTGCGTCTGTGGGTGTGCTCTGTATAATGGTCACGTCATCGACAATATCTTCGATTATCCTTGTATAGACCTCTCCGTCGGGAAAACGGTTGAATTCGCAAAGTGTTGGTTCCATATTTAGTTCTCTTGCCACACGTGATGCAAGTAACTGTGATGCAGGTCCTGCTATGATCTTCAAATGATGTACCTCTCTTGTCTCGTTTTGTAGTAATCGAATTATCAGCCAATGAACTTTCCTATCTACATTGAACCATTAAAAGTCATTGGTTTGTAATGATCTCTTTCACTTTTCTTACAACATGGATATTCTCAATGGCAGTTGATGGGTAATTGCCGGTATTGTCCTTTTCAGCAGACTTTACCATGTCCCATACCGTAAGAAGTGCAACTGAAACCCCTGTAAGTGCTTCCATTTCAACACCTGTTCTGCCCACGGACCTTACTTCAACGTTAGCAGTAACATCACCTTCCCCGATTTCAAATTCCACGTCTACGGAAGTGATCGGTATCTGGTGGCACATCGGTATCAGGTCCGGCGTTCTCTTTACTGCAAGTATGGCAGCGGTCCTCGCTGTGGCAAGGACGTTTCCTTTTTCCACACTTCCACTGCGTATCTTCTCGACAGTTTCGTCGTGAAGTTTTATTTTTCCGGAAGCTATCGCATACCTGACAACCGTGTCTTTGTTACTTATGTCGACCATGTAAGCACGGTCATCTTTAATGTGACTGAATTCCTGCATTACCATTTCTCCAATATTTAATCGATACGCACCTGTTTCCTCTGGTCATAATCAAGAATTGTATCTTGCATTTTTGACATGAGTTCCCGTGCTTCAGGGATCGAGAGCTTGACTATTTCCTCGTCCTCTCCATGACTTACTACTACACGAACCCGGTTCCTTTCGATATCGACTATTATTTTTCTTTCTGTATCCATATTCCCACTCCCTTTATTTCATTACTTCTGTTATCATATCAATAATATCTGTTGCCAGCAACCCGTGCCCCCGTCTTTCAAAAGCAAGGTCTCCAGCTACTCCATTAATATAAGCTGCACCACATGCCGCATCCATCGCAGGCGCAATTGCAAAAAGAGCTCCTGTAATTCCGGCAAGGACATCTCCTGTGCCGCCGACCGTCATTCCCGGATTTCCGGTCTGATTGATGGCGACCCGCTCTCCGTTGCTTATGTGGTCCTCTCTGCCCTTAAGCAGGACAGTTACATTGTTCTTCTTTGAGAACTCAAGGGCGTCCTCTTTACCATTTCCACCCAGTGCAGTAAATTCTCTTGCATGGGGCGTGATGATCATCTCAATGTCTTCCGGCACAGGAAGGGCTATCCCGTAAAGTCCGTCTGCATCGACAACCACTTTTTTGCAAAGGGGAACGATCTTCGAGACAGTATCTTTCGTCCGCTCGTCCCTTCCAAGTCCCATTCCCATGACCACTACGTCATGGCCTTCTATGAGTTTGGCAACGGTGTCAATATCCTCCTCACACAGGACATTGGAAGAAAGGGCTTTCACAATGATGTTCGGTGAGAATGAAGCTATGGTGTCTGCAACATTTGCAGGAGCTACCACTGTCACTATGTCTGCACCGGTACGCAATGCTGCCATTGCAGTGAGTGCAGGGGCACCGGAGTAAGGCCCGCCTCCGATAATGAGCATCCTTCCATGTTGCCCTTTGTGGCTATCTCTCCCTCTTGTTCGGAATGCAGCGATATCTCCTTTTCCAACATAGATCTCAGCATCCTCACAAACTCCTATATTGATGACCTTGACATCGGATGTGTATTCTTTAGCATGGTCTGATGCCAGTCCCTTTTTCATCCTGTGAAAAGTGAGGGTAACATCCGCACGGACCGATCGATCGAATTTCCCTCCATCGGGATCGAATCCTGAAGGAACATCAACAGCAACTACCGGGACCTTTGAATCGTTGATAAGGTCTATCACTGTTGCTTCAGTTTTCCTTAACTTTCCGGTGATGCCTGTTCCAAGTAATGCATCCACTATCAGGTCTGCGTCGTCAAGCCAGCCAGTTGCTTTAAGCTGTTGGGGATCTGTTATCTCAATGAACCCCTCAATTCTACAATGTTCAAGAAGATCGAAATTGTGCATTGAATCCTGGGTCCTTATTCCCGAAGCCGATCCAATGAGTGCAATATTGACTGTAATTGCAGGGTCGTATACCAGATGTCTGGCAGCAACAAAAGCATCGCCACCGTTATTCCCCCTTCCTGCAACGATGAGCACATTTCCTTTTTGAATGCGTTCCTTCACTTCATGGGCAATGGCAGCTCCGGCATTTTCCATAAGCTGGAGTCCCTTTAATCCCAAGTGCTCACAATTCTCATCGATCGCTTTCATCCTTGAAGATGTGATCCCCTTCATGTTCCTCATATATTCTTCTGTTTGCATCATATTTAGTTCTATCAATCTTGTTCTTTTGACTTCTATGAGTGCGGATCGGACATGTCTTCATTTCCGGTGGATGCGTTCAAATATATATACATTTTCCGAAAGACGCTTAATAGCGAACAATGAATTATAGCTTACGAGGAGGTATCAATATACCCACTTTAAAAGAAATAGATGTCCCGGACAAGAAGTGGCAAAATCCCACTTATCTGATCTTGGGAAGTGGCAGTATCGGTTTTGCTGTCGCAAAGGAGCTCCGTGAGCTCGATAAAGACCTTATAATCGTTGATAAGGATTCGCAAAAAGTTGAAACGCTACGCGAAGATGCTTATGAGGCTATTGCAGGGGATATTTCTGACCCTGAGGTCTACAAACAATTGAACCTCAAAGAGCTTACAGGCGTTCTTGTTCTTAGTTCTGACAATGAGGCCAACAAAAAGGCACTTGAGATAATACCCACTTTGGGCATAAATGATGCTTATTGTGTGGCAAGGGCATCTGATGCCATCAATCTGCAGGAGATGGAAGCTCTCGGTGCAGACCTTGTGTTGATGCCATCCCGATTGGTTGCAAAATCGCTTGCAAGATCGCTTGGACGTGCAGAGGTGGTTCACCGTGGGAACAAGCTGTCCCAATGGTTCAAGGATATGTCCGGCAATGCACTTGCTATCGTAGTTCACGACAATCCAGATCCGGATGCTATTTCCAGTGCACTTGCACTGCAAAAAATCGCGGATTCATTTGATGTTAAGTCCTCTATATTGTATCATGGTGAGATCGGACATCAGGAGAACAAGGCATTCGTGAACTTACTGGGTATCGACCTTAACAGAATGGAAGAGCATAGCCTTTCTGATTTTTCTGATATCGCAATGGTGGATTGTGCGGTTCCGGGTGCTAATAATATGTTATCCCCTGGAATGCATCTTGGTATTGTTCTGGACCATCATCCATTGGGTGATGCTGAGATAGATGCTGATTTTGTGGATATTCGTCCTAATGTGGGAGCATCTGCAACTATCCTTACCAAATACCTGCAGGAATTGAACATCGAGATCGAACAGGTTCTTGCAACTGCTTTGCTTTACGGCATAAGGACAGATACATTGGATTTCAAGAGGAATACCGATTCTGCAGATCTTTCTGCAGCTGCTTACCTTTACCCATTGGCGGACCATGAGATACTTGACCAGCTCGAACGCCCTTCAATGTCGATTGAGACGCTTGATATTCTGGGTGAGGCTATTCTTAACAGGCAGGTCATTGGTAGCTATCTGTTGTCGAACGTTGGTATCATAAGGGACCGCGATGCCCTTCCACAGGCAGCGGATTATTTGTTAAGCCTTGAAGGTATATCTACGTCTATTGTTTTCGGCGTTTCCGAGGACCGTATCTTCATCTCAGGTAGAAGCAATGATATCAGGGTAAATCTCGGTGAAGTCCTTAGACGGGCGTTCGGAGAAGAGATCGCTGGTGGTCACTCCAATGCAGCAGGGGCACAGATCCCGCTTGGGGTTTTCAGTGATATAAAAGATAGGCAGACACTTCTCAGACTTGTCAATGAGGCGGTTGTTAAGAAATTCCTTAATGCGGTCGGTGTTGATGAGAACACGGAATGAGCTTGAATCATTTGTAGGCTGATCATGTTCTCGGATTATAGGCAGCGTCTTGTCAATGAACTCAAAGAAGAGCTTGAAGCTGCCGAAAATATTTCTTGTGATGATCTGGCATCACAGATACGTAGTATCGGTTTTACCTGTTCCATGTGTGGTAAATGCTGTAGGCGTTCCTGTGGGGACAACCGTGTTTTTTTGACATCTTCTGACATTCGTTCATTGCAGGACTGCTCCCTTGACGATGCGGTCTTCCCAATGTTGCCTGATATACCTGATGTTTCTTTTGCAGCTGCTGTGAATGAGTATTCGCATGAGTTAGAAGTGGACTCTCAGGGCAGGTATCATACGTTTGGATGGATGCTGAAAAGGAAGGCGAATGGCAATTGTTCTTTTATTGGTGAGGATGGTAGCAACAGGTGTGTTATCTATGGTAGCAGGCCGATGCTTTGTGGGACCTATCCTTTCTATATCGAGTGTGGCAAGTTGCTGACCTCTGAATGTGAAGGTCTGGGAAAGCCTATTTCCGATGAGGATGCTGTTTTGCTCGCAAAGGGCTTGCTGGACAGGTATGTTACTGAGCTGAAAGATACTGTTCTCCTTTATGAGAAATTCGAGGTAAATGATGGATCTTCTCCTAATATCCCTTCCTCTAAGAGCTCTTCAGATGTCGATGAAGCTATTTTTGTTGTACACGATCATAATGGCAGTTCGGAGTTTGCAATTAAATTGAATCAGTAATCCTTCTCATCGATTGTTTTATTTATAAGGTCCTCATAAATGCAGTGATTACCATGTCCAATACTAATGATCATCCAATGACGATCTCTGAGAAGATCTTTTCAAAAGCTTCAGGAAAAACGGTTAAAGCCGGGGATTTCGTACTTGCGAACATCGACCGTGCAATGACTCACGATATCACTGGTCCCCTTGCAGTAGATGGTTTTTATGACATCATGCGTGACAAGGAAGAGAAAAAGGTATGGGACCCAAGCAAGATCGTGATAGTCTTTGACCATCAGGTTCCTGCTGATTCTCTCAATGCTTCTGCAAACCATATCATGCTCAGGAAGTTTGCAAAGGAACAGGGAATTTTGAACTATGACGTCTATGAGGGCGTATGCCATCAGGTCATGCCTGAAATGGGTCATGTAAGACCTGGTGACCTTATTGTGGGGTCTGATTCCCATACTTGCGCATACGGGTCTCTTGGTGCATTCTCTACCGGTGTCGGTTCTACTGATATGGCAGCAGTGTTCGCATCAGGTAAGCTCTGGTTCAGGGTCCCTGAGACCATCAGGTTCGAAGCCAATGGAAAGCTTCCAAAACACGTCTATTCAAAGGACCTTATACTGCACATGATAGGTGATGTCGGTGCAGAAGGTGCAAGATATATGGCTGCTGAGTATGCGGGTTCCGCCATTGAAGGCCTTACGATGTCCGAGCGTATGACCATTTCCAATATGGCAATTGAAATGGGCGGTAAAGCAGGTATCATTGAAGCTGACAAGACCACAGAGGCATATCTTAAGGAGCGTATTCCTGACTATGAGTTCGATCCATACTGGCAGTCCGATGAGGATGCAGAATATGCTGAGTTCCATGTGAGCCACAGGTGGCATGTCCTCACAACGTGGACAATGTAAAACCGGTCTCTGAAGTAGAAGGTACAAAGGTCGATCAGGTATTCGTAGGTTCATGTACCAACGGTCGCTTTGAGGACATCAAGATCGTGGCTGAGATGATGGGTGACGAGCCTGTTGCAAAGGATGTACGTCTTTTGATCATCCCTGCATCAAGGACCGAGTACATGAAAGTGCTGCGTGCAGGATACGTGGAGCAGTTCATGGAAGCCGGTGCAATTGTGGAAGCACCATGCTGTGGGCCATGTATGGGCGGTTCCTTTGGTCTGCTTGGTGACGGTGAAGTGGGACTTGCAACCTCCAACCGTAACTTCAGGGGAAGGGAAGGCAGCCCTGAATCATTCGTATATCTTAGCTCACCTGCAACAGCTGCAGCGTCTGCACTGACCGGTGAAATAACCGATCCAAGAAAGATCTGAGATATCTCTCAGTTCTTTTTTAGAAGTTGACCAAAAAAGATATATTAGAATATTGATAATTGGGGGTTCGACGTTGGTATAAACCAACAACAATTCCGTCATATTGTGTTCGGATTACACACCAACGTCAATACACCTTATTTTATTTCTTCATTATTTAGCGAGCTGTTTCTTTTATTTCCGGAACAGCTCTTTTATAATGTCACTGGAGCTGATGATGCCTATTGGTCTGTAGGATGCTCCTACGGTCTCTTCTGACATGACTATCAGGCGGTGTACCTTTTTATCGACCATGATGTCAGCAACATCGTGAACGTTTGCAGTTGGGCTAACCGTTTCAACCGAATCTGACATAAGGTCTTCTACAGATGATATTTCCCAGTTATTATCCTTCATACGTCCTAAGATATCAATATCAGATATGATCCCAAAGGTTTCACCGCTATCTTCTATAGCTACAACTGTGGATACGTTCTGGTCAGCCATCACCTTTGCTATCTCCACCGCATTCGACTCAAAAGGTACCGTCACTACTCCCCTTGTCATTACATCTTTAACCTGCATACTTTCTGCTATCAAGATATCTTCCTCCCTTGTGTCTAAAAACGTTCTGTCTGCCAATACGGATGGCTTCAAAAATACTACAATATTTATTTTGAGAGTTTAGCTATAAATAAACATCGGATAGTTGCATGATGACTTCAAAATCCCAATTGTCTTTCTCTTAAGATATTGTCTGTAAGTTTCTTGTAATGGTATGATCAAGGTTGGTGTAAATTCATCCAGTGATTTCCTTGATATTTGTGTTAAAGATACAGGGGGTCAGTATCGTCACCGATAAGATCTGAAAACATTTCGACCCGTCCGTGTAGATCAAGTTGACATCTTTAACTGATGCCAAAGGTATCTGACTAGGACTTGCTTATTAAGAAATTCGCTGAACTTCACGGTGGTTTCGTTCAGGTAGAAAGTTAGTTGAGGGGTAACATTTTAGTTATTCTCCTTCTGTTTGAAAAAGGAGGATTCTATCTGTTGATGGGTAATAAATATGCCTGATTAGAGCGATCTCAAAGGAATTATATGTGTTTTTCCTTCTTCTTCTTTAACCAATATCTCAACTCCATAAGCATCTTGGATGTTCTCTTTAGTCAGTACGGAATCCGGTTTTCCGGCGGCAATTATTTTTCCTTCATCCATCAAGACCAATCTGTCAGAATACCTTGCGCTTATGTTCAGATCATGGATCGCCATTATAACTGAAACATTACGCGTTTGTACAATTTCCTGTAAGAGTTCCATCAAACTCAACTGATGTTTGATATCCAGACTGCTGGTTGGTTCATCAAGCAGAATAATGTTTGTTTCCTGTGCAATAGCTCTTGCGATTATCACTCTTTGTTGCTGACCTCCGCTAAGTTCATTATAATCCTTCAATGCAAAATCAGATATGCCTAGTAGCTCCATGGACTTAAGGGCTTTGTCAATATCATTATCGCTAAATCTCCATGGGGAATGGGGTCTTCTTCCCATTAGTACCGTGTCAAGAACAGTTGTTGGAAATTTATTCTCGGGGGTTTGTGGAACGTAACTTATCTGCTTTGCAATCTCATTCCTCCTCATTTTTTTAGCATCCTTTTGACCAATTTTAATGGTTCCTTCTGGTTCAAGAATCCGGTTTATGCATTTTATAAATGTAGACTTCCCCGCACCATTTGGTCCGATTACACTAACAAGTTCCCCTGGCTTTAATTCAAAATCTACATTTTCAAGTATGGGTTTGCTTGAATATTTGAATGTTAATCCATTTATTGCCAATATCATTTTTCACACTGCCTGAATAAAGAATATTGTTACCAGTAAGCTTTCTGTCTTTTTAATATTAGGTAAAGGAATAATGGCACGCCCATATATGCTGTCATAATCCCAATTGGCAGTATTATAGGTTCTAGAATTGTAATTGCGAATATGTCAGCAAAACAGAGTAACAAACCTCCAAGAAGTGCAGATGCGGGAAGCACAAATCTGTGATCTCCTCCTATTATCATCCGTGTCATGTGTGGGGCAACTAGCCCTATGAAGCCGATAGTCCCTGTAAAACATACGATACTGGCAGTAAGGAGGGATGCAAGTACCATTAGGATAAGGCGTGTTCTTTCTACATCTATCCCCATACTTTTTGCAGTATCATCGCCTGTTACCATGAGGTTCAAGTCATTTGATTTCCATAGCAGGATTGGAAAAGTTATTGCAATTACTATGGCAATTGCTAATATCTTGTCCCATGTTGCATATGAAAGACTGCCTATCAACCAGAATGTGACTTCCTTTGAAGCTTCATCATCTGCAAAATATTGCAATAAGGCCGTACTAGCTGAAAATAGGTACATTAAAGCAATTCCAGCAAGAAGCATGGATTCAGTTGTTGTCCCACGCTTGCTTGAAAGAAGAAGTATTACAATTGAACAGATCAATGCACCAATGAAAGCGTTTCCAATAACGAGATATTCCCCTCCTGCAATTCCTGCACCAAGTACAATTGCAATTGCAGCGCCAAATCCTGCACCGGATGAAATTCCTAATGTATATGGGGATGCTAGAGGATTCCGAAGTATGCCCTGCATAACTGCTCCTGACATTCCTAATCCAATTCCTGCAAGTATTCCAAGGCAGATCCTTGGCAGCCTTATGTGCAAGACAACTCTTGTAGCAACATCTGATACTTCGAAAGTATTTGGAAATATCCCATTAAATATTGCCAGATAAACTTCTTTTATCGAAAGACCAATGACCCCAATAGTAGATGATATGCCTATTATTAGTAAAATAGCCGCAAAGAGAACCGATATGAACAATATCTTTCTTCCAATTAAACGATCATAGTCGTTCTTAATGCTACAGTTGTCTGCTGATGATCCTTTTTTCATTTCAATTCTCGGACTTTATGTTCTTAGTTACGAGCTTAATAAAAAAGTGTGTTGCTTTTGGTCTGCAACACACATATTTTCAATATTCAATCCCATCTTTCGAATACGTTGAAGTCATTAAGCATTTGTGTATAAAGACCATCTGTTCTATAGAATTCTTTATAGATGCTGTTTCCTTCTGATTCGATGGCAAGGCCCCCAAAATGATCTGGGTACAGATGTTTGGCCATGCGATATGAATCAGCGATCGCAATTGCCGGGTCCATTCCATTAGAAGATCCTCTTATGTAGTAGATACTTGAGTTTTGGACTGCAACAATTCCTGAAAGTGCCGGATCACTCTCTACAGTTTCATTTGTCAGGGACTGGCCGATGCTATAGTATCTGATGAAAATAGTATCAGGGTCCCATAGTACGATCTGCTCTTTTGTAACGGTTGCAGAACCCCACGAAGCTGGAAGACCTTCTGCAAGATTATTCCCACCTGCAACGTCAAGTGGATAATATGTTGGGGCACATTTTATGATGTCATTGTTTCCTCCGGTTGCGATATAGGTATCTTTAACATCTTCTGCAGGAATTGTTTCTGAAATGCTGGAAATTGCTTCTATCTTGTTCTGCGAATAGTCTTTCAAATGTTGGCCACGTTCTTCTTTTCCAAGTATTTGTCCTGTGAGTTGCCATACATTGTATGCACCAACTTCATCATTGAACTCGATTCCAAAAGTGGCACTAAGTGCAACGACTGGTATTCCGGTCTGAGCTTGAAGATTGGCAGCGTTGCTTGATGCTGAATAAAATACTACGTCAGGCTGAACTCCTATGATCGCTTCTGCATTAGGGCTGCTTCCACTTCCAATGGCAGGATGTGTTCTTATCTGTGGATATGCTTTTGTTACGATAAGTCCTTCATCATCGATTATGTTCTGATAGACGCCAACGATTTTGTCAGCACCATCAAGTGAAGCTACTATTCTTACAGATGGAGTTGATGCGAGTGCAACTCTTTCAACAGGTCTGTAAAGTGTAACAGTCCTATCATTGTAGTGGTCTGTTACTGTAAGTGGTGTACCCTGCCAGAATGTGCATATGTATGCTGCATCTCCCACGTCATCAAGGCTATTGCTTTCATTGCCGAGCATGTAATTACAAATTACATATGAAAGTTCTTCTTCTGTTATCAGATCATCAACGTTCGTATCGCAAGGAAGCACATTTTCGTATGCTGTTGCTGAATATGAAAGTCCTGTGAAAACTGCTGCTGTTATAAGAAGTGCTAGTAAAGCACTTTTCATTAGTTTAGTTGTAAACAATTATCTCACCTCGACTTCTCTATTTTACTGATCAGGACAGACCCAATAGCAATCATGGCACATCCTAAAAGAGCGCCGAACCCTGGAGTATTCGCAGGAAACTCTTCCCGGGTTTCAGGATTCTCTTTGGGAGTTTCTGCACTCTCTTTCACTGAATTATCTTCAAGATCGTGTTTTGTTTCTGATCGCTGTGTATCAACTGTTTTCTCAATGGATGAGATTGCAAAACTTGAGAATCCCGGTGTCTCTGCTGAGAAATAAACCTGTGTTTCATCTTCTCGGACGATCGTTGTTGGAAGTTCATTCCATGTGGTTGTGTATCTCAATAATTTGATCGTTGATGGATCGATGTTATTATCATTTAACCACTTATTTTCTACACAAAAGGTGATAGTTGGATCTGAGATCGTTTTCTCTGATGCCCAGTTGTTTCCGATCAAGATATTTATGTTCTTGTAAACGATTCCTTTTGGTGAAGATTTTGCTAAGGATGAAACATCCTGCAGCACTTCAATAGTTGCACTGACAGTTCCTCCATTTTCCAATGGCATGAATGAAATTCCATTAATTGGATTTCCGTCATCATCAAATACATATTCTGACTTCGTTTCGCTGTTGATATATTTTTGTTCAACAAACTTTTCAGCAATATTGTCGTATTTTTCTCCACTACCCAAGCTTGCACTGTTACCGGATGAGCTTGAACTGCTCGACTTTCTTGATTTGCTGTTTGTATCGGTCCGAGGTTCTTTGGTAAGGGTCTTATCTCCACTAATTTCGTTCCATCTTTCAGCACCTTCATTCAGGTCTGTAGTCTGGACAAGCATATCTACCCAATTTCCGGAAAAGGTGTAAGTGCCACTTTCAGAGGATGCTATCACTTTGTACGTGATGCTGCTGGAATTGACCACAGAAAATGCTATCTTTCTGTTGTTCCGGTCAAGCTCAAATTCACAGGATGATGTAATGCCGTTTTCATCATTTGGAAAAGTAAAGCCTTCGGGAATCGTCTCAACGATACCTATCACAAAAGGTTCCTGTGCATTGATCTCTAACACTACCGAGAGGTCATTATTTGAAGGGTAATTGTCGGGAAGTGTTCGTGTTACGCTATTTACTTCTGTATACTCCGCAGTCGCTGGTGCGATAAATACGGTTACGCAAAAAAGTAACAGCAAGAGCATAAGCAAACTAGTATGGGTTACATTTCTATCTTTCATATTTACACCTAATTATGTGTGATCTCATGCTTGCTACGAATTATAGTGGTTCGAATTTGGTAGCAAAAACTTGGAGACTCTGCCAAGCATAAATGTTCATATATGAACTATTATTTAAACCATCTGTTTTAGATAACGTATGTTAGCAAAAAAGCTAATATAATATATAAGGCACAACCATGCGATAATATTTTGATCGTGTGAAATAAAATCTGATCCGGTATTCAGCAATCGATTCTTATCTGAGGAACTTGTCCAATATATCTACCATTTTTGTCAAGTGTACATAGTATTCTTCCAGGTCTTCGGTTTTCATTCCATGTTTTTCTGAGACCTTTGCAACTCTCTCTGTCAGATTTTTAATAAGCTTGTCGTGGTATCTTTCGCCTTTTTCAGTAAGGGATATCCACTGCCTGCGCTTATCATTTGGGTCATTCTTTCTTAGAACCATTCCTTTTTCTTCAAGAGAATCTATGGTGGCAGTAACAGTACTTTTTCCAATTCCAATAATTTTCCCTATTTTTGAAGGGTTGATCTCTTTTTCTAAAAAAATTATTCTGATTGTCTTGTTGGGAATCGTGTTTAAAGATTCTTCCTGTGAGGTATTATCGACATTCAGCATCTTTTTATCAAAGAACATATCATGCTCAATATGTTTTGCAAAAATCTTTTCAATTATCTCTCTGTCCATTCTGCTCACATACTATTGGGATAAATTCTATAAACATTCTTCATTTTTATGGATTCCTATTCTTCCAAAGAACAAATCAAAGATTTGATAATTCAACAAATAGTTATCGTTTCTTTTTGATATTATTTGTCATTGAAATCCTTTTTAAAGATGTAATCCTATTAGCTAAATAGACTGGGTCCTACGATCCTAAAATTTATGTTCAATATAGAGGTTTTCCAATGACTGATACAGATATGTCTGTTCTGAACGAAGTATTCGATGTGATAATGGACCGCAAGAACAATCCTGTGGAGGGTTCTTATGTTTGTTCTCTTCTTGACCACAGGAAAGGTATAAACAAAGTACTCGAAAAAGTAGGCGAGGAAACTGCTGAAACGATCCTTGCTGTTAAGGATAATGACCGGGCCGAGATAATCTATGAGACCTCTGATCTGTTATTCCATCTGCTGGTAATGCTTGCAGCTACTGACATAACTCTTGAGGATATTGCTGAAGAAATGAAAAAAAGAAGGCATTAAGGTCATATCAGTATATGACCAGTTCATGCAATACATCTGTTCTTGATATCATTCCTCTTGGAACTCCATCAATGGTTACGATAAGCCTTCCGATGTTGTGTTCATTGAACATATGAGCTGCATCACTAAGGGATGATTCGCCATCTATTGTAATGACATTCTTTGTCATTATATCCTTTATTTTCAGGGTCATCTTCCCGCTTGCAAGGGTTTCACCTATGTCCATGAAAGTTACTATTCCAACTATCTTTCCATTATCTTCCACTGGAGCGCCGTGTATCTTGTTCGTGATAAAGATCCGGGCAACTTCTTGTATAGTGGAATTTGGTTCTACAGAAATAGTGTCTTTTTTAATGTAATTTTTGATGGATTTCTTTGGTAGGGATACCATTTCCGTTATTTCAAAAAGAAGTAAGTTCGCAGTATCATCCCGGCCAACTACCTCTCCCCTTACTATAAGTCGGTTCACAGGGGTTGGTCCTACTTGTACTTGGTCTCCACTGTTGAATGCTTTGATGTTCCCAAGCACTTTTATCCTGCCATTGCACAAGTCTGGATGTCTCACTGTTGTAAAACTGATCTCTGCAACAGTGGCACCTTTTACTACCTCTTCGTTTTTGTAGATGGGAACTTCCGCTTCCTTGTCCATTGCAGTGACGTTCAGGGCTTCGTATGCATCACCGGTTGCTCTGTATCCTCCTTTTGGACCTGGTACTCCCTCTACAAGTCCCAGCATTTTAAGTGATTGCATCTGATTCCTGACAGTCCCCGGATTCCTGTCTATTAACTCGGCGATCTCCTCACCTTTAACTGCTGATGCCTTCTGACGCTGAAGGTTGATCAATTCAATGATTATCTCTTTTTGAATGGGGGTTAATTCCATAAGCTCACCGTTATCTCCTAATGGATTTATCTGAATAGGGCTATATATACATGTTGTAAGAATTGCAATGAATGATAATTACTAATCTTTTTATTTAGGGGGCTATACTTCGAGGAACACTAATATATAGCTTATGCGAGTTTGAAGCTGATTATAGCTAATTATAGGTAAAAGATCATGATATTTGAGAAGATTCACACGGTTCCGACTTCGGACGAGCTTATTGATAAAGCATTTCGGAGGGCAGCGCGTGCAAAGGCAGGAAAGACGGTAAGGGATAGGGACGGTGCAATGAAAGCACATGAGTCTATGATAATGACCTCTGGGAATATCCTATCTGACAATCTTGCAAATACTGTCAGGCGTTTTCCAAACTTTGATGATCTTTCAGACTTTTATTATGAACTTACTGATGTCGTAGTAGGTATCGATGACCTTCGTATCGCTCTTGGGTCTGCTGACTGGGCAAGTGCCAAGTTACATGAGATCTCAAGGGAATATGTGGGTAAGATCAGAAAAAGCAAGGACCCGGTAAAGACCCGAAAAGAGGCATTTGGTCGTATGGCTTCTGTGATAGGTTCTATCAATAAGCATCTTATTTTCCTGAACGATGCCCGTAATGTCATGAGGAAGTTCCCGGATGTACGGGAGGAACCTACAATTGTAGTCGCAGGTTATCCTAACGTTGGGAAATCAAGCTTTGTTGCAAGGGTCACCGGTGCAAAGCCGGAAATAGCTTCCTATCCTTTTACGACAAAGGGTGTTCTTATCGGACATTTTGAAAGGAACCATGACAGGTATCAGGTAATTGATACTCCTGGTCTTCTTGACAGGCCGATGTCTGAAAGGAACGAGGTGGAACTTCAGGCGATCAGTGCGATAAAACATCTTGATGCAGTTGTACTTTTCATTCTCGATGCAAGTGAGACATGCGGGTATGAGATCGCTGATCAGAAACGTCTTCTTGATGAAGTCGTGGCAAACTTTGAAATGCCGGTCTATGTTGTTGCGAACAAGTGTGACCATGATCTCTTCAAAATACCTGATTTCGTTGATGTAAAGATGTCAACCGCAACAGGTGAGAATCTCGATTCTATCGTCGACAGGCTTGTCGAGATGATCGAAGAGACCAAAAATGAAAAGGAAGCAAAAGAAGAAGCTGAAGAAGCGGCTAGGGAATTAAGCGAAGAAATGGCTGAAGAAGCAGCTAAACTAAGCGAAGAATTGGGTGAAGAACTCGATAAAGCCGATCTTGAATGAATTTCAATATCTAATAAAAATGAACAGGTCCTTTATAGGACTGTTCACAGTACTTTTTCCATAATCTGTAAAGCTCTTTTTATCTCATCCATGGATGTTGCATAAGACATTCGTATGTAGCCATCTCCGTTCTCACCAAAAGCTGTTCCTGGTACGACAACTACTCCGTTAGCTACTAGCTTAGTGGCAACTTCGGTGCTGTTCTCCACTTTTGGGAATATGTAGAATGCGCCTTTTGGTGGTTCACATTCCATTCCCAGTGCATTGACGCCTTCAACAAGGAAATCCCTGCGTCTTTTGAACTCATCGCGCATTGTATAAACAAAGTCCTGCGGGCCGGTAATGGCGGCAAGAGCTGCTTTTTGTGCAATGGAGTTCGCGCATGCCTGCACGTATTGATGGACCTTTAGCATCTGCTCGGTATATTCTTGGTTCGCAGCAGTGTATCCGACACGCCATCCGGTCATTGCATATGTCTTTGAGACCGCATTGACAGTTATGACATTGTCAGTGAACTTTGCAGGGCTGACGTGCTCTCCTTCGTAAAGGAAATGCTCATAGACCTCATCGGAGATCAGCGTGATGTCATTATCGTCTGCTATTTCGGCATAGGCCTTGATGTCGTTTTTTGAAAGCACTCCTCCTGTGGGATTGCAAGGGGAGTTCACGATGACCGCTTTTGTTTTTGGAGTTATTTTCTCCAGGACATCTTCCGGTCTCATGGTAAGACCTTCTCCCAGAGGGACTCCAATTACCTTTCCACCCATGAAACCTGCAAGAGCATTATAAGATACGAATCCCGGGTCGGAGATTATTATCTCATCTCCTGGATCAACGAGTGCTGCGATGGCTATTTCCAGCGATTCGGAAGCGCCAGATGTGACGATAATACCGTCAGTGCTCACCTCAAAACCATTCTCTTCCCTGAACTTCTGGCTTAATGCTTTCCTTAGCTCAATTATCCCGGCACCGTATGTGTATCCGGTAAATCCTTCGTTAATAGCATCGATAGCTGCCTGTTTAATGTGGTCGGGTGTGTCAAAATCCGGCTGTCCAAGTCCCAGGTTGACCGCATCTGAACCGGCAGCCTCGAACATCTTTCTGATGCCTGAAATATCAACATCCAGAACACGTTGTGCAAATCCTCTGCCGCTCATGATATATTCTCCTTACTCAAGTTTGGCATGACGTGACTTAAGGTCTTCCTCGGATGCTCCGGTAATGGAGATAAGCTCTGCAATAACAGCATCAAGGAATACGAGGGATGATATCTCAAAAGAAGTTCCCAGGGGTGTGAGATTTGAATAGTCTCCACGCATATGTCTTTCAAGGTATCCGCCAGTATCTTCCTTTGTCCTTCCCTTTATTTCCATGGTGACATCTGAAAGATTGCCGAGTGTGGAATCGCTGTTGGATGTAATGGTTATAAGCTTTGCTCCGATATCCTTTGTTATCTTTCCAAGATTGGAGATCGATCTGGTTTCTCCTGATCCGGATATTGTGACAACTGCATCTCCTGGGTGAACTGCAGGGGTGGTGGATTCTCCGACCACGTAGGACTTCAGACCAAGGTGCATCAGCCGCATTGCAAATGCCTTTCCTACAAGGCCTGATCTCCCCGCACCCATCACGAATATGCCGTCTGCATCAAGGAGGGTTGCTATCAGATCTCTGATATTTCCCTTGTCAAGGTCGCTTGCAACACTTTCGAGGTGGTGTGCCATAAGTTGCATGGATGATATCAAATGCTCACATTTTATTGAAGATACGTCTTTCATAAATATTCATTCCTTTCATATCTTAGGGCTATCTCTGTGCTTGCCCTCGTCTTTATATGTAATATCCTTTACTTTCCATCCCTCGATATTCTTGAATTCCTCAGATAATCGAGCGATGTCTGAATCGTCACCGTTCCAGTAGATGTCAAGGTGCACATCATCCTTCTTCAAATCTTCGATGATGGACTCTGCCAGATGGTAGAGTGCTTTGTCACTGTAAAATGGGATGTTGAACATGGCCCGATATCCATTATGTGTCTTCGCATAGGATACTAGGATATAGCCACTACTTTCATATTCAGTGATCTTATCGAAGTCACATACGAGCTCAGTTTCATGGACCGCTGTTTTGTCTATCTTTGAGATGCTGATGAGGGTTTGCCCTACAATGACAGCGGCTGTCTGGCGTCCGTACCAGATGGATATCTTTCCATAGGTGCAGACAATGTTGACCTCATCTGTCCCCATGGCATAAGAAGACAATGAATGAGTGGCTTCTATTGCTTTTTGTTTTTTTTCAGCGTTATCCATTCGGTGTCCCACTTATGATTATTTGCTTGAGACGAGTGCACTTATCATGTCACGGTCTTTCTTCAAGGTTTTCAGCTTGTTGGCAGGCCCTATCACAGTAAGTCGGGTTCGAACTACGTTCTTCTTGAGCAGCTTTCCAAGCAATGATTTGTCTGTCTGGCTCGGATAACTTTCCATCTCTATCCCTGCAAAATCATCAGGCTCGATCTGTGTCATCGTCATTTCGATAAGTGTTGCTTCTTCTTCAGGGGTAAGCCCCTTTTCAAGAACGAGGATCTTCCCATCCTTAACTTCATCAATAATAAATCGGATCTTTTCCACAGGTTGCATTTTTGCGAGTCTGTCCTCTGAGACCAGGTCCATTTGAATTCCCTGCATATCGATCACCCAAACCTTTTTGCAACTTCATCGTAGAAAGTATCGATGTTCTTTCCCTCAAGGGCAGATATGGCTACCATTGGATGCTGTGGGAATGCTTCTCTTATTGAAGTGGCTGAGGATTCCGGGAGGTCTGTCTTGTTAGCAACGATAAGTAGCGGTAAGTTCCTTGCTTCCATATTCCCAATGACCGTAACATTGACCTGGGTATATGGGTCTTCAGTTGCATCCATTACCAGTATGACCCCGTCAAGGTTCTCCAGCCACTTTACTGCTTCAATGACCCCTTCGGTTGCTTCCTTTGCCCTTCTTTTGGATTCTGCTTCGTTCATTCCCAGTTCCATGAACTCATGGAAGTCGATCTTTGTTGCAAGTCCGGGTGTATCAATGATATCAAGACTTATCGATCCACCATTTGATTGGATGGTCACTCCTTCTCGTCGTCTTGCACGGCGGGTTTCGTGAGCAACATGGGATACTGAACCCATGGCATCGCCTGTCCAGTCTCTAAGTATCCGGTTTGCAAGTGTGGTCTTTCCTGCATTGGGCGGACCATAAATACCGATTCGTGCATTCTTTTTGTTAAACAGCCTTTTGAAGAATTTCTTAAATGATCCCATTACGCCCATAAGTTCCCTCCGATGTGATACGGGAATTCCATTCAAATATATACGGTTTGATATTACTCATGTCTTATAAATAATAGCCTGAGTATCATTATTCTAATTATGGATTATTAAATACGTCATAATAAATAATCATTCTGGATTTTATTTATTTTGAATTAGTGCCATTGATAGATTTATTGCAAGTTCTGCAATATTGGACCCATAATCCCCTATCCTGTCAAGACTGTCTGCCACAGTACCAAGTGCAACAATGGATTCAGGTGACTCAAGTGTTAAAAGGGATGCATCAAGCGCATTGATCTTAACCTTTGTATCATCTGCCCTTGAGATTACCATATTTGCAAGTTCCGTGTTCTGGGTGTACAATGCCTCGATAGCATCCTCTACCATTTTACTTGAGGCTTCTGTTGAGGTCTCTATAAGGTCCATTGTTTCAGCAGGGATCTGGATCTCCAATGTCGGTACTATCGCTGCTATCTTTGCAGCGTGGTCAGCAATACGCTCAAGAGAACTTGCAGCGAGTCTCAGATCGTGATACTCATCGATCGTTGTCTCGGATGCATCAGGGACGCGCTTTCCACGGAGCACTGCTCTGAACTGCTTTGATATCAACAGGAATAAACGGTCAACTTCATCATCACGCTCTACCACATCAATGGCGAGGTCGTGGTCATGTGTCTTTAATGCCTGTATGGCATCCTTTAACATGGAATTGGAGATGAGGAATATTCGGCGAACACTCTTTTTAATGGATACTTCGTTCGGGTTCAAAAGGTCCTGAATTAGTACTGTTTTAGCGGTCTCTTCGATTATCTCAGGTCCGATCAGCTTATAACAAACATTTCGGATGGTTTTCTTCTGTTCTGCCTGTATCCTGTTTGCACGAAGTTCGATCAGGTCTGACCCGGAAAGGTATGCAGCAATAAGGGTGCGTATAAGCTCGTCTCCAGCGTGGTTGCTAACATCTATCACATTCTTTTTCTGGGCAGATGTCTCACTGTCCATTGGAGCGATCGTAAGTGAACCGTCCGGTCGTGGCAGAAGTGTCACCTGTGACCCGGTCTTTATTCCAGCCCCTTCAGCCCATTTTTTTGGGAGTGATACGATGTATGTGGACCCGCCCGTCTGCTGTACCTTTCGCGTTTCTATGTTCATCTCTCCTTTCTGCACATTTCTATATAGTGCTATATACGAAGGGGCATGTATATAGTTTTATTTAGGAGGTATGAATTTATTGATGCATTATCCATAGTTCAAAAGCCGTATTTTCCAATAAGGGGTACAAATATTACCTCTCCCCATGTTCTATAACTGATGTTGCCTTCGTTGTCTTTCCTTACGATGACAAGGTTTTGATGCCTTGTTCCTACCGGGGCCACCATTATCCCATTGTTTGCTAACTGCTCCCTGAGCGGATGTGGTACTTCGGGGGCTGCGGAAGTCACAGTGATGCGTTCGTATGGGGCGTGTTCAGGTAGGCCGCAGGAACCGTCATCATGTATCACAGTGACGTTTGAATATCCTGCTCTTTCAAGATTGCTTCTGGCAAGCTCAGCAAGTTCCGGAATTCGCTCTATTGTGTAGATCTTCCCGTTCTTACCTACAAGTTCGGCCATCACAGCAGCATTATACCAGAATGGTCATACCTTCGGTAATTTCCAGAAGATCGCACATTATGGCAACCATATGAGGTGCGGAGATAGTCTGATCATGTCCGATGGGTAATGGAGTGTCTGCATAAGCAACACTTTGCATATCCTCAGAAACAAAAAGGTGTCGCGGGACCTTTCTCATGGCATTTAGCACTCTCTCGCCAGTCCCGTTCAATTCCAGTGCTCTTATTAATATCTCTTGTCCCTTTGGCTCCATGAGGTTTTCCCCTCTCCCCATCCTGTCCTGCGCTTTTCGATCGAATAGATACGTTTGATATACTTGGCAGCAACACTATCTCCCTTTCGTGATCGGAATCCGCCATCTCTGATCTTTATCCTAGTGATGTGGAACGACTTTCCGCCGGCATTATAGTCTCCACCGACAACGAACTCAAATTCTCCCGCGACTTTCTTTTCCAGAGATGTTGAGCCGTTCCTTACCTTCAATGATATCTTTGCAGTAACCTCATCTGTGGCACGTCCCCAAACTACATCGATCTTCTCGACTTCCTGGCGGTCCACACGGCGACCTTCGGATTCAATGGCAGTGACAATTATGGGATATACTTCGTCAGAGTTCTCATCATCGACCACAAGTTCATCATCGACATATAGCATATCCTCGGAGTCGATAGGTGTGTGAAGGGTAAATGAAATATCATCCTTGCTAACAATTACTTTTGTAACGATAGGCTTTTTCTCTTCAATTATGGTTGTGTGGACTGCTCCACATTCCTGGCATTTTACAACGGGATTCTGTCCCGGTCTCATTATCTCGTGCTCTACTGGATCTTCAGGTGAGCATACAGGACATTCGACTATTACTTCTTCGTTCATGGTATCTGAGCATATGATTGTTAGATGTGTGTATAAACTTAACCATGAACGTTTCATCTCATTGAGGCAGCATGTGCGGCGATGAACTCGCGAATATATTTTGCGCCAAGTATTGCAGTCTGCCCATTATCATATTCCGGAGAGATTTCCACCACATCAAAACCTCTGGCAATGGGTGCTAATTTCCTTATGATGTCTCTCACTTGTAACGATGAAAGTCCGAATGGTTCGGGTGTTCCCAATCCGGGTGCAAATGCGGGGTCAAGTGCATCCATATCAAGAGATATGTAGATATTCTCACAATTAAGATATTCCTTGATCTCTTCTGTGAGTACCTTTATTCCCTTCTCTGTAACATCTTCGGGAGTATAATAACGAACGTTGTTCTCTTTGGCATAGTCCCATTCTTCCTTTGGACCGCTTCGAATGCCTATGCTGACATAGTTCTCAGTGACCTCTTCGAGAATATGGCGGGAAACACATGCATGATTGTACTTCATTCCCTCAAACTCATCCCTAAGGTCAAAATGTGCATCCAGTACAACGATTCCGAGATCCTCTCCTGCATGTTTTGCACAGGCTTTCACACATGGCAATGTCAGTGAGTGTTCCCCTCCCATCATTACTGGGATCTTTCCGTTGTCAACGATGTTAAGGACATCAAGATAAAGCTCATCGAGGACATCGTCTACAAGAGCCCCTGCTTCGAAATTTCCTGCATCGTGGGCCGGAACGTCTGATATATCAATATCAAAAAAAGAGTTATAACTTTCAAAATTTGCAGTGGCGCTCCTTATTGCATCAGGAGCCCATCTGCTTCCAGCCCTGAACGATGATGTGCGGTCAAATGGTACTCCAAATATGACATAACTGGCAGAATCGTAATCTGCCAGTGCATCCATCATGCCGGGCTGGTAAAACATAATATTCCTAAGGGTTTATCTAAGGTCTATCTTCATCTTACCCATAGCTTCAATGTATGTGATGTCTTTACCTTCGTTGACCCTTTCCTTGTATTCTTCAGGGACGGTAAGTTCGAATGTAGCGTAGGTTTCCATATCCATGAGCTGTGCGATGTTGCCGGAAATGGATAATACCTGTGCACTCTTACGCTCGACGATAGGTACGTAGGTCTTAGCGGAAACTGAGCTTATGATGGACCGTTTCTGGCCATCGAATATGCCAATTGCTTCGATCCTTGCTTTTGCTGATCCGTGCTTACCTGGTTTTGATTTTTGTATGCTCTTGATGACACATGGCTCATCATCTGCAAGGACGTATTTACCTTCTTTAAGTTCTTTAACCTCTACCTGCTGTTTCATTTATAATCCTCCTATAATCGCAAAAAACGTAATGTTTTTTATTAATGGATGAATGTGTGGTTATAATTCTTTATTCTATATATCAGTTTAACGAACAAAGAAATTCAATGGGCATGGATGTTTCAAAACTATTTAAATGCATATCCCATGTATATGTTCCAATGTTATGCGATCACTTTTTGAAGTGTTTATCCTCAAGGTTCTTTGCTTTGTTGTGATAGCGTAGCCAGCCTGTCCCTAGATATCCCAGAACGCCTATGGCGATAAGTACAATTGCAATTATGATGGGATACGTTTTTTCCAGAAGCAAGGGATTCACATTCTCTCTCTGTTCATACGAAGGGTACATTATGTCCTTTTTATCATTACTATGGTCAAGCCCAAGGGCATGTCCGAATTCATGTATGGCGAGCTGTT
>JAIORD010000059.1 GCA_021108275.1 Methanococcoides sp.
TGATGATGATCTCTCGTATTTTCATGAACAGAACTCCGTTTTCTTATCTACTGATCGTCTATAATGATTGATATCCTACAGTTAAACATTTCGAATATTCCAGTTAATAGGAACTGAAATGATAAGAGTAAAAAATAATGTAGGAATTAAAAATAAAATATATATCCCAGGGTTCGACAGGCTCAAATGTTCTTTATGACCCAGGATGTTACTCGTATCCAATTATCAAGAATGGTATCATGATAGTTCAATATCTCGTTAAAAGGTAACTCCGTATCAATATCGAAAATTGAAGGCACTTCTTTCATGATGGCAAAAGCTGCTTTCCTGCCTGCATTTTCAGGTATTAGTCCCCATGAGACTTCATCCATGATGTGGAGGACAGATGCTGTCAGGCTTACCAGTGTCGGGTCCTTTGCAACTCTGCGTAATTTCTCTATAAATATTGGCTTCTTGTTCTCACCTTCAAGGGTGGATGCCACTTTCCAGTACATTGCCTCATCCACTTTGAACCTTTCAAGCCTGACAAGCATGTCACGTTGCGTGATGGCTGTAATTCCCGATTGCATTCCTATGGACTTGATGACGGCTTCTATCATGCATTTTCCTATCAGTTCCCCTAATTTGGAATGCTTGCCTGAATCCGTGAGTTTGATAGGGCTTGTGCTGTCTGCCACAATTATCATCATATCGGTTCCGGTGCCTGTGGCTATGCCGCTGGAATAGCGGCTGGGTGCCATAAGCTGTTGCAGTGCAGCAGTCTTAGCTTCGGTCGCAGTTATCATGGCTCGTGTCAGGGAATAGTCCGGAAGGTCTGCACCAATGAGTAAAATAGCGTTTATCGTTCCTCCGACAGGTTCGAAACGTTCATCTTCCTGATAATAGGAGGCCTCATCTCCGGCACGTCCGCCGTTGACCTCCACTCCTCCGGTGACAATGGCAGTGACCTCAAGACCTCTGAACGAATCCGAAACTACAACAGCGTTCTCCATGGTTGCGGTCGTAAGCATTCCTGAAGCACGCTCGGGATTAATTCCAAGCCTTTTCGAAACTATTTTCAGATACTCTTCAACACTTCCGCCTTCAAGGTCGGCTGCACCCTGGCTTCTGTGATCAATGGTGTGGTTCAGGACGCTTTCGATGTTGTCGTGGTAGCCACCATTAAGCCAGGAAGTGCTAAGTGTCTTTCTTCCTTCTGGCAGTTCTACGACAAGGGAACTGTCTTGCACATAAATGACTTCCTTTCCGGAAGTTTCAAAAAGGATTTTTCTTTCCATCATATCATTGCTCATTGTATCGCCTCAGTACTCATAGGGCTCATCATAGTTTCAGTGCAGTTCATCATCACAGGCGGATACAATATCAGCAATTCATTTCATCACATATCTTCTTTGCAGCTTCTGCCGGAGAATCGGAATTATAGATGCTTCGTCCGACTATTACCCAGTCAGCACCTGCCCTTATAACATCGGCAGCACTGCCTCCCTGAGCTCCCACACCTGGTGAGATAATGCTCAATTCTTCTCCGATGATCTTACGTATGTCTTTTACTCTTTCAGGTCTTGTTGCAGGTGCTACAACTCCTGAGGCTCCTGCTTCCACTGCCATTTTGGCGATATCCTCGGCAACCGGACGGAAGAACTCCACACCACCCGGGTGGCTCATCTCTGTGACCACATAAACATCGGTTCCGAAATCATTAGCAACCTTCACACAGGAATCAAGACTGTCGCGACCTGTGAACCCGTGGGTGATGATCCCGGCAGCTCCGGCATTGAACACGTGTTCACAGATAAGTCTGTCAGTATTAGGTATGTCAGCAACCTTGAAATCAGCGATAACGGGTGCAATTTCCACAAGTTCCTTGACTATACCAAGGCCTTCTCCAAGGACCAGTGGATATCCTACCTTTATAGAATCCACATAGTCGGAAACTTCATTTGCGATACGAAGGGCATTCTCCCTGTCAGTTACATCCAGAGCAAGGATGAGTCGGTTCTTTTTTTCCATTGGACAACTCCTTTAAGGTCAGGTATCTCACCAGCCGAACATCAATAGCTGGTCCGTTTTATTTTAGTTCATTGTTCCCCTATTTCATTAACCTTTCTTTTCAGAGCTTCAACAACTGCCGGATCCTGAAGTGTGGATATGTCCCCTATCTCTGTTCCATTCGTGATAGCCTTTAGAACACGCCTCATTATCTTGCCGCTTCTCGTCTTTGGCAGCTCCTCGGTGAAGATGATCTTCTTTGGGCGTGCGATAGGTCCGATCTCATCTACCACATGCTGCTTCAATTCATCTTCAAGTATTGAACATTGATCGCCACAGGATGATTCGAGGATCACATATGCATAGATGACCTCTCCTTTTATCTCGTCCACTTTTCCGTCAACCGCAGCTTCGGCAACCGAGGGGTGTGAGACCAGTGCACTTTCGATCTCCATTGTTCCGAGCCTATGGCCGGACACCTTGATGACATCGTCCAATCTTCCAAGTATCCAGAAATTACCTTCCTCATCCTTACGTGCACCATCGCCGGCAAGGTAGGTATCGGTTCCCCATTTGCTCCAGTATGTGTCAATGAACCTCTGTTCGTCCCCGTTTATGGTACGTATCATACTTGGCCAAGGGTTCTGAAGGGCAAGGTAGCCTCCTGAGTCAATTGGCACTTCATTGCCTTCATCATCAAGGATGTTGGCTTTTATTCCCGGGAACGGGCGTGTTGCAGTTCCCGGTCTCATCGTGGTGATGCCCGGTAATGGGCTTATCATTATCATTCCCGTCTCTGTCTGCCACCATGTATCAACGATAGGGCATTTCGATTTGCCTATGATCTCATAGTACCAGAGCCATGCTTTTGGATTGATGGGCTCACCCACACTTCCCAAAAGTCGCAATGAGGACAGGTCATACTTTTCAGGGATCTCTTCCCCCCACTTCATGAAAGTGCGTATTGCTGTCGGTGCTGTGTAGAATATCGTCACACCGTATTTTTCAACAATGTCCCAGAATCTACCCTTGTCCGGGTAATCAGGTGCACCTTCGTGCATTACAATGGTAGCACCGTTGGAGAGAGGCCCGTAGACAAGATATGAGTGCCCTGTGATCCATCCGATGTCTGCAGTACACCAGAAAATATCATCGTCCTTTAGATCGAAGATCCAGTTCGATGTCACATGTGTCCCGACCATGTAACCGCCGGTCGTGTGAACAACTCCCTTTGGTCTGCCGGTGGTTCCACTGGTGTACATGATGAAAAGTATGTCCTCTGAATCCATAGGTTCAGGTTCGCATTCAGAATCCATGTTATGAATTACATCCTTCCACCACACGTCCCTTTCCTCTTTCATTGGAATTACGTTTGCAGCATGATCGACCACAATAACCTTTTCGACCGCCGGGGCATTTTGAAGCCCTTTGTCAGCTCTTTCCTTTTGTTGTATGAGATTTCCTTTGTGGAAGTAACCATTACATGTTATGACAAATCGACTATGTGCATCTTCCACACGTTGTGCCAGTGCTTCTGATGAGAACCCGGCAAAGACGACACTGTGGGGTGCACCTATCCTTGCACATGCAAGCATGGCTATGACAGCTTCAGGTATCATCGGAAGATATATGGTAACGACATCTCCTTTCTTCACTCCGAGCTCTTTCAGACCTGCAGCAAAGCGAGCAGTCGCATCCCTGAGTTCTTTATAGGTGTAGGTTTCGGAGTTCTCCATCTCCCCTTCCCAGATGAGTGCGGTCTTATCACCATGTTTCAGGACATGACGGTCAAGACAGTTGTAGGATGCGTTCAGTTTTCCACCGTTGAACCATTTTGCATGGGGAGGCTGCCAGTCAAGGACAGTGTCCCATTTTTTGAACCAGTCGATGTTATCGGCCAATCCCTCCCAGAACCCTTCGATATCAGCCTCAGCTTTTTCATATATGTGAGGGTCGTTCATATTGGCATTTTTGACAAAATCTTCCGGTGGGTGGAATTCATCTTGCTCTTTAAGTAAAGATTCTATTGTTTCGGTCATGTTTCCCCAGTCCCTATTTTTTTAATGGTTTGCATCAATGTTAACGATTAATCAGGTAAATATGTAGTGGTCAACTAATATTTTTAATAATTCAGCTCATATTTCAATTTTGTAGGCCTATTAAAAATTCATTCTCATATGTATTAAATGACAAGTGTTCTTTTGATCTTATATATTTACAAATTCAGTCATATCGATGGTAAATATATTTTTTATTAATTCCATATTGTCAGATCGATCTATTTGGTGTGATCCGATCTAAAATTATTGATATGAAAAAAGTTCATTCAAGGTACGATGTTTGATTAAAAACAGGCTAAATATGGAATGGTAAGCTTCAGCACAAATATTGATACTTATGGAAGGAATGCAGAATTAAAGTGAATTTTCAATATCCTTATCTTCCATTCATATGGATCAGGTAAAAATGTCTGCCATAATAGTGTAAATCTTGAAAATGGAATTCTGAAAAGGGTAGATAAAATGCCATATGTCGTTTATATGATAAGCGCAGGTATTAGAAAAAACTTGGGCATGGGGAGTGTGGTGGTACGTCTAAGAAACTACCTGCGCCATGTATCCTTTTGTTAACAATGTTATAAATAAATTGCGAATGTTAATAACTTCCTATTTATATTTAATAGCTTTGTCAATGTCAGGTAGTTACTATTTGATCTTTATTATTTCTTCGAGCAGCAAATCGGGACTTGGATCCATGGCAGAAGGTATTATAGGACTATTATTTCCTTTATTGGACCATGCGAAAACCTTCTCCTGTTATGCTCAAAAGGATATTTTCTTCATTTTTTCAATGTTCATATAATAAAAAGTACATTATTTAGCTATCAAAACCTATTCTTTTCATATCTGCTGATAGAATATATCGGGGGTTGCTTTGACATCGTTTACTGTCTTTGTCTGTCCGTTGGGGTAGATGACTTCCATGGAATGTACCATGGTGCCGAGATCGCGGCTGTCGTGGAGGTAATAGTCATCACTGAGCCTTGTAACATCCTTTAGCGATATCTTAACAGTGTCATATCCAACTTTCTCTATCTTCACATCTTCATATTTTGAGAATATGTCCATGAATGAGGATTCAAGATGTCTTGTACCAAAGGCAAGAATATACATTCTGGCAAAGAAATTGAGGCTATATGTTACTGTTACCGAGCTATCGGTCTTGTCAAAGCGCATGACCACTTTATCAAAGTGGATGATATCATTATTTTCTGGCATAGCGTATGCGCATATGGGTAGAAATGTGGAAAAGAGGACCAATAATATTACTATGAAAGAAAATGATCTCATATTCAGTTGAATTGTATTACAAGTAAATATTAGTAACGCAAAATATGAAAATATTGGAATAATTTGCATTGAGCGGGTCTAACACATGTGAAATCCGCAGAGAGTGCAACAGTTTAACATTTTACAATCGATACATTCATATCTTGTGTGTTCTATTTCAACCTGCTTTTAGCATGTTATATAGTTGAACGATTCGTTCCTTCAATGGAGCGATAATTCAGTGACCTTTATATAATGTATCATATTGATCAAATAATTATTAGATCTAAACAAAAAGGAGTATGAATATGGATAGTTTAATTTACCTTGCCCCTCTGGCAGGTATCGTAAGCTTGGCATTTGCTGCATTCTTTGCTTCCGGTGTTCTTAAAGAAGGAACCGGTACAAAGGAAATGCAGGATATATCACTTGCGATCCAGGAGGGTGCTATGGCTTATCTGAACCGTCAGTATAAGACCATAGCTGTAGTAGCAATTGTTCTTGCTGCGCTGATGTTCTTCCTTCTGGGAGACGACAGTGGCAAGATCACAATCGGATTCCTCGTTGGTGCAGCTGCATCTGCACTTGCCGGATATGTTGGAATGAACGTATCTATCAGGGCTAATGTCAGGACAGCACACGCAGCTTCAAAGGGCTTGCAGGAAGCAATGTCCGTCGCATTCCGCGGTGGAGCTGTGACAGGACTTGCAGTAGTAGGTCTTGCACTGCTGGGTACCAGTGGTTTCTATATTATTTTCGGCGATGTTGACCTTGTGATCGGATTCGGTTTCGGTGCAAGTCTTATCAGTCTTTTCGCAAGGGTCGGTGGAGGTATCTTCACAAAGGCAGCGGATGTCGGTGCTGATCTTGTAGGTAAGATCGAGGCTGGTATTCCTGAAGACGATCCAAGGAATGCTGGTGTCATTGCTGACAACGTAGGTGACAATGTCGGTGACTGTGCTGGCATGGGTGCAGATCTGTTCGAGACATATGTCGTTACCGTTCTTGCATCAATGCTTCTTGGTTCCCTGATCCTTGAACAATTTCCAAATGCTATCCTTTACCCATTGATCCTTGGTTCAGTGGCTATATTCGCATCCATCATCTCTATGTTCTTCGTGAAAGTAGGTAGTGATGGAAAGATCATGAAAGCTCTCTATAAGGGTGTTGCAGTATCAGCAATTCTTAGTCTGATCGCATTCTATTTCGTGACCGATTACCTCATGGGTGACATGAGATTGTACTACGCATCTATTGTGGGTATTATCATAATGGTATTGATGGTAGTATTTACAGAGTACTACACTTCCACAAGCTTCCGTCCGGTAAAGACAATTGCCAAGGCATCCGAAACCGGTGCTGGTACAAACGTCATCTCCGGTCTCGCTATTGGATTTGAGAGTACTGCACTTCCACTTATCATCATCATTGCTGGTATACTTGGATCCTACTTCGTAGTAGGCGGTGCAACTGATCCTGCAATGGGTGTTTACGGTATTGCTATTGCAGCAGCAGCAATGTTGTCAACGACCGGTATGATCGTGGCTCTTGACTCATACGGTCCTATCACCGACAATGCTGGTGGTATCGCTGAAATGGCAAAGATGCCTGCGGAAGTACGCAAGATCACCGACGCACTCGATGCGGTCGGAAACACAACGAAGGCTGTAACAAAGGGTTACGCAATAGCTTCTGCAGCACTCGGTGCACTGGCACTTTTCGCAGATTACAGACACAAGGTTAACCTCGAAGCAGGTTCACTCAGTCTTGACAACCCTATTGTTCTCGTTGGTCTTCTTATCGGTGCGCTGCTCCCATTCCTGTTCACTGCTGTTACTATGAAGGCAGTAGGAAAGGCAGCATTTGCTATTGTTAACGAAGTTCGCCGTCAGTTCAGGGAGATCCCTGGTATCATGGAAGGCACCACAAAGCCAGAATATGGCAAATGTGTGGACATCGTTACTGCAGCAGCTATCCGTGAAATGGTGATTCCAGGTATCCTCGCTATCTTCGTTCCACTTTTAGTTGGAATCGTGCTTGGTCCGGTAGCTCTTGGCGGATTACTTATCGGTATCATCGTTTCAGGTCTTCTCCTCGCTATGACCATGAACAATGGTGGGGGAGCATGGGATAACGCAAAGAAGCTCATCGAAGACGGAGAATATGGCGGAAAAGGTTCCGATGCTCACTTGGCAGCAATTGTCGGTGACACAGTCGGTGACCCATTCAAGGACACATCAGGTCCTGCACTTAACGCTCTGATCAAAGTAGTGAACATGATCGCTATCCTGTTCTCTTCTCTGTTCATCGGCAAGGGATTGTTCTAATTCGAACAATTTAAAAACGAATTACGGGTCGGGAATATCCCGGTCCATTTCTTTTCTTTTTTTCTAATTTCAGTTTAATTTCATTGCTTTGAGTATATTGTCGAATGCCAAAGCTTAAGCTCTTCATCTTTGATCTTTCAGAATAATGAGGATGGCTGAAGGTTAGTAATAGAAGTTATTATATTTGGAAGAATACTTCTTCCCGTCAGCCAATTTTACTACTAATTCAAATGTATTGATGGTCGATCATTGCTTCACAATATTAAAAGAGATGTGGGGTCCTTTGATCGCCTTATTTTAATTTTAAGCATCCACCATCTCAAAGAGAACTCCACGCCTTGTCAACTCTTCAGTTATCTCTTCATAGAATATTCCGGTACCTACAACGTTGTCATGTGTGAATGTCTCCACACGTCCTGCAGGACCGCCAACTGTTGTTGTCTGTGCTCCACACGAAGGACTCTTGGGAACTCCCAGTACTTTGATGGCACAACCTTCCTGATAGAACTGTTCGATCATGTCTGCAAAGGGTTCAAACAGTGAATGGCAGAATCTCCTGTAATTTGGATTTTCAAGCTGGTCTCTGGTGATTTCCCTTCGGGATGCACCAAGATATATCAGTTCCGGGCATGGCAATTGTACGATGTTCCTGCCCTTTGTATCAACCAATGGAGGTGCTTTTATGCCTTTAAGCCTTGAACTTACATTTGCAAGACAGTGCCCGATTACCAGTATTTCTTTCCCCTTATTTTCTTCCACCAAAAACTCCTCCTAACTTGTTATTATTAAATTTCTGCTACTAATTAAAGATGTGGATATGTTATTTGTATTAACATTGGATTGTAATGTTGAATGTATTGATGTTGGATATGGTAAATATCGATAGTCGATGTTAAAGTGATAAGATCATCACAGATATTATATCTATGTAATATTTATATAATGTCAGCTACGGTTTAAGCTTGTCTCAAGGAGCTACTAAAAATGAATGAAGATCTTGGAAGAATATTGAATAAAGGATTCAGCACCTGGTCACATAATTATGGAATTGCTGTTCCTTTCTTTTTGAACATGATGGCATCGCTTTTCATTTTAATGATGGCTATTTTCATAATACCGTTCATTGTAGCTGCAACATCAATGTCTGATATTGGGGGCACATCTTCACTCACAACAGAAGAAAGCATGGAGCTTCTCATGTCTCTGTTCTCTGATAATATTGTTTTAGTTCTGGTGCTTGGTCTGATAGCATTTTTAGCCATCTCATTTGTCCAATCATATTTTGAGGCAGGGGCAATAGGAATGGCACAGGCGGCATCCGTATCAGGACATACTACCTTTAATGACATGTTCCGTGCAGGAAAGGAGAATGTGTTCAGTCTTTTCTTTACCAGGATCATCATCTCCCTGATCTTTATCGCGGGGATTGTGTTCATAGTTCCAGGTATGCTCACCATGGGCGATTTCAATTCATTTATCGACAATCCCGAGAACGCCCTTCTTACAAGTCTGTTATTGCTCTTCGGATTCTTGCTATGGGGTCTTTACGTTCTGGTGATCGATATTATCTTCAGTGTTGTCCGATTTGGTCTTGTCCTGGACCGCCTCGATCCTATGGAAGCCCTTGAAAAAGGTTACAGGTTCTTCATGAACAACAAGTTAGTCGTATTTCTAATGTACCTGGTAGTGATCGGGCTCTCCATAGCCATCAATATGGTCGGTGAGCTCATTAGCTATGTGGAAGTACTTGCGAATGCCTGGATATTTCTGAGTTTTGTTCTATCTTTTGCAGTTATACAGCCTCTTGTGACTGTATGGTGGACCCGTCTTTACATGGATCGAACTGGAAAAGAACTCTATGACATAAGCGATCTGCTCGAGTATCCCTGAGAACCAGCTTAAAAAATAGGTAGTAGAAGAGGCAATCGATAAGATAGACTGTATTCAACTGCGTCCAAGCAATTTACAGGCCTGGCATAGCGATGCTGTACAGGTCTCCCCGCATACACGACATTTTGATAGTTCGGTCTGGGGATATTCTTTAGCAATTATTCCCACTGTTTTGTCGAAACCTCTCATGATGGAATATTTAGTTCCGGGGTGCCTGACCTCAAACTCATTTATCATATCCCTGACCTCGCCCCTCAGGGCTTCATGAGCATAAGGACACTCGCTCATATCGAAGGGCAACTCATTGACGATAGCATACAGGGCCACTTCTTTTTCGGGAACTTTTCTCAGAGGTTTTGCACGAAGGACAAGCCCCTCGATAGCCCGCGGAGGTGAGAGCCTTATCATTCTATCGACATCTCCTCCGAGGTGGTTCATCATTATCGTCTGTGCCTCATCATCAAGGTTATGTCCGGTGGCAAGTTTAGTGGCACCTATCTCATTTGCGATCTTGTTCAGGAGCGATTTTCTTAGGACACCACAATAACTGCATGCACCCAGTTTTCTTTCCTGTGCGGTCAGTTCATCAAGGGTCTTATCATACTCATCTTTAAAAGAGCGGACAATATGCCTGATACCAAGTTCTGATGTCAGCTTTCTTGCCTTTTCCAGAGTTTCCTCGCGATATCCGGCAATCCCCTCATCAATGGTAATGGCCACTATCTCAATATCTCTTCTCACGCCGAATACCTTGTGTAAAAGGTATAACAGAACAACGCTGTCCTTTCCTCCGCTCAATGCCACGGCAATGATGTCACCTTTTTCGATCTTATACTGCTTTCTGATGGTGAGCTTCACCTTGCGTTCAACATCTTCGATAAAGTGTCTCTTGCATATGTGCATGCCGGAGTATTTCTGGAATATAATGGCGTCCCTGTTACATTTCATGCATTTGATAGACATTGGGAAGTGCTCCTTTCATTCTCAAAAGGAACTATTATATTAGAACTTTGGGGTAATGGTCAAATTGTAAAAATACTACTCTTCTAAAAATTTAACTTATTTGAGTTCGAACCCAACCCTAGCATAGCAAGTCGGGGTAATAGGTATCTTGAAAAATAGATGCTCAAAAATTTTAAGAGTCAATTCAAAACAAAATATCAAAAATTGTTTAATTCTTGATTTTTTTGATTCATTTGAAAATCATCAATCGTATTTTATAATTGTTAAAAATTTAAGTTTCTTTGTTTTTATCTGATTTTGTTTGCAACATTATTAAAATAGCAGAAAATAGGGGCTCTGTAGAAATCCTCATTTGAATAATAAAAATAATCTGGCAAACCTGTCAATGTTATGCACTAATACCTTGAATTTAATTTCTTTTAGCTGATTCCAGTACTTTTTTGCTCTAATTTCCTCACCATATTTTCTTTTCAGAACAGAGAACATCATTTCTGCCAGATTTCTATTATGATACAGTTCTTCATCAAATTCCATATCATTTTTCTACGGTACTTACCTTTGATCTTCTTTCTTTTCCTCTCTCTAAAAAAAATATATTGTTCATCACCTATCAACATACTAAAATTTGTATTTAGAATTTGAAATTAGAATTAACGGTTCGTATATTTTATTAGTAGTGTACACTATTTTTAATATTACTTAAAATTCTACTTTAAAATGTAGAATTTTGGGTTCTGTAGAAATTCTCAATATTCGGACAATAATCCAATTTAAAAATATTGGGAGATGATAACTCCTTTTAATTAGTGCTAACTGTGTTAACTTTTTGTTTAATTTATTTATTTCTTAGGAGGGAGATATCTATGAAGAATGAAAATCCTCAAGGCACGGAAACAAAGAACATCAGTGTTTCCATAGATGAAGTCTTTAGCATAGTTGATTTAATAGAAACGGAAATTAGCAAACATGTTAAGCAACGCGAAACTTACGATGAAAGCCGAGCAGGTAAAACAAGAATAGATAAAGAAACAGTATTATCATCAATCGACGAGACCCTATCAATTAGCGATGCGATTCAAAGCAAAATAAATGAACACATATCAATGCGTGTCGCCAAGTCCAGGGTGTATGAACAAAAAGCAGAAGTTGCCTTTAAAAATTTCATTCCATCGAAAGTATCGGAGGAATTGCGTAAAGATACAACTTACATTTCCTCGGGCGATAACCAACAGACGGCTCAGGAAACGATTATCAAAGCCGACCTCACCCAAATGGGGGAAGTGAAATGGAAAAAAGGTATTACTCTAAGCCTGTCAGATAAGGATTTGAGTGAACTTGGAATTCAAAAAGTTGATGACGGGTCTATCGGGAATGTTCAACCAGACAAACTGATGGCCTATATTGAAAAACGAACATTGCAGACTGAATTGTTTGCCAGAGCAGATTTGCTTACCAATTGCAAAGTAAGCAAAGTTGCTGAACAGGCCCTTGAAGATATTATCATTCCTGAACCTGTTGAATCCACAGATACAACTCAATCGGATATCTTTGAGCAAAATACTGACAGTGAAGGAAATGAATTAACAGTAGATTCTTTGGTGAAAGACCAAGTTGCCTTGCAAATGAAGCATACCACTTCCCCGGAGGCGAAGTTGAATTTTGGAATTTCGGACCGTGCAAGTCAAAAGGATATTGAGCTGGATACGAAAGGATTCAACATAAGCGGTGGTCCGGCAGATGTGGCTGCTTATCATGATTTTTATGATCTTCAAATTGCTTTCCGCCATATATGGACTGAATTATTCGATCAAGAGTTGGCTAAAAAAGGAAAAGAGCTTTATGAGGAAGCTCTCAAAGAAAAAGACTATAAAGGTATAAAAATACCGAAAGACACGGTTACCTCAGTTGAGGAGCTTAAACAGTTTAAGGACTACTTGCGTCACACCAAAGAAAAAATCGCTGGTGATGATCCAAGATTTAAAGAGGTAAAAACCTATCTTTTGCCAGAAATAACGGCTTTTCAATGGAGCTGTTTGGACGAGCCAACACAAGATGCAATCTATGGTCTAATGCTCAGTTTGAAAGCAAGTTCCTCCGCATCTGGTTATGCTCCAGGTGCCGCCGGAAAGGTGGTATTTCAGGAACAAACAGATGCTCGAAAAATACTTGTTACTGCCCTTAATAAAAAAAGCAGAATTGAAAATCTATTTGAAGATCTGGAAGAACGTTTGAAGGGAAAATACTCATTCGATGTTTTTGCAAAAAACGCCATCAACTTTGGTATCCTTGTTAACTATAGGCAAAAGTGGAACCCGCTGAATTATCAAGTCGGTGAACTTGTATCTACTATACCAATGGCTCCAAAGGAAGTACGCCGATATACAAAGAAAAAAGTCGTAAAAAAGAGTAGGGCCATCAAAGAAATAGAGAATGCCTTACAAATCAAAAAAATGGATTCTTCTGATACCTATCGTTCACATGCCGAGATTATTCGCCGTGCCACGAACAAAACAAATTTCAACCATACGGCTGAAGGGGGGGTTAATTTTGCTGTTTGGAACGCAAAAGGAAGCCATAGTATGACAATTGATGCTGCCAAACACTCCTCTCAAACAAAAAAGGAATTTCGCGAAGCCGTATTAAAGGCAGCACAAGAATATAAAAATGAATATAAGCTGGAGATAAATACGACTACCAGTGAAGAATATGAAGAGGCAACATCAGGCGAAATCAGTAATCCAAATGACGAAATTTCGGTTACGTACTTATTTTATGAACTTCAGCGTCGTTATGAAGTGAGCGAAAAAATCCATAAACTGACTCCGGTGGTATTAGTAGCCAATGAAGTACCTCGTCCAGATGAAATTGATGAAGATTGGCTGCTGGCCCATGATTGGATTTTAAGACGAGTGATTTTCGATGATTCTTTTGTTACCGGTTTAGATTACTTATCTGATAAGTTTGTTGGGGATGAGTTGTCAGTGGATGTACTTCAAAATAATCTAGACATCCAGTTGAAAATAGTTGATAAGGTGGCACAACAAGTAACTATGACTTCCAAAGCCCTTGAGAAAACGCAAGAGGCTCTTGATATAGCCATGAACAAATATGCTAAGAGTTTAACCAGCAAGGATGAAGGGTTCTTGTCCGACGTTAATACCTTTTTATTTGGCGGAGCATCAGATACGTCCGAAACGATCCTGGCCCGGGCAGAAGCAGCCAAGGAAACATTCCAACGTGCCGAGCGGAAAGAAAAAGAGATGCGCACACGTCTTCAACACGAAGTAACGGCACTAGAGTCTGCGACCAGTAAATACTCTCAAGCTCTTGAAGAACAATTTAATCGCAGAACTGAGATTCTGAGACTTCGAGTGCATGTGAAAGATAATATCCTTTATTATATGCAGGCTATTTGGGACCAGGAACCACCAGACCAGCGGTTTTTTAGACTCTACCAACTTAAAGTCCCAGACATTAAGTATACTCCTGGGGTCAAATCCGCACCTAGTGAAATAGATGTTTGGGTGGGCGGTAAAAAAACGCAATTCATAATCGATTTAAGTATTCCTGCACAAATTGACGTTAATTATAAGAGCTTAATAGAAGTCGCAGACCTTGACAACTTGCTTGGTTACAAAGGAAATTACATGATCTTTCCACTTAAACGAAATAATCCCGTGACCCTCTATATGATGCAGGACTATATGGATCTACAAGAAACAGCACAGCTATGGGATCCAGATGAAGCAGGCAATTACACTATAGATGAATTAAAACAATTAATTCAATGTTATTTTGAGATAAATCCAGGTGCTTTTACAGAGGACGTAAGGAACAAATATAGGGATTTGCTAATTAAGCGCCTCATGGACCCCCACCATGACAAAGAAATCGTTATCGCACCGACAGATTCCCTATATATCGAGGCGTTACCAGGCAAGCATCCAATTCTCGAGGATTTCAAGCTTATCCATCGGGTAGTTGATGTTAAAAAGGCACAATCTGAAGTGCGTCACGAAGAACTGGAGAATATTCGTCTGGCAGCCAGGGTAGTTAAAGGTGAATTTGATGACCCGGACGTGGAGAAGAAGATTGTTATTGAAAGGGATACAGACGTTAATGTCTCGACGGATTCCTAAGTTGAATCCGGATGGTTTTCCATGGCTAATCCTACAAACAACACACAGTCGAGTTCTCGTGGTACTGCAACCACGAGTACGACTCCGGATTCACGATTAAATGCGCGTCCTCATACAGTATTTCGTTACCGAGGTATGAAAAGAGAGTCAGTACAGCGACTTGACAGCTATGCAGCTTCCCTGCGGCAAGGGATGCAAGCCAGCGTAAGAACAATGTCCAATAGTCAACTTTTAGACGAGGCCAAGCTGCTGAACACTCGTCTTTTTGAATCAAAAGAAGAAATTGGTCCGCAGGAAAAAGAAGCGATTGCGGAAACCTTGATATTAATGCGACAGGAGCTTGCGTACCGTATTCAAAAGGCTGCAGAACACCAAAAAACGACTCAACCGGTCCTTGAGCATATCAAATGGGAGGGCAAAGGCGGGCATGTCAATGATATCTACCCATTTTTCATGGTTGATTATTGGTCGACCTTTGTAAAAACAAAGTCGCTGTCCAAGTTCATCCTCCCGAAGTCTGCTGAAATCGCCAAATGGACGAATACAAAACTAATAGAAGAAGCAGAAGGACTCAATAATATTTTCCAGAAGTATCTAACGGCGAAAGAAAAAACGAAAAAGAATATAAGCCCGATTGCGGACACATTAATCGTCATGCACAATGATATGGATCGGCGGATTGGGGAGGCAACGAGAAAGCAAATGAAGTTCCCCCCCATTCTCAGAGGAGTTACCTGGATTAGCGAGAATCTTGTAGGAATTGCAGAGGGAGTTTCCCCGTTTTCAATGATCGATATCTGGAGCTTGTACAAAAGTCCGAAGCAACGACCGAAACGTCTTGTGAAACGATATTCTTTTGGAGATGAGGTAATAGAGGGGGATTTCCCTCAAAAACCAAAGAAATGTATAGTCCCTACAAGAATTACAGAGAAGAAGGCGGCAGATAGAGCGCGAAAAGCAATTGATATTGCCGCTCGCTTGGCGAACTTCAAGGGGGAATTGTGGTATTACTGCATACTGCATCGGATGGGAAAACGCAATGCTGATATGTGGTGGATGGACCAAAATGCGTTTATTGCAGCAGGCATTTTTGAAAAAGATTTGTTGGTAAACTTTAAGTTAAGGATTGAAAAAGATGCAGCAGTTAAGACTACTAAGATAGGGAATTATACACTTTCAACTAAGCAGATAACAAAACTGAACAAAATTGATAAAGATTGGGCACGAAAAATTGTATACCCTGAAGAATTCGGGATGACTAAGCATAGAGCTGATTTGGAGTGTATAAAGCTTGCAAAAGTGTTAGCTAAACCTGAACTGGACAAGTATTGGGTCCAGCATTTGAAAAATAGAAATGCCAGTAGAGAATTACTGAAAATAATAAGAGACTCATGGTGCGATGACAGGATTATCTTGACTAAATTAAGTGAACTTCGCAAGAAAACAGATGATGCATTTTCACAGATGAAGACAATTGAAAATAGTGTGCCTAATTGTGATACTTCATCTACGGCGCCCTATCTTACCAGGAAAATTTGTAGTAGATGGAAAAAAGCGGTAGATGACAATAATTCCTTTCTCAACTGTAAAAAAAAATATGGGAATAAATGATAAGGAGCATATGCCGCGGCTAATCGGGTAGCCGGGAGTATTTCTACCCGACTACTTTTAAGCCGACTAAAAGGTATGCACTTTACAACAAAGAAGGAGATAATTTCAGTTTATATGAGCATGAAAGATCCTATAAGTTACATGGCTTAGGCCATTTGAACAATCCTTTTCCTAATGGTGATAAAGAATGGCATGCTGATATCTGGTTGGACATTCTGCGTTTACATTATGGGATTATAAAACCAATAAATATTGAAAGCAAGTATTCTTCTCTTTTTGCTACCCCACAACTTACAGTTAGTACTCCAAATGTACTAAGAAGATTTAAGAAAATTAACAAAAGGAAGCCGTGGTCAAAGCGGATAAAGCCTTTCAATTTTTGCAGTGTAGGTTTTCAGGTCATAAAGGAAGCTGAGAAACCTGTCAAGCCTTTAGCTCCTTTTTCCAATGATCCTCAGAAAATCAGTATCATTTTTCTTCCCCACCTTCGTCCATCATCTCATCGCTAACTAAAACCCCATCTTCGAGGGTGATCACTCTGTCAACATACTCAGTATGCCACAGTTCATGTGTTACCATCACAATTGTCTGTCCATAATTGTCATTCAGGTCTTTGAACACATCCAGTACTTGTTTTGAGTTGTTGGTGTCCAGGTTTGCACAGGGTTCATCAGCAAACATTATGTCAGGCTTTTTGGCTATGGCCCTTGCGATAGCCACTCTTTGCTTTTCTCCGCCAGACAGTTCATCAGGGATCCTGTCCTGTTTTCCCTTTAGGCCAACCTTTTCTAATGCTTCAAGGGCGGTCTTATAAGACTCCTTTTTTGATCTTCCTTCCATCATGGAAAGCACATAAACATTTTCAGCAGCACTCATCTCATTAATGAGTGCATAGTCCTGGAATACATAACCGACCTGTGTCAGCCTGTAATAGCTTCTTTCGGCTTCAGGCAGGCTGGAAACCTTTAATCCCCGAATGGTGTATTCTCCGGCGGTCGCATCGTCCAACAATGCCAAGATCCTCAACAGAGTCGTTTTTCCACTACCAGATGCACCCATAATGGCTACAAATTCCCCTTTCTTTATTTCGAAAGAAACACCATTGAGAGCCTTGACAGCAGTTTGCCCTGATCCATAATATCTTTTCAGGTCTTTCACAACGATCATATCATCTTCCCCATATGGCTTTGAGTATGCTCTCTTTTGATACACTCCAGGCAGGAAGTGTTCCGGCTATCACTGATAATGTAAGCATGGTAATTATGCTTTGAATGAGCAGCATAGGGTCGATCACGGGTCTTATCTCCATGGTCTCGTAGAATACTACCGGATTTGCCTGGAAGTAAAACATGAGTGATAAATATAGGGCCAACCCTGCGATTATTCCTAAAGAAACATAGAATGTACTAAGGAACGCATAGGACAATACTATTGATCTGGGGGTAATGCCTATTGCTTTTAAAATACCAATCTCTTTTTTCTTATTAAGTATGTTGATGTAGATAATGATAAGGATCAATGCAGCGCCCACGATCAAACTCACGAACTTTGACATGATGTCTATAGCACCCATGCTTTGCATTGCCTGCTTTATTAGGGTCTCTGATTTATCAGCCCAGGTGAAGACCTGCTCATTCACTCCGGCTTCTCTGATCTTATCCTGGATCTGTTCTTCAGTTCCTTGCTTGTCTATCCTTACAACTACGCTGGTAGCTTTGCTTCCTTCCAGACCATATACTTCTTCTATCTCTTTGTAGTGGACCAGAGCATTAAGGTCAACAAGTTCGAATGTGCCTTCCATGATACCTTTGACCTTATAGGTCTTCTTTACGCCATTGCTGTACGTTACATCAACAAGAGACCCTACCTTAACTTCACCCAGGTTATCATATATCTCTGATCCGAAACCTGTACCTGCGATCATGGCACCGATGATTATCTCATCTCGGGAAAGCTCTCCCAGGAAATCCCCGTCAGTAATAATATATGGATATTGTGATATTTCATATTCTTCCGTGGGGAGCATCCCTGTCACAGTTACTCCTACAACATTCTGTTTATGATCGATCGATGCCCCCACATCAAGCCTCTTTGTTGCGGCCCTTACTCCTTCAACAGCCCGGACCTTCTTCAAGACGCTATCAGCGTTGTTGATGTAGGTGTTGTCCCCTGTTGGTTCAATGACAACGTCCCCATAAGGGTAATCCTGCATAAATCCAGTGAATAGAACGGTCATTCCTCCTATCATTGATGGAAGGAACACTAAGTTCATAAAAATGAGTGAGAGAACAAAGACTATGAACATCAGTGTTTTTTTGTTTCCTCTCTTTACACTGCTGGATGCAATAAGAGCCCCCACCCTGATATCGTTGATCATGTTGGAGACCTCTCATTCTTCTTTGTTGTCAGCAGAGTTATCACTGCCTTCCATTAACTGCTTGATTATCTCATCTTTTGACTTTTTTGTTCTATAATTATTGTAGACCAATCCTCCAATGACCACTAAGACGATCAATACGATCGCAGCTGTTCCTGCTCCACTATTACTTTCCAGAACAATAAGATTGATGCTGGTTTCAATTTGTTCTTCCCCAAAATCATCACTATATGTAATGGTTACAGGGATCTCATATTCCCCTGCCTGATCTGCTATAAAAGTAATTACTGCAGGTCCATCCTCATTTGGATCAAGAGTTCCTATGAATGATTCTTTTAGTCCTTTGAATGGATGGTCAGCATAGACCCTTATTGAATTTATTGTCCTGTCACCAGAGTTTTCGATCCTCATGGTCAACTCCACAGTCTCATCCATATATGGAAGAACCGGATCGACCTTTACAGATGCAAGGTTCAGACTCCCTTTTTGATCAAGCACGGTTATTGTAATGTCATATTCAGCTTTTTGCTTGCCAAAATCATCTTCATAATAAATGATAACAGGTATCTCGAACTCTCCTGATTGGTTCGCCTTGAATTTGAACAATGCAGTTTGAGTGCCATTCATGCCAAGAGTTCCAATTGTAGAATTCTTAATTCCTTTAAACTCATGATCCAGGCTGACTGATACAGACTTTGCGATTGCTTCCCCGAAGTTCTCTATGCCTAATCTTAAGTCAACTGTATCTCCTTCATAGATGTATTCAGGACTGGTTGTGACAGAAGAGATTCTTGGTTCAGCGTCTTCGCCTATTACCCTGATCTCAACTTCATAATATTTTGTTGTTTCCAACTCCATATTTGGATATGTTAATCTCATCTTTATGACATGAGGTCCAGGGTTGGCATCAGTAGTTGTCCTCATATGGTATGTCAGCTGTCTTTCACTTGTACTATAGGTTAATTTAGGAATTTTAGTGACCAGGTCTTCTGTAACTATGATATCCGAAGGGATGCTGATTATCTCAAAGGTAATTTCTTCAGGAGCTTTAGACCCACAACTCTCAATATTAATTCCCATGGTGAATTCTTCATCGATACCTATTGAACTAGGACTTATTTCCTGTATCTCTGCATTTACGCATATCTCACCAGAACTTTGTGCTCCAGCAGTAGAGATCCCTGTTAATATAACTGCAAAAACCAATAAGAGAAAATATATTAGTCTTGTATGCTGATTCATTCTTTATTCACCTCAGTTCGAACCTTTTCGACATATTCAATAAGATCTTTGAAGATCAAGTATAATGCAACCATTTGCCGATAACAATATTTGATGATTTTGAACATTTCTTAATATATACTCTTCCAACATTATATATAAAATATCACTGTAGTTGATTGTAACGTATGTTGCTATCGATTTCTTGATATTGACCATAAAATAGGTTACTTTATGGTCAAAATTTATAATAGCAGGCTTACGACTGTTTGGTGAATTATTCATTTAGATATGTCTTATGGATGGTATCATCCATAGACTGAACAGGCGTATTCATCAAAACGTTAATTTATGCAGAACGCAATCTTATTCCGATGGATACTATACTGTCTCTCAATAATGTCTCAAAGAAGTTCGGCAACATACCTGTACTAAAAGACATTGATCTGGACATAAAGAAAGGGGAGTTCGTAGCTCTGCTGGGTGCTAATGGTGCAGGCAAGACGACCCTTGTAAAGATCATGTCAGCCCTCTCCTCTCCTTCTGAGGGTAATGTAATGGTCAACGGCAATGATATTTCAAAGGACCAGGGTTCATTGAGGGGTATCATAGGCGTCATTTCCCATGAAACCTATCTCTACAACGACATGACGGCAATAGAGAATCTGCGCTTCTTTGGACGGATGTATGGTATTGCCAGTGAGAATCTTGAAGCTCGTATAAATGGATTGTTGGAGCAGGTCGAGCTTGTTAAAAGGGCAGATGACCGTGTATCCACATTTTCCAGGGGTATGAAGCAGCGTCTTTCCATCGCAAGGGCACTTTTACATGAGCCTTCAATTCTTTTTCTGGATGAACCTTATACAGGACTTGACCAACACGCAGCCCACACATTTGAGAAGGTGTTGCTGGAGCTTGACCCAAAGGACACCACAAGACTGATGATAACCCATGACATCAACAGAACGTACAACATGTGTGACCGTGTTATCATACTCGATAAGGGAAGTATTGTTTTCGACAGCCCTATGTCTGAAGTGGTCTCAGCAGAAGAACTGAGGGACATATACTCATCACACGTGGGTGACAATGATAATTTTTGATATGGGATCAACATGATACGCATTCTTCATATTGCAGCAAAGGACCTCAAAGAGGAGTTCCGCACCAAGCAAATGCTCAATTCAATGGTCCTTTTCTCATTGCTTGTCATAGTAGTGTTCAGTATTACATTTGCTCCTATACTTGGCTCTTCTCAGGACGTGGCAATGGTCGCTCCGGGTGTACTCTGGATAGCCTTCATCTTCGCAGGTTCCATAGGCCTTTCACGCTCCTTCGTGGCAGAACTGGAAAACGGCTGTCTCGAGGGTTTGAAATTATGCCCCATAAACAGGAGTGCCATATACACTGGAAAGATGATGGCGAACCTGTTGCTGATGCTACTGGTCGAGATCATAACCGTGCCTCTGTTTGCTATCATGTTCAATTACAGCATAACAGGATATTTCTGGCTTGGTATCATAATATTCCTTGGTACTGTGGGTTTTGTCTGTGTGGGAACACTGCTTTCAGCTCTGACAGTGAACACAAGGACCCGGGAAATATTACTTCCTGTGCTGTTATTGCCTCTGTTGCTTCCTGCCCTTATTCCGGCTGTGATGGCGACCGGAAGTATCCTCATGGGTGCATCCTACGGCGATATCACTCAGGAATTACGGCTTCTGCTTGTATATGATGTCGTTTTCTTCCTTGTAGCACAGCTTGTGTTCGAATATGTAATACAGGATTAAAACTTATATATCGGTTGAGATGTACTACCTACATTGTTCTAAGTTGATCATCGAGGTTTCCAATGTCGGAGAGTTTTTTAAGAGATAAGTTCCTGCCAGTTCTGTCCGCAACGACCATGTTGCTAGCTATTGGCATGATTATTTTCTACCTTCCGGATATGAAAGGTGCCTCTGGGGAAACCCTTGATATGAGCTTTAGGATATTCTATTTCCACATGCCTCTAGCCATAACTTCCTATCTGGCTTTCACGGTGGTATTCTTTTCCAGCATTCTGTTCTTGAGAACAGGTAACTATAATTATGACATTCTTTCCCGCTCGGCAGCTGAAGTAGGTGTCATTTTCGCGTTCCTTGTTCTGGCAACCGGTTCCATCTGGGCCAAGGCTACATGGGGATGGTATTGGGTATGGGAGCCAAGACTTACAACATCTCTTGCACTTTTTCTGGTCTATGTTGCTTATATTGTGCTTCGGCAGGCAGTTGATGGTGCGGACAAACGTGCACGTTTAGCTTCTGTTTTCGGAATACTAGGTTTTATCTCAGTTCCGTTGAGCTTTTTATCCATACGCCTGTGGCGTTCAGCTCACCCGCTGATGTTCGGTGACACTTCAGGTTCAGGCGGTGGAGGACTTGAAGGTACTTCCCTGCAGCTGACATTAGTGGTGAACGTCATTGCATTTGTCCTTCTTTTCATCACTCTTGTGGTGTACAAGATGCGAAACGAGCAGATGGAAGAAATGGCAGATGAACTCAGAGCTTCACTTGACTGAACGCCTGACCCTGATTTAGCAACACCTATAAACGAATGGTAGCTGATTAGGATGCATGCTTTTTGAACCTATAACTATAGCAGGACTGACTGTAATGAACCGTTTCGTGCGTTCAGCGACCAATGAGGGAATGGCTGAATTGGATGGAACTGTGACCAAAGGGATAGGGGACATGTATGAAGACCTTGCCCGGGAAGATGTCGGCTTGATAATTACGGGCTATTCATACGTGGATGTCAAAGGACAAAGCGATGAAAGGCAGCAGGGTATCTATGATGACAGGTTCATCGGACCCTATGGGGAAATTGTCACAAGGGTCCACAAGTATGGCAGCAAGATATTCATACAGATAGTCCATGGCGGCAGGCAATCGATCGTAAAGGAAGGAGTTCCTCTTTTAGCACCTTCGGCAGTCGAAGATTCAGCTTCCGGGAAAGTTCCTGTGGAGATGACCGAAGAGGATATCCTTGATACCATTGAGAATTTTGCAGAGGCTGCAAGACGTTCAAAGGCAGCAGGATTCGATGGTGTTCAGATACACTGTGCTCACGGCTTCCTGTTAAGCAGTTTCATTTCCCCTTATACTAACCGCAGGACCGATAAATGGGGTGGGTCTGTGGAGAATCGGGCAAGGGTTGTCACTGAGATCGTTAAAAGAATTCAGGAAAAGGTCGGAAATGACTTCCCTATAATGGTGAAGATGAATACCACAGATGGTTTTGATGTGTCCTCAGGCAAGATCGGGCTTGATGCTCCTGAATGTGTGGAAATTGCCAGCCTTCTTGAAAAAGCCGGAGTTTGTGCCATCGAAGTAAGTGGCGGGATATTAGAAGCAGGTCCGGTCATGTCTCAGAAGGGTATTGACTCTGAAGATAAGGAAGCATATTTCAGGCGTTATTCCAAAATGATACGTGATACGGTGAAGATACCTGTCATACTGGTAGGCGGAATTCGTACAAAGGCCGTGATGGAATCTATGTTAAGGGGATATGCTGATATGGTGTCGCTCAGCAGGCCATTTATTGCCGAACCTGACCTTGTTGTGAGCCTTAAGGAAGGGAGCGACCGGGTTAAATGTGTGTCATGTAATGGGTGTTTCAGGACGGATGGGGTTTCCTGCACTTATAATTTTGACTGACCTTTCATTTTTATTCTTTTTCTTTTTTTCTTTGTTACCTTTTTATAGTTGTCTTGCCATCATTAATTTATGAGGTTGGATGCATATCTTGTTGACATAGGTTCTTTTAAATCACGTGGTCGTTCTAAAAAGGCTATAGTTGATGGTCATGTGAAGATCGATGGTTCTGTTGTAACAAAACCTTCTAAAGATGTTTCGATTGATGATGACGTTAAGGTGGATGAAGGGCTTGATATGCCAAAGGGATATTTCAAGTTAAAAGGAATACAGGATGAGATCGGTCTTATAAAAGAAGGCGATTCTGTCCTTGATCTGGGTTCAAGTGCAGGCGGTTTTATTGTATTTGCATCTGAGATCGCAGCTGATGTGAGGGGTCTGGAGTTCAGCCGTGATTTCAGGGAAGAGCTTGGTCAAATAGCTCATGAAAGAAGTAATGTTTCGGTCATGTTCGGTGATGTTTTTACCTTCCCTCTTGAGACCATGGCGCCGGAGCCTGTGGATGTCATCCTGAGTGATATGACCCTTGAACCGGAGGATTCACTAACAGCTCTTAAACGTGTGCTTCCATTGCTTAAATTGAATGGACGTTTGCTTCAGGTGATAAAGGTCTCAAAAAGGATCAAGAGGGAACCTCTGCTTAGTATAATGGAAGGGTTTGGACTTGAAATTCAGAACGTGATTGAATCCGAGAAGCAGGAGATATACGTTGTTGCACGCAAGATCGGTGAGGTGGAGGATACGGATTGATCTTTCGATTTTTGCTCACTCACTCCATCTTATCAATGCTTCTAAACCATTGATCATTGACCGTTCGACCGTTATATCGGTCATTTATTTTTATTGCATAAGTGTCGGTTCTACTCAATATTTGACAAGATAAAGGAGGTCTACAATGCTTCTCAAGATATATGGGAAAGGTCGTCCATTTCGTCTTTTTGTTGCTGGGCTTCATGGGCAGGAATGGCAGGATACTTCAGATGTACTGTTGAATATTGAGCGCCCGGTATCAGGCACTCTTGCTATACTGCCTGTGGTAAGCAGGGGGAAATATATTTCCACGCTGGACGGGGATTATTATAAAGATATGGGGAAACTTATCATTGATTTAGTGAAGGCATATCGGCCTGACATCTATGTCGAGTTGCATTCCTACTCTTCAGATAATTTTCATAAATTGGTCTCAAGCACAAGGATACATGAAAAAGGTGTGCCGGGATTCAGTGTTCTGGAAAATAATGTGTTGATGGGTTCTGTTTCGCCTCATATTAGGAGGGATCATTTTCCGGTGGAAGCTTTGTGTCTGACATTTGAGGTAGAAAGGTCGAATCAAAGCTCGAAAGAGTTTGCTGCGAAGATGCTTCAAGTTGTAAAAGAATGCCGTTCAAGGGATGGTTTCATCGAATATATGATGGAACGCTATCCCAATGTGGCTAAAAAAGCAATAGAAGACTATAAAAAATTTTATGGATCGTAAGGTTTCCCTTACTATCCATTTACATTCCTTCGTAGTTGTGGATGTTGTGTTCAGGGTTCACATCCATCATCTGCTGCCTTTGTGCTTTGAGCATGTCGTCAACACGTAATACCATGTTGGCAACCTCGGAAGCGGATTTGATGGCTTGTTTCTTTACCCTGAGGGAATCAACAATGCCTTTTTCGAGAGTGTCAATGATCTCGGTTGTGTAAACATCAAGACCAGCGTTCTTTATCTCAGTGTGTTTTGCACGAAGTGCGAGGATGGTGTCTATACTGTCCATACCTGCGTTGATTGCAATTTCCCTTGGAATGCTCTCAAGTGCTTCAGCAAATGCTGCGACAGCAAGCTGTTCGCGTCCTTCTACACTGGTTGAGTAGACTCTGAGTCCCTGTGCGATCTCGATCTCGGAAGCACCGCCACCTGCAACGATCATGCCATCTTCGATGGTGTTCTTGACCACGTTGAGTGCATCATCCATTGTACGTTCAAGGTTATCGGTGATATGTTCCGTACTTCCCCTGAGGAGGATGGTGATGGTGTTCGTGTTCTTGCAACCTCTGATGTATGTCTTACCAAGGTCGAATGCACCGATCTGTTCAATGAGGTCTGCGGTTCCAAGGTCCTTCTCGGAGATGTCCATGATATTCTTGACAATGTGTGCTCCGGTTGCTCTTGAGATCGCTTTAATGTCGTCTTCATTTACACGTCTGATCGCATAGACTCCTTTCTTCTGGAAATAGTCCATTGCGATCTGGTCAATGTTCTTTGTGCCAATAATGACGGTTGCTCCGGTCTCAAGGATCTTGTCGAGCATTGCTTCAAAGTCTGCTTTTTCCTGATCAATGAACTCTTTCATCTTATCAGCTGAATCGATCTGGAAAGATGCTTTGTTCTTTGTCTTCTTGACAGAGATGTCTGAAGCGAGAATGGCGATCTTTGGTTGGTTCACCTTTTCGGGCATTGCTGAATGGAGGCGTGCCTTGTTAACAACGATGCCTTCAAGGAACTCGGTCTCATCGATCTGCTTTCCAGGGTCCTGTGTAAGCATTATATTGTTCAGGTCGACCTTTCCATCTTCCTCTACTTCGAGTGCAGCATCAATACAAATGTTTGAGATATGGTCTGCAAACGCTTCTGAAGACTTGCCTGCAATGGTGGTCTTTGCAATGTTCACAAGGACGTCCCTGTCCTCTTTTGTGACCTGTACTGCATAATTGTCAAGTAATTCCATTGCCTTGCTAGATGCTTCCAGGAACCCTTTGATGATAACTGTAGGATGGATCCCGGTGTCAAGAAGCCCTTCTGCTTTCTCAAGAAGTGCGCCGGCAAGAACGACAGCACCTGTTGTACCGTCACCTGCAATTTGTTCCTGGGTCTTTGCAACTTCGACGATCATCTTAGCGGTTGGATGTTCGATATCCATCCCTTTTAAGATCATTGCGCCATCGTTGGTAAGTATGATGTCACCCACAGCATTGACAAGCATCTTGTCCATTCCCTTTGGTCCAAGTGTTGTCTTTACTATATTTGCAACTGCTTTTGCTGCTGCAATGTTCATGTGAAGTGCATCCTTGCCCTGTGTCTGTTCCTTTCTTGGATCTATAATTGTTGGCTGACCTAGTCCTGCCATAGAATCTGAACCTCCTGATAGTCTTAATTATAAGAATTGGTATAGTGGTTTTATTAAATATGAATGAAACTAACTGTGTATGGTTCTATAAATACGTTTCGAGTAATTCCCTTGTCTTTATCGCATATGTTCAAAAACTTTAACATACAAGCTGATTTTTACCATATTATGCTTGATTTTGTAGGACTTGGTCTGTTCGATGAAAAGGATATTTCCTTAAAAGGTCTTGAAAAGATACACAATGCTGACAAGGTCTATGTTGAGTTCTATACTTCCATTCTAATGGGAACTGATCTCGAAAAGATGGAACAGCTCTATGAAAAGAAGATAACTTTGCTCTCAAGGGAAGATGTGGAGCAACATGCTGAGGATTGGTTGGTCGATGCGAAGGACAGGAATGTAGTCTTTTTGACAGGTGGGGATACCATGGTGTCCACGACACATGTGGACCTGCGTCTGCGGGCAGCGGATATGGGTATCGAGACGACCCTTATACACGGAGCTTCCATCGCATCTGCTATATGCGGGCTTTCCGGCCTCCAGAACTATCGTTTTGGTAAATCCGTCACCATACCTCACCCTTATGTGAGCAGCCGTGGGGTAAGGGTGGTATCTCAGACTCCTTATGATACTATCAAGAAGAACATCGAAGCAGGACTCCATACGGCTGTTTTCCTTGACATAGACAAGGACAAAGGCTATATGACAGTCAATCAGGCAATGGAGATCTTGCTTGAGGTCGAGGGTAAACTTGGTGAAGGTGTTATGAACGATCGCCTCGCAGTAGGGATCGCTCGTGCTGGTTCACCATCCCCTGTGGTGAAAGCGGACTATGTTGAAGCTCTAAGGAATTATGATTTCGGGGGACCACTTCATATAGTTGTGATCCCGGCAGAGTTGCATTTTGTCGAAGCAGAAGCTCTTGTAAAGCTTGCTGGTGCACCTGAAGAGATCCTTGAGAATGTGGATTGATATTTTATCACTTTCTCCTTTTTAATTTTATCAATATCCAGCTGTCCATAAAGCACAATAGATATAAATCGTAAGCACCTTTTTCCGTGAGAGAGTGACAATGCACGGTTCAGTAGGAATTATTTCAGGTGAGACCGGTTCGTTTGGTTTTAACTTCCTTATTTCAGATAGTACTGCCGTTCATCGAGGGGAATATGTAAAGGCATGGCACGAGTCGGATGGCTGGGTGCTTTGTCAGGTGTTATCCATCAAAAGATCAAGCGATGTAGCCAATAACAAACATTCTTTCGATGAGGCAAAAAAGGTCTTCGATGAACTGAAAAAGGAAAGTAAGGCGAACAAAAGGTCAGATCGTATAGTTGCAGAGGCTACGGTTATAGGAAGTCGTGACCCATCCGGTCTTCTTAGGTCTCCTAAGACTCCGTTCAGCCCTGGAGATGAGGTTTTCCCGGCAGACAATGACCTTATAAGTTCAGCATTAGGTCTTTCAGGCAATGAGATGTACATTGGCATGCTGGATGGCACGGACATTCCTGTTCATCTTAGTGTGAACAGCCTTGTTCAGAAACATGTCAGTATACTTGCAAAGACCGGTAGTGGAAAGTCATACACTGCTGCTGTATTGCTCGAGGAACTGCTTGATCGTAAAGTTCCCCTTCTGATAATCGATCCTCATAGCGAATATGCTTCAATGAAGGATCCTTCTTCGAAAAATGATGGTTTTAAGAAATTTGGCATATCCCCTAAGGGCTATGGTTCTGATGTTACTATCTATACTCCTGCTAACAAAGTGATAAATCCTAATGCCGATGAGCTTTTCAGATTGAACGGGAACAATCTGACGGCAAAGGACCTGACTGCTATCTTCCCTGATAACTTCACGGCAACCCATATCGGTATTCTCTATGAGGCCATACAGAAACTGCGGGCTGAGATGGAAACCTATACTCTTGATGATATCATCTTCGAGGTCGGGAACAATGAGAGCAAGGCTCGCTGGAACGTGATGGGTGTACTTGAGGATATTCGTGATTCAGATATCCTTTCTTCCTCTCCCACTGAGCTCAATGAGCTTATGTGCAATGGTAAAGCATCGGTCATCGATTTCAAGGGTGTGCCTCCGGAACTTCAAAGTATGATAGTTGCACGTCTTTGCAGTGCGCTTTTCGAGGCACGTAAGCTGAACTCGATCCCTCCTGGTATGCTTGTGGTGGAAGAAGCCCACAATTTCGCACCTGAAAGAGGATTTAGCAAGACCGTAAGTTCTGAGGTACTGCGCACTATCGCATCGGAAGGGAGAAAGTTCGGTCTTGGAATGATGGTGATATCCCAGCGTCCGGCAAGGATCGACAAGAACGTCCTCTCACAATGTGGTACGCAGGTCATTATGAAGGTCACTAATCCAAATGATCTGAAATCCATTAGTAAGGGTCTGGAAGGTGTCAATTCTTTCGTGGAGGACGAACTTATGCGATTGCCGCCGGGTGTCGCCATGCTGGTGAGTAATGATATTGAAAGACCGGTTCTTGTGGACATCAGGGTTAGAAAGTCAAAGCACGGCGGTGAATCTGTCAATGTTCTGAAGAGCTCGCGGAAGGCGTCTCCTGAACCTGTTAAGCGTGCTTCTAAAAAAGTAAGTTCTCCTCCTCCGAAGCCTGTGTCTGTGGAGCAGAAAGTTCCCTCGGACAGTCCACCTCCCAAAAGGATACCCACCAAAGAGGTTGAGAAAGAGGGAGGCGGTCTTTTCAAGAAAATATTCGGTTCGGAAAAGTGATGTCTCAACGGATGGGTTTATAAAGGCAGTACTTATAGTGGTGTAATTGTGGCAGCAGATCTGAATGAAAAGGTCGAAAGGTATGAACGGCTATTGAGAGAAGCTCTTGCTAAAGCCGATATAAGCCCTATCGAGAATTCACATATGCGTACGGTGGCTGAGGATTACAAGAATATGGCCCGCTCCTATTATGAGGACGGTATACATTTTATCAAGTCTGAAGACCCCGTGAATGCGCTTATATGTTTCAGTTATGGGCATGCATGGTTGGATGCGGGTGCACGACTTGGTGTGTTCGATGTCGATGACGATGTGTTGTTCACAATATGATGATAATTCAATAATTTTATTTTAAATAGAAAACAATGAATGTTTTAAAGATGCAGTATTTGGAGAGAATAAAACGATGACAAATTATCATGTTACACTTGAAGCGGCTTGGTTGGTAAGAGATGTAGAAACAGCAGATGATGCTATTGGGGTAGCCATCTCAGAAGCTGGAAAAAGATTGAACCCTAAAAAGCTTGATTTTGTAGAGGTTGATGTAGGTACTACTTACTGCCCTGCCTGCAGTGAACCATTTGGCAGTGTTTTCATTGCAGCTAACACAGCGCTCGTTGGTCTTGTTCTTGAGATGAAGGTATTCGATGCTGAAAGTGATGAACATGCTTCAAGGATTGCCAAATCCGTTATTGGGAAGGCACTTACGGATGTTCCTCTGAACGTTGTGGACGTTGAAGAGTTCGATTGAGTGGAGTTTGAATATGTCTGATTCCATCTCCGTTGTGGGCCACGCTGCAATAGACTTTCTTTTTGATGTGGAGGGTATTTCAGGTCCCAATGAATCAAATCCTATTGTGGACTATCAGCGTTTCTACGGAGGTGGGGCAGCCAATATCGTTGCAGCTATTGCTATCCTTGGCGGGAAATCCCAGTTGATATCCGCCGTGGGTGATGATTTTTCAACTTCCGGTTACGAGGACCACCTTGAGTCTTTAGGTGTCGACCTTTCCCTGCTCTTCAGGCTTAAAGGGGAAAAAGGAACGGCTGCATATGTTTTTACTGATCCTTTTCATAATCAGTCCACTTACTTCTATTGGGGTGCTTCTGCAAAACTGAAAGAGCTGGAACCTCCTGAAGTTGATTTTGTCCACCTTGCTACTTCGGAGTCTAATTTCAATGCAAAGATGGCAAAAAAAGCGAAGTTCGTGTCTTTCGATCCGGGGCAGGACCTTGTGACATACACAAGGAATAATCTTGAAACTGTCCTTGCGAATACTGATATTCTTTTCACTAACAAGCATGAGATTAAGCGGGTCTGTGAGATGACCGAAAGCTCCTTTGAGGATATCAGGGCGCAGATTGATGTTGTCGTTGTCACTTACGATGCTGATGGAAGCAAGATATTCACTGCGGATGCTGAATATGAAATTCCTATCGTTCCTGTAAAGGCACTCGACCCTACAGGTGCGGGTGATGCTTATCGCGCGGGTTTCCTTGTGTCATACAGGCGTGGTTATTCTCTTGATGTATGTGGCAGGATAGGCGCAACAGTTGCTTCCTTTGCAGTAGGGACTGTTGGATGCCAGACCGATCTTCCAACATGGGGTGGTATGGTCGTCAGGTACGAAAGTCATTTTGGAGCATTTCCATCTTTGGATGGTTAAGTTCCTTTCATTATCCTTTTTTCAACAGGTCGTTGTTTTCCCTAACAACAAATTATTTTTACACATTTCTATACTAAAACCTGTCAGGTAAGGGTTTGCGTTATCCTGTGATCAAAGCAAAATTGACCCTATGTAAAAAAAAAGTTATCAATACCGTGTATTTCAACACGGTATTGGTAATGTTGTTTATTGTTTGTTCTCAAGGACTGCGTGTGCGGCTGCAAGCCTTGCAATAGGCACACGGAATGGTGAACAACTGACATAGTTCAGTCCGACGTTGTGTCCGAACTTCACGGATTTTGGTTCTCCGCCGTGTTCTCCACAGATGCCTATCTTTATGTCCGGTCTTGTTGCACGTCCTTTTTCGATTCCTATCTTCACAAGCTGACCGACACCCTCCTGGTCGAGCACTGCGAACGGGTCATCCTCAAGGATGCCGCTTTCAAGGTAGGATGGCAAGAACTTACCTGCATCATCTCTGCTGAATCCGAAGGTCGTCTGTGTCAGATCGTTAGTTCCGAAGGAGAAGAACTCTGCTTCCTTTGCTATCTGGTCTGCGGTGAGGGCTGCTCTTGGCAGTTCTATCATCGTACCTACCAGATAGTCGAGCTTAATTCCCATTTCTTCCATCACAGATTCAACAACGGTGGTAACGTGTTTCTTGACGAACTCAAGCTCTTTTACGTGGCTAACAAGAGGTATCATTATCTCAGGTACTATCTTCATACCTTCCTTTGAAAGCTCGCATGCAGCTTCGATGATGGCCTGTGCCTGCATTTCGTATATCTCAGGATATGTGATACCAAGGCGGCATCCTCTGTGTCCGAGCATTGGGTTTATCTCTTTCAGATATTCGATACGTTCGCCTATCTTCTTAACCCTATCCATTTCTTCCTGTGATGTGTCCGAAGATTCGAGCTCTCTGAGTTTATCCATGACTTCTTCGTGGACTGGCAGGAACTCATGGAGGGGTGGGTCAAGTAACCTGATAGTTACCGGGAATCCTTCCATTGCTTTGAAAATACCGATAAAGTCCTCTCTCTGCATTGGCAGGAGCTTCTTAAGCGCTATTTTTCTGGACTCGATATCCTCGGCCATTATCATTTCACGCACAGCGGGGATCCTGTCTTCTCCGAAGAACATGTGCTCTGTTCTGCACAATCCAATTCCCTCTGCACCGAAATCACGTGCAACCTCAGCATCATGTGGTGTGTCGGCATTTGTCCTTACTTTTAGGGTGCGTACTTCGTCAGCCCATGTGAGTATGGTCTCAAGCTCGTCAGTAACTCCCGGAAGGATGAGGTCGACCTTTCCTAAAATGATATTTCCTGTGGAGCCGTCAATGGAGATCATGTCTCCTTCCTTGACGGTATAATCACCAACATTGAATATCTTCTCTTTCATGTCGATGGTGATCTCGCCGCATCCTGCAACACATGGCTTACCCATGCCTCTTGCGACAACAGCAGCATGTGATGTCATTCCACCGCGAACTGTCAATATGCCTTCTGCAGCGTTCATACCGCCTATATCTTCAGGTGATGTCTCTGCACGTACGAGGATAGTCTTCTCACCATTCTTTGCCATTTCTTCAGCGTGTTCGGCTGTGAACACAACTTCTCCGACAGCTGCTCCTGGGGATGCAGGAAGTCCTGTTGCAATTACCTCGTATGTTGAGGTAGGGTCGATGTTCGGATGCAGAAGTCTGTCTATCTGTTCAGGCTCGACCCTTAAGAGTGCGGTATCTTTATCGATAAGTCCTTCTTCGACCATTTCGGTAGCTATCTTAATAGCCGCTGCTGCCGTTCTCTTGCCGGTCCTTGTCTGAAGCATGAACAGTTTGCCTTTCTCTATGGTGAACTCGATGTCCTGCATGTCCTTGAAGTGATCCTCCAGTTTCATGTAGATATCAACGAGCTGGTCATAGACCACAGGCATAGTGTTCTTGAGGGCTTTGATGGGTTGTGGTGTTCTGATGCCTGCAACCACATCTTCGCCCTGGGCATTGATGAGATATTCTCCGAAGAATCGCTTCTCACCTGTTGCTGGGTCTCTTGTGAACGCAACTCCTGTTCCGGAGGTTTCGCCCATGTTACCATAGACCATGCTCTGTACATTGACTGCGGTTCCCCATTCTCTTGGGATGCCGTTCAGTTTTCTGTAGGTTTTAGCACGCTGGTTGTTCCATGAGCTGAACACTGCATCGATGGCCATCTGGAGCTGTTCCCTTGCATTTTGAGGGAATTCCTTTCCGGTCTCATCTTTGATGATCGTCTTGAACTTTTCAACGAGTTCCTTAAGATCTTCCACTTCAAGGTCATTGTCCTGCTTTACGCATTTGTCTTTCTTCTTTGAAGAAAGGGCGGACTCGAACTTTTCATGGTCGATATCAAGCACTACGTTAGCAAACATCGTGAGGAATCTTCTATAACTGTCATAAGCGAATCGTTCGTTTCCGGTCTTAATAGCAAGTCCGACCACCGAATCATCGTTTAGCCCAAGGTTGAGGACCGTGTCCATCATTCCCGGCATAGATACACGGGCACCTGATCGTACTGAAAGGAGAAGTGGGTTCTTTAGGTCCCCGAAATTCTTCTTTGTTGTACTTTCAAGTTGTTTGATAGCGTTATCGATATGCTCTTCAAGGCCTGGAGGGTACTGCCCGTTCTTAAGATAGAGCGTACAGACCTCCGTTGTGATCGTAAAGCCAACTGGCACTGGAATTCCCAGATTTGACATTTCTGCGAGGTTGGCACCTTTGCCCCCAAGCAGGTCTCTCATACTGTTTTTGCCTTCAGTTTCGTTGTTTCCGAAAATGTACACAAATTTATTATCTGCCACTAAGTTTTCCTCCCACTGGAAGATATTTGATTAAGGGTTTGGATAGCGTTTAATGCTTGCAATTATCATGTCATTTAAATGAAATTATTTTCATTGCCCGAAGTTATACGGACATGGATCTCATTGGACATATCTAGACGACACTGTCGTTTATTGTGTGATTACTCTTAAGTGTTGTCGTTGATATCGTCATTTTGCCTTTTTTGTATGATATGTGTGAAAAAATACCTCTAAAAATATCCTTAAAGTCCTAATTATTTCCATATTCTGGACAGTGTCCTTTAGCAAATATAGTTGTCATTGATGTATAAATTCTGTTATTGTCTATGTTTTCGAGATCTTGTGGGGATTATAGTTTGCCTTTGCAATTAGCATCATGGCCATAATTCGACATACATTCTTCACATTCATATTTTAGTGGAAATTCATCCACTTCCTCTTCAATTCGTCTGCATCTTAATACCGAATCAGTATGCTGGCTGCACATTATCTTGGAAAACATATCCCTTCTATTCATTTTCAGGTCACTTTATTATATTCAAAAACAACCGTTAACCAACACTAACGGCCCGGTTATCATCAAATTTAAGTATTCCTGTTGCTAATGCACAAAAAACGCTTTGTAAGCTCTTCTCGACAAAATTCACATTCCTATAAATGGCTCACTTGCATGTGGGTTGATTTGGGGGCTGGAATCTTAGCGAAGTACTGAAATGACCTTTCCTATGGAAATATATACATACCTGAGGATCCCATTCAATTGCTTGTAGTTGATGTATTCTTTGTTTATCTTATCATTCATAGTTTTCATATTTGCAAATATACGGTGGTAAAGACATGTTTTTAGAATAATTACTGATTATTTTTTTTATGAATTGAAATTGGATTATTAAAGAGATTGCGAAAACTATATATATTAGATGTCGTATGTATATATATCATCTAATTAATTTATATATTGATGGTAATAGGCATATGAAACGACTTGGAACTGTTGTGCAGATCGTTGCACACAATGGGTTACTTGTGAGAGGGGACAACATTGGACCGGACACAGCGTTAAAGGACCTTCCACGTATCAATTTATTTGTTGTGGATAAATCCGTAAGACGTATCGGTAAGGTAAATGGTGTTATCGGCTCTGTCGTTTCTCCTTATATTAGTATAAAGGTCACTGATGATGTCAGCGCATCTGACCTTCGAAAGTATTTAAATGAAAAGCTGTACGTGAAATAAATAGCAATTCACTTAGATATAAAGTGGGTAAGCATAAAAATTTTTGGAAAACCGAGGCAATGATAATATGGTGGAAGTTGAAAGAGTAAGACATTCTGATACTTCAGAGAGAGAAAAGATACGTGCTATGATCAAGGCACGTAAGGAGAAAGAAAAGACTACAGAGGTCGAGAACAAGGTGGTCGAGTGTCCGGAATGTGGCAGTCGTAGCCTTGAACAAGACTATGAGCGCGCGGAATTGGTATGTGCTGACTGTGGTCTTGTTGTGGATGCCGAGTTTGTTGATGAAGGTCCCGAGTGGCGTGCTTTCGACCATGATCAGCGTATGAAGCGTTCTCGTGTTGGTGCACCTATGACCTACACGATCCACGACAAAGGTCTCTCTACTATGATCGACTGGAGGAATCGTGATTCTTATGGCAAATCAATTTCTTCCAAGAACCGTGCACAACTGTATAGGTTGAGAAAGTGGCAGCGTAGAATTAGGGTAAGCAATGCTACTGAAAGGAACCTTGCTTTTGCACTATCCGAACTTGATCGTATGGCATCTGCATTAGGTCTTCCACGTACTGTTCGTGAGACAGCTGCAGTTGTTTACAGAAAAGCGGTCGATAAGAACCTCATCCGTGGCAGGAGTATTGAAGGTGTTGCAGCGGCTGCGCTTTATGCAGCATGTCGCCAGTGCAGTGTACCTCGTACCCTTGATGAGATCGGAGAGGTTTCAAGGGTAAGCAGGAAAGAGATCGGAAGGACATACCGTTTCATCTCCCGTGAACTTTCGCTTAAACTGATGCCAACTTCCCCTATAGATTACGTTCCAAGGTTCTGCTCAGGTCTGAACCTTAAGGGTGAGGTACAGTCAAGAGGTGTGGAGATCCTTCGTCAGGCATCTGAGAAAGAACTCACAAGCGGACGTGGTCCTACTGGTGTAGCGGCAGCAGCTATCTATATCGCTTCCATTCTGTGTGGCGAGCGCAGAACGCAGCGTGAGGTTGCAGATGTTGCCGGAGTGACCGAGGTCACTATTCGTAACAGGTATAAGGAACTAGCAGAAGAATTGGATATCGAGATAATTCTCTGATTTGTTTAACGGAAACTGCAAAGGCGCTGGTGTGGCCTTTGCGGTTTTATTTTTTTCTATATCGTCTTGCTTATATAGGACCATTGTATCTCTATGCTCATGCTGGAACTTTTCAAGATGTTTTCCATTGGTTTCATCGTAGCACTTACTGGTGCTCTTGTGCCGGGACCTATGCTTTTTGTGACCATCGAAGGTACTCTGAAAAAAGGTTGGAGGGCAGGACCTGAGGTATTTCTCGGGCATGCGATAATCGAAACTTTGGTGCTCATTCTCATTCTTTTCGGACTTACTGCTCTTATCGGTGAGCGGGAGATGGCATTTATCTCAGTGACCGGAGGTCTGGCACTGGTTGTTTTCGGCATGATGACCATCATGGGTGCACGAAATACGTCGTATGATTCACAGTCTCAAGATAAAGTTCCATCGAACTCACTGGTTGCCGGTATTGTCACATCTGTATCAAATCCTTATTTCTGGATCTGGTGGCTGGCAGTGGGAAGTGCTCTTGTACTTGAAAGTTATAAAATTGGAATGGTGGCGGTGTTATTCTTCATCATTGGCCACTGGCTCGCAGACCTTGGCTGGTTCACTGCCGTGTCGCTTTCCTTTAGCAGGGGCAGAGGGATGTTCTCCCAAAGGACATACAAGCAAATTCTTGTATCATGCGGGATATTCCTGATATTGTTCGGTGGCTGGTTTGCCATTGGATGAGGTATTTTGATCGTTAGGAGATATAGCTTTGAAACATCCGTGTATTTTTATCCCGAAGAATGAAGGTGAACCTGTTAGAAAGGTAATTCTGGAGCTTGACCTGCTCGATAAGGGTCTAAAAATAGTTTCAGTGGATGCCGATCTATGCCTTCCGCTTTCCAGAATGCTCTCTTCTGAGGAGATGGCGCTTTTGCCAAAAGAAGCACGACAGGAGGAGCGGGAGTTCGAGTCCCATGACAAGTTCCTGACGCTTGAGGATATTCTTGGTTTCACTCCTTCGTATGAGGTGGTGGGTGACATTGCACTCATCGAAGCTGATGAAGCCGATGCTGAGAATATCGGAAAGGCTCTTCTGGAGATCCATCGCCACGTAAAGACCGTGCTTGGTGCGATTTCAGCGGTTGAAGGCGAGTTCCGGACCCGCAGGTTCAAAGTGATAGCTGGGGATGGTCGTACCGATACTGTGCATAAGGACCATGGCTGCAAATATCATGTTGATCTTTCACGCGCTTATTTTACTCCTCGGCTTTCTACTGAGCGCCAGCGCATTGTTTCACAGGTGAGTGAGAATGATGTGGTGGTGGATATGTTCGCAGGTGTCGGGCCTTATAGCATCCCCATTGCAAAAAAATGTAAAAGGGTAATTGCCATGGATAAGAATCCAGATGCAATTCATTTCCTAAAAGAGAACGTAATTCTCAATTCGGTCGATAATATCGAGGTAATTGAAGGCGATGCCAATGAGATCGTAAGAAATTTCGAAGGCATGGGCGATCATGTGATAATGAACCTCCCTCATAGTGCGGATGCATTTCTTGACGCCGCTGTCCTTGCTACCGCTTCAGGTGGTGTTATCCACTATTATGGAATGACCCACGAAGACGACCTTTATGATGGCTCTCTCAAGCTGATTTCAAATGCTGCTGAGAAAGCAGGACGTGTTATAGAAGTTCTGGAATGCAGGACTGTGAGATCATATGCCCCACATCAGTATAATGTGTGTATCGAGGTCCGTATTAGCTGATCTGGCCGAAATGGTTATATCATAAAATCCTTATTAGGTATAAGATTGAAGTGCCGTCGTGGCTTAGCGGTATAGCGGCTGATTCGTAATCAGCAGGTCGAGGGTTCAAATCTCTCCGACGGCTTGGAATCTCGGGGTTAAAAGCCCCTCTCTTCTTATTTTATTGTTATAAATTATGTAATCAAATTACATTATACCATTTAAAAAAGTATATATCCTTCAACAGTTTATTACCTATAGTATTATGACTATAAAATCTATGTTTCTTCCGAAAGAAGGATTGCAGGGTGAAGAGATTCCTTCTCATATTACTTGGGATAATTTAGAATATGATCAAATATCACTTGACTTTCCTGATTTTTTAAAAATAAAAGAAATATATAATGTTAGCGCTTTGGAAAATGATTGTAGCGCTTGTTCTATAGATATTGTATCTCCAGATGTTGATGGATATGTTGGCTTACTCTTTGAATCTTTAAGATCTGAATGTGAAAAGAAATTGACAGGTTTTGTTACTTTCTCTTTTATTAGAAATGGTACTGTCTTTTATAGAAAGAAAAAAGAAATTTCACTACATAGACCTCTAATAGAGGTTCTTCAAGTCCCTTTATCTATAAATATATCTTTTCCTGAAAAAGAGATCGATAACAAAATATGTATATCGAATATTGGGGATGCAACTTCTGTTTTAGTTTTGATGACTGCTGAAGAAAGTGAGATTGCTGAAGATTTATCGGATGATCAAAAACAGTCACTAGATGAAATCAGTAAAAGTTTAGAAGATGAAGTTTTATTTTTAAAAGAAACTTATCCTAAGCACAGTATATTGCTAGATGATTTCCTAAATATTGCTAGAGATCCAGAACTACCTTCGAAGGATTTCAATAATCGATTTGAGGAAACTCTTTTAAATGATTCTATATTTTCAGATTCGTTTGGAGACTCCATCCAGAGGATTTTCATTACAAATATAAAATTTAAAAGCTTAATAAATAGTTTTGTTGCTTATACGGAATCTTTAGTAGGTAGCAAAATTTTCATATTTAATCCATTTACGATTATTCCTCTTTCTGAAGAACCAAAAACAATACTTTTAAGATTAGTTCAATCGGATTTACTATTAAGTGAATATGATCCTATTGAGATTCAACCAATTACTATTTCTGCAAATAGTAAAGGAGCAATAGAGCTGCATAAATTATTTAATTGGGGGGATAATGGTATTGAACGTTGATAAGCTTCTGCAAATTGTTGGTAAAATTCATACATCCCTTAGTGATACATCTAAAATTAAGAGTAAATCGATTTCTATAAGGTGTCCGGAAAATAAGGGTATTTGTAGCGTCGGATTTGAAATAAAGGCTGGTCTTAGGCGAAGTATTTGTAGTAAAATAACAGTTCCTGTCCCCAATCTCACAGATGTACAGTTAACTGGCTATCCATATTTATCTCAAGAAAATAAAGCTATTGTTATTTCTAATGATAAATTTGACATAATTTTTAAACATTTGTCTAAACATACAGAGACGTTTATTGCAGAAGTTGAATTTACTTTGCCAGATGGTGGTTATTTAGATAACCTAGTTCAAAGGAGTAGTCAAACAGAATCAATGACTGATTCTAAAGATGAATATTGGATGGATGCTCAGTTAAAAAATGTTGAAATACTTAAGACTGAATATGGCAATGTGAGTTTACGTGATATGGATTTTTACGTTGATGTTGGAGTTCAGGAAGATGTTAAAACGCAACTTCCATCTTCATTTCTTGATGATATAAAAATTGTTGATGCTTGGTTATCTGAATCAGATAGAGTAAAAAAGTATAATTATTCCATGGAACATCTCAGACAGTCAAAGAAAACAAAATATGCAGGTGAAGAAAAAAATCTGCTTAGAAATTTGAATGAATTGTTTGCTTCTAGCAGATTTGAGTCATTTGTTGATGTGCAACATCCTTTCCATTATTCAAAATGTGAGAAAGTAAATGATTTTATGGACCTTTCTCAATTGATGAGTTTCCCAAGAAGTATCAAAGTGATTTCAAGGACAAATTTAAGTTACGAAAACCCTGCTGCAGAAGGCAAATTAATTTATAACAAAAAAGCTTTGAGAAAGGAAATTAAAACGATTTTTGACTGACCTTTTTTTGTATGTATAAATAAAGTGAGTGGTAAAGTCACTCACAGTTTTGCTTGATTCGATATGCTGTTTTAGCCATCAGATTAACCCCCTTGATTGTTTTAGATCATCCAGACTCATCTCTCCGTGTCTGACAGGTTCTAGAAGCTCATCTAACTTTTCTCTAGCGAGCTTATCGATTTTAAGCATTATCTTTTTTGATGGTGATAAATGGTTTATAAATTCATCATCAAAGTTTTCAAAATAGTTGGCATCAAGAATAGGTTGCTTTGTTAAATTAAATTGATCGTTTATACTAAACATCTCCCTGAGTGTTTAGCAAAAAAGGGTGCATATTCGACGCACCTTCTGGATTGTTGTGATTTTTGTGGCTATTTTCTTTGTGGCTTTTCTCGTTTGGCTTATTATTGATTGGCTTTTTTTGTTGTGGCTTATTTTTGTTTGGCTTTTTTGTTGTGGCTTATTATTGTTTGGCTTATTGGTGTGGCTTATTATTGTTTGGCTTTTTGTCGCTCGGCCTCTGGTGGGCCTCTTGCTTTTTGTATTGCCTTATTTTTGTGCCTTTTTTTGTATTGCCTTTTGGTTTTGTTATCCTTTGAAAACCTTTTTTGCAATAATTCCTTAGACCTTAAAATATATCAAACTATCTAAAGTTAATAAAAACATTATTGAATATGTTTTTATGTCTTGATATTTTGCAATATTTCATTAACTCTGACTTCTACCAATTCACTTATTTTCGATTCCATTAATTTGGAAATCAAAGATATGCATATCGAATATTATTTATTCAGAAAACAGCGAACAGTAAAGGACAAGCCGACAGAGTTATCGAATTCGTTAAAAGTGGTTCTCCCCTAGCAGAAGCTGTCAACAAAGATTATTACGTCATTAAAGAAACTGAAAAAAACAAATATTTACCGAAACAAATTGTTAAAATGATGAATAATGAAGGCTACACTAAATTTACAATGCATTCCCATACAAAACTTTGGCAAAGTCAGGATGCTAGAAACCTAGGTAAAGGATATGGGATATGGGTAGCTGACAAAGCATGGCACTGGTATGAACGTTGGGTTGATTTCGTAAGAGAACACTGTCGTGAAAACAGTGACAAATATGCCTAAACCCTAAACCATGGTTCTATGGGTAATCTCTTTTCTACTATTATTTTTTCATTTTTTTCGATAGCTATTTTTAGGGGAAGTGGTTTTCACTCATCACTCGTCGACTTTCAATAATATATTCGTGATTCAACGGATATAATCGTACTTTAAAAAAGACAAACAATCTATAGACTATCTTCCCCATTTTTAGCAAATGAAGTAAGTATTGAAGATGGATCGATATCATTGTCGGATATCCATTCTTTGCTGACTTTAAATCAAGTTGCAAATAAAAAATAATGCAAAAATATATAGCATACAAGCAAACATTTACTGGCTGTTGAGGTCGGGAGTACAAAAATGGCACAGATATTAAAAGAACAGGATAGTCTCGATGAAGCAGGTGGTAAAAGAGTTTTTGGAGGAATTGGTGCAGTAATCCTGGGAATCTTGATAATATATTTCACTGAAAGTGGCTTGATAGGGTTTGGTTTAATCCTTGCAGGAATCATAGTAGTCAAGCAAGGAAATACCTTTTGGAAAGGGGCAGAAGGTGAAGATATGGTAACTAATCTTCTGGAGAAACTTCCTGATAATTGGTATGTACTTAATGACATGGTAGTAGGTTCTTCACAAATTGATCATGTTGTAGTTTGTCCTAAAGGGGTTTACACAATCGAAACTAAGAATTATAGAGGAACAATCTATGGAAATGCTGAAAAAAAGAATTGGATGCAGGTTTTTCCTAATGGTTCAAAATATGATTTTTATAACCCAGTTAAACAAGGGAACAAACATTCTTTAGAACTAAGTAGGTATCTTGAGTCAAATGGGATTAAAACATGGATTAATACTGTAGTTGTATTCCCAAGTGAAGAAGTGGAATTAAAAGTATACTCTCCCAAAACACAAGTACTGTACCTTACAGAATTAGCTGCTTATTTTATGAATAAAACAGATTCAATCAATCAAAATACTTGTGATGAAATTGTAAATTGCATACAGAATTTAAACCCAACAAATTATGAAAATATGGATCACAATAATTGACTTATTTACAGGTTATCAGAATGCTAAGATTGATAAGCCGTTTACGTTGAATGCTCATGTAAGGGAAAGGTTGGAAAGCATATATGAGATAAACAACAATCTAAAATTTAGAAAAGTGATATTTTTATAAGATAATTATATCCCCTACTTGCTATGCGGTGATATTACGTATTTATATAGTTTAAAAAAGTGTGTTGGAAATCCCACCCCTCAACCTCACTCATTTCTTCCATATGTCTTCCAATATTGCCTTTTTCCATATGGATAACCCTAAATAGGGGGTTCATCCATATAGTTTTCCTTTTTGTTCTGAAAATTGCTATCATTTACCTCCTACCTTATGTACTATTGTATAAAAAATTAGAAAACACGTCAATGATTGGAATAAGCACGCAAAGTTATGAAGAAACAGACGTTTTTTAGGAGTTCTAAAAGGGCAAAAAATAAGTTTTGGGGAGTGGGGGATAAGTGGTTGGGGGTGCTGCCCTTAAAGAACTCGCTAAATCCACGTAAACATTATACAACTATAAATATATTACCATATAGAGTAATCGAAGAGGAATATATTAGTGATTGAAATAAGAGCACAACCTTGACCTCCGACTTTCTATGCGAGGGAAGCGATTTGAACCCGCAAATCTATCCAAGTCTTAATCTTAACATCTCTTGTCGGGATGTCAGATATTGAAGAATTACAATTGTAACTAAAATGCAAGTCGGGAAAGTAGATGTTATGGATAATTTTTTAAGTTCCTTTTGATATTTAATAACTTAAATGGAGGTAACTTTTTGGTAAACGATGATGTAGAGGTTAAACCTGTTAATACTCGTCAGCTTTTGCATGGCGTATACAAAGGGATACATTATCAGAAAAAATCTGAGCGATCCCCTCATTATTTGGAGTTCAGTGATTGCACTCAGATGAATATATGTGTTCCTGTTATACATTATATCCTGACTCGTGAGATGGTTGATGATTTTATAGAGCGGTGTATTATTCAGGATTATCCAACTCAAGTTCATAGTATTGTAAACGGGGATTTTGAGTTGGATGTTAAAGATGAAAAATTGGTCGTTAAGAAAAGGTTGAAAACGATATCTCCTACAAGACATAGGGTTTATTGATTAAATAAAACTATATTACAATTGCTAAATTTGACATTCGTACATTTAAGGTAAGATATAGGGGGAACTTATGAAAGTATTATTAATTGATGTGGATAGCAAAATCCCAAATATAGCCTTAATGAAATTCAGCAGTTCACTAATATATAATCCCTTCTATAATAATTCCCATTTATCTACAATATTCAACTGTTAACATCGGTTTTAGCTTCCGTCTCACCCATTCCGCAACAGTTTTTACATATGAAAATTAACAGATTTTCATGATCCCACATATCATCGCACAACCAGCACCGGTACCTTGGAATGTCTAACAACATTCTCTGCTACACTACCGATTAAGAACCTCTTAACTCCCGTCAAACCAAGTGTCCCCATCACTATCATGTCAATATTATTTTTCTCTGCATAATCGATGATCTCTTCAGCTGGTCTGCCTTTGAGCAATACAGATTCCACCTGAACTTCAGCTTCCTTTCCAGCTTCTTCTACATATGCATTTGCACGTACTCCCCTATCAAATAATATTTCTTCAATTCTGTTCGCCCAGCTTATGCCCTTTCGTGCAAACGGGCCATACTCATCAGAAACAACAGATATTGCATAAACTTCAGCCCCAATCCTTTTTGCAATTTCAATACCAGAAGAAACTGCGTTTTTGACATTATCTGAATCGTCGGTTGCAATCATAATTTTCTTACAAATATTCCTTTTCATCTTATCCACTCCCCTTTTGTCCCATAATCTAATAGAGACAGTTTATAGACTCGTTTGTAGCATTTTAACTCATGAGTCTTGATAGATGCAATTTACACAACTGAAACTTATCCTAAATATTACTTTGGACACATCCTATAAGAGTGATTTGTCAATTGATAGATAATATATAACCATAATAATATTAAAAATTCATTTCAAATCGAGTAGTATAGGCTTTATTTTGCGATTGGAAATACATGAGGAGGGGACTTCACCGCATATAAAGTATCGTATGATGTCGTTTATATGAGTTTAAACTGAAATTAGCGAACTACTGTAGTTGTAAATTTAAGATAGTATTAAGATTTCTACAGAGCCAATATTTGATATTCTACTCATTTTCGAGTTTGTCTAGTAACTTTCAAATATATCCCTATAAGTTACATTAAAAGAGCCTCTGAATTTTATATAAGAACAGATACAATTCTAAAATTTTATATACTACTGTACAGTTACTAATTAGTGTTCAGTTCAGTTGAACATAACGCTCTTGATACCATTTATAGAAATAAAGTATGGAGTCTGATGAATATAATTTCAATCCCTATGCTATAAGTATATGAAAATGAAGGTGCTTTTTATGAATAAAAGAAATCAAACGTTAATGGTTGCCATAGCAATCATTATTGTAATAGTTCTTTCGGCTTTCTCAATTAATTCGAATGATGGCGAACAGAAACCTACCTCCATCACCATATCTGCATCAGCAGTGTTGACTGAAGTTTTCACAGATATGGAAGAAGAATTTGAGGCTGATAATCCTGATATAGATGTCATAATGAACTTTGCAAATGCTGGTTCTCTAAGGATGCAAATTGAAGGAGGGTCACCCATAGATGTGTATGCTCCAGCAGATAGAGTCCAAATGGATATTCTGGCTTCTGATGGATTCGTTTACAACGATTCCCGAAAAGACTTTGCAGGTAGCTACCTTGTGATAATAGTTCCAAAAGGCAATATTCTTAACCTAACAACAATGGAGGACCTTTCAAAGCCTGAAGTAAAAAGGATAGCGTCCACCGATACACAAATTTCAACAGTGGGTAAGTATGCAAAACAATCACTGATTGGAAAAGGCTTATGGAATATCGTGCAAAATAAGATGATAGTTGGTGATACGGTAAAATCCGCAATGGTTCATGTAGAGAGAGGAGAAGTTGATGCAGGATTTGTCTTTATGACAGATGTCAAGACTGCAAAACCAGATAGCATAGAAGTGATAACTTCTGTACCGATGAGTGAAACTATTTATTATCCCATAGCTGTAGTTACATCAACCCAACACCAGAATGAATCTCAGATGTTCGTAGATTTTGTCACGGGAGAAAAAGGTAGCTCAATATTGGAGCAGTACGGTTTCACAATTCCAAAACATGATTTAGAAGGTACCTAATAAGGACCTTCTTTGTGGTTAGCCAGATTTCCTGCAATACAACGTTTTTCACTAAATAACGATGAAGCTTCAAATATATTAATTTCCTTTAGGTTTATTCAAAATGGGCTATAGTTCTATTGTAGTGCTTTAATTATTCTCCCAACGTTCCTTGAACCAAAATTCAAATCCTTTTCCTTTGCTTTTTTCTTCAAAAGCCTATCATCTTTGCCAAGATAGTTAGATCCCATAAATCCCGTCAAGTTTGAAATATCTCTATGCAAGCTTAAAATCAAAATTTACCATCTACTGTATAAACTTATGTGCATATAATGTTAATTTCAGGATAAATTAGCAACTTATTTCTAGACGTTATCGAATTAACATATTCATACTACAGAATTCGATATCGTGCAATATAGGATGCATTGATGCATAACAAAAGGTGACAAGATGATTGAACTATTCGAACATTATTTGCTGGAAGATTGCCCCTATGGGGATGAGACCACCGAACTTCTCCAAATCGAGGGGCAAGGATCTCTTAAGATAATGTCAAGAGATGCGGGTATTGCAGCCTGTGCAGACGACCTTGCGGAGTTCTATGGGAAAAAGGGAATGAAAGTGACCTCATATTTGGACAACGGAGAGAGTTTTGAAGAAAATTCCACACTCTTCGAGGCAGAAGGTGACCTCAGGACGATCTTCAAATTATGGAGAATATCACAGACATTCCTTTCCATGACATGTGCTATTGCAACAAAGACAAAAATGATTTCCGATGCTGCAAAGGCCGTGAATCCTGATGTGATAATTGCCACTAGTAGGAAGACACATCCAGGCTTCCGCAAATATGAGCTTAAGGCCGTCAGGGTAGGAGATGGAGATCACCACCGAAACTCCCTGAGTGATTCGGTCCTTATAACACAGAACCATTTCAATGTTGTCGGTTCTTTCGGAAAGCTCAATTCAATGAGGAAGATCGAGATTGAGCCAAGGACAAGGGAAGAGGTCTTCGAATATGCACCAATTGCAGACGTCCTGCTCCTTGATCACTACACTCCCGAGGAATTAAAGGAAGTGGCACCTGAGCTTCGCAAACTCAACCCAAAACTTGAGATCGCAGTTGGTGGCATCGAATTTAAGGACATACCAAAATATGCAGCAACTGTTGATATAGTCGTGACCACTGCACCATATTATGCAAAACCTTTTGATCTCACAACGAAAATAAACAGGCTCTGATGAGAAACACACAGGCGGAAATAAAATGGAAGATAATTCGTTAATGGCAATGTTGCTTGAGCAGATCAGGCAGGAACTCGAAGGAAAACTGGATGGCATCTATGTGGAAGATGTAAGGGTGGGTGTTGTCTATAGCGGAGTGAAGATAACAGGCGGCTACGGAGGAATCGCAGCCACTCAACCTCAATCAGGCTCATCTCACTGTACAACACTGCCGAAGGCAGGAGATATGTCCAGCAGTTCTGCATCAGAGGTCATGGAAATGGCACTCTCTGACAACACGCTCAAAGCTGTTGTTGGAGTGGCGGTCGTAAATGCACTGGCAACTATGATATGCGACCTTCATCCTGAAAAGTATGCATTATCCGATGTTGATGTGCTTGACCTGATAAAGCCAGGAGACAAAATTGGAATGGTAGGCCATTTCAGCCCAATGATAGCACGGATACTGAAGATAACAGACCAGCTTACAGTGATTGAAAAGAAGGATATCATTGATGAACGTATAGCTGTCGTTCCAGAGAATAATGCTTCCGAAGTACTTTCAGGGTCAGATGTTATCATAATCACTGCCAGTACACTTGTAAATGGAACAACTGATGAGCTTATATCCATGAAGAAAAATGCACGTGAAGTAGTCCTTCTCGGCCCTTCCACAGTGATGTTGCCACAGCCGTTCTATGATAAAGGATTCACTGCGGTGATGGGAACACGAATAAACGATACTGACACTATGTTAAAGGTCGTTAGTGAAGCAGGCGGCACTAATCAATTACTCAAAAAATGTGGTGAGAATATCTCATTTGTTAAATGACATTATAAGATAGACCCCCCACTAGAAAATGAATTGCAGAATGGATACGTTCAGGTTCTACACAAGAGAAGATACGCCCACTGAGGCCATCCGATCCATTATCAACTCACTCGAGAATATCATGGACATCCACCAATGTAACTTTGAAGTACTGACCATATCCTTGGTTGAAATTATGTTTTGTCGAAATACTCGACCAGATTAAACATACAATCTTGACATACCCTGTCAAGGTTGTCTATTAACACCTTAAACAGATGATTCATAGATTTTGTCAGAATCATAATCATGTTTACAAGGGATGTTATCAAGAGATTTATTTGTGTACAGCACTTATACACAACCGTGACAATGCTTCTGTTCAACAGCTCTTAACAAAACCTTTTAATAATAATCATACATAAATCAAATTGTAATTTTAAAACGTTCCTTTCAAGGCAGATAACGAGCGTAGGTTTAACACGAGGTTAATGGCTCGCTCGAGGCTTTCTTGTTACAAGACTAACCAGTCACTGGTTTTATTTTTATCATAATGTAGTTAATTACAATCGGGTCTAATTTTCATGTTTCTCTATATTTAATATTATCAAAATATGGTATATGTTAGTGTTATGTGAACGAACATTTATTTATTTATTTACCGTTCACATAGTATTAAATATCGAATCTGATTATTCAAGAAGCAATCAGATGTTCCTAATAAGACAGAAAGATGATGAGCTTTGAATCAGGGATTTTACTCCCTCCGACGGCTTGAAATCTCGGGGTTAAAAGCCCCTTTATTTTCATTTTTATCATAGTGTACTCTAAGTTCAAATCTTACCCCCAAACAGTAAGTTGGGGATATAGTAATCTCTGATTTTTTGTACGCCATTATTTTGGATTGATTGGATTCAAGAATAAGAGATCATCAAATTAACTTTACTCTTTAAAAGCGTAACTCCTTTTCAAGACTACTGGTACCACTCAGAGCATAGTTCATGCATTACATTTATGTGGTAGAAAACATTCCAATCCATAAAATATACTTACACAGTTTCGGATGGAATCTATATCAGTGACAATTTTGCTGTTATAGTGTGCTGTAACTTCATTTTTCTGATTTGATCTGATGTATATTGCCTTAAAATACCCAATGGTAATTTCCTAATAAAGCTACTTGTATATGCCTTATGGATTATATTCATTATCAAAAAGTAGTATACATCATATCATATGAGGTAACTTTATATACAACAGCAGTTATGTTATGGAAATCAACTAAACTTGTCTTATCCAATAAAAATCGTATTTAATTTAATATGGTGTATAAATTATCAATTTGGGTGGTATATATTTTGTTAATTAGAGACATTTTAAACAAATCTTAAATCCTTATAAGAGGTGCTTGTGAATGAACATGGTACTTCTAAGCGTTGTGGGGATACTGTTTGCCATTCTTCTATTTGGTATTAAGACCGGGATTGGCTGTGGTTTTTCTAATCGCAGCACGAAAGAGATCCTTGCTATTGCAGGCAGCTATTTCATTTTATCAATAATAATCGGCAGTCTGATAGGGTATGTGGACCAGTCGAACCTTGATGTTATTGCGATCATGGGTATGTCTCTCCACGTCCTGGTTGCGTTGTTACTGATTGGGGCAGGATCTATACCCAGAAACAATGGAATTGCGGGTGTGATGTTTTCCATCGGACATAACCATTGTAAAGAATCCAGGCCAGGAGAACATGAAAATCATTGTCAAGGAAGGACAGGATATTGAAGTCCTGAACATGACCGAGCAGATCGGTGGTGGTACCGGTGAAGCACTGGGTACGGCCTACCAGCTGGCAGATGGTCGTGTTGTTTACGTTCCTGAAACCGGGAACGAGACTGGCAACTGACCTTTTCAAGAGTGTGTGGTAATGACAAATAGAAATTTTGAATGAAATGAAAATGTGTGGTTAATAAAAGTTTGAGACATCCCGGAGCCAGCCTCCAAGCAATGTTCCGGGACGTCTTGCACATTATTAGGTGGATAACATGCAAAATGTAAAACATAAATTATTGATTTTAAGTGTATTGCTTATGCTGGCACTCATACCAGTGGTATCGGCAGAAGAAGATGAATATGCAAATATGGAACTTTTTGGCAGTACGATCAGTGAGAGTAGTACTGCAGAATATAGTTTTTCTAATTTGCCTGATGGCTTCTATAAGATAAGATCCGCATGGGAATCCGAATCTCCAATGGGGGGTATCTATTACTTCATTGGAGAACGGACCGTAATTGTCCAGGATGGAAATGCTGTTAGTGGTGCGGATGTAATTGCAGAATCCGTTACCCAAACCGAGATGGATCAGCTAAAGGACAGGATCGAGAATGGCACCTGTGCAGCATATATTGGTCAGGCAACAGTTTCAGGAACAGCAATGTTCGAGATGATGCCTGGAACAAACGTTGCACAAAAGAATGCAACCATGGGAATCTTTAGGATACCTGTGGAAGAAACATTGATGGCAACTGTGACCAGCGATAGTGACACTGCTGAATATGGCTTTTCTGATTTGCCTGATGGCTTCTACAAGATAAAATCCGTTTGGGAATCCGAATCTCCAATGGGGGGTATCTATTACTTCATCGGAGAAAAGACCGTAATTATCCAAAATGGAAATGCTGTTAGTGGTGCGGATGTAATTGCGGAATCCATTACCAAAACTGAGATGGATTTGCTAAAGGATAGGATCGAGAATGGTACAATTTCATCTTACAGCGGTCAATCATCAATCTCAGGAACTGCTATGTTCGAGATGATGCCTGGAACAAACGTTGCACAAAAGAATGCTACAATGGGAATCTTTAGGATACCTGTGGAAGAAACATTGATGGCAACTGTGACCAGCGATAGTGACACTGCTGAATATGGCTTTTCTGATTTGCCTGATGGCTTCTACAAGATAAAATCCGTTTGGGAATCCGAATCTCCAATGGGGGGTATCTATTACTTCATCGGAGAAAAGACCGTAATTATCCAAAATGGAAATGCTGTTAGTGGTGCGGATGTAATTGCGGAATCCATTACCAAAACTGAGATGGATTTGCTAAAGGATAGGATCGAGAATGGTACAATTTCATCTTACAGCGGTCAATCATCAATCTCAGGAACTGCTATGTTCGAGATGATGCCTGGAACAAACGTTGCACAAAAGAATGCTACAATGGGAATCTTTAGGATACCTGTGGAAGAAACATTGATGGCAACTGTGACCAGCGATAGTGACACTGCTGAATATGGCTTTTCTGATTTGCCTGATGGTTTGTACAAGATAAAATCTGCCTGGGAATCCGAATCCCCAATGGGAGGCATCTATTACTTCATTGGAGAAAAGACAGTAATTATCCAAAATGGAAATGCTGTTAATGGTGTGGACGTAATTGCAGAATCCGTTACCAAAACTGAGATGGATCTGCTAAAGGACAGGATCGAGAATGGTACCAGTTCATTTTACAGTGGTCAATCATCAATCTCAGGAACTGCGATGTTCGAGATGATGCCTGGAACAAACGTTGCACAAAAGAATGCAACCATGGGAATATTCAGGATACCTGTGGATGAATCATTGATAGCAATCGGGACCAGCGATGGTGCTACTGCAGCGTATGATTTTGGCAGCCTTCCAGATGGCCTTTACAAGGTCAGATCTGTCAAGGAATCCCAGTCCCCAATGGGAGGTACCTATTACTTCATCGGAGAAAGAACGGTGGTCGTGCAGGATGGAAATGCCATCACAGGCGCCGCTTTTATTTCAGAATCCACCAGCAAGACCAAGATGGATCTGCTAAAGGATATTATCGAGAACGGAACCTCTGCCGCTTACAGTGGTCAGGGGACGGTTTCAGGAACAGTGATGTTCGAGATGATGCCCGGAACCAACATGCCACAGCAGAATGCAACCATGGGAATATTCCTTGAGGAATTGTTCGAAACTAAAACATCACCATCACCATCTATAGACGTGTCAGCAAGATTCTCTGCAAATGCAACTTCCGGTGATTCCCCTCTTACAGTTCAGTTCACAGATGAATCCGTAGATGCTTTATCATGGTTCTGGGACTTTGGAGATGGAACTAATTCAACCATACAGAACCCTGTCCACACTTATGGTAGTGTGGGAAATTATGATGTATCACTTACAATAACAGCTCCGGATGGCACAGGTACTGAGGTAAAGAAGGATTACATCACCACACAACTTCCGGATATGTATAAAGACAAGAAGATCCTGTTCCTGATAATTGGCGCAGAAGAAACATGCTGGGTAAAAGAAGCAGCTATAGAAATGGGTCTGAACAATGTCGATGTCTATGGTAGCTACCGCATGATTGAGGTTGATAACCTTTACAGTCCCTTCAATGATAGTATTGATACAGGTCTATATGACATCATATTCATATCACGAAAAGGTGGAATGAGTTTCCTTGGATCAAATCTGAAGCCACAGATAGTTGAAATGATGGAAAATAAGAATCCTGAAGCACAGGTCGTTGACTGGAACTATGGAGTAGGGACAGTAAACCATACAGAACATCAATACATTGCTGACTATTGGGATGAGGAATATGATGGAAATGTCATTCGTCTGATCACATATCTTTCAGTAGTGGACCTTTCAAGACCATTCAGTGAATATGATGGCACAATAGAGATCGAAGAACCAGCTATAATGCCGGATGTAGGGATCTATCACCCTGATGCCAGAATGGTCTTCGATGATCTGGAATCCTATTTAGAATGGTATGGAGAAGACACTGGAACCCACCATGTCTATAACCCGGATAATTACACAGTAGGCATTACTTTCTTCCCAGCCGGGGATGATAGTATATGTAACGAGGTTATAGAGAGCGTTATAACTGAACTTGAGTCCAGGGGAATTAACGCCATCCCGGCCTACAGGCCAGATGTCCTGTATACAGATAATGCCTACCGCTTCTTCACTGTCGATGGTGAATGGAAAACAGATGCTTTCATCGATCTTGGAAAAGGTGTATGGATCATGTCCTCTCTTGTGAGTGACACAGAATACCTGGAGGAAGCAAATGTTCCGGTCATCAATGGAATCATCTATCAGGGTACCATTGAAGAATGGGAGAATTCCAGTACAGGTCAAGACTGCTGGTTCCAGTACCAGATCCCGATCATGGAGATCGGTGGTGAGATCGAGTCCATAGTAGTTGGAGGTCAGGAATATGATGAAAACCTGGGTGCCAGAGTGCTCAAACCTATTGATTACCAGATAGACTGGATGATCGACAGGACTGTAAGCTGGATTGACTTACAGCATACCGATAATGAGGACAAGAAAGTTGCGGTCATATACTATGCCCATGGAAAGCAGTCGGCACTGGTAGCAAGCAACCTTGATGTGGTCCCAAGTATTCCGAACTTCCTGAACGCCATGAACCAGAGCGGTTACGACCTTGGTGGATCACAGCTAAACGATTCCGAATTCCTGGAAACTGTGCTTCAGCAGGGAAGGAACATTGGGGTATGGGCTCCCGGCGAACTTGAATACATGGTCGAGAACTATGATGTCGAGCTATTGCCTGTGGAAACCTACATGGAATGGTTCAACGACGAGATTGAAACCGAGGCAAGGCAAAGCGTACTTGATGCATGGGGAGAAGCACCAGGAAATGCAATGGTCTATGAGAACGAGAGTGGAAAGTACTTTGTCTTCCCGAAGATCGAAGCCGGAAACGTCCTTGTTCTTCCTCAGCCTGCAAGAGGATTCTCACAGAATGATACTACACTTTATCATGACCAGACAATACCACCTTCACATCACTACATTGCATTCTATCTCTGGCTGGAGAATGGGTTCGATGCCGATTCCATTGTACACTTCGGACGCCATGGAACACAGGAATGGCTGCAGGGCAAGGGTACAAGCCTTTCTGTAAAAACCTGCTGGCCTGCAATCCTTATACAGGATACACCTGTAGTGTATCTCTACGATGTTGGAGGTATTGGGGAAGGAATAACAGCAAAGAGGAGAGGCAATGCTGTAATGGTTGACCATTCAACACCTGCCATCGTTAGTGCAGGCCTGTACGGCAATCTCACACTCCTGCATGACAAGATGCACTACTACGAGACAGAAGAAGACCCAGTCATGGTAGAGAAATACAGGATTTCAATTATAGAGACATACGATGAGCTGAATTTCGAACAGGAATTCAATGTTTCTGCAGATGACCTGAGGAATATGAATGATACAGAGTTTGACAATTTTGTGCTGACAGGTCCGGTACACGACTATCTGCATGAACTTGCAAGCGAATACATACCATATGGATTGCATGTCCTCGGAGAACAAATGAATCAGGAAGGGCAAATAGCTATGGTGAAATCAATGCTTGGCCTGGAGTTTGAGGAGCATGTCAAAGCGATATGCGATGATCCGCATGAAGTGGATACAGCACATTCACCGAATATTCTTGACAACCTGTTAGAAGATGTTCTTGTCAATGAATTGTCACCGACCGATGCAGTTACAGGTCGGTTCAACACTTCAGGCATCACCACGAACGTCGTTTCGACGGTAATAAGTGATGAAAATGGAACATATGAGTTCACAGACATCAAAGATGGGAATTACACGATATATGCAGCAAATTATATTGATTCGATGGACTTCTGAATGATTAATAAGGAAAGTCTTCACATAGAGAACGAACAGGATGTTTTTGACAAAGATATTTGCATTGTAGCCGACCACGAAGAGCTTGATAATGTCCTGGGGCTTTTGCATGATTCTAGGTTGATAGGTGATGCATCTGTCTCAGGAAAGACATTCTCAAACGGCCCAATGGGTCTCACAAATCTCTCAGGGTCAATTGTTGCAGTTAAACAGGGTACAGAGATCCTGGGGGTAGTTGAAAGTGATTCCGAAGGAACATACAGTTTCACAGAACTTAACGATGGGGAATACACGGTAGTTGCGATTAATTATGTCAGTGCAATGAGCTTCTGGACAATCGGAGAAGTTACACTTAACATTGGATCCGGGCAGAACATCGCAGATCAGAACATTGAGTTGAAGGTTGACAATAGCAATGAGGTTGATGCTCTTCTTTCAGAGCTACCAATTGCATCCGTTTCAGGAAAGACATTTGCAAATGGTCCTATGGGCCTGACAAACCTATCCGATTCAATTGTTGTGCTCAAACAGGATTCGGAGATTCTAGAAGTAACAGAAAGCGATGCAGAGGGAACTTACAGGTTCTCGGATCTTAAAGATGGAGAATACACTGTAGTTGCAATTAACTACGTAAGTGCAATGAATTTCTGGATGATCGGAGAAACGACAGTCAATATTCAATCTGGACAGAACATGGAAGATATGGATCTTGAACTTACACGTGACAACAACAATGATGTGGATGAGGTACTATCCCTTATCGAGGGTGCGTCTGTCTCAGGTGAAATATACTCAAATGGTCCGATGGGTTATACTGACCAACCCGGAAGCATCGTTGTCGTCGTTCAAACCCAGGCAGACATAAATAAAGGGCAAGAGCAGGTTATAGATGATCTGGAACTTGCTATTCTCTATTCTGAGAACATCAGAGCCTGCAAGGATCTGGAGATCCAGAGCATGCTCAATGCTCTTGATGGAAGGTATATCCCACCAGCTCTCGGAGATGATCCGGTGAGAAGCCCGGATGTCATGCCTACCGGAAAGAACTTCTTCGCATTTAATCCAAGTCTTGTTCCAACGGAGGAGGCATGGGATGCCGGACAGATCCTTGTGGATGCATTCCTGGAAGAATGGGTCACCCGGAACGGAGATTATCCAAGAAAAGTTGGATTTGTACTGTGGTCTGGTGAGTCAATGAGACACAAGGGTGTCATGGAATCCGAGATCCTTTATATGATGGGTGTTCGACCTGTATGGGATTCTTCAGGCAATTTTATCGATGTGGGGATTATTCCGGAAGAAGAACTTGGCAGGCCCAGGATCGATTCTGTTGTCACCATGACCGGCATCTACCGTGATAACTGGAAGTGGCAGGTTGAGCTTATGGATAGGGGTGCACGTCTGGCAGCCATAGAAAACAGTTCCTCATATGCAAATTATGTCAGTGAGAACTCCGATCTGATCTATGAGGCATTGATGGCCACAGGCAACTATTCAGAAGAAGAGGCGAGGCAGCTTTCAATGTGCAGGGTATTCGGTCCCGACGAAGGTAGCTGGGGAGCCGGTGGATTCAGAGAAGCTGTAAGTGCCAGTGGTACCTGGGAAGAAGAAAGCAAGCTTGCCAACCTCTACATAGACTCCATGAGCTATGCATATGGTGACGACATATGGGGCAATTGTGACGGGGATGTTTTCAGACAGGTACTTTCCGAAACAGATGCTGTAATGTTCAGTCGCAGTGGCAATGACAACCGTGGAAGTGGTAGTGTGGTCTTTGATCATGTCTACGAGTTCTTCGGAGGATTTGGAATGGCTGTGAGGAACGTATCAGGAGATACTCCTGAGATGTATATCGCAAATCTCAAGGATCCGAACGAGGCCTTCGTAGAGACAATGGGTGAGTTCCTTGCAAGGGACCTTCGTTCCAAGTACTTCAATCCAAAATGGATCGAAGGTATGATGGAGCACGGTTACACCGGAGCAAGCGAGATGGACAGTGTTCTTAAAGACTTCTTCGGATTGGGTGTCACGCTGCCGGATGAGATCACGGATGATATGTGGAACGAGTTCTATGATGTGTATGTTCTGGACAAGTACGACCTAGGCCTAGATGAATGGTTCCAGGAGGAGAACCCATGGGCTAGCCAGTCCATGGATGCCAGAATGCTGGAAGCCGTACGTAAGGGCTACTGGGATGCCTCAGATGAGGTCGTCCAGAACCTTGTAAAGGAATATGTTGAATCCGTTGTGCAGGATGGTGTTACATGCTGCCATCACACCTGTGGAAACCCAACACTTGATAGCTATGTCCAAGGCATAATGTCTGTACCTGGAGTTATCGATCAGGATACTATGGATGAGTACAACCGGTTGATGAAAGAAGCAACACATAGGGTGCCATCAGCTTCCAGATCCACTTCTCACAGTAGCAGTGGGTCGAGTGCCTCTGCTTCTATAGTGGAATCCACAAACAACCAGACTTCTGTAAGTGATGCAGGTTACGGAACAACAACTGAACAGGCAACTAAACAAATCACACCCGATAATTATGTTGAAGGATACGAAATGACAAAAGAATCCGTAAACAATGAGGAAAATGCGTCATCAACATCCTTCTCCAGTGCTGATATTTTAGGCAGTGTGTTGGTCATATTAGCAGTTGGTGCCATATCTATCGGTTTCAGGAGACGAAGGATCTAATACCAATTTAGTAGCACTTCGATAATGTTGTCGAAGTGTATTTTTATTTTTTTGTTTTGGTTATCGATCCTCAATACTTGGTTATCTGCATGCCATAAACAGTATAAAGGGAATCTTGGGCTTTTGACGTTCTTGCTTATGGCCGATGTTTGAATTAATAATCTATAATATGCATGGTGCGGCTGCTTCAGTCATTCTGGTAAACGTATTATCAGAGTTATGTTTTTTAGAGATGTCTATGTCTTCGACTTGCTGTTAAAGGGATAAGATCCGAACTTACATTTTCATCAATTTACTGGCTAGTTTGTTGGTCGAAAATCTTTTTATTTATCGTGCACTTAGTACTAAGTATCAAATCTGATTACTCAAGAAGCAATCAGATGTTCCTAATAAGGCAGATTAATGAAGTGTATTGGATCGGAGAGCTTGCTCCCCCCCGACGGCTCCATTTTATTTAAATTTAAAACCCATTTTTTGTGTTGTTATCATTTTGTAGCAAAGACACTTTGAAGAAATTTCCAGGCAGATGAATCAACTTACACTATAGTTAAATTAAAGACTCAATTCTTAACTAATATGTAGCTTTCTCGCTAGCTTTTTTTATGCCCTTTTTTATTAATAAAATAATTTATACTCCGGGCCATTTCAAAACTCCTCTTTCGTTCTGTTCCCGCATATTTGAGTGTGATGGTAAAAAATAAAAAAATATAGTTTCATTGTTCATCAGGGAAATCTTCAAATTTCATTCCACTCCATATAAATTATTGTATGGGGTATGATCTATGTTTTTGAGATCCGCCAATTGAATGGGTTGTTAACTATAGAATGTATTTTATACAATAATCTCATAAAATGGTTACGTTTATTGGAAAAGGGGATTAGAGATGAAGATTAAAAAACTTATATTCAATCTAGTAATTATTTCTTTAATACTATTCTCAACTGGGATAGGGTATGCAACAAACACAGATATCCAAAATAATTCTGCTGATGCGTACTTTAAGGCAGAGTCAACATCTGTTTTTGAAAGCATAGCCCAGATAGAAGACTCTAAATCCAGTATGACAGATGCCCAACAAAAATTGAGCACTGATCTCCTTAAACTGATAAACGAGAACGATCCTGATGAAGAACTAATAATTACTGAACTGCAGATGGATACTCCTGCTCAGTTCAGTACTACAAACTTTATTTCCAAAAACCTTGATAACCAAATTCCCGATGATCTGGTCTATGCCTACATCTACTTCGATCCATCATCAAAAATTGAAAATATCGAACCTTATGTATGGAGCATAACAGACAGAGATGCCAAGAACAAAATCGCTGTCGCATGGGTAGAGGTCAGCAACCTGGAAAAGCTGGCAGGCATTGAAGATGTTAGGAATATAAGAACAGTCCTGCCACCAGAAGTGAGGAAAGGTTCGGTTACCACGGAAGGGGATGCAATCCACAGGACCGATCTGGTCAGGACAAATTATTCATACAACGGGACAGGGATGAAGATAGGAGTGATATCTGATGGAGTCAATAATTTAACAAGCGCCCAAAGCTCAGGAGACTTGCCTCTAAATGTGACAGTAATAAATGACAATATGAGTGGCGACGAGGGTACCGCAATGCTCGAGATCATCCATGACATGGCACCAGGTGCTGAGCTTTATTTCCACGATCACGGTAGCAATACACTTGCCTTCAACTCTGGCATTGATGCCCTTGTGGATGCAGGATGCGATGTTATAGTCGATGATATCTCTTGGTTATTGGAGCCCTTTTTCGAAGACGGCGTGGTTGCATCACATGTAGCTGAAGTAATCGCTAACAACGATGTTATTTATGTATCCTCTGCAGGGAATAGAGGCTATGCACACTACCAGGGAAACTATTCCGGTGATGGAACTGATTTTCATAACAAATCATATCATCTGGAAATACTCCCAGATAAAGAAGCATGGATCTTTCTGCAATGGGATGATCAATTTGGCTCATCCAACAATGACTATGACCTTTACCTTTTAAATAGGGACAATGGAGAAATATTGGATAACAGCACTAACTCACAAGAAGGATATCACGATCCTAGCGAATATATAATGTATTCAAATCCCTTGAACTCCACAATAAATGCAACCATTAAAATAAAGAACTACAATAATTCAGAACCCAGAACACTGGAACTCTACATATACAAAATAGGAGTTGACCAGTTGGATAGCACCAACCTTACAACTGCCGACTCCATATTTGGACACCCTGCAGTTCCAAATGTTATTGCAGTGGGAGCTATTGATGCAAATGATCCTGGAAATGATGACATAGAATACTTCTCATCTCAGGGTCCAGTGACAATTTCATATCCAACACAGGTCTTGCGGCCCAAACCTGATATAGTCGGAATCGATGGCGTGAATATAACAGGAGCAGGTGGCTTCGACAAACCATTCTACGGAACCAGCGCATCAGCACCCCATGTCGCAGCCATTGCAGCCCAGATCTGGTCTGCCACGCCTGACAAGACAGCACCCGAGATACGTGAGATACTGTACTCCTCTGCGTTCGATCTTGGGGATACAGGATTTGATAATGTATATGGTCACGGTCGAGCCGACGCGTTGAATGCGTACAACGAAACAACAAATCCACCTTTGTTCTCGAATGAGTTTCCACTCACTGGCTCTTACACTAACAACAATAACACCAATGTAGTTGTCAATATAACTGATGGGGGAAGTGGTCTAAACCTAAATGCTTTCAACATGATGATCAATGGTTCATCCGTGGTATTTTCAAATACAACGATCGACAACGGATACAGAATAGAGAATATAACCTCCCAGCCATACCCCGATGGCATAATAAATGTATCAGTAACTGCGGAAAACAATTTCAGTGTTAGTGCCACCTACTTATGGTTCTTTATCGTAGACGCAACAAAACCCACATCAACAAAACCGGATGATATCGAGTTTTCAGCAAACAGCACTGCAAACTTCGCATACTGGAAACTCTTCGACCTTCATCCGGAATACTACTGGGTACTGCTCAATGGAACTGAGATAATTTCGCCACAGCAGTGGACAAATGACACCAACCTCAGCATTCCGATAGATACAAGCATCGGATTGGGAGATTTCAATTATACCATACAATACAATGATACAGCAGGCAACTATGGAGATCCTGACACAGTCATGATCAATATAAATGACACATCATCACCTTATGCATTTGGAAATGTCCCTGCAAATGGTTCGTATATCAATAACCCACAGCCTTCGATCTACATAAATATCGCAGATAACGCATCCGGTGTGAACAAGAGCAGCATCTCAATGATAGTTAATGGTACTGAAGTTGATTTCACGAACGTATCGATATCAAAGGGTTATAACATATCAAATGATACATCCATGGACTTTACCCACAACCAGATCATAGATGTCACTGTCAATGCTACTGACAACAACAGCAACTTCATGAGTCATAGCTGGTCATTTGCCATAGACCTAGAAGACCCGACAATTGATATTACCTCACACTTGGATGGAAGCTCAACAATATCTGAATCAGTGATAATTTCAGGGATTGCAAATGGCACGGGTTCTCCTGTATCTGTGACCGTAAATGGTGTGGAAACCGCTTTTGAAGGACAGGATAGCATATTCAACCAAACAACTCCCCTTTCCTTGGGCACCAACACAATTTATGCAAACATCACAGACTCAGCAGGGAACTTCAACACAACTTCCATAAACATCACGCGGACCTCTCCGACAACCTCAAAGAGCAGCGGTGGTGGCGGTGGTGGTGGAGGCACTACAGGTGAAGCATACGAGAACATACAGAAGAAAGAGGTAATAAGCCAGTTCGTGATCAAAGGTGATGAGATCTCTTACGAATTTGTGGAGAGGGAGAACGATATAGGTAAGATTAGTTTCAATGCCCTCAAGAATTCAGGAAAGATATCCGTCACGGTTGAAGTTCTAAAGGACAGGTCCTCAAAAGTGGATAAGGACCCTGAAGGAAAAGTATACGGACACATGAACATCTGGGTCGGCAAGACAGGGTTTGCGACCGAGCAGAACATAGCCGACCAGGTGATAGGTTTCAGGGTCAATAATTCATGGGTCAATGATAACAACATCAATGAATCCACCATCATCCTCAACAGATACCATGATGGTGAATGGAACCGGCTCCCCACCACAAAGACAGGGGGGGATGGGGTATATCTCTACTTTGAGGCAAAGACACCTGGCTTCTCACCATTTGTGATAACTGGAGATGAGAATGAAGCTCCAATGGTCAAAGAAGAGTCTGCAAAACTGATATCTTCAACAATTAAAGATGGGAATTCAATCGGAGATACGGAGGGCTCAAGTGTAAATAAAATAGGGGTCCCCACATTATTATTAAAGATTGCAGTTGTGGGCGGATTGTTGGTCCTTCTGATTGGATACTTCAAAAGGAAATACCTTTTCAGAAAATTGAAAAAATAAATGATCAATTGCAATATTCATTTTTTAAATGGGTATTTTCCGGCTCTGTGAAAATCCTCTTAATTTTCACTAATGATCAAGAGGATATTTGAGGGCCAATCTCCCATGAGCATTTTTAAAGTGAAAGTAAGGAAACCTTACTCATAAATGATCTTGCCGCAATTTTCCTCATATATCTCAATCGCGGATGGGGCTTCGAAGAAAAGTTTTATGATCCTTGTAAACACTGGATACTTTTTATGGATTGATTTTTCCATGATTTCTACAAGACTGAATTTTCAATAATTTAAAATCATTATTTTCGGCCCAAACTTTCTAGACTTGCCCTCTTGGATAAAATGCATGTTACTTAGAGTCTCTACAATCCACAATGAACTATATTTGTTAACTTGTCAATATAGTATCAGGAAGTAAGGTAGGAGTAATAATATTTTTTCATATGACTAATGTGCCGCCGAATGTTTTTCATTTACTGTCACTCTGCCTGGTGCAATTTCATAACTTTTAAATAATAATCATCTATCTAATAATATTAGAAAATTTCTGAAAGGTTCCCCACATGACCGCAAAAAAAAGCTCAAACCCCAAAGATAATGAAAATCTCATCTTTGTACACACAGCGGACCTTCACCTGGACAGTCCTTTTCATGGACTTTCAGAGATCAATCCTCAATTAAGTGATGTGATGACAAAGGCTACATTTGCTGCTTACAACAATATCATTAATACTTGTATTGAAAAGAATGCTGATTTTCTTTTAATTTCCGGCGATATATACGATAGTGCCGACAAAAGCCTTTATGCCCAGCTAAAATTTCTCGAAGGACTTAAAAGGCTTTCAGCAGCAGGCATTGCAGCATACATTACACATGGGAATCATGATCCTTTGAATGGATGGTCTGCAAACTTGGAATGGCCTGATAATGTCAAAATTTTCAGTGGGGATGATGTAGAAAGCGTTTTCGTGGAAAAGAACGGTAAAGTGGTCGCTACCATCAATGGGATTAGTTACCGTACAAAGAACATTCAGGAAAATCTTGCAAAACGTTTTCAACAAAAGGAGCCGGGTTCTCCATTCACTATAGGGATGCTCCACTGCACGGTGGGTCCAGGTGAAGGTCATGACCCTTATGCACCGTGCACTATGCAGGACCTTAAAGGATCAGATTATGATTACTGGGCACTTGGCCACATACATTATCCACAGGTAATGGCAACCGATCCTTACATCGTCTATTCCGGCAATCCGCAGGGAAGGGATCCCGGGGAATTGGGGGAGCGGGGATGCATGTTAGTGGAAGTGAATAAAAAAGGTGATACTAAGGTCGATTTTGTACCGGTGGATTCTGTTCGATGGTACATCGAGGATATGTCTGTAGAAGAGCTTGAAACAGAAGCAGATCTGATTGGAGCACTGGAAGATAAGATGGACAAGCTCTCTGAAATTGCAGATGGCAGGTATGTTATCTGTAGGTTCAGACTTCAGGGCAGAAGCCAATTAAAACGACTTCTGATAAAAGAGGACTTTTTGAACGATATTGTGCAACATCTGCGGGAAAACTATGATATAGGTCCGGGTTCGGTCTGGATAGAAAGACTGAAGGATGAAACCTCTTTCCCGTTCGAGCGTGAGAACCTTTTAAGCAGAGATAATTTCATTTCCGATATATTGAGCATAACCGATGAGATATGTTCTGACCGTGGTGATCTTAAGGAACTTGATGAACCTTTACATTCTCTTTTTGGAAAAGGGAAAATAAGGCATCTTCTAAGGTCTTTCGATGAAGAGGAACTTGTCAGTATCGCAAGGAATGCAGAACAATTGCTTCTGAACAATTTGATCCCTGAGGGTGAGTATGAGAATAACTGATCTGAACATAGACGGGTTTGGAAAGTTCAATGATCTTTCCATTAATGGTCTGGGTGAGGGATTGACTGTGCTGCATGGTGAGAACGAAGCCGGAAAATCCACTTTGCTTTCATTCATAAGGAGGATGCTTTTTGGTTTCCCGGACAAGAGGAGCAAATGCAACCATTATCCTCCGTTCAAGGGTGGACTGCATGGTGGAAGACTTTCGGTTTACGGGGATGACGGGGCTAATTACGCCCTGGAAAGATATGCAAAGGATGGGTTGAACGTCTATCTTCCAGACGGTACCATCAAAGGTGAGGCAGAACTTGGAAAGTTACTTGGCAATGCAGATAAGGATGTTTTTGAGAATGTCTATGCTTTTGGTCTGGACGAACTACAGGATTTCGACAGGCTGAACGGAGAGTCTATCAGCGGGAAACTGTATAGTGCAGGAACTGGTATTGGTGCTGCTTCTATCTCTTCCATTCAACGATTTTGTGATACTAAAAAAGGGGACCTGTTCAAACCATCTGGAAAGAAACCATTGATAAATACTCTTTTTACTGGGATCAATAATATCGAGCAGAACATAAAGGATATCGAAGATGGACAATATACCTATGATCTGTTGCATAGTGATATCGGGGATACGGAAAAAAAGATAAGTGAGCTCAAGGAAAAAAAGTCAGTTCTTTTGGAAAAACAGGAACATATAAAGGCTCTTTTGTCGGTGTGGGATGATTGGGTAGAACTTCAGATACATGCCAGCAAACTCGAAGAGCTTCCTAAGCTTGAAAGTTTTCCTGAAAATGGGCTTAATGGATATGAGATCATCAAAGAGAGGATACAGGATATCGATAAAAGCATTGCTGAACTGAACAGTTCTATTGAAAGGAACCGGACGCAACAGGGCAATATTATGGTTGATGACCTTCTGCTTGCACAGAAGGATGTTATATTCGAGTTGGGCAAAGGTGTCGGAAAATACAGGGCTGAAATAGTTGAGCTCCAAGACCTGAAGGTTTTGTTGAAGGGGGAAATGAAAAGACTTGGGTCCATGCTTCAGGTGATTGGACCTGATTGGGATGAGGAGAAGTTGAATGGTTTCGACATATCCATACCTGCAATAGATGATGTACGCAAACGTCACGGTGAAATAACTGAGGTGGATGATGATATAAGGGTCATGCGTCAGGAGCTCAAATCTATTGAGGATTCTATCTCGAAAAAGGACCGAACACAAGACGCTGTTTATGGCAAGATACTGATGCAACGGTCTGCAATTCTGAATATGGCAGATCGTGTGGTGGGATATCGTTCCAATACTGAACAAATAATCTCTCACAGGATCAAGCTTGATGGTAAAAAGAAAGAACTTGCTAATTTATTGGGGGATATTGGAAGTAAGTGGGACGGATCCTTATTGGAAAACTTCGATATTTCCAGCAGTGTGAGGGATCATGTCAGTGCCATGAAGGATGGTTTTAATGATACGGAATTGAATATCCATGACCTGGAATCAAAACTTGAATGGCTAAAGAATGACATTGTCAGGATCGATGGCAGTATAGATGAGATCGATACTAAGATAAATGCAATTGATATACGTATTCCTGAGGCTGAGCTTCACAAGATGCTTGCATCTTTGAAGAGCTTACAGTCACGATACTCTTCTCTTAAGGAGAAGGAGATCGACCTCAAGTCTTTAGAGAGGGATGAGAATTTTGCTTCAATGATGGGGCAAATGCCTGTTGCAACAAACCAGAAGATGCCGATATGGCCTACAGGGGTCTTTGCAGGGATGGGTGTTGCTGGGCTTGTAGCTGGTTATATGTATAATGAATTGCAGGGAGGTATTGTTGCATGTATTGGTCTGTTCATTGTGGCAGTCATCTATTCTGTGTCTGTGAGGAATGCAGGCAAAAGTGCAACACTTCCTGCCAATGATATGGAGATTGTTCCATCAGGAAATGCAAAAGAGCAGGTTGTGCAGGAAATTCGGTCTATAAGGGAACAGATTTTGGCTGTTGCTGTCTCCTGTGATTTTGAAGATATACCTGAAAGGTCTGCACTTGAAGCTCGTTATGATGAGCTTAAGGAATATGCTCTTGGTATTAGGTCGGTTTCTGAGCTTAGGTTGCAGAGGGATGGATTCGAGAAAGAAAGGCTCGTATCCAGCGAACAATATGTTTTGCTTGAATCAAACACTGACGATATGAGGGAGTTCCATAAGGAAATTCAATCCGAGTGGAAAGGGTGGCTCATTTCATGTGATCTGGATGCAGATATTGTTCCTGGGGACATGCCTGACAAGTTTGCTCTTGTTCGGGAGGGGAAGGATAAGCTTGCTTTCATAGGTGAGATCCAGTCTCAGCTATTAAGGTGCGAGATTTCTGTTGAAGAGTTCGAGGCGGACGCCCGGAAGTTGCTTGTTCTGTGTGAGTTTGAGAACTCTGGACGTTCCATTGATCAGGATGTTCTGAAGTTGCGGGATGATGTGAATGCGGAATTTGCGAAGACCGGGAAAGTGGAACAGATCAGACAGGACCTTGATGATCTGTTTGCCCGTTCAGATGTGCTGACTGCCGATCTTAAGGAAAAGGAAGCTGAAAGGGATGTTGTTTTGGTTAAGTGGAAGGAGTGGCTTGCAAAGTATGACCTTTCTTCTGAGATGACGGCCGAGAGCATCCTTGATATTTTCACTTCGATCAGGAATTGTTATGAGGTACAGGATAAGATCAAGGATATGTCCGATAAGATAGGATTTTATGCTGATTCTATAACTGTTTATGAGAACAAGATCCGTTCGGTCCTTGATGTTTGTGGAAAAATGGAGTCTGGGCTTGGGTTTGATACGGAACTGGAGCTTCTTAGGGATGATGTTGAAAAGGCGTTAAGTGAGAAGAACAGGTTGGATGCTCTGATCTTGGAGCTGGATGGAATTGTGTTCAGTCTTAAGGATGCCGAGGGTAAGCATTTGGGTTATTTGAGCGATATGTCCGTTCTTCTTAAGGAAGGGTTTTCTGAGACCGAGGATGAGTTTGTCAGTAATGCGAAGGTCTGGGATGAGCTTGTTCGAGCAAGAAGTGGTTACGAGATAGCTGAGTCGCATGTGAGGAAGCTTTCCGGGAATGATGATGAACATCTGAAGATAGTGGATGAGCTCAATGGTTCAAAATTTGATGTTTTGAAGGCACAAGAGGTCGAAGCTGTCGGTTTGATCGGTGAGGTCGATGATGATCTTGAGTCTTTAAGCGATGAGAAGGGAAGTATCAGGAACCAGATCAGGCAGCTTGAGGGTTATAATGAAGGTTCTGCATTGCGGCTGGAGCTTGAATCTCTTAAAGAAGGGCTTAATGAGAGGTCAAGGGAGTGGGCAACATATTCTGTTGCACAACATATACTTTCAAAGGCAATGGAGAGGTATGAAAGGGAAAGGCAGCCGGATGTTATTACTGAGGCACAGTCGTTCTTTTCCAACATTACTGGCGGGAAGTATGAAAGGTTGTATTCTCCACTTGGTTCTTCTGATATTTTTGTTGAAGATGGGGCAGGAAAACGTAAGGATATAATTGAATTAAGTCGGGGTACGGCCGAACAGCTCTATCTTGCTTTGAGGTTCGGCTTCATTAAGGAGCTTGGTAAGCATTCCGAGTCTTTGCCTATAGTTTTCGATGATATTCTGGTGAATTTCGATCCGGTAAGGAGCAGGAATGCGATCAGTTCTATCAATGAGCTGAGCTTGTCGAATCAGGTGCTTTATTTTACCTGTCATCCGGGAACTGTGGATATGTTCAGGGATGTAGTGCCGGATGTACGGGTGGTTGAGTTGAGCAAACTTTAAGTTTTGCTCACCTTTATCTTTTTTAAATTAGGGTTTTGTAGAAATTCATTGCCTAAAAATTCCCTATTCAATAACTCCTCATTTCCCTAGCATTTTTATACTAAATTCACTTACAATGGTTCATATACACCACAAAGTTCAAAACTATTATAAAAGGAGCAACAATAATGAATGTAAAGATCCCCTACGGAAAAGACTTTGTTGATATCGATGTGACCATTCCTCATGAGGTCTTGTCCCCCAACGAACCAGAAGTAGGGGATGAGTCAAGCATAATTTTAGAAGCTCTTTCCGATCCTGTTGAAAAAGAACCCTTCGAGGAATTTGCGAACAATGCTGATAAAATACTTGTTATCGTAAATGATGCCACACGGCCTACGCCTACTGCTCGGGTTCTTGAGGAAGTGCAGGATACCTTACGTTCCCATCCTGATGTGAAGTTCATAGTTGCCACAGGTGCCCACAGGGGACCCACAGAAGATGAGTTCCGATTCATTTTCGGAAACCTGTATGATGAGTTCAAAGATTCCATCTATGTCCACGATGCAAGAAAAGATGAGGATATGGAATATCTTGGTGTCTCCTCTAACGGCACAGAAATGTACATCAATAAGATGGTAAGGGAAGCTGGGAACATCCTTGTTATCGGTAGTGTCGAACCGCATTATTTTGCAGGCTATACCGGTGGTAGGAAAGCCTTTCTTCCCGGAGTTGCTGGTTTTAAGACGATCGAGATGAACCACAAACATGCTCTTTCAAATAAGGCCCAGTCCCTCGCTCTTGCAGGCAATCCTGTGGCAGAGGATATGACCGATGCCATGGCAGTTCTTAATGACCTCAATATATTTTCCATACAGACGATACTGACTGCGGACCATGGACTTTATGCCATGGCAGCAGGTGACCTTTTCAAGTCATTTGATGCAGCTGTGGAAAAGGCAAATGAGGTATTCTGTACCAGTGCCACTAAAAAAGGTAATATTGTACTGACAGCCGCTCCGTATCCAATGGATATCGATCTTTACCAGTCGCAGAAAGCTCTTGAGAACGGGAGGCTTTCTCTTGAGGATGGGGGTATTATCATCATGGTCTCTAAATGTCGTGATGGAGTTGGGGAGGACACTTTCCTGAACCTGCTAAGTTCATCTGCTACATGTGAGGATGTCATGGAAAAGACTTCGCAGTGTTATAAGCTTGGTTTCCACAAGGCTGCGAGGATGGCACAGATAGGTACAATGGCGAAGATGTGGGCGGTCTCTGACCTTGATGACGAAATACTGCTCCGGGCAAAACTTGAGCCGCAGGAAAGCATACAGAAGGCTTTTGATAAAGCGGTGGCTACTATAAAAGCAGAGGGGAAAGAACCTTATGCGATAATCCTTCCTCAGGGAAGTCTTACTATTCCACTTATGAATGAACAGGAGTAACAATGGAAAAACAGATCATCGACAGGCTACGGGAGGTTGTGGGGGATGATAATATCCGCACGACCACGGCGGAACTGTATGCCTATTCCACAGATGCCGGAATACACCGCAGCATGCCTGATGCTGTCCTCAGGCCAAAGAACACCGAAGAGGTGGCAGGAGTAGTGAAACTCGCAAATGAGCTTCTCTTCCCTGTAGTACCCAGGGGTGCAGGAACTGCTCTTTGCGGACACAGTGTACCTGTTGCAGCTGGGGTTGTCATGGACCTTCAAAGGATGAATGCTATCAAAGAGCTTCATATTGAGGATCTGTATGTGGTCGTTGAGCCCGGGGTGATCCATAAGGACCTGAACGCTAAACTTAAGGAATACGGCTTTTTCATACCCGGTCCTTCCAGTGGGAACGTTGCGAACATCGGTGGCATGGTGGCTACGAATGCTTCCGGTGGCAATGCTGTGAAGTATGGTGCTACAAGGGACTATGTTCTTGGAATGGAAGTTGTCCTTCCTACAGGGGAGATTGCACGGTTCGGGTCAAGGACATTGAAGAACTCTGCAGGATACCAGCTCGAAAAGCTGATGTGCGGTATGGAGGGTACGCTTGGTGTTATCACGGAGGTCAATCTCAGGATCACTCCCCTTCCAGAAGCTACTGCGGTTGCAGTGGCTGTTTTTCATACCCTGGAAGATGCTGGTAGGTGTGTTTCTAATATCATTGCTTATCCTGTCATTCCTTCCGGGCTGGAGCTGATGTCCCGTGTTTGTATTGAAGCGGTTAACAAGGCTGTATGTCTTGGGCTTCCCGATGAAGAGGCAATACTGTTGATTGAGGTCGATGGCAGTTCCCATGATGTGAAGGACCAGATAGAGAAAGTGACGGAGATCTGTAAGGGATCCGGTTCCATATCTGTTGATTTTACTTACGATGCCGAGCGGAAAGAGGAATTATGGAAAGGCAGGAAGGCGATGATACCAGCTTTGTCAAAGTATCATGATGACCTTGTGACAGTTATGCTTGCTGATGATATGGCCGTACCCATGAGCAAGGTGCCGGAAGCTGTGAAGGCTTTTCAGGCTATTTCGGATAAATATGATATTATTATTGCAAGCTATGGGCATTCCGGGGATGGCAATCTGCACACTAAGGTCCTGATGGACCCGACAAGGCAGTCTCATTGGGATCAGGCGGAAAAGGCGGTCTCGGAAATATATGAGAAGGTCATGGAGCTTGGTGGCACGATAACCGGTGAGCACGGGGTTGGGATGACGAAGGCCCCGTTCTTCCTTAGGGAAAGGGAATCAAGCCTTGAGGTTATGAAAGTGATCAAGAAAGGGCTTGATCCGAACAATATTATGAACCCGTACAAGATAATGGACTGGGAAGAGAATTTCATTGCACGTCTGCGGTATCATGTGGAGAGTGAGTGAATGCAAACCGATAATCTGGATAAGTGGAAAAAGGAATTGGTCAATTGTACTCAGTGTGGATTTTGTAAGGACGTTTGTCCTATCTTTGCTGATGTCGAGTGGGATTCTTCGGTGGCAAGGGGTAAGATGGCGCTTTGCTATGGGCTGTATTCAGGCGATATCGAGCCGGATGAATCTGTTGTTGAGAGGCTGTACCAGTGCACGACTTGTGCAGATTGCACTCGCAGGTGTCCTTCTTCAACAGATGTTGTAGGGGTTGTGGAGGCTGTAAGGAAGGACCTTGTGGCTTCGGATATTATGAGTCCTACCCATCGTAAGATTGCAGAGTCGATTGCAACGCTGGGTAATCCTTTCGGGGAAGATCAGAGTAGGATTGAGATATTTGGTGAAAAACCACACAAGGCCAAGATTGCTTATTTTACTGGTTGTAGCGCAGCCTATAGGAATAAGGAGATCGCAGAGGCAGGTCTCTCTATATTGAAAAAGCTTGGTGTGGATTATACGCTACTTGATGAAGTATGCTGTGGGAGTGTTCTTGGAAGACTTGGTTTTTCTGATGGCAATATAAGGCGACAGGCAGAGGCCAATGTTAAAGCGATCGGAGATACTGGTGCAGAAATAGTTCTGTTCTCATGTGCGGGTTGTTTGAGGATGTTCAGGAAAGAGTACCCGCAATTCATGGAGTTACCGTTCAAGGCTCTGCATTTCATTGAGTGGTTGAGTGAGCAGGAGATACCCCTTAAGCCTTATGGAAAAAGAGTGACATATCATGACCCCTGCCATATTGGCCGACATCTTGGTGTTTATGATGCACCTCGGGATGTTATCAATAAGATCCCTGATGTGGAATTCGTGGAGATGGTTGATAACAGGGAATCTGCACGGTGTTGTGGTGGTGGCGGTGGTGTGAGGGCACAGTTCCCGGAAATTTCCAAAAATATCGCTTCTAAGCGTGTGGATCAAGCTGAGATTGCCGATGTTTTGTTGACCACATGTCCATTTTGTGTCAATAATCTCGCTCTTGGAATCGATGAAAGTTCAAAATTAGTGGTAAAGGACCTTCTTGAATTAGTGGATGAACTTCTTGAAGATGGATGACCTTATTTGATGGTGACAAACTCCTTTCGGGAATCTTTGTCATCGATACTTTTTATTTTTCATTCGTTTAAAAAAATTTCAAATAAATTCGAATAAACACCCCCTCCATCACGAATATCTTTGGATGTGCACTTGATATAACCAAAAGATTGACATGCACTTAGGCAGTATTGCCTGCTGTGGTATGTGCAGTATGTGCAGTATGGATGCTAACATGAACTAATAACTGCTGTTCATGTGGTCGTCGATGTAAAAAGTGCAATGTGGATTATGAATGTTTTCTGAAAGGGAATTAAAGCAGACTTCAGATGTAGTATTGAATCTTGCTGATCTTGATTCTGGCCGTGCAGAGCAGTGGCTTTCTGATGGTTGTGGTAGGGTTGATGCATATCCACAGATCTTCAATGAAATGGTGTGTGCATATGCTTTGCATGAGATCATTTGCGATGGGGGTGGAGTTCCGATCGATTATTGTTTCCTTGATGTTAATCCGGCGTTTGAGAGAATCGTAGGCCTGAAAAAAGACGATGTCATTGGAAAAAATGTTCTGGATATTTTCCCTTGTATGGATGTCTCATGGGTTGAAAAATATGGCAAGGTAGCACTGACTGGCGAGAGTGCTCATTTTGATGATTATTCACTTTTTGGTGATCGTTTTTATGAAGTGAACGTTTTCTGCCCTCGTAGTGGTGAATTCGCAATGACATTCTCTGATATCACCGAACGCAGATGTGCTCATGACATTCTGGAAATGCAGGAAAGTGATTTAAATAAACATGTGTGTGAGCTTGAATGTTTGCTCAAAGTTTCAAGTATAGTTAATGTTCTTCCTTCTTTGAATGAGGGGTTTAGGAAGGTAGTTGATACTGTTTTTTCTGATCTGAAATATCGATCAGTTACCGGTTGTCGCCTTATTTATGAAGAAAATATTTTCCAGGCTGGCCTTTTCGTTGATTCGAATTGGAACTGCAGATCGGATATAATCGTTGATGACGTTGTCCATGGTAGTTTCGAGGTTTGGTATTCTGAAGATATGCCTTATACTAGTGCTGATAATTTCCATAATGATGGTGGTTTTGTAGATTCGGTCACTCGGTCTTTGGGTATATTCGTTGAAATGAAGCTTGTTGAGAATGATCTTAATATATTCAAGTCGATATCGTATAAGGTAAATTATGGGATATCTATACTTGATATGGATGGCAATATCATATATGTGAATGAAGCATTTTCTCAACTTCATGGCTATTCTGTTGAGGAGCTCCTCGGAACTCATTTCTTGATGTTCTATAATGAAAGTCAAGTTCCGCGCTTGAAATGCCTTCTGGATAATCTTCTGAATTCAGACTGCTGTATGGATGAAGAGGTATGGCATATGAGGAAGAATGGAAGCATCTTCCCTGCGATCCTTGAATGTGCTCTTATCTTTGATAGGGATAATATGCCTTCTTACTTCTTTGTTGCACTGAAGGATATAACTGAAACGAAAAAAGCGGATGATGCTTTAAAGCGTGCAATGTCAATAGCTGATGCTGCAAATTGTTCTAAGGGCGAGTTCCTTGCTAATGTAAGCCATGAACTTCGAACTCCGTTGAATGCAATTGTTGGTTTTTCCGAGATATTGTTGGATGGCCGCTGTGGGGATTTGAATGATGTACAGAGGAGATATCTTCAGAATGTTTCAAATAGTGGTAATCATCTTTCGGATATTATAACTAAGATCCTTGAAATTTCGAACATCGAAGCCGGGAATGCAGAAGTGAATGTGGGGAAATTTAAGATCTTGCATTCTGTTCTGGAGGTTAAGGAATCTCTTATGCATTCTATTTTATTGAAGGATATTTCTTTTGTCTGTGAATTGGATCCTGACCTTCCTCAGATATGTGTAGATAAGATAAAGTTCAAGCACATATTGCATAATCTTTTAACAAATGCTGTCAAATTTACTTCCGATCGTGGTTAGGTCGGAGTTCAGGCAAGTGCCATTGGTGATATGGTGCATATTGTGATCTGTGATGATGGCATTGGGATTCCCATGGAGCAATTGCCGCATCTTTATGATAAATTCCATCAGGGTGATGGTTCTGCCAAACGAAAGTATGGTGGTACAGGACTAGGACTTGCTCTTACTAAAAAACTTGTGACCATCAATGAAGGTCAGATGTGGGTGGAAAGTGAGGTTGGTGTGGGTACTAAGGTCCACGTGATGTTGCCTTTAAAATGAGCTTATGGGATAAGGATCTCCTCGATCACATGTATCACTCCGTTTGTACATTCGATATCTTCCTTTTTTATTTCGATACCGTTGATAAGGAGCTTTCCATTTTTTGAGACCTTGAGTGTTTTTCCATTGAGTGCAGTGAGTGTTTGGATATTTTTAAGGTCAGATGTGAGGTATTTTCCTTCCACAATGTGGTAGTTTATAATGTCCATTAGGTATTCGCGATCCTCAAAAGATTCATCGATAACACTGTCTGGAATTAGTTCAAATGCTCTTTCTATGGGAGCAAAAATCGTGTATGGACCTTCGTTACTGAATTTATTGAAGAGGTCAAGCTTTTTTGTGGCACTTATAAGTGTCGAGAAATCTCCCATTTCAATTGCTGTTTCGACTATGTTCTTTTGTTCACTCATGGATATCTCTCCAGTTTTCCAGAAATGTTAAAGGTGGATGATCACTATTAGTGTCATCCTTTTAGTTTTTAGTATGAGTCAAGCTGTGAGCGCATAAGGTCTTGTTTCTTCTTTTCGAGGAAACTGTATACTGCACCATGGGTTGCGCCACCGATGAGCATATCCATTGCCGTCCTTACGATGAGGATCTGGTCTGGATGGCCTATTGCGCTTACTGTTTTTCCATAAACGGACATTTTGATACCTATGAGACTCTCTATTATTTCTCTTGTCTTTCCGCCTTTTCCAATTATTCTGCCTTTGAGGCGCAGGAGTTCCTTTGAGGTGGATGCGGTTTGTGAAAGATCAATTACTTCAAGCATCATGAGGTCATCATCAAAGAATATGTATGTTTTGTCGGGGTTGAATCCTCTGCCTATTGCTTGAATGACATCTGTTGCTCTCATTCCACCAACAGGGTCATCTCCTGCTATTACTTCGACTGTACCGTTCTCACTGTCGATGTTAAGTGTTGCAGTGGATCTTTCTTCGATCATCTTTTTGACGCTGCCTTGTGGGCCGATTATTGCGCCGATTCTGTCCTGGGGTATTTTGATGTGGCTCATATGGTCTACCTACTGATTATTTTAATTATAGTCTGCGCTTTTCAGTTCTCGTTCCCTGTATTTTTTATGCGTTTGTAAACGTTTTCGGGAGTCTCATCAATTTTGAAACGCTTAAAGTATCTTAGTATATTTTCAATGTCTCTTTTTAGAAATATGTCTGCTCGTGGATGTTCTAGGGTCACCGATTGCCCCATATCGATCATGATGGGCGTTAAATCATTGGTGTCGATGAGTATGTTGTATTCGCTAAGATCTCCATGGACAAGACTTGCTTTGGTGTAGAGCTTGTGCATGTCATCTATAATAGTTTCGAATATCTGTTTACCATCTTCGATTTCGAGCCTCATATCTTTTAAAGCGGGGAATGGTTTTTCGTTCTCACCCATGAACTCCATAATAAGTATGTTCCTTTCTGTGATGATGGGTACGGGTACGCGTATGCCGGCTTCATTTGCACGTATGAGGTTACGGAATTCCTTTTTGGTCCATGCAAAGATGATGTCCCTTTTGTTGTGTCGGATGTTAGTGAAGCGCGGATCTCCGAGAATGTAGTCTTCCATTGACCTGAATGTGCTGGAGGATATCCTATATATCTTAATGGCAATGTCGTGCTCTTCTCCCTCGCCAAGGAATACATTTGCTTCTTTGCCGGTGCTTATGGATCCGCCAAGTGCCTGTAATATTCCTTTATTAGATAGTGTGTATAGGGATTTTAGAGTAGCATCATCGAATACATTTTCAGTTACTTTCAGTGTATTGCTGTCTTTGCGCCTTATGCGTAATTTATCAACAGCGGTGTCAAGACGCTTTACTTTAGTATCCAGTCCTTCTTTCCCTTCTTTCATGATCAACCTTTTAGGAATTTTTTCATTGCTCTATGAATGCGCTCCATACTGACATTCTCATCCAAGTATCTGAATTTGACATGTTTTGCATCTGGGATGTTCTCAATGGTCGCAAGTACTTCTCTGCTTCTTTGCGTGGCCCCTTCAGCCCGATTTTTTGATATCTTGTGCAAATTTAATTCAGTTTAGGATTTCGTCCAATATACCTTACTACTTATGTATCATTTATTGTTAAAGGTTGCGTATGCTCCAGCTTTTAAGGTTTGTTTATGATCGGGGAATATGTTTGCTATGTTCGTGTGGTTGTTGTTAATTTTGACCTTTTTTATATTTACAGGCATTCAAAATTCATTGCTTACGATATGTATTTATATCGGTCCTTACAATTAGGAGTTCTCGCAAGGCGGGTGAATAAGCAAGGCTGCAATGGTGCAGGTATTGTTTTGCAACTTGTTATTGTGAGTTACAAAGTGTACAAGGCATCAAAACCCTTATATACCACTCCTTACAATTAGGAGTTCTCACAAGGCGAGTGAATAAGCAGGCTGTAATTGTGCAGATATTGCTTTGTAGCTTGTTGCTGTGAGTTACATGGGTTATAAGGAATCAATGCCCTTATATACGATGAAAACATATTTACTGTTCCGCACAATGCGCGGAATTTCAATCACTTTCAATTCAAGATCATTAGTGGAGACCGGAGCTTTTTCGGTCTGA